>NZ_CP036313.1:507500-1107500 GCF_004319545.1 Desulfobacter hydrogenophilus | reverse complement strand
GGCAGGGGTTAAATTTTTACATATCCTGATTCAGGCTCTCCATTTTGAATTCACCAAGGTAGGTTGTGCCAGCCTTCGGAATATATCTAACTTCCTGGAGTTAACCCAATTATCAAGCTTTGTGGCTTCATCCTACGGCACCCATCAAAAGATTTCGGATGAAATAGACATCATGATAGGCCAGTTCGGTGATATGGAAAAAGCTCGTCTTTCAATACTGATGCCTGAAAAACGGATCACCCTGTGTGAAGACGAAACCTTTCATCCTCAGATCTGCCTTGTGGCTATTGAGCCTGACTCCAACTATATCATCCTTGAAAGATATGAAAAGAATCGCTCGGGAGATACCTGGAACCAGGCGGTGATCGAGGCGATTGCTAATCTCCCCGTCAAGGTTCTCCAGGGTACCAGCGATGAGGGGAAAGGACTGATCTATCATGTTACCAAAGGTCTGAACGGCCATCACTCCCCAGATCTTTTTCATGTAATGTATGAAATCAGCAGGGGAACCGGAGCTCCACTCTCTGCCGCAATCCGAAAGGCCGAAAAAGAACATGAAAAAAGTGAAAAGACAGTCCATGGGGCACTGAAAAGTAAAGAAGATTTTGAAAACCTTGTTAAACGGCCCGTTGGCAGGCATCCCGACTTTGATAAAAGAATCTCCATTTGTCAGAAAAAAGAACAAGAAGCAAGAGCCTCTCTGGATAAGACAAGGGGAAACCGGGAAACTGTTTCAAAAGCAAGAAAGGAAATAAGCACGGCTTATCATCCCTACGACTCTCTCACAGGTGCAAGGCGGGACTCAGCCTCTGTAAGTATTCAACTGAAAGGGTGTTTTAATTAAATCCGGGAAGAGACAGAAGACTTGGCAGATCGATGCAAGGAACGAATTGAGAAGGCCTGGCGCGTCACCGAAAAGATGACAGCAACCATTGCATTTTTTTTTTGGATGGTCGAATCGCTTGTCAACAAGATGGCTTTGACTGATGACCAACGCGAATTAATGCACAACTGGTTGATTCCGGGCTTTTACCTCCACAAAGTTGCCCAAAAGGAGACGGACCCCGAACAAAGAGGGAAAATTCGACAAAAATCACAGGAATTACTTTCAGTCTTGAAGGACAAAACCGGGCCTCTTTCCGGATTTGATGATTGTGAAATCGACTCTATGGTAAGAACTGCCAAGGAGTGTGCTGGACTTTTTCAAAGATCAAGTTCCTGTGTAGAAGGACGAAATGCTCAACTATCTTTGCATCACCATGGAATGCACCGCCTGAGTGATCGAAAAATGAAGGGTTTGACGGTAATTCATAACTTCCATTTAAAAAGGCCTGACGGGACCACTGCGGCAGAACGATTTTTTGAAAACAAACCGATCAACATGTTTGAATGGCTTGTTGAAAATATGCCTTTACCTGCAAGGCCAAGAAGTAGAATAAAAATGGTGAGTTAGTGAGAATGGCCGATCTTATGATCAACCCCGATATGTTAAAAAATGTCATTATCTGCTTTCTTCGTCACCTTGGCGACCTCATCACCGCTGAGCACTTCTTTTTCTTTCAAGAGTTCAGCAAGAGCATCAAGAGTAGATCTTTTTTTTGTGAGAATTTGAGTCGCCTGTTCATGAGCTTCTTCCACCAAGGTGCGAACCTCACTATCGATAAGCTTGGCGGTTTCTTCACTATAATTTCGTTCTTCCTGGCCCTGAACGCCAAGATACATGAGTTGTTGCCGTTTGCCGTAGGTGAGCGGCCCGAGATTATCGCTCATGCCGAACTGGCAGACCATGGCACGGGCAATTTCACTCGCTCTTTCCAGATCGTTTTGAGCCCCGCTAGAAATATCCCCAAAAGCGATCTCTTCGGCTACCCTTCCGCCAAGCAAAATGGTGAGTTGGTCCTTAAGTTCATTTTTGGTAGAAAGAAATTTTTCATCCACAGGCAGCTGCATGGTATAGCCAAGGGCTGCAACTCCCCGTGGAATGATCGAAACCTTGTGCACAGGCGTACCGGTAGGCACAGTAACCGCCACCAAAGTATGGCCGGATTCATGGAATGCCACCCTTTTCTTTTCCTCATTATTTAAAACCCGATGTTTTTTTTCCGGCCCGGCAACAATCCGGTCGATGGCAGCTTCGAAATCTTCCATGGTTACCCGGTCATGGTTTTCCCGCACCGCACCAATAGCAGCTTCGTTGGCGATATTTTCCAGGTCTGCTCCGACAAAACCCGGAGTACGCTGGGCCACCACATGCAGGTCGACATCCTCAGCCATTTCGATTTTGGAGCTATGGAGTTTCAGAATGGCTTCTCTATCTTTGAGATCAGGTTTGTCAACAATGATCTGCCGATCAAACCGGCCTGCTCGAAGCAATGCCTTATCCAAAATATCAGGCCGGTTGGTCGCTGCCATCACCACAACTCCGACGGAAGTATCAAAACCATCCATTTCTGAGAGTAATTGATTCAGGGTCTGCTCTCGCTCGTCATGGCCTCCCATCATCGGTCCAATGCCGCGGGCTCCACCGATGGCGTCGATTTCATCAATAAAGATGATGCAAGGTGCCTTCTGGCGCGCCTGTTCAAAAAGTTCCCGTACCCTGGCCGCACCGACGCCGACAAACATTTCGATAAACTCGGAACCGGCGATGGAAAAAAAGGGAACCTTGGCCTCGCCGGCTACGGCCCTTGCCAACAGAGTCTTGCCGGTTCCGGGAGGTCCGGCAAGCAAAACCCCTTTGGGCATCCTTCCTCCCAGCCGCTGCACGCGTTCCGGATCCTTCAAAAAAGCGACGTTTTCAAGCAATTCCTCCTTAGTCTCTTCGGCACCCGCTACATCGTCAAAGGTGACGTTCAGAGTCGATTCTGCGTGAATATGAACCCGGTTGCCGGCTATACTGAGAAAGCCCTTGCCTCCCTGGCCCATGCGGCGGGTAATCCATGTCCAGACCAGAAAAAGCATCCCAAAAGGAATGACCCAATTCACCAAGAAATTACCGAACCAGTTGCTACCCCTGCTGACCGAATATTCAACTCCGTGTTTTTCAAGGTTCTGTGCCAACTCATTATTCAAGAGAGGTACGGTAATAAAACGTCGGGGACTATTGGTTGTTTTATCTTTCAACTTCAGAGTACCGGAGATATATTTGTCGGTGACTTTAGCCTCAGCTACTTCATTCTTTTCCACGTAGGCGATAAATTTGCTGTAGGGAATCTCCTCTTTTTTAACTTCCAGATAACCCTGCCACAAATAAAAAGAGAGAACCACAAATATAATATAAGCCCAGAGATTGAAGTTGGGCTGTTGCCAGAATTTGCTTGCACCCGGCTTGTTGATTTCGATCTCCGGTGTTCTGTGTTCTGTTTTAAAATTTGTTTTATTCATCACACGTCCTTTTTTAAGTTGATCGTGATTTCGTATTGATCATCTTCGGAGATTTTTTTGATGGTAAACCTTTCTTTTCTGGCCAGAGACAGCATGGTCGTATTTTCTGCCAAAACCCGGCCCCAGACCGATTCGATCCCGCGTTCTCGAGCGATGGGTATACAGTTCTCCAGAAGTGTTGCCCCAACCCCTTTTCCCTGCCAGGGATCTCCAACCACAATGCCGAGTTCCGCTTTCCGGCTACCGGGAACTTGGGTCAGGCGGCACACCCCGATCATTTTTTCACCCGCTTTTTCTGCCTTCAGAGCAACCAGAACCGCATCCTGGTCGTAATCAATCTGGGTTAATCGGGCCAGAATCTTATGCGGCAGATTTGTTATCATTCGGGAAAATCGTTGAAAAATACTTTTTGGGGATAATGTATGGAACAATTCCAGCAGAAGAGGTTCGTCTTCGGGCTTAATGGGCCGAACAAAAATGTTCAGTCCTCCCCGCGTCACTGTTTTACGTTCATACTGATTTGGATAGGCGCTAATGATCAGGTGAAGGGGAGATGGAATATCGGAGGATTTGACAAGCACTCGCGCATCTACAGCAATAAAACAATTTTCCTTCAGAATCAGCGGATTAATGTCCAGCTCGACAATCTCGGGAAAATCCGTGACCAACTGTGACAGGCTGATGATAATTTCTTCCAGTCGCTCAAGATCCGCCGCCGGCCGGTTTCGGTAGCCCTTTAACAATTGATACACCCGGGTACTCTGAATGAGCCGACGGACGAGGAGACGATTCAGGGGTGGCAGGGCGATGGCCTGGTCTTTGAGAATTTCAGTCATGATACCGCCCATCCCGAACAGGATGACCGGCCCGAATACCGGATCTTTTTTAGCACCCAGAATCAACTCGTAATCCGAAGGTTTCAACATTGACTGGATCGTTACACCCGTCACTTCCGCCGCCGGATTATAACGCTTTGCAGCAGCAATGATACCAGCGAATGCATCCCGGATGGCAGCTTCATTGTTCAGGTTCAGTCGAACGCCGTTGGCGTCGGTCTTGTGGGTGATGTCTTTGGAAAAAATTTTCATGGCCACCGGATAACCGATTTCATTGGCCAGGCGAACCGCTTCCTTGAGAGAGGTTGCTACCTCGGTCCGATTCACCGGAATGCCGTAGGCAGTTAAAAGACTTTTGGATTCGATTTCCGACAGAAACCGCGACTCTTCGTTGGGCATTCCCCGAATAATTGCTTCAGCTTTTTTCCTGTTAAAGGCAAAGGTATGCACACGTTTTTGTGGTGTTTCCTGGAGCAATTCTATATTGCGGGTATAGGCATGCAGCAGGTGAAAGGCCTGGATTGCCCGCTCCGGTGTTTCATAGGTAGGAATGCCGGCCCGGTTAAATATTTTCCGTCCCTTTTCTACCTCTTCGCCACCCATCCAGACTGCAAAAACAGGTATGGGGCAATCCTTTAACAGGTCAATCAGCACGTTGGCCACGTTGACAGAAGAACTCACGGCTTGGGGGGCATAGATGACCATGAGACCATCAATTTCCGGCGCTGCAATGCAAATCTCAACGGCCTGACGAAATCGTTCTGGAATAGCATCTCCCAGAATATCGATGGGGTTTTCCCGGCTCCAGAACAGCGGCAGTTTTTTGTCCAGTTTTTGTATCGTCATGGAACTTAAGGGCACCGGCGCGAAGTCCAGTTCGGCCATGGCGTCTGCGGCCATAACCCCGGGACCGCCTGCATTGGTTACCACCGCAAGCCCGGACCCTTTAGGCACCGGTTGTTTGGCCACCAGTTCGGCGCAGTCAAAAAGTTCCTGAATGGTTTTCACACACACAATCCCTGCCCGATCAAAAGCTGCATCATAAATAGCGCCTTCACCGGCCATGGCTCCCGTATGTGAGGCTGCAGCCTTTGCACCGGCTGCGCTTCTTCCCGACTTCAGCACCACGATCGGCTTGATGCGGGAGACCGCCCTGGCGGAGCTCATAAAGTGCCGCGCATGGGTAATGCTTTCAATATAAAGTACAATGCTGCTTACATCCGGGTCGTTACCCAGGTAGTCGATCAGATCACCGAAATCGACATCCAGCATGGAACCGATACTGACAAAATGACTGAATCCAATGCGTTCCTTAAGCGAAAGGTCAAGAATCGCACTCATCAGTGCCCCACTCTGGGAAATAAAGGCCATTTTCCCCGGCAACGGCTTTTCATCTGCAAAGGTAGCGTAAAGTTGAGTTCCCGTGCAAATGACACCGGCACAATTGGGGCCGATAATCCGAATGCCGCCTTTTTGGGCCTCTTTGCTGATTTCCCCCTCGAGTTCTCGACCCTTCTCGCCGATCTCTTTACCGCCGGCGGAGATAATAATAGCACCGCCCACGTTTGCTTTTGCACAGTCCCGTATGACAGAAGGAACCGTTTGCATGGGTGTGGCGATGACTGCCAGATCTATTGGTTCACCTATCTGTTCAACAGACACAAAGGCTTTTAACCCATCAATTGTCCGGTGGTTAGGATTGACTGGGAAAAGTTTTCCCTGGTATGCACCTGCCTGCAAATTCCTTATCAGGGCAAAGCCGATACTGCCTGCTTTTTCGCTGGCCCCAATGACAGCGATGGAATTGGGCTTGAAGATTTTATCCAGATTTGAAGTTTCCATTTTGAGTTCTCTCCAGCGATCCTATACGGACTGGGCAAAGTTAAATTACCCAGTCCGTCTTCGGAAATAATGAGTCAAACCTGGGGAAGGTTGCAACGGATTTAATTTACTTCACTTCAATTTTAAGTTCTTTTGTCTTAGATTCCTCGGTTTTTGGCAGCGTGATCTTCAACACCCCTTTGTCAAAGGTTGTTGTCACCTTGTCCTCCTGAATCTTGGCCGGAAGCTGGAAGGAACGCTGAAACTCGCCATAATACCTTTCAGAGTAATGCCGCTGTTCCGTTTTCTCTTCTTTTTCTTCCTTTCTTTCTCCCCGAATGGTCAGAAGGTTACCTGAAAGGGTGACTTGAATGTCCTTGGCGTCCACACCGGGCAGTTCGGCTTTGACAATGACAGCGCCTTTCGTCTCGGAAATGTCTGCCGAGGGTGTCCAGTCCTTGCCAAAGGATTGAGCAAGCGCCCCTTCACTAAAAAAATCACTGAACAGATCATTCATCTCTTTACGAAAGAGTTCCATTTCTCTGAGTGGTTTGTATTTAATGAGACTCATAACCATACCTCCTAAATTATTTTTCATCCGGCATTTCCGGACGGGGGTTCTTTTTTTGTTTACTTAACCTTCCCCCAGGTTCGTTGCGATCAGTAACCGACCGTTGTTATTCGTATGTAAAGCATAGAGTATGCCAATATTGATTGTGATAATATTTGTTAAGATATAGGTTTGTTATACAACAGGTCTTCAGGAAAGAAGGATAAAACCATGCTGAAATACTTCCTGTGTCGCAGGAATGCTTCTTGTCCGGCAGGAATTTTACTGTCTTGCATAAAACTGCCAGTCAGGCTCCCAACGCTCCATTTACACCAGGAAAACATCCTGTAAAGGCCTTTATACAATATGCAAAAAGCCAGCATTGATTATTCTTGTAACCTTAGGAGGTCCAAGGATGAAATTGAATACCCAGCAGATGAAATCTTTACCCTCTTTTTTTAAAGAGATTACCGATCCATGAAAGGAAGGAGGATATCTCTTTTTATTGGTTCTCGGTGGATTGGTGTGAGAGAGATACTAAATTTCGAAATCAAAAAAACAAGGCCAGAAGATATAAATTAGGATAGTTACAGAGACAAGCGAAATGTAGGATACATGTATGGCGTTTCATCATATGATCAAATCAGAAGAATCCTCTCCTTTTTGAGAATTTCCCCGGATATCTTTAAGGCTCCTATCCCTGGTCACAATAACATCCACGCCAGCATCCGAAAAGACATAACCGGGCCCTTTTCCTTTAAACCCTTTAGGTGTGTAGACAGTATCTATGCCGTCTTCGAGGAGCCACTCGCTGACTTTGATCCCTTTACCCTTCTCCTCTCCAGCAAAAGGATTGCGGTGGTATGCCTCCGAAAGAAGGGTGCCGTCACGGTCCCTGACCGTGGCAATATAAAAGTAAGGCGCATCTCCAAAATGCTCGGAGAGTCCCTGCATGTCATCATTTAATGGAACAGCCAGGGTGCGGGTCTCTTTTTTTTGAGGTTCATAATGGATCAGGATATGATCCACATGGAAAACCTGCTTTTTGATTTCCCCCTCGATTGCGCGGCTAACCGCAGAGGCTTTTTCAAGATTTCTGGCCTTGATGACGATATCGGCCTCAATAAACTTGTAACGACCGGAATTTCTTCCCCAGAGACTGTTGATTAAAACTACTCTGGGGTCCTTTAGGATGATGGTTTTTACTCTATCCATGGTCTCAAAATCAAGCGAAGCATCCAGCAGGACCCGAAAGGCATCAACAAAAATGCCGGCCCCGGCCTTGAAAACGAATAAGACGACCAGGATTGCCGCCATCCTGTCTAAATCCAGACCAAACCACGCTCCCACAAGTCCGGCCAGGATCACGGAAGATGACAACATGTCTGTCCGAATATGTTTGGCATCAGCTATCAGACTCGGGGAGCCGATCTTTTTTCCCTGACGAAGCTCGTATCGAGAGAAGGGGCTACCGACATAACGCGGGACAGTTTGACCCGGAGATAAGAGTTTTGCAGTACCTAAGCCTCCATGAATCGAGGGGCCAGGAGAAGCCTATTTTTAAAGGGTGTCCCGGCTTAAATCGGTAGCCGATTTGTTACACAACAGGTCTTCAGGAAAGAAGGATAAAACCATACTGAAATACTTCCTGTGTCGCAGGAATGCTTCTTGTCCGGCAAGAATTTTATTGTCTTGCATAAAACTGCCAGTCAGGCTCCCACCGTTATCCATTTACACCAGGAGGATATATAATACTCGATGATCAAGTTTTTGTTAATTTGCCCAACTTCGGCGTTGGAAACAATTTTTAATCCTCAAAATATATTGTATATTCCTCCGGTTAAAAATTGTTTCCGCCTTGAATTTGAACAAATTCCCTAAAAACTTGATGATCGAGTAATAGAGGCCTTTATAAAATAGGCAAAAAGCTGGCATTGATTATGCTTATGAAAAAATAAGCACTGTACCATATAGGAGACAGATGGTCCAAAAAAATATCAAGGAGTTGAAGTGATAGACAGCTCCGAAAGGTGATATCATGCCAATCTATGAATTCAAGTGTCCCAACAACACCATCACAGAAAAGTTTGTGAAGATGGACACAAAAGAAATTGTGTGTCCAATGTGTCATCAAAAAGCTAAAAAGATACTATCCTCCTGTTCCTTTAGATTAAAAGGGGGGGGATGGTTTGCCGATGGTTATTCCCATGGAAAAGGAGCTAAAAAGGTCAAACCCTCAGGGGGATGAGTATGAATATGGATCAGAGTTTTGAGCAGGTTAAACGACATGAGCTGAAATCCCTGCATAACAGTGCCGTTTCACACGCTATAGGGCAGGTGCTGTTGAACCTGCTGCTGCTCACTTTGGGAAGTATTTTATGTGCCATCTCTATCAATGGGATTTTGATCCCCAATGGTTTCCTCAGTTCAGGCCTTGCGGGGTTGGTTCTTATCCTGCATTACCTGTTTCCATTTCTGCCGGTTTCGACTCTCTATTTTCTCTTGAATATTCCTATTTTTGCTTTGGGGTGGGAATTTGTGGGACGACGCTTTTTCTTTTACAGCCTGGCCGGCATGACAATTTTTTCAGGTTCTCTGGCGTGGTCCCATGTTTTGTTTCCGGTTCAGGATATGCTTTGCAGTGCCTTGCTGGCGGGAATTTTATCAGGTGTCGGAGGGGGTATCACCTTGAAGTCACTGGGATCAGGTGGTGGCACCGATATTCTATCTGTAGCCTTGCTCAAGCGGTTTTCCGTGCGCCTGGGAACCACCGCACTGGCTTTCAACTGCATGATATTGCTGGTAGGCGCCTTGTTTTTTCCCCTGGAAAAAGTCCTTTATACCTTGATATATATCTACGTATCTGCCCGTATCCTCAATCTGGTGGTCACTGGTTTAAGTCAAAGAAAGGCGGTAATGATCGTATCCAACCTCGGAGATGCAATATCCCGCAAAATTTTGGAGGAGACCAAGCATGGTGTGACAATTTTGCATGGTCAAGGCGCTTATTCGGGTCGAGATGAAAAAGTCCTGTATACCGTCGTCAATTTCCGAGAATTGTCACGGATAAAACGACTCATCCGCCAGATAGACCCGCAGGCCTTTATGGTAGTCAGCGATACACTGGAGGTGATGGGCCGGCGGATTGGTAATCAGCCCCAATATTAGCCAAATAAGCACGCAATTATAGACTCAGGAACACGCTATACCTCTATCATCACTCCCCCTCATCTTAATCTTACCCTCAGACATATTCTGCATGCTGGTTGTGAAATAGGCTCTTGTATGTAATTATACAAATCGATGCTATGAATCGGGATAAATATCCGGCCACTACGCATGGGTTAACAACAATTTTTTGATAGGATGGATATTTGTCAGATGATCTCAATCATGACAAACAAAATATTGCTGCAATTTCCAATTCCGCTGTCGAAATGGTAATGCAATTTTTGGACGGATCTCCCAGTGGCATCATTGCGTAAAACGAATCGAATACTAAGAACGCTGAATGAGTGCAGCCACACGTTAATCCGTGCCAAGGATGAATTTGAACTCATGCAGGACATCTGTCGGATTGTTGTGGAATTAGGGGGATACCGCTTGGCCTGGATTGGTTCTGCCGAAGACAACCAAGAACAGAGAGTACGACCAGTGGTGCACAGGGGATATGAAAAAGATTATCTAAAATTATTTAATATGACCTGGACCAACACCCAAAGGAGACGAGAGCCAACCGGCAGCGCCATTCGAAATAGCGCACCAAGCGTTTTTCAGAATATTCTCACCAATCCGAATTATGAAGTTTGGCGGAAAGAGGCGCTTAAAAGGGGTTATGCGTCGGCTGCCGCACTGCCGTTGAAAAAAAAGGATAAGCCGTTTGGTGCCCTGAGTATCTGTGCAGCAGAACCCAATGCCTTTGGTAAAGATGAACTTCAGCTGCTTGAGGAACTCGCCGGGGTGATCCGCACCGCCCTGGAAAATGAAACGAAAACACCAGCACAGGAACATTAAGCCATGGCCAAAATTCTCATTATTGACGATGACGAAGATATCTGCTACTCACTATCCCGCCTCGTCCGGCACATGAATCATGAAGCCGATTGTGCGACAACTCTGCAGGAAGGTCTGGAAAAAGTAAAATCTGAAGACATTGACGTATTGTTTCTCGATATTCGTATGCCTGATGGCAATGGACTGGACATATTACCGCAACTCCAAGCCCTTCCCGATGCACCTGAAGTGATCATCAGTACTGGATACGCTGACGCCGACGGGGCCGAATTAGCCATAAAAAGTGGTGCCTGGGACTACATCGAAAAAACCGCCTCGATCAAAGCTATTCGTCTTGCTCTCTCCCGGGCCCTGCAATACCGGAAGGAAAAGAAGGCCGCGCCTCTTGCCGATGTCGTGATGGCCCTCCAACATGAGAACATTATTGGGGATAGCCCTCAAATCCGTTCCTGTTTGGATATGGTGGCCCAGGCAGCCTTGAGTGATATCAACGTGCTGATTACTGGTGAGACCGGTACCGGCAAGGAATTGTTCGCCCAGGCTATTCATAATAACAGTGCGCGCTCAAAAAACAGTTTAGTCGTGGTGGATTGTGCTGCCTTGCCCGATACACTGGTGGAAAGCCTGTTATTCGGCCATCTCAAAGGAAGCTTTACCGGTGCCGATAAGGATCGCAATGGATTGATCCGACAGGCTGATGGGGGGACGCTGTTTCTGGATGAAGTGGGTGAATTGCCCTTATCTCTTCAGAAAGCATTTTTACGCGTTCTCCAGGAACATCGCTTTCGACCTATTGGTAGTAAATCCGAAATTAAAAGTGATTTTCGTCTGGTCGCGGCCACCAATCGGAATCTTGAATCCATGGTGACCGAGGGAACGTTTCGGAAAGATCTACTTTACCGCATCAGCGCCTTTACCCTCAATCTGCCGGCGTTAAAGGAGCGGCCCGCCGACATCAAAGCGCTGGCAAGATTTCACTCTGACCGTCTCTGTGAACGTACGGGTATTGCCCCCAAGGGGTTTTCGTCTGATTTTTTTGATGTTCTGGCAGCCTACAGCTGGCCGGGAAACATCCGGGAATTAATTAACACCATGGATCGTACTTTGACTGCAGCCCGTTACGAACCAACCTTATTTCCCAAGCACCTGCCGCCCCAAATTCGTATTCAGGCGGTTCGCCAGTCAGTGGCCCATCCCCATCAGCCGGCAGAAGAGAAGCCGACCGACACCAACTTTAAAATTTTCCCCCCGTTGCAGGATTTCCGTGAAGCCATCTACACCCAGGCCGAACAACAGTATCTCGCCGACTTAATGGATATTACAGACGGAAATATCAAAGAAGCCATCCGCATATCCGGCCTGTCCCAGTCCCGTCTGTACACCCTACTGAAAAAGCATAATATAAAAAGACATTTATAACCACCTGTCTCCTCGGGACAGCATTTTATGAATAACGGCGATGACTTCCTGATGATCGCTTTCCAGATCACCAATAAAGCGAGGATGAAATGTGTGGGCTTTCACCAGTAAAGCAGCATCTCTGGTCGGTACAATCAAGATGATGCGTGCATCTTTCATTAGATATCGGATAGACATGTGTATCATTAGTTCCTTGTCGTCTGCAGCAGCTAAAATTATGATCACACCCTGGGTCGGCGCATGGCGAAGTCGTGTGCAAAAGGCTGATACGGATGTATAGACCGAAATGTGAGGGAACGAAGCGCAAAGCACTTCGGCAAAATCGCCAGCAACATCTTGACTGTGATAGTAAATTATTTCCATATGGCCTTATTCCTCTTTTGCATTGACCTTCCTGTTTCTCTATGCATTTTTTATTTCTTCACAAGCATAATCAATGCCGACTATTTACCTATCGTATATCAAGACATCTACTGGATGTTCTCCTGGTATGCATCGGTGACGGTGAGTGCCTGGCCGACAGTGTTATATAAGACAGTAAAATTCTTGCCGAACAATAAGTATTCCTGCGATGCAGGAAATATTTCAACATGATTTTATCCTTCTTCCCTTATGAACTGTTCTGTAACCAATCTCATCTTGCAAATATCATCAACCTTTCTACTGGCACACTTTATGCTATTTTATTTAGGTAACAATGATCGGTTACCAGCCGCATTGAACCATTGGAAGGCCACGTGAACAAAAATAACAAGCATCTCCGTCTGGAAATGTCTAATAAGCATTGATTTAAGAGGTATGGTTATTCAGAGATTATTCAACAAATTATGATATAAAATATGCATACGCTCACAAGCGAAAGAAAGAGAGTGGGAACCATGAAAATTAGTCCCTACCCAGACACCGGGTAACGACGCACCCATCGGTGGATTGAAGGTAAGCACGAAAAACAGATGGTTCGCCACTCGTCCGTCAGGGACCGAGGATATCTGCAAAATCTACGCGGAAAACTTCAAAGAAACGGATCATCTGGACCGAAGCCTGGAGGAAGCACCGATGATCGTCGGCGATGCCCTCACCGCGTCTCCGTCGGAGTCTGGTATTGCATCCACATCAAAAATCAAGGAGAAACCATGAGCGAACAGACCCGTGTCAGCCACCCCCTCTATAACCTGCTCCCCACAGAAATCGAGGGCTTTGATTCCCTGGCCGAACTGGCTCTCGATATGAGCTGGTCTTGGAACCACGCAACCGACGAGGTGTGGCGAAAACTCGATCCCGAACTCTGGGAAATTACGCATAACCCCTGGGTTGTTCTGCAGACGGTCTCCCGTGACCGGATTGAGGGCGTATTGGCCGATCCTGTTTTTCGCAAAAATGTGGATACCCTTGTGCAGAAAAGAAAGCAGGAGGATGCTGCTCCAGCCTGGTTTCAGCAGCAGCATCAAAAGAGTCCGCTGACCTGTGTCGCCTATTTCAGCATGGAATTCATGTTGAGCGAGGCCCTACCCATCTACTCCGGCGGGCTCGGCAATGTCGCCGGCGATCAACTCAAGGCGGCAAGCGATCTGGGGGTACCGGTGGTCGGCGTCGGACTCCTCTATCAGCAGGGTTATTTCCGCCAAGTGATTGACAGAGACGGGTCGCAACAGGCCCTGTTCCCATATAATGATCCCGGTCAGCTCCCAATCACTCCTCTGCGCCGGCCCAACGGCGAGTGGTTGCGTTTCGAGATTGTTCTGCCTGGGTATTCTGTCTGGCTGCGGGCCTGGCAGGTTCAGGTGGGCAGGGTAAAGCTGTATCTGCTGGACAGCAACGATGCGGCCAACTACCCAGCTCATCGCGGGATTACCAGTGAGCTCTATGGCGGCGGGCCGGAACTGCGTCTCAAACAGGAACTGCTTCTCGGGATCGGTGGCTGGAGATTGCTTGGGGCCCTTGGTCTTAGGCCGGAAGTCTGTCATCTTAATGAAGGGCATGCCGCCTTTGCTGTTCTGGAGCGCACCCGCAGTTTCATGAAGGAGTCGGGCCAGCCCTTTGAGGTCGCCCTGGCAGCCACCCGGGCAGGCAACCTGTTCACCACCCACACAGCAGTAACCGCGGGCTTTGACCGTTTCACTCCGGTTCTGATCGAGGACTATCTCGGCGCGTATGCCAAGGACAAGCTCGGCATCACCACCCAAGATCTGTTGGCTCTGGGACGAAGGGATCCGCACGACGCCTCGGAAAATTTCAATATGGCCTATCTGGCAATCCGGGGGAGCGGCTCGATTAACGGCGTGAGTCGCCTGCACGGCAAAGTCAGCCGTCACCTCTTTGCGCCTCTCTTTCCCCGCTGGCCAGTGGAGGAAGTGCCTGTCGGACATGTAACCAACGGAGTCCACGCACCAAGCTGGGATTCGGCTCCGGCCGACAACCTCTGGACGGAGGCCTGTGGGAAAGATCGATGGATGAACACAATGGAAGATCTGGAACAGAACATTCGCCAGGTCTCCGATGCAAAGCTCTGGGATTTTCGTCTTGCCGCCGGCAAGTCTCTCGTTGCCTATGCCCGTGAGCGTTTGTCACGACAATTAGCCCTCGCCGGCATGTCTGCCAAAACAGTCGCCAAGGCCAGACATCTCTTTGATCCGGGAACCTTGACTCTGGGCTTTGCCCGTCGATTTGCAACCTATAAGCGCCCCAACCTGCTGCTGCACGATCCGGAACGACTACTTCGACTGCTCTCCAATCCAAAGCGGCCGGTACAACTGATCATTGCCGGCAAGGCCCATCCGGAAGACCTGGCCGGGCAGGCCATGATCCGGGAATGGATACGCTTTATCCACCGACCAGATGTACGGGCCCATATTGTTTTTTTGAGCGACTACGACATGCTGTTATCGGAGCAGCTGGTGCAAGGGGTCGACGTCTGGATCAACACGCCAAGGAGACCCTGGGAGGCATGTGGCACCAGCGGCATGAAAGTCCTCGTCAACGGCGGTCTCAACCTCTCCGAACTTGACGGTTGGTGGGCCGAAGCCTACACCCCCGAGGTAGGGTGGGCGCTTGGAGATGGCCTTGAGCATGGGGATAATCCGGCCTGGGATGCACTTGAGGCGGACGCACTCTACGACCTGCTTGAACAAAAGGTGATTCCGGAATTTTATACCCGGGATGAAAACGGCATTCCCACCGCCTGGGTAGCACGTATGCGGGAGAGCATGGCGACCTTGACGTCGCGTTTCTCGGCCAACCGCGCGGTTCGTGAATACACCAAGTACTACTATCTCCCGGCTGCTGCATCTCATCACTTGCGTACTGCCGATAAAGGCGAAAGCAGCAAACGAATGGTCGATTGGCGTCGGAGTCTGGAGCAGAGCTGGGCCATGGTGCGTTTCGGCGAAGTGAAGGTAGAAACGCACGGGGGTCAACACCTCTTTCAGGTTCAGGTTTCTCTTGGTGATCTCAATCCGGATGCCGTAGAGGTAGAGCTTTATGCGGATGGAAGCAACGGTGACAAACCGGTACGGCAACAGATGAAGCGTGTTCGTCAGCTGGTTGGAGCGGTCAGTGGCTATACCTACGGTGCTGCTGTGTCTGCAAGACGCCCGCAAACCGATTATACGGCACGAATCATACCGTACAGCGAAGGTGCTTCGGTTCCTCTTGAGGACGCACATATTTTATGGCAGCGGTGATTGGGCTTTTTGTGAGATTTACAAATAAACTGCGCCAACAGTAGCCCTTTGAGGGGATTTTTATATAAACCGGCACGGTCGGAGTGAGATATGGCATCCGGCCACAACGAACAATGAAACTCCGTCAACAGCCATGCTTAGGTGGAAATTTCTTATAACAGCCATGGGCTGACTTGGTCTATCAATACCGAGGCTCAACCCACAACAAAGCATGAAAGTAATTCAGTAACTTATTGGAACTTTCATATAAAAAAAGTTAAAAAACTGAATATCTAAAAAGGAAGTATCCATAATGAAATCAGGGATAGACCTGCCAAAAACTCCCGAATCGAAACCAAACAACAAGGACGACCTGAAAACCTTACCCCTGCCGGAAGTGGAGAAAAAATTGGGCACTTCGCCGGACGGCCTCAGCCAGGCCGAGGCGGAGAAACGACTGAACCAATATGGGCCGAACGAAATTGAGGAAAAGAAGACCAGTCTGATGCTCAAATTCCTTTCGTATTTCTGGGGACCCATCCCGTGGATGATTGAAGTTGCGGTGATTCTTTCGGGTGTGGTCCGACACTGGCCAGATTTCTTTATCATCCTTCTTTTGTTATTCGCAAATGCAATAGTTGGGTTCTGGGAGGAACACGAAGCGGGCAACGCCATCGAGGCCCTGAAGGCAAAGCTGGCGATCAAGGCCCGGGTAAAACGGGACGGCAAATGGGTCACGCCTCCGGCGCGCGAGCTGGTGCCAGGAGATGTCATCCGTCTGCGGATAGGTGATATTGTGCCAGCTGACGCCCGCTTGCTGGACGGTGATGAGGTGGAGGTGGATCAGTCGGCACTGACAGGTGAGTCCCTACCCGCCACACGTAAAACCGGCGAGGCGGTATTTTCCGGCTCAATCCTCCGCCGTGGGGAAATCGGTGCTTTAGTTTATGCTACCGGCACCAACACCTACTTCGGCAAGACCGCGCAGCTGGTACAGGAGGCTCACTCCGTCAGCCATTTCCAGAAGGCCGTTCTGAAGATCGGCAATTATCTGATCATCCTGGCGGTGACCCTCGTTGCGGTAATCATCGGTTTTGCAATTTACCGCGGTGATCCGATCCTCACGACCCTGCAGTTTGCTTTAGTTTTAACGGTGGCGGCTATTCCGGTGGCCATGCCGACGGTCTTGTCGGTAACCATGGCAGTGGGTGCCCGATTACTGGCACGGAAAAAGGCGATTGTTAGTAAACTGGTTGCAATCGAGGAGCTGGCAGGCGTCGATGTGCTGTGCGCCGACAAGACCGGCACCCTGACCCAGAACAAGTTGACGCTGGGCGAACCGTTTTGTGTTGGCAACGTCTCCGCAGAAGACGTGATCCTGAATGGCGCGCTGGCTTCACTGGCCGAAGACAACGACACCATTGATCTGGCGGTTCTGGGGGGGCTAAAGGATCAGGAACCGCTGAAGGATTTTGAGGTGGTCCATTTTCAGCCCTTTGACCCAGTGCATAAGCGTACCGAGGCTACTGTCAAGGGCAAAGACGGCCAGGAGTTCAAGGTAACCAAAGGTGCACCCCAGGTAATCCTTGAGCTTTCGGGAAATACCCAAATAAAAAATGAGGTTGAGAAGGCGGTAGGTGACTTCGCAGAACGCGGCTTTCGCTCGCTGGGTGTGGCAAGGGCAGACGTTGACGGTGGGTGGCATTTTATGGGCGTGCTGCCCCTGTTCGATCCACCCCGGGAAGATGCCAAGGCCACCATCGCCACAGCGTTGTCCATGGGCGTAAATATTAAGATGGTCACAGGCGATGCCCTGGCCATCGCCCGTGAAACCGCCAAGAAGCTGGCAATGGGCACTGACATTGTCGATGCCTCCGGCTTGGGTGATGTCAAGCATGATGAGACCACAGAGATGGCTGAGTCCATTGAAAAGGCCGACGGCTTTGCTCAGGTTTTTCCCGAACATAAGTTTCACATCGTCGATGTTTTGCAAAAACGTAGCCACATTGTCGGTATGACAGGTGACGGGGTGAACGATGCCCCGGCGCTGAAAAAAGCGGACTGCGGCATCGCGGTATCGGGCGCTACAGATGCGGCGCGGACTGCGGCGGACATCGTACTGATGACGCCCGGTCTGTCGGTTATCATTGACGCCATCAAGGAGAGCCGCCGAATCTTCCAGCGGATGAATAGCTATGCCATCTACCGTATCGCCGAGACGCTGCGGGTGCTGCTGTTCATGACGCTTGCTATCCTGGTCTTCAACTTTTATCCGTTGACGGCGGTGATGATCGTAATGCTGGCGCTCTTCAACGACGGCGCCATCCTCTCTATCGCCTATGACAATGTCCACTATAAGAATCAGCCTGAGGACTGGCACATGAAGATGGTACTCGGTGTTTCCACGGTTCTCGGCGTTATTGGCGTGGTCTCCGCCTTTGTTCTGTTCTATCTCGGCGAGCGCGTCTATCACCTGGACCGGGCACATATCCAGACACTGATGTATCTGAAACTATCCGTGGCCGGACACCTGACGATCTTTCTGACCCGTACTCGCGGTCCATTCTGGTCCATACGACCTGCGCCGATTTTATGGGTGGCAGTGGTCGGCACCCAGATCATTGCAACTTTGATCGCGGTCTACGGATTTTTTATGACGCCCCTGGGTTGGGGCTGGGCACTGTTTGTCTGGGGTTATGCGCTGGTTTGGTTCCTGATCAATGATTGCCTGAAACTGCTCGCCTATCGAATACTTGACCCGGCAGGCGGAACAGGAGATTCGAAAAAATGACGAGGAGCTGCCCGAAATTCGTAACTGGCAATGGGACAATACAAGCAGAAAAACAATAACTTTTTCCAGGATCATTATTCCATCATCCCGTAACTGCTGGCAGTCACCGGTGCCCTTAAATTTGTGAGCACCCTTTCCAGAAGGCCCCCCTCCCGGCTGGGGTAATTGTAGCCAAAGGTCGAGCGTATGGCCATGGATACAAATTGAACGGCCCGGTCCAGGGCAATAGGAAGGCTGTCTCCCTGTAAAAGGCCACCAACAATAACACTGGCAAAGGCATCCCCTGTGCCCGGGTAGTGGGGCGGGATATAGGTGCCGTCTACCTTCCAGAACCGACCGTCTTCACGGTCAAAAGCCACCACCCTCGATAAATTCTTTCGCCCTGCTACAGGTACGCTGGTTATGATAACCTTTCCCGGTCCTTTCTCGCAAAGCCTTAGAATCCATTTTTTAATCTGTCACTCATCAAGATTATCAGGATAGGGCTCACCTAACAGAAACGCTGCTTCGGTAAAGTTTGGGGTGATAATAATAATCATTAAAACCACCGGTATGGCTGGAAAGAACGGCCGTGGGAAGGGGGCAGATCTGGACCCCCATATAAAATCGGAATGATAACTGTAAGTGACGCCCTGCCAAACCCGGAAAGGTCATGGATGGCGGCTACCCGAGAGACTGGATTGTGCATTGGTTTACTCCTATGGACCCATCTGTCCTAATTTGAGATTTTAAATTATGGATTATGGATTATGGATTATGGATTTTTGGAATCGCTCCACTCAAATTCTTAAATGTGATGTACCCCTGTCGTTTTGCTGTTTGATATAGAACAGAAAAGCGACATAGCCATGCGCTATCTCATGGAGCACAATGCTTTTCTTATTTTCTCTAAAAATCTGTTTAAAAATTATTTGTGATATAAAAATTTGGCACCCAATGATGGATTGAAAATTTATTTGAAAGCATGTTGCATGATAAAATGACTTTATATAACAATAAGTTAAAGAGTATTTACCATGAAGCGAGCCAAATATACAACTGATTTAAACGACAGACAATGAGAAATATTAGAACCCATCATGGTAATACCTTCTTCAAATGCAGGGCGACCTCGAAAGCATGCGCTACAAAAAATTATAAACGAGATCCTTTACCTGGTTCATACCGAGTGCCAATGGAGAGACTTGCCGGATGATTTTCCACCATGGTCCAGCGTATATTACTATTTTCGCAAATTTAAAAAGAACAAAGTATGGTATCTGGCTCATATGAAGGTAAATATCAAGGCCCTGATAGATGATGTACAAAGCTATGAATGCAAAGAGTGCGGAAAATACTTCGATGATCTCACCGGAACCATTTTTGCCGGACATCACCAACCCCTCAAAATGTGGATATTGTGCCTTTCTTTCATGGGATTGAATTTTTCCAATCACCAGATTTCCAAAGAGTTGGACCTTAATCGTGGTGATAGTCACAATATGGCTGCTCATCTACGCAAAGGCGTGGTAAAAGAAAGCCGCAGATAACCCTTCAGGACGAGGTTGAGTGCAATGAGGTGTATATCGCTGCAGGGCACAAAGGTAACCCCGAGGCTGTATCAAAAAAAGGCCGAGATGGTCGCCGTAACCGATTAAAGGGTGCTATAGGGCGTGGTCCGCTGGAAAAAGAAAAACCGCCTATTTTCGGAATGATACAACGGTGGGCAGGTTGTGATTCAAATGCGCCCCAATGTCCGGCAGGCCACCATTGAGCCTTTGATAAAGGCCACTATACAACCAAAAACAGTGGTCTACACCGATAAGCATGCCATTTATAACCGGTTGGATAAATGGGGTTATGGCCATGAAAGTGTGAATCATGGAGACGGCGAATATGCCAGAGACGATTATGGAGGCGGGTTTTATGAAGTCCATGTGAGTACAAGGGAAGGCTTCTGACCATTGCTCCGAAGCTGGAGTCGCCCACATCGGAGTATTTCACAGGAGAAACTTCCTTTTTACCTCGGCTTTTTCGAGTTCGTTCATAATGTATTGAGGTTCGAATATCGAGATTTATGGCGCCGTATCCAGCTCGCGCCGGATTGCGGCGGCCATCTCGGCTCTGGTGACCGGTTTGGCGACGAAGGCCCGGATCCCCAAGGATTTGACATCTTTTGGGGTGACAACATGGTTCGAAACGGAACCGTAACCGCTGCAAAGAATAATGGGAATGTCCGGCCGGATCCGTAAGATTTCGCGGGCTAAATCGGTACCCTTCATCTGCGGCATGGTTTGGTCGGTAATGACCAGATCGAATTGCCGTGGCGCGGCTCGAAAGGTTGCCAGGGCCTCGAGGCCGTCGCTGCTGGTTATCACCGTATATCCCAGCCGTTGCAGTATCTTTTGCCCGGCATATGTCAGATCTTCTTCATCGTCGACCAGCAGTATCCGCTCGCTTCCGCCGGTAACCCGGTCGGCCGCGGCCCTTGTTGCCATACGCCCGGGGCTGTCCGCAAGGGGCAGAAAAACATTTAAGGTGGACCCTTTTCCCGGTTCGCTTTCTACGGTAATGGCCCCATCGTGGCTCTTGACGATGCCGTGGACCACCGACAGCCCCAACCCCGTACCGCCTTTTTTGGAACGGGTGGTAAAAAACGGATCGAAGATTCGCTCCATTACCGCCGCCTGCATGCCACAGCCGTTGTCGCCAACCGTCACTGTCAGGTAAGGCCCCGGTTGCAGATCCGGGTGAATGGTGGTCGCATTAACGCCAAGCATCACGTTGCCCAGACTCACGTGCAATACGCCCTCCGAATCCCCCATGGCATGGGCTGCGTTGACACAAAGATTCATCAGCACCTGATGCATCTGGGTTGCATCGGCCAACACCAGGCTCGATTCAACGGCGAGGTTCGGACGGAGTTCGATACCGGCCGGCAGCGATGCACGCAGCAGACTAAGACATTCTTTCACGACCAGATCGATTTCTACGGGTAGTCGTTGCGGCGTTTCCCGGCGGCTGAAGGTCCGGATCTGTTGAACGAGGTGCTTGCCGCGCAAACCGGCTTTGAGCACATGTTCCAAGTCCTCGCGCACCGGATGGTCCACCGGCAGATTTTCCAGGGCCAACTCACTGCAATTGATAATCGCTCCAAGTATATTGTTGAAGTCATGAGCGATCCCGCCGGAGAAGGCACCGATGACCTCCATCTTTTGGGCCTGTTGCAGTTGCTTTTCCAGTTGCGCCTCATGGGTGATGTCGCGCATCACGACCATATGGCTGATCAGGGCACCGGCGCTGTCGTGCACCGCTGAAATGCTTACGTCCACCTGGTAAGTCGTGCCGTCTTTTTTGCAATTGGTAAAGCGACGGATCTTTAACTTATCCGCGTCAAAGGCATCCGCGATGGCTTGCCAGCAGGCCTGATTGGGTTCATCGCAGGTTAGGGCGAGGATGTTTTGACCCTGGATATCGGGTTTGGAAAGCCCGCAGATGCGTTCGAAGGCCGGATTGGTATATTGAATCGTACCGTCTATATTCACCAGCAGCATGCCTTCCTCAGCCTGTTCAACCATCGTCGCAAGCTGGGTACGTTCCTTATGCATGCGATTGCGCTCGGTGCGCAGTCTGAGAATGGTAATCCCGTAGGACAGATTTGTCGCCAATTCTTCCAGCAGATTGGTTTCTTCAGCGTCAAACCCATTCGGTTCCGCAGCGTAGATGCACAAGGCCCCGCTGGTCTTTTCATCAAAGGTTAGGGGCAATGCAATCGCAGCGCCATAACCCTGGTCAAGCGCTTGCCGGCGCCAGGGCGCAAAATGCGGATTCGTCACAATATTCTGAAACACGCAAGTCGCCCCGCTGCGGATCGCCGTGCCAACCGGACCGCGCCCCTTTGCCGTATCGTTCCAGGTCACGTCCAGCGATTCAAGATGACCGCCTTCGTCGCCCCAGGATGCCAATGGATGAACACGTCGTTCGGCAGTGTCCTGCGCCATTCCTACCCAGGCCATGCGGTAGCTGCCGATTTCCACAATGACCCGGCAAACGTCTCGCATCAGATCCGACTCCGCCTCGGTTTCGATGATAGCGCGATTGCATGCGCTCAGGGCCCTGAGGGTCTGGTTGGCCTTGCGCAGCGATTGTTCCGAGCGTTCCAGCAGCGTAACGCTTCGATGGGTGAGTGCGTAGAGCATCCATGCCGTTACGAGCACGTAAAACCAGCCTTTGAGGGTTTCAAGATGCAGCAAGGAATCGGGTTTCAAGACCCACATGGCGAGCAGTTTATCGGAAAACAGCATCCACAGGATACCGACCGCCGCATATATCAAAGCGATCTTTAGTGGCGTGATGCTGGGTTTGAAACATTTTAACGCGATTAATTTAAATTTCATAACGTCCTTTATTACTCTACCTCCTACATTTTTGTCCATCCGGCATTTTCAGGAAGGGGCTGTTGTTGCCTCCTTTCATGTGGCCTTCCCATGGTCCGTTGCGACCGCTAAACGGTCGTTGTTACTCATGAGTATATCAAAGTGTGTGCCAAAATCTCCAATTACTTCTTGTAACCGTTCACGGGTTCAGATGTTCAAGGTTTGATTAACTCATCGCTCAACGTTGAAAGTCGTTCGACGGAAATGATACAGCATTAACGCAACCCCCGCCGGAATTTCTCCTGCGCCACAGGAATTGTTATTGTTTGACAAGAAATTTGTTGTCTTGCAGAAATCGGAATTGAAACTTACCCCCTTCACCCCGGCTCTCTCCCCACGGGGCGAGGGCGACGTTTAGGGTTGCTCTGTCCCATTAATGGGCGGGCTTGGAGGGGCACGGCGCGCCGTGTCCGTACCCTTTGTCTCTCTAATTGCATCAAATGGGGCAAGCGGGTCAAGGTGCGTAAAAGTTTCTTAGCGCCTGTTTAAAAATTAGGGGATCGAAGCGAAATCTCATGTGATTGCAGCCGATTCATCTATTTTTAAACAGGCTCTCAGGTTTAAGGATAATTTCAAAAAATGAAGCAACCGCCTTCAGTTCAGTTCTTGGCATAAAACAGTCGAAGCCCAGCGACATCATTGTATCTCCAACCTCAAAAATAAACGGTTGGCATTTATTATGCATTCTATAAACTTGGAAGAAACCTGAATGTTCCGCAAAATTATATAAAGGCGTTGAAGGTATAAACGCCGCTGAAAGAAGGTGAGATGATGACGGATGAGATGCAAAAAAATACCAGGGCTTCAACCGGAAATATAGGTACGCTACCGGATAGCGGCTCCGAAGATGAAACTTCACGGGTATGGCAACCCGATGAGCAGCAGCCGGATGAGGCGGCGGTCTGGAAGGAAAAGTATGTCCGTCTATTCGCCGATCTGGAGAACACCAAAAAGCGGTTGGCCCGCAGTTCCGCCCAGGAAGTGGAGGCGGAAAAGGAAGCGCTTCTGCGAGATGTGTTGCCGGTGGCCGATGGTCTGGATCTGGCTGTCATGCATACATCACGCGAAGAGGATAGCCGGGACCTCTTGCAGGGAATCGAACTGATCCGGAATATCCTCAACAAGTTTTTTATCAAATATGACGTCAAAACGATTGATGCCTGGGGCAAGCAGTTTGACCCTAAACTGCACCAAGCCATCGGTGTGATGCGCCATCCCAAGTTTCCGCCCAACACCGTGGTGAGGGTGGAACAAAAGGGGTATTTGTACAGTGATAAGCTGCTGCGTCCGGCACAGGTGTTGGTGACGCCGAGTCACTAATAAGATTTGAACGGGGAATCGCATGGAATACAAGGATTACTACAGTCTTTTGGGCCTGGACCGCAAAGCCAGCCAGGAGGAAATCAAAAAAGCGTTCCGTAAGCTGGCCCGCAAATATCATCCCGACGTCAACGGGGGAGACAAAATGGCCTCAAAAAAGTTCCAGGAGATAAACGAGGCTCACGAAGTGCTGTCCGATCCTGAAAAACGCCAGAAATACGACCGGCTTGGCTCCCAGTGGCAGCAGTATCAGCAAGCCGGAGGTGGCCCCGAGGACTTTAACTGGGGCGAGTGGCAGTCCTCGCCCGACCAGGGCCACACCTATCGGAAGGTCAGCCCCGAAGAATTTGGAGAGCTGTTTGGCGCTGAGGGCGGGTATTCGAATTTCTTCGAGAACCTGTTCGGCAGAGCAGCCCGGCAGCAGGCCAGCGATGGTGCGGGTGATCAGCAATTCTATTATGAGGCGCGACCACGGCCGGGACGGGACAGCGAACATGCACTCCAGGTGACGCTCGATGAAGCCTTTCACGGAACCAAGCGGGTGTTCGAATGGGAAGACGGTAGGAAAATCGATGCCAAAATCCCGCGAGGCGTTAAGACCGGATCCCGTGTGCGGATCAAGGGACAGGGCGGTCCAGGGATCGGCGGCGGTAAACCGGGGGATCTGTACCTTATTATCGAGGTTTTGCCCGATAAGCGTTTTCAACGCGACAACGATGACCTGAAGACCACGGTTCCGGTGGATCTGTTTACAATACTGTTGGGCGGCAAGCTGTCGGTATCCGGCATCGACCGCACGGTGAAGCTGGATATTCCACCGGAGACCCGCAACGGTCGGATTTTTCGGCTGCGGGGGCTGGGGATGCCGAAGATGAAACACCCGGATCAACGAGGAGATTTGTATGTTACCGTGGAAGCGGCTCTACCGCAACACCTGACAGCCGGGGAGAAGGATCTGGTTAAGCAGTGGAAGAAGATGCGTTAGGCATTTGGACGGATCAACTGGTTCAACGCCTCGACCCAAACGATGATACGGTCTGGGTCAAACATCTTCAACCCAACTGAATGAAAGGAAGAATATGAACAAATACCCACCTGTAATTTACTCCGATCACCCTGAAGTTCATTTTGAGTACAGGACGGCAGCTCGTCTGGCAAGGGTTTCCGAGGAGTTCATCCACCAATGCGAACGTGAAGCGTTGGTCACATCCCGTATCATGCTTCACGGTAAGAAGGGGTTGTGCATTGCGGATGTTTGCAAACTGAAACGAATTCGTTACCTGCACGAAGATATGGGGCTGGATTTGGAGGCTGTGGATTTCGTGCTGCGGTATCGGAACCAAATCCAGACGATGCAACGCCGGCTGGACGAAATGAAGAAGCGTATGCGCCAAAAGGAGCGGGAACACCTGAACCAGATTATGGCGCTTCGCCGGCGGCTGGCACAGATAATAGATGGGGATTAGATGCTGTTTAACCTTTGAAAGAACAAAGAAAAAAGATCATTGAAACAAAAAAGACTGATTTTAGATGTTTTTATTTTAGGCATCGTGGGGGCGCTCAGTGCCCAGGCCTTCATGTTTTTGCTGCGCATCTGTCAATCTTTTTTTCTTTCCGGGCTGGCCGGATATCATCCCCCGGGGTTGCCGGAAGAAGGCGGCGTCCTGCTTCAGGTGATCGGCCCGCATGGTTTGTGGCTGATTCCTTTGGCCACCACCCTGGGCGGCCTGATCTCCGGTGTTCTGGTCTACAGCCTGGCGCCTGAAGCTGAAGGGCACGGTACCGACAGTGCGGTCAAAGCATTTCATCGGGCCGGGGGATATATACGTGGGCGCATCCCCGGATTAAAGATGCTCACCTCCGCCATTACGATCGGATCGGGCGGCGCCGCTGGTCGGGAGGGTCCCACGGCGCTGATCAGCGCCGGGATCGGATCGATCTATGCCGGCTTCGGCCACCGGTCGGATGAGGAGCGGCGCATTTTAGTGTTGACGGGAATGGCCGCGGGGTTGTCGGCTATATTTCGTTCTCCCATTGGAGCCGCATTGTTTGTTATCGAGGTGCTTTACAGTGATATGGAGTTCGAGGCATCTGCGCTGCTATACACCATCCTGGCGTCTGTGACGGCTTATGTGCTCAACGGAGTTATGGTCGGCTGGGAACCCTTGTTCAGGTTTCCCGCGGGTTTTGGCTTTCCGGGTTTAGCCGATTATGGCTGGTATATCATTTTGGGCTTAATCAGCGGTTTGGTTGCCGCTGTGCTGCCGGTTCTCTTTTATGGCCTGCGGGATGGCTTTCGCAGGCTGCCGATACTGGACCACTTCAAACCTGCCATCGGAGGACTGGGCGTCGGTTTACTGGCCATGGGCCTGCCGCAGGTTTTGGGCGGCGGCTACGGATGGATCCAGGAAGCCATGGACGGCAGTCTGACCACTTCGCTGTTGCTGCTTTTGGTGTTCGGCAAAATGATCGCCTTTTGCCTGACAATTTCTTCCGGGGGATCGGGCGGAGTCTTTGCCCCCGGACTTTATATCGGAGCGATGGTAGGCGGATTGCTGGCGCAGCAATTCCAGTTGCCGCCGGCAGGCTTTGTGGTTGTGGGAATGGTTGCCGTCTTCGGCGGCGTTGCCCGAGTACCCATCGCGTCCCTGATCATGGTAACGGAGATGACGGGCGGATATCACCTGCTTGCCGCAGCAGCGTTGTCCGTCAGTCTCAGCTATGTCGTTCAGGTTTCCCTGACGAGCCGTCTGAAGTTCAAATACAATAGCCTTTACGAGGCCCAGGTGCCTCGACGGTCCGACTCGCCGGCACATCACGCGGAACTTTTACAAATCGCGCTAAACCTGATGAACCAGCAGCGGATTGCCATTCCTTCCGTAAACGGGCATTTGAACTTGTTGAAGCTGCTATCATCCGGAATTCCCGTGGATCTGCCCGAGTGCAAACAATTGGTCATCGTCACAATGAATCCGCAAAGCCCCTGGATCGGCAGATCGGTCAAGGCGGGTGAATTCGCTGAAGAAGAGCAAGATGCAGAGATCATCGCCATTTTGCGCCAGGAGCACATGCGCCTGCCTTCCTCGGATACAA
This sequence comes from Desulfobacter hydrogenophilus, assembly GCF_004319545.1. NCBI lineage: Bacteria > Pseudomonadati > Thermodesulfobacteriota > Desulfobacteria > Desulfobacterales > Desulfobacteraceae > Desulfobacter > Desulfobacter hydrogenophilus. Next base: position 1,080,198 of record NZ_CP036313.1, on the reverse strand, counting down.
TATTGCAGTCCGGCGATCAGTTACTGCTGATAGTTTCATCCCCGGCATGGAAACGTTTATCACAGATCTTGGCACCGGAACCATCGCATAAAAACGAAGGCATTCATTAGAGGATCTCTGAACTTTCCGACGAATTTGGCCTTTCGTTGCTATTGCAAGGTATCTTTATTCAGCAAGCCGTTTAGCGCGGGTTGGATTTTCAAATTGGTGGTAAATCCGGTAAGCTTGAATATCTTGGGTGCATAGTACATGACAACATTGATGCCGGTCAGCTGTTGAATGACCTGCAGGCATATCCCTAAAAATATGGCATGCCTGAAGTATTTGTTGCCCATGAAGAGTGAAAAGCCGGTCTGTCTTAAAGATAGGTCTTTTTCAATGCAAAGAATATTTGTTTAGTGTTAAAATATTACTGCTCACTAATGGTCTTCAGTGTCGCATCCCCGAATTTCAAATATAAATCATCAAATTTTAAACTGCTTCACCATCTGATTAAGGTTTTCAGCCAATTTTGATAATTCGGTTGCACTTATTTTAACCTGCTGACTCCCTGAATTGATTTCCTCAGTTGTTTGACTTATTACAGAAATGTCTTGGCTGACTTCTCCGGCCACAGTTGAACTTTGATTAACGTTTTCATTTACTTCCTGTACACCAGATGCGGCCTGGCTTACATTGTTTGAAATCTCCTGGGTAGTAGCAGACTGTTCTTCGATAGCCGTTGCCACGGTAGTTACGATATCATTTATTTCATTAATAATATTTACAATGGATTCGATTGCCCTAATGGATTCTGTTGTTGTAGTTTGTACTCCTGATATTTTTCCATTAATTACATGGGTCGCCTCAGCAGTCTGTTGTGCAAGCGCCTTTATTTCCCCAGCAACGACAGCAAAACCTTTGCCGGCTTCACCTGCTCTCGCTGCCTCAATTGTGGCATTCAACGCAAGGAGGTTGGTCTGCTCAGAAATATCGGAAATGGTCTCGGTCACCTTGCTGATTTCATCAGCTGACTTTCCAAGATCATCCACTTTTTGGGAAACTTGCCTGGCTGTCTCAACAGCTTTGGTGGTTGTTTCACTACCCTTGGCAGTATTATCTGCAATTTCATTGATAGTAGCGGTCATCTCCTCTGCAGCAGATACGATCATCTGGATGTTGGCAGTCGTCTGTTCTGTCGCAGCCGCCACGCTGTTCATATTGGTTGCCATTTCTTCTGAAGCAGCTGCCACAGAATTTGATTTTTCAGCGGCCTGTTCGGAATTTACACTTATCTGCTCTGATACGGAGGCCAGTTCGGTAGAGGAAGATGTTAAGGTTTGAACACCCATTGTAATATCCTGGAACATTTTCTGAAGATTTCTGGACATATTGTTCATCGCCTTTACAAGAGTGCCGATTTCGTCTTTTTGATGAATATCCAGTTGTTGTGTCAAGTCTCCATCTGACACTTCTTCAGCCATTTTAACTGCACGAATCAACAAACGAATGATTGATCTGGTAATAAGAAAAACCAGAACAATACCGGCAACAAGCGCGAGAAGTCCGAGAATTATTGCTATTTTCGAATTTTTTGATGATTCGGATTCAATTGATTTGAATTTATCTTCTTTCCCTTTAATTGCCTTTTGTGTAAGTGTTTCAACAATCGGTTCGACGTTATGGATAGCAGCACGCATTTTTGTTTTAAGTTCAATAATCTGCTTATCCTCTGCTACCAGGGCATCAAAAGCTGTTTTATAGCTATTGATAGATTTTTCTGTATTTTCAATATATTCTTTTTCAACAGCAGAAATTTTAAATGCATTCAGTAAATTATCCAATGCCGCATGGGTTTTTTTTACATATTTTTCGTCCATCCTGAGCAGGTAATCTTTTTCCTGTTTTCTGATTTCCAGGACCAGAGACTCTGCATCCGGGACAAGGACCCTTTTAATGCCAGTCTCCATCTTTTGGGCCACTGCCCTGATTTCATCGTATAGATCAGGTTTGGCAGCTCCGGTTGCAGTATGATAGTCACTTAAGAGCTCCTTATAAGCATTGAGTCCTTCTACCTGGATTTTTTTTGATGTTTCTTCATGGCTCCCTGTGTTCAAGAGTTTTTCATATTTTGAGATGGCCTGAGCTAATTGTTCCTTGTATTTGTCAGATTCATTTCTCTGATACTCTTTTTCATATCTTCTGACCATCAGAAAAGCCCTATAAAGTTTTCCTTTCGCGTGTTTTTCAATAGCATCTGACAATTGATGAACAATATCTCTGAAATTCCCCTGAAGGCCTGAATTGTGGTCAAGGCCTTTTTTCTCAAAGGAATTGACCATGTTTATAAAAATATTTTCATAAATTTTTGCATTTTTAATGATTTCTATTGCCAGCGCGGAATCCTCTGTTCGATTGCTCCGATCTGCCACTTTTTGAAGCGCCTGCGCCTCCGTAATGAGGGCGGCTAAACTTTTTTGGAACTCATCGAGATATTTTTTATCCATCCTTAAAAGGAAATCTTTTTCGTCCCTCCTGCACTGGAGCATGTAACTATTGATGTTCGAAGCGTGAAAAAGAATTGCTGATTCTGTCTGATCAACAGCTTTAAAATGTTTTACGTTGGTGTTTAACGTATTGTTGAAAAAGAAAATAGTTCCCAACATCATTAGCGCCATAATTCCGATGGCAATTCCGAATTTGTAAGACAGTTTAAGATTGTTCCAGAAAGTAGTAGTGAACATTGCTCGCCCCCTATTTTTTTAGCACCGAATTTTCTTAGGTTCAACCACTATGGACTGAAAGTCCATAGAATGGCGGTTTAAAGCCCGTTACGACTGAAAGTCTCTAATTTAAGATGCCGCTGCACGAATCATTTTTATACGGCTACGAGACCCAAGAACCATAGCTTGATTCCTTAATGCCTATAAAAATAATGCATTGAAAGTCTTGGACTAAAGTCCATAGTTTTGACTATCGATTGGGACAATAAATTCAAAAATTTCCCCAAAATTCTGTGGGGATTGTTATCCAAATGTTTAATTGCACCCATAAATCTTCGATTTAGCTCTGTTCTAAGCAAATATCGAAAAGTGAGTTCCCGAAATCTTTATATGAAGACACCAATTGATTGAGTTAGCTTTATAAAATCAATATAATACAAAATAAGCCTTGTCAATAAAAAGATGAACAATCTGGATATTTACCATTTGCTCATGAAAATGCAGATTTTCAAGCATTAACACCTGGCCCGGCTTGAGTGCTTCAGCCAGGCAGGTTACTTCCGGTCCAATGCAGTCAGGGGACATTTGCACCTTGTGCTGCAAAAGTTCAGACAGCCTCTTGGCCGTCGGTGAAAGCGAGAGTTCCGGCACGCGCTTTCCCTTTGGTCTTCCCAAGTGCGAAGAAACGATTATAGCCGCCTGGTTTTCAAGTGCGTAGGTCAAGGTGTGAATCTTGCGGTTTAGAGACAACATCAAGTCAACCGCAAACTCAGGCACTGAATAGGGAGAATAACGCGTCACCCGCATCACGATAATGGGAACTCCTTGAGCCAGTGCAGTCCCCTTGGTAAGATAATCTGTCCTTCTTAGAATCGCACCGCTCTCACATAGGCTTCTTTGCCCGCATAGCAGGCGGCATCGCCCAGTTCCTCCTCAATGCGCATGAGTTGATTATATTTTTCGACCCGTTCACCCCGGGCCGGCGCGCCGCTTTTCAAATGTCCGGTATCCAGGGCGACCGTCATATCGGCGATGAAGCTGTCCACGGTCTCCCCGCTGCGGTGGGATACAAAAGCCCCCCAACCAGCCTTCTTACACATCCGGACTGCGGCAACGGTCTCGGTGAGAGTCCCGATTTGGTTGAGCTTAATCAGGGCGGCATTGGCAACGTCCTCACGGATACCCCGGTTGATGCGCTCCACGTTGGTCACAAAAAGGTCGTCTCCCACCAGTTCGATGATTCCACCGAGGCGGGCGTTGAGTATTTTCCAGCCCTCCCAGTCGTCCTCGGCCAGTCCGTCTTCCAGGAGCACCACGGGATAGGTCTTGATAAGCTTTTCGTAGTAGTCCACCATCTCCCCGGCAGAGACCGTGCGTTTCTCGGTGCGCAGGTGATAATTGCCATCCTCGAAAAATGCGCTTGAGGCCGGATCCATTGCAATGCCCACGTCGGCGCCTGGTTTGAGGCCGGTCTTTTCGATAGCCTGCACGATAAGTTCCAAGGGTTCCTCGTTTGAGGAGACCTCCGGCGCAAATCCACCCTCGTCACCGACCCCGACCCGGTGACCCTTGTCCATCAGTACGGTGCGCAGGGCGTGGTAAATCTCACTTCCCCACTCCAGAGCCTCCCGGAAGCTGGAAGCGCCATAAGGAGCGACCATGAATTCCTGGAAGTCAGCTCCCTGCCAGCGGGCGTGGACCCCGCCATTTAAGATATTCATATTTGGCACGGGGAGGCGGACGGCATTAGGGCCGCCCAGGTAATGGTACAGCGGCAGATCAGCAGCCGTTGCCGCTGCCCGGGCCACGGTCAGTGAGACCCCCAGGATGGCGTTGGCCCCGAGTTTCGCCTTATTGGGCGTGCCGTCCAGGGCGATCATCATCCCGTCAATGCCAGCTTGCGCACGGGCATCCTGACCAATGAGCTGCGGCGCGATCGTTTCGTTTACGTGCGCCACGGCTTTTTTCACCCCCTTGCCTCCGAAACGCTTGGGGTCACCGTCGCGCAACTCGACCGCCTCATGAACGCCGGTGGATGCCCCTGACGGCACGGACGCCCTGGCTTTGACACCGCAGGCGAGGGTACATTCAACTTCCACTGTGGGGTTACCTCGAGAGTCCAGAATCTCGCGGGCCTGCAATTTGATAATTGAGTTGTCCATAATAATATCTCCTTTTGCTATTCGTCGGCCGTCCCATGACAGGGAAGGTCAAAGTCAATAATCTCCAGACGGTTCGTACCGCCGGTATACGGGGCCGAGAATCCTTGCGTGAGGAGTACCAGACCCTTTGCCAGCCCGTGCTGCTCAAGCCAGTCCCGGGCGTACGCCTCCCAGCTTGCCGGGTGCTCGGTCACCAGAACGGGATAGACGCCATAGGAAAATTGTAAATTTCGGCAGGTTGTTTCATTGCGGCTGGGAGCCACAATCCACATCGAAGACCGGAAACGACTGATACTACGCGCGGTGGCGCCGCTTTGGGTGGGAGTGACCACGGCAGTAGGCGTAAGACGTTCCACGACACTATGGACGCTCAAGGCGATGAGAGCCGCCACGCTGGCTCCTTTGCCGGCCTCGGCGGCTATGAGAGCATCCCGCACGGATTGATCGCTGCTGTGTGCCTCGGTGACCTCGGCGATGCGGGCCATGACAGCCACAGCTTCCTCCGGGCAAATCCCCATGGCCGACTCCTCGGAAAGCATCACGCAGTCCGTGCCGTCAAGGATGGCGTTGGCTACGTCTGTGACCTCGGCCCGTGTGGGGCGCTTGTTCTCCACCATGGACTCGAGCATCTGGGTGGCGGTGATGACCGGTTTCCCCAAGAGGTTCGCCTGGTGGATGAGTCTTTTCTGTACCAAGGCAATCTTTTCGATTGGAATCTCCACCCCCAGGTCGCCGCGGGCAACCATGATCCCGTCTGCCGCCTCCAGAATGGCATCAATATGATCAAGGGCCCGGGAACGTTCAATCTTAGCAATAATAAAGGGCTTGCGGCCAACGGCCGCCGCCGCTTCGCGCACGGCCTTGATGTCCTCCGGTCCTTGGACAAAGGACTGGCTGACCGCATCTACGCCTTGTTCCAGGGCGAATTTCAAACACTTGTGGTCGTGATCGGTAAACGCGCTGATGCCCAGATCAATACCGGGCAGGTTAACGCCTTTGTGGGAACGCAGCTGCCCCTCCACCACAACCTGGCAATGGATTTCCTGTCCCTCCACCTTTTTCACTTCAAGTTGGATGAAACCATCGTTGAGAAAGATGGTCTCTCCTGGTCTCACCGCCCCGGGCAGACCCGATAAGCTCACCGATACGCGATGGGCGTCACCTTCTATTTCCCTGGTCTGCAGGATGAAAGGCTGGCCTCGTTTCAACTCGACAGGCTCCCGGGCCAGGTGGCCGATGCGTATTTTGGGGCCGGGCAGGTCGGCTATGATGGTCACTAACCTCCCTACCGATGCGGCTGCGGCACGGATGTTGCCGATAATCTTCGCGTGGCTTTCGAAATCACCGTGGGCAAAGTTGAGACGCGCCACGTTCATACCGTTTGTGATCATACATTCGAGCGTCTCACGGGACTTTGAGGCTGGCCCGATGGTGCAAACAATCTTGGTTTTTTTAGCCGGTAAATCCATCTTCTCAGCCCTCCCTATAGATAGTCCGCGTACTAGGAAAAACATCAATCGGTACGTGTACGTCCAACATATCCTCCTCCTTCTTCATCATCTTGTGGCTATGGGCAAAAGGGGCTTGCTTATCCATCGGCTATCTCACTAACCGCGGCTTGGTTGGCGACGGCCGCCGCGGCCTTCTTCGCTACTTCGGGATCACCCAGATAGGTCTTGCGAAGGGGCTTGAGATCGTCGTCCAGATCATAGCTCAGGGGGATGCCGGTGGGTATATTCAGTCCCACAATTTCCTCCTCTGAAAGACTATCGAGATGTTTGATTAATGCGCGGAGGCTGTTGCCGTGCGCGACGATGAGCACGCGCTTACCACTTTTGATTTGCGGTGCAATCGTGTCCAGCCAATAGGGAATGAAACGGGCTACAGTGTCTTTGAGACTCTCCGCCAGCGGGATCTCCTCTACAGAAAGGTCCGCATAGCGTCGATCCTGGCCGGGATACCGGTCGTCACTTTCCTTAAGCGCGGGGGGCAAGGTGGCGTAGGAGCGGCGCCATATCTTCACCTGTTCTGCGCCGTACTTTTGCATCGTTGCCGCCTTGTTGAGGCCCTGCAGCGCGCCGTAGTGCCGCTCATTCAAACGCCAATGCCGCACAACGGGCACCCACATCTGGTCCAGTTCATCAAGCACATCCCACATCGTTCGAATCGCACGCTTCAGGAGAGATGTATAAACCAGGTCAAACTCATAGCCGCCCTCTTTCAAGAGCTTGCCCGCATTCCCGGCTTCCTGGATGCCTTGTTCACTTAAGTCAACATCCGCCCACCCCGTGAAACGATTCTGCAGGTTCCACTCGCTCTGACCGTGCCGTAGTAGAATTAATTTATACATAAGCTGCAAGGTCCAGCATCCGTCTCGCATAGCCAAATTCATTGTCATACCAGATCAGCACCTTGGCCACCCGGTTCATGACCACCCTTGTGGATGGGGCATCAACAATACCTGAGTGTGGATTTCCAATAATATCGGCAGATACGATTTCATCGTCATTATAATCTATGATACCTTTGAGCGCCCCCCCGGCTGCGTTTCTCAAGACAGAATTCACTGTCTCCACAGAAACGTCCTTTTTTAGATAAGCGACAATATCCGTTAAGGCCCCATCCGGGATCGGTGCTCTCACCGCTATGGCATCCATTCTCCCTTTCAGTTCGGGTATGACCAGGGCTGTTGCCTTAGCAGCCCCCGTTGTGCTTGGAATCAATGAAGCGGCGGCAGCTCGTCCCCTTCTTCTTTTACGGGCAGGACGATCCACCAGGGCCTGGCTGGCCGTATACGCATGGATGGTGGTGACCATAAGGTTTTCAATTCCAAAGGTATCATTGAGCACCTTAACCACCGGGGCCAAAGAATTGGTCGTACACGAAGCATTTGAAATAACATGATGCTTCTGGGAATCATACAATTTTTCATTGACACCCATCACGATGGTCAAATCAGCATTTTCAGAAGGTGCACTTATAATCACCTTCGATGCCCCGGACTCAAGGTGTTTAGCCGCGTCCTCCCGTTTTCTAAACAGCCCGGTGCACTCCAGTACGACATCCACCCCGAGTGCCTTCCAGGGCAGATTCACAGGGTCCTTTTCATTGAAAACAGCGACCTTCTGAGATCCCAGCTCGAGATAATCCTGGCTGGATTCTATGGGAAACGAAGCTCTCCCTTGTACAGAATCATACCGTAACAGGTAAGCAAGCTCATCGGTCGGGGTGAGATCGTTGGCCGCGACGATTTGAAGATTTTTTGGAGGATTGGATAGATAATGCCGCAACACCAGTCTTCCAATACGTCCTAATCCGTTAATAGCAACTTTCTTCATGGTTGTACCTCCTTTGGGGTTATACTTTTAAAGTTAGGTAACTGTTTTAAAACATCAATTCTGGTTAATTAAGCAACTTCACCTTAACATTCAATTAGGATAATCAGCATAAATCGTACCATTGTATTCGGAACCTATATATCCCTTAATTTTAGCAAGTTATCTTGTATCGAAAAAAGGCAAATGTAATTCCCATGGTCAGGAGTATATCGCCCCTGGCATAGGGCAGGTATTCGGTTTACAAAGAGAATGGCTCGAAAAAGACAGTCTTGACGATTTCGTAATCCGCCAGGAAGATGAGAACGGATGTGAGTAGGGAAACAAAGTTCTCTACCTTATAGAGCCTGTAAACGGATAGTCCGTAAGACAGTAACTTCCTTGTCAGACAGGAACAATTCCTGTGGCACGGGAAAAATCAGAGAGAATGGTTCCCAAAAGACAGTTTTGACGGTCTCGAAATTCACTAAGAAGATGAAAATGGACATGAACAGGGAGACAAAGTTCTCTACCTTATATCTACCATCAAGCATTCGTCTATTGTGTCGGTCATTTCCATCCAGGAATTGACCTTCCAGGGTATGGCGTTGATGTCCGCCATTTTTTACTTTTTAGGGGGAATCTACTGAGTATAATGGATCTTCTTCCAGTTCTTCTAGGCAAGCATAGACTTCATCAACAGTATTGCAATCCTCAGCTTTCTCATTAGTACAATCCATTTTTTGTTCGTTTCAGCTTAGCAGAAAATTAAAAGTTTTGGTTTAATGCGTTTTACGTTATGGTGTCTTCCAAATATTAATTAATACTTAATAGACAAAGAGGTACTGCCATGCCAATTGCAGACAAGATGGTTGGAATAGTAAAATCCGCATCCATGATTCGAAAAATGTTTGAAGAAGGCATCCGGATGAGAGAAAAGTTCGGGGCTGAGAATGTGTTTGATTTTTCTTTGGGAAATCCCGATGTGCCGCCGCCGCCGGTGGTCAAGGAAACGATCCTGGGCCTGATCAACGATGCCGCAACCTCCCACGGATATATGCCCAATGCAGGATACCCCTGGGTTCGCCAGGCTGTTGCCGATTACCTGAATGCCCAGTGCGGGGTTGGGATGACTGCAGATCTGGTGGTCATGAGTGTGGGGGCGGCCGGTGCTTTGAACGATACCTTAAAAGCTTTGGTCAATCCCGGCGAGGATATCCTGGTGCCGACACCCTATTTTGTGGGGTATAATCAGTACGCCTTTATTGCCGGAGCTAATCTTAAAACCGTCTCTACCAAGCCCGATTTTCATCTGAATATTGGGGCCATTGAAGCCGCCATTAATAAAGAGACCCGCGTCATGCTCATCAATTCCCCCAACAATCCCACGGGTGTAGTCTACACCAAACAGGAGCTGGGCAAACTGGGTCAGCTTCTGGAAAAGAAAAGCCGGGAGTTTGGTCGACGCATTTATCTGATTTCGGACGAACCCTATCGCAAGATTGCCTATGATGTGGATGTCCCCTGGATGTTCGGCGTATATGACCATACCATTGTCTTGACTTCCTATTCCAAGGAGCTCTCCCTGGCTGGCGAACGTGTGGGATATCTTGCGGTTCATCCTGGGGCTGAAGATGCGGAGCTGATTGCGTCAGCAGCCGGCGTGGCCAACACAATGATGTTTGTGAACGCTCCGGCCCTGTTTCAGCAGGTGGTGGGGAAGCTGCAGGGTGTGTGTGTGGATATTGATATCTATCGTAAGCGCAGGGATATGATCTGTGAGGGGCTTGCTGCGGCAGGGTATGAGTTTAACGTACCCGAAGGTGCATTCTACCTGTTTCCCAAAACTCCCATTGAGAATGATGTGGCATTTGCGGGCTTGCTTAAAAAAGAGAACATCCTGGCCGTGCCCGGCTCCGGATTTGGCGGCCCAGGCCACATCCGGCTTTCCTATGCTGTGCCTGAACAGGCCATTACAAATTCCATGGCCGGATTTAAACGGGCCATGGAAGAAGCTAAAAAACTAAAATAAATAGGGGATTTATTTTTTTGTTCCTAAAATATTTCGGGGGGGACAATTTGTCCCCCCCGAAATATTCAGAATCTTTTTTACAGCCTATCAATTAGTCCGATAGAGCCGCCTGGGAAATACCCTTTTTCTCTTTTTTTTCATACTCAAGTACAAAAAACAGGACTGCGCCGACAATCAGGGCCATGGTCGGTCCGGACCAGAATGCACTGCCCCAAAGTTTGGTATAGTTGGCAGACACCAGTGCTGCCGCCATAATGCCGGCAATGCCGCGCTGGACATTGGTGTTGCAAAGGGTCAGCGCAAGGTAGATACACAGATAGCCTTGAATCAGGAGGGTCAGGCCGAACCCGATCAGCTTGCCGGGCAGGATGATCTGAACCAGTGGATGAAATACCATGGCCAGGCTCATGCCCCAGAAAATGGAGGTGGCACCGCCCCAATAGGAGGGTTCCTGGTCGGGTGTTGAATGTTTGTACCGATTCACCACCAGGGCCTGCCCGCCTGTCCACTGGGGACCGCACAACGGTAGAAAGGGCAGGAAAAGGCCTTGAACACCATTTCTGATGGCTGTGATGATGTGATTGCGCCGAACTTCAAACACAATGCTTTCATCTTTGCGGGCCTCGTTGCAGTCTTCTATCATCGTCTCCAGAACCAGAATATCACCGAATGCCAGCACATAGGCGACAATGGCCAGGGAGAGCGCCGCCATCCACTGACCGGCAGACGGCATGCCCACATTCATCACGGAAAAAGATGAAAGCATCTCCCCAAACGGGGCATCAATGATAATCCTGTCAAACACTCCCGAAGGCGGGGCAATTTCACCGGTGAGTAATCCAACGCAATATCCAATGATAAATCCTGGTGCAATGCCGAAACCCGCCACCCAGGTGAACAGATTTGATCTCGCCCTGAATTTCAGAGCCCGGGATGAGAATAGAATAAAAAAGCTGGTTAAAGCGGCCACACTGAACGCCACCGGCATTTTGCCGATAAATGGCTGGCCCGGATCAAACACCCGCATCAGGGAGGCAAACCCTGCGCCCAAAAGAATCCCGGACCGCATGGATACTGGAAAATGTTTGATAATCCAACGGGTAATGCCGGTGAGGCCAAAAACCAGAAATATCAGCCCAACAAGCACCTGTAGGGCAATCAGTGCCTGGATGCGTTCCGGTCCGGGGTCAAATCCTGTTAAAAAAGAGATATATAACGGTATGCCCGCAGTAATCCAGCCGCTGATGGAAGGATCTCCAAAAGAGGTGTGCAATAGATAGAAAAAATTATTGATCACGACCATCAGCACCGCAATTTCAAGGGGGATACCCAGCACTTTGACCATGGCCGCGGTGATTCCCAACGGAATACAGCTTAATATGGCACCCTGGATAAAATCCTGGTACTCAAGCCTGTAATGAATAAAGGGGATGCGCAGCTTGAGCGGTCCACCGGCATATGGCAGTTCATGTCTCTTCTCTTGGGTGGATTTCATTTGAAAACCTCCTGATAAAACAATTTGGCGAAAGTTGTTTGTCCGGCGGCGGCAGCAATGGGTGTGCCGGCCGCACGGTCGCCCCTGGGGCCGGCAAGTGCAGCTGCCGGCCCCAGGGCTGAAGACGGATAAATACGTCTTGTTCAGGCGGGAGGATTACAATACACGGTATGCGTAGTAAACAATTTTGATTTTATCTGAAAAGTCTTTATTTCCGGGCAGGTAAGGCTTTGGATCGGAAACTAAAACCTCTTCCAGGACTTTATCGGCCTTGATGGCTTCAAGTTCTCCAGTAAATTCGTCATCAATCATATCTGTACGATGGGAAAATATAACCATGCCGCCGGGTTTGGCAATCCGGGCAAACTCGCGAACAACATCAGGCACATTTTGTACATAGGTGAGTGTACCAATGCAGATCAGATTGGCAAACTGGTTGTCGCTATAACAGAAGGGTTTTTCATGCATATTAACAATATGCACATCTTCATACACACCCTTTTCCTTGGCAACGGCGGCAAAATCAGGGCTTAAGTCAAAACCGACAACGCTTTTAAACCCGCTGGCATTCAGTGCTTCTCCGGTCAGGCCGCTGCCGCATCCGGCATCGCATACGGTGCCGTCAACCTGCATGTATTTTTTCAACAGAGCCGCAGCTTTTTCCGGTGCGTCATAATCCCAGCTTTTTACTGAGTCTTCGTAGTCTTTGCCCCACGCGTTGTAATACTTTTCAACTTCATTCTCTGCCTGGCTACCCTCTGCAAACCATTTGTCTTGACCTAATGTCGCTTCTTGTAATTCCAAAAGATTCTCCTTAATTTTAGGTTAGCGGACCGTTTTTATTTTTTTATCCGCCGTCATGTCTAATTCGAAATTAAAAAATTTCGCAAAATAACGCAATTGTAACTTTCATTTTACTATATCGTATTTTAACAGCACATAATTTACAGTCTATTCCATACAAGGTCAAGGAAAAATATATCGAATTCGATATATTTTATTTGTGTTAGAAACAATTTAGTGCTGTTACTACATGTATTGTGGCGGGTTATGGTGGCAACGCCATGGGGCACATTGAAAATTAACACACCATTATAATGGAATAATTACTTTAATATATTACTTTAATACTGATTTGTATAAGAATAAATTGTATCGGATTCGATATATTGAGTTGGATATAAATATTGGCTAAGGATTAATACCTTCCACGCGTAATTCATGGTTTATGCAGCGCCTTTGTCGGCCCATGCGCAACACGTTTAATTTCCAACAATTTCAACAAATAAATTGATTTTTATTCGATTTTTTGGCATGTTGCTGTCCGCAGAAACACTATATGAAACCATTTGAGGTTAGATATAATAATGAATACAAAACGACTGATGCTGGGAAACGAAGCTTTAGCCTATGGTTTGCTGAAAAACGGCTGCCAAATGGCCTACGCTTACCCCGGCACACCTTCTTCGGAAATATTGTCCGCAGTTGTTGCCCTGAAAAAAGAGATGGATCTGGATATTCACGCCCAGTGGGCCGTGAATGAGAAAGTGGCATTTGAAACCGCTTACGCAGGGGCCCAGGCAGGGCTCAGAACAGCGGTTGCCATGAAACAGGTTGGACTGAACGTGGCTGCCGACCCCTTGATGAGTTCCGTATACCTAGGTGTCAAAGGTGGGTTTGTGGTGATCAGTGCCGATGATCCCGGTCCCCACTCCTCCCAGACCGAACAGGATTCACGCCTGATGGCGGTCATGGCCAAGCTGCCAGTGCTGGATCCGGATTCACCGCGCCAGGCTGCCGAACTTGCCGGTATTGCTTTTGAACTGTCCGAAGCCTTTGAGATTCCCGTGATGCTGCGGCCCACCACCCGGGTGTGTCACTCCCGCCAGAGCATGGATGTGGAAAAAATTGAAATGACACAGCGTGAGGCAGCCTTTGAAAAAAATCCGGGCAGATGGGCGGCAACCCCAAAATTCCGGCTCCAGCTCCACAAGGAACTGGAGGTCAAACTTGCCAAAATCGCAGACTATGAGCCCACCCGTCCCCGGCTGGTATCCGGCACGGCCAAAGGTGGTGGGCAGGCCATTGTTCTATCAGGTGTGGCAGCGGCCAATGCCAGGGACATTATTAAAGAAAGAAATTTGGATATCCCCGTATACCAGGTCGTCCAGCCCTTTCCTTTACACAAGGAGTTCATCAAGGAAATGGATACCTACGATGAAATCCTGGTGCTGGAAGAAACCTGGGGCGTCATTGAGATGCAGCTGGCAGATAAAAACCGGGTTAAAGGCAAAAACACGGGCTTTATCTCTCCGACGGGGGAGCTATTGCCCGAAAACGTGGAAGAACGGATTTGCGCTTTTGTCGGTGTTGATTATCAGGCGCCGCAAATCACCATGCTGCCGGGGCGGCGTCCCACCCTGTGCGCAGGTTGCTCCCACCGGGCCAGCTTTTATGCCATTAAAAAAGCTGCCCCCAAGGGTATCTTCACCAGCGATATCGGATGCTATACCCTGGGCTGCAACCTCGGGGCTGTGGACACGGTCACCTGTATGGGGGCAGGCATCAGCCAGGCTGCCGGTTTCACCATTGCCTATGCTAAAAATGAGAAGCAACCGCCCGTTTTCTCCACCATTGGAGACTCCACCTTTTTCCATTCCGGTATTCCCGGATTGATTGAAACCGTCACCAAAAAAATTCCTTATGTTCTGGTGATTCTGGACAACCGGACCACGGCCATGACCGGCCACCAGCCAACACCGGCCTCGGGCCGGGACGCCTCGGGCGATGCCTGCATTGCCGTAAATATTCCTGACATTGTCAAAGGCTGCGGGGTGAATTTCATAAAAACCGCAGACCCATATGATCTGCCGGCATTTATTAACATTCTTAAAGAGGCAAAAGCGTATTGCCAGGAAAACGGACCGGCTGTGGTGATTGCCGAACATCCATGCCTGCTTGACATGGACAGGGCCGAACTCAAGGCATCCTTTAAAAAAGTAATCGTAAATAGGGATATCTGTGACGGCTGCGGATATTGCGTCAGCCAGTTTGAATGCCCGGCGCTAAGTATGGACAATGAGACTGAACAGGTCTGCATTGACCCTGGCCTTTGCACCGGATGCGCTGTCTGTTCATTTGTCTGTCCCAAGGGTGCACTTGTACTTGAAAACCAGGAGTAAATATCATGTCAAATAATCAGCAGATTATCATTTCAGGTCTGGGCGGCCAGGGCGTTCTTTTTATTACAAAATTGCTTGCAGGCGCTGCCATGGCCGACAATCTTCCCGTACTCACTTCGGAAACCCACGGCATGGCCCAGCGGGGGGGGAATGTGATTTCCTATCTTAAAATCGGTGATTTTTCAGGGCCGCTCATCCGGCCTGCCAAGGCAGATGCTTTGATTGCCCTGAAAGCCGAAAGCTTTGCCCACCATTCCTATTTTCTCAAGCCCGGCGGTCTGGCCGTGGTGAACAGCCCCGATCCTGTTGAAGATGACAGATACCGGGTTTTTTATGGAGATGCCACGGCCCTGGCTGAAGCGGCCGGCAATGTACGCAGCGAAAATGTAGCCATGCTGGGATTCTTCCTGAGCGCCATGAAAGAAGACTCCCATGTATTCAATCCGGACAGTCTTGCCCGCATGATCAAGGAGACGTTCCAGGCAAAACCTGCCGTGGCGACAAATGTATTAAGCCTGCTTGGGTCAGGCATGCAACTATATAAACAAAGGTGAATTCATGAGTTTTATCCCTTTAAATATAACCGGCGAACAGATCGCAGATATTCAGGCCCAGGGTCTGAAATGGACCGTGTCCCACGCCTATAACAACAGCCCCTATTATAAAAGAAAGCTCGAAGATGCAGGCTGCCGGCCCGAAGACATTAAAGGCCTTGATGATCTCGAGAACCTGCCCTTTACGGACAAGCACGACTTTCTTGAGGACTATCCCTTTCCCTTGCGGGCCGCGCCAATGTCCGACATTGTAAGAATTCACGGATCTTCCGGCACCACGGGAAAAAGAAAGATTTTATGCTACACAAAAGAGGACGTGGACAACTGGGCCAACATTTTTGCCCGGTGTTATGAACTGGCCGGCGTCACCAAAATGGACCGGGTTCAGATTGCCGTGGGCTATGGGCTTTGGACTGCAGGTGTCGGGTTTCAGAACGGGTGTGAGCGTTTCGGTGCCATGGCCGTCCCTTTAGGGCCTGCAAATGTGGACATGCACATTGACATGCTTTTGGATCTTGAATCTACGGTATTCTGCGCGACGGCTTCCATGGGGCTTCTTATGTCCGAAGAGATTGAAAAGCGTAAACTCATGGATAAAATTAAACTTAAAACCATTATTCTAGGCGCTGAGCGCCACAGCGCGCCCATGCGCAAACGTATCCAGGAGATCACCGGAGTTAAACATATCCATGATATCTACGGTATGACCGAACTTTACGGACCCGGCACCGGCCTTGATTGCGCAGAACACGCAGGGATACATTACTGGGCCGACTATTTTATATTTGAAGTAATTGATCCGGTGACCCTGAAACCGTTGCCCGTCGGAGAAGAAGGGGAGCTTGTGGTCACCACCCTGAAAAAGCAGGGGACGCCTTTAATCCGGTACCGAACCCATGATGTCACCCGGCTGATCCCCGGGGCCTGCGCCTGCGGCAACCCATTCCCCCGGCATGCCAGGATTTCCGGGCGTACTGATGACATGTTTATTTTCAGGGCCGTAAATATTTATCCCAGCCAGATTGATCATATCCTAGGCGGCATTGGCGGGGTGGGCAGCGAGTACCAGATTCACCTGAACCAGGATGCAGACGGCAGGGATTACATGAACATCCGGGTGGAGCGTACCAATGGAGCCGTGGCAGGAGAAGACAACGGCCTGGCCGACCAGGTCTCCGGGCAGATCCGTAAAAAGTTGATGGTCAGATCCCGGGTTGAAATTGTGGATTACGGTAACCTGCCCCGAACAGAAAAAAAGAGCAAGCGGGTGTTTGACAACCGCTCATCATAAATCTACTCCCTGCGGGGAAAGACAAAGGAGTTAAAATGAAAAAAGCCTCATTATTTTTCTGTGTTCTGGCGGCGGTAGCCCTATTTTCCGGAATCACCCCTGTAACGGTACAGGCCAAAAAAGTCAGCTTGAACTATGCCAATTTTCCCCCTGCGCCTACTTTCCCTTGTGTACAGATGGAAAGATGGAAAACTGAAATTGAAAAACGCACGGACGGTGCCGTACAGATCAACACCTTTCCCGGCGGCACGCTTTTAGGAGCCAAAGACATGATGGACGGGGTTATCAATGGTCAGGCCGACATCGGTTGTATCTGCATGGCTTACCAGCCGGGCCGTTTTACCGTGACCAATGCCACAAGTCTGCCCCTGGACATTCCCGATGCCAAAACCGGCAGTCTTGTGCTTTTGGACCTGTACAATAAATATCAGCCCAAGGCCTTTGACAAGGTTAAGGTGTTGACCATGTTTGTCACAGCCCCTGCCAATATTATGTCCAAGGCGCCGGTGGCCGAGCTTGCCGACCTCAAGGGCCTGGATCTGCGTGCATCCGGCGGTGCGGCCCAGATTCTTAAATCCTGGGGTGCCAACCAGGTGGGTATGCCCATGTCAGACACCCCCGAAGCCCTGCAAAAAGGTGTGATCAAGGGCCTTTTTTCCTCTTTGGAAGTGATGAAGGATCTCAAATTTGCTGAGATCTGCAAATATATCACCATCACCGATACTGTGATCTATCCCTTTGCCGTGATTATGAACAAGAGCGCCTGGGGCAAGCTGCCTGACGATGTAAAACAGGTCATGGACGGCATGATCGAGGAACAGGCGTCCTGGACCGGCGAATACATGGACCAGCACGTCAGTGATTCCATTGCATGGTCAAAAAAAGCACACCAGGTTGAAGTGATTAAGCTGTCACCTGAGAAAAAGGCCGAGTGGAATGCACCACTTGCTCCCATTACGGAAAACTGGATCAAAAACGCCGAAGAAAAAGGCCTGCCTGGAGGCCAGATTGTAAAAGACATTAAAGAACTTATCGTAAAACGCACCGCTAAATAGTTATACACCCATGGAAACCATTGAGAAAATAAGCGACATCCTTAACCGATGCGCCGGGATCGTTGCCGGGACCATCCTGGTGTTCATGATTCTTTTGACCATGGGCAATATTGTGCTGCGCAGGGTCTGGGTGCCTATCCGGGGCACCTATGAAATTATGGGATTTGCAGGTGCCGTGATCACGGCCCTTGCCATGGGCTTTACCCAGCAGAAAAGAGAGCACATCCATGTGGACATTCTGGTCAGTCGGTTTCCGCGAGGTGTCAGAAAGGCTGTATTTGCCGTGAACAACGGATTATGCACCCTTTTTTTTCTTTTGGCCGCCTGGTTTGTGGGCCGCCGGGGCATGACCCTTCTTGAAACAGGCGAAGTGTCTGAAACCCTGAGAATGGTTTATTATCCCTTTGCCTTTGTGGTCGCATTCGGCTGCTTTCTGCTGGCTGCCATGCTGTTTATTGATCTGCTTAAACTGTTTTTTCAAAAGGATTCCAAATGAGCCTGACCCTGGTGGGTATCCTCGGGATTACCATCCTGATGCTGCTGCTGTTCGTGTTCGGCATGCCCGTAGGTTTTGCCATGGCCCTGGTGGGTTTTGGCGGTTTTTCCTATATTCTTAACCTCAATGCCGGTGTAAGCATGGTCAGCCAGGAGTTCTGGTCGGTATTTTCCAAGTACGGGCTCACCGTGATCCCTTTGTTTG
Source organism: Desulfobacter hydrogenophilus (assembly GCF_004319545.1). Lineage (NCBI taxonomy): Bacteria > Pseudomonadati > Thermodesulfobacteriota > Desulfobacteria > Desulfobacterales > Desulfobacteraceae > Desulfobacter > Desulfobacter hydrogenophilus. Next base: position 1,061,711 of record NZ_CP036313.1, on the reverse strand, counting down.
TGTTCATGGGACAGGTCGCCTTTTATTCCGGGGTCAACGAACGCCTTTACAGGGCGGCGTACAAGTGGGTCGGCCATATCCGGGGCGGCATTGCCATGGCCACCATCATGGCCTGTGCCGCCTTTGCCGCCATCTGCGGGTCCAATACCGCCACGGCGGCCACCATGACCACGGTGGCATTTCCCCAGATGTCCAATTTCAGGTATAAGCCCATGCTCTCCTGCGGGGCCATTGCCTGCGGCTCCACCCTGGGGGTTGTCATCCCCCCGTCCGTGGTGCTCATCATCATCGGCCTTTCCACGGAACAGTCCATTGCACGTCTTTTTTACGGCGGTATCGGTGCCGGTCTTCTTTTATGCCTGCTGATGCTGCTCACGGTGTATGTGGTTTGCCGTCTGAATCCCGAATGGGGTCCGGCCGGTCCAAAGTCGGGTTTTAGCGAACGCATCCGATCTCTTTCCGGTGCCATTGAGATGCTGATTCTGTTTCTTTTAATCATGACCGGGCTGTATGCCGGATACTTCACCCCGTCCGAAGCCGGCGGGGCAGGGGCCTTTTTCGCCGTGGTCATCAGCCTGGTTCAGCGGACGCTCTCCTGGGAAAATTTCAAAAAGGCCGTCATGGATACCCTGCGGGTCTCCTGCATGGTCATTATGCTCATCGCAGGGGCCATGATTCTGGGTAAATTTTTAACCATCACCCGCATCCCGTTTAACATGGCATCGTGGGTGGCGGGCTTGAACGTTCCCGACCCGATAATTTTGGCCATAATTTTTGGCATGTATGCCCTGGGCGGCGCCATCATGGATGCCCTGGCCCTTTTGCTCATCACCATCCCCATTTTTTTTCCCGTGGCCTCCCAGATGGGATGCGACCCCATCTGGTTTGCCGTGCTCATCACTGTGGTGACAACCCTTGGCGCGGTAACGCCCCCTGTGGGTGCCACGACCTATGTGGTGGCGGGCATGGCCAAGGGCAGCACCTTAAATCAGGTGTTTAAAGGGGTGACCTTTTTTCTGCCGGCCTATCTGATCTGCATTGTATTGCTGATGGTGTGCCCCTGGATTATTACCTTTCTGCCGGGACTGATGTAGTAATTTTCAATGTTGTCATATATTTATTCCGCTACTTTTTAAATTTAGTACAAAAATGCGTATGCGCTGAATATTTCATGCTTTGGTTGACAAACGGGTGCGCCTACCTTAAAAATTAATGATCGGATAGATTCAGCGACACAAAAAGAATGATGCAAAACACCTTTGGAAATGGAGGATTTAAAACATGACGTTACGTATAAACGCGCTTTTTCTGGTGATTTTTACAGGACTTTTGGTTCTGGCCTCTGACGGCGCTTTTGCCAAGCCGTTACAGTCTAATCTTGAAACGGCCTGGGATGCTTATCTTCAGGCCAGCAGGGCAGGAAATGAGTCGGAACTTCAAAAAACAATGTCTTCCTACAGCTTTTACACTTTGAAAAATAAACTCATTTCGGCACAGCGGTCGTTAACGCCTGATATCATAAAAAGTTTTGCAAAATACAGCCCTGATATTTCCAAAATGAAATTTGTAAAGGTGATTGAAAAAGGTGATAATGCAGGCCTTATATATGTCAGGGATTCAGGAGAAAAAGACGCCAACGCAAATCCCACAGTCACTTTCAGTGCCGTTAAATTTGTAAATGAGTCGGGATGGAAAGTGGAAGCCACCATGAATTGTGACAAGCCAATGTATCGTGATGATGGCCGGAAAACACAATTTTATGTGTCCGACCTGCGACCGGCCTGTGCCATGGATGGGAGGGTAAAACCGGCCCCGGCCCTGGTTCAAAAGCCGTATTCAACGGCTTTGCTTGATGTCTTCAGTTATGGTTATCAGGCCCAGGTTACGGTTAACGGTGTCCCCCAAAAGCCGGTTACAGCCAGTTGGTCCGGGGTACTGATCGGCGGTCTTTGCAAGAACAAAAATGAAATCAGCATTAGAATGACAAAAGTAGAGACAGCCAAGCAGAGTGTTCCTAAAATAAGAATTCGTCAACTTCTTCAAAATCGTACAACACGAGAAGTTCTGAAATTTGCGCCCCAAAAAAATATTGAAGGTGTCCATACGTTTATCGTTTCCGTTAGATAAGTTTCCGTTAATGGAGGTGAGTTCCCATGACAAGTATGCGGAAAATACATAATTATAACGGATTCTCCACGGAATCCGACACTTCAATTTTTAACCTGGAAGGCAAGTTTGGCGCCCATCACTATAGCAAGATCAACCTGGTGGTCAGACGCGCCAAAGGCTGCTGGCTCACCGACGACAAGGGAGACAAATATCTGGACTGCCTGGCTGCCTACTCGGCTGCCAACCCGGGGCACCATCATCCTGTCATTACCAATGCGCTGCTCAACGCACTCACCGGCAATTATGCTTCGGTGATCTCCAACGTGGTATTCACTGACTCTCTAGGGATCTTTCTTTCCGAATGTGCGGCATTTGCCCCCCAGCTTGCCCCCAGATTTGGTGCGCATGGCAATAAGGTCCTGGCAAAAAACGGTGGTGTGGAGTCCGTTGAAACGGCAATAAAAGCCATACGTTACTATGGGTTTAATCAAAAGGGCATTGAAGACGGCAAGCAGGAAATTGTTGTATTTAACAATAATTTCCACGGTCGTACCATTTCGGTAGTCTCTTTTTCTTCCAGCAAAAAATACAAAGACGGGTTCGGTCCTTTACTACCCGGTTTTGTGTCCGTACCCTTTGGGGATCTGGCAGCGGTTAAAAAAGCGGTGACCCCTAACACCTGCGGCATCCTTGTGGAACCGCTGCAGGGAGAAGGCGGCATGATTATCCCGCCCAAGGGGTTTCTCAAAGGATTGAGAGAACTGGCCGACGAAAAAGATCTGTTTCTGGTTTGTGACGAAATCCAGGTGGGTCTGGGCCGTACGGGCAAGCGGTTCTGCTTTGAGCATGAAGGTATTGTGCCCGATGGCCTGATTCTGGGCAAGGCACTTTCCGGCGGTCTGGTGCCCTTGTCCGTGTTCATGACCAACGCCCAAGTGATGGATATGATTTTCTCCAAGGGATCTGACGGTTCCACATTCGGTGGCTACCCCCTGGCCTGTGTAGCCGGTGCTGCAGCCCTGAAGGTATTCCAGGATGAAAAACTGGATGAACAGGCCGCAGAAAAGGGCGCACGTTTAAAACAACGCATTGAAGAGATTGGCAAACGCTCTCCCTATGTCAAGGCGGTTCGCGGCTTAGGGCTTTTCATCGGCATTGAAGTGAAAGACGGCAATGCCATGGAGTTTTGCCGCAAACTGATGAAGCAAAGGCTTGTTGTCAATGACAGCCACGGTCACACCATTCGTATTTCTCCGCCCCTGGTCATCAATGACGAGGAGATGGATTTCATGGTTGAACGTCTGGAAAGGGTTCTGGTGCCTTAGAAATTCTATGACCCTCATTTTGCTATCTCCGGGAGCACGGGCGTCCCGCCCGCATGTCCGCAAGTATTGTAAAGATGCGGGCGAGACGCCCGCGCTCCCATGTTGAATTATTTCGGATTCATTCCTAAGGACCGCAGATTAAATAAGTTGGGTAGAAATCACGCCGAATTTTGGCTCATCTACAAGGCGTATTAAAGGTCGAATAGCAGGCAGGCCTATTGGGCCTTTGATGCAACGAAGTAGATGGGCCAAAAGGTAAGCTATTTTGTTCAAGTTATTTAATCTGCGGTCCTAACGGTCAGGCCGGTCAAATGATCAGCCTGACCTTTTTCTTTTACAGACAGGGTTTACCAGCATTTGGCAGATTTGTGCCGATACTGGCCGCCACAATTTCTACCACCCCGGCCGCCCATGGGACCTGAAACATTGTACTGCTTTTGCCTTGGCCCTCAGCTCACTCCGGGTTTTGCTGATGTTTTTAGACAGGGCCCGGGCTTTTTTCGGATCAGGGTTAGTTCCTGCCATCAATGCATTCAGCTTAGCCCGGTTGGCAAAAAGTGATGCCCGATGTGCCTGGGTGTCTTTGAAACAGGCGTTCAAGTCTTTCTGATGAACTGCGGGGTTAACTGCGGACTGATTATTAAGTCCTTTTCCATGTCCGCGCATACCTGTGCCGGATCCGTAACCGCATCCCCAGGCATAGGCACTGACTGAAAAAAATCCCACGATAAAAATTGTTGTGACTGCTGTGATTGTTTTTTTCATGATAAACTCCTTTTAACTAAATGGTTATAAAATTTTAATTTTTAAAACACGTACGTCATTCGAACTTCATGGACCTGATACTGCAACCGGTATGCCAGAAGATTTTTAAATATATAACACCTTGTAATCGCATATTTTTTTTGTTTTTAGTGTTTTCTATCCATTGTAAAAAAGGAGATGCCGTGATTAAATTTTAATCACCTTGCCGGATGCCGGTGGTTAAAATTTAATCAGTCAGCAGAAGAGTATTATGATGTCAGATAACAAAAGACCCTATCCAAACCGCTCCATATCACCCTGGGTGATCATTGGTATCAGTGTTGTCCTTGTGGGGGTGGTGGTCACCCAGGCCGCCATGAACTATAACCGTGAAAAAAAATATATGGGACAGATCCTTTCGGAAAAAGGCGCGGCACTGATTCGATCCTTTGAGGCGGGAACCATCACAGGGATGATGGGGCGGATGGGAAGTGAGGCGCATCTGCAGACTTTATTAGAGGAAACAGCGGCCCAGAAAGACATCTCCTATATCGTCATCACGGATCAATCAGGGATCGTCCTTGCACATAATCAAAAGAATAAAATAGGAGCTGCGTTTACACCTGCCCTTTCCAAAGCGGATGTCCAACCCTCTGATCGCCCCCAATGGCGCACGGTCAAAGGCCAGGAATCAAAAGACTATTTTGAAGTCTATAAAACTTTTTTGCCGACATTAAGAGGCCATGGGCAGCATGGTCAGAGCAAAGGGTTAAGGAGGCATATGGTGGGAAGAGACCACATGGATGGTTCCCATGAGGGTGCCCAGGTTTGGATAAGAGGTCAATCCCGGCAACGCCTTTTAGATCCTGAAAATCGGCCGGCCATATTCATTGGTATGGATATCGCACCATTTGAACACGCCCGGAAGGAAGATCTTCAAAACAGCACCATAAGCATCGTATTGATTTTATTTCTGGGGTTAGGGGGCATTGTCTCCCTGTTCTGGGCCCAGAACCATGCCCGTTCCCGCAGGCTTCTTCTGGACACCCGCGCATTTGCCTCCGAACTGGTCACAAGTCTGCCCATGGGGATTGTGGCGGTGGATGATGCTGCAAAGGTCATCTATGTAAATGGGACCGCCGCCCTCTTTTTGAGAAAAGAGCTTGACCAAATAAAAGGTAAGAAAGCTGCCCAGGTGCTGCCGCCTTCTTTGCTGACACGACTTGACCAGGTGGATAAAGGCGGTTTCGTTTCAGAACAGGAATTGAAACTGCCGTCCCACACGGGCAAATCAATTCCGGTCACCGTAACCATTACAAAAATTGTCGGCACCCAGAACAACTTCATCGGCCATGTTTTCATTCTTAACGATTTAAGCCGAATCAGGGCCCTGGAACTTGAGATTAAACAGAAGGAGAAGCTTGCGGCCGTGGGTATCCTTGCCGCCGGAGTGGCCCATGAAGTCAGAAATCCCTTAAGTTCCATAAAAGGCTATGCCACCTATTTCAGCAGCCTGTTTGATCCACAAAGCGATAATAAAAAAGCGGCCAACATCATGGCGGAAGAGGTTGACCGGGTGAACCGGGTCATCTCGGAACTGCTTGAGTTTACCCGGCCCATTCAACTGGAATTAAAGAAAACCAGGATTTTTGAGCTGGTGGACAAGGCGTTGCGGCTGATAAAATATGAGGCAGATCCGGCAGGCATAAAGATCATCAATTCAGTTGAACCCAACCTGCCTGAAGTAGAGGTGGATAAAGACCGGTTGACCCAGGTGTTGCTCAATATTTTTATAAATGCCATCCAGGCCATGCCGTCCGGGGGCACCTTAACCGTCAACGTTAAGGCCATGGAAAACAGGCTGCAATTTGAAATTTCAGATACGGGTGGCGGCATATCGCCCCAAGACCAGGCCAATATATTTAATCCCTATTTTACAACCAAAAAGCGCGGTACAGGCCTTGGCCTTGCCATTGCCTTTAAAATCATTGAAACCCATGGCGGAACCATCACCATTGAAAGCCTGAAAAACAAGGGCACCACATTTGTGATTTCAATCCCCATGAAACAAAATAAACCGGGTCAGAACAAAGAGGAGCTGATATGAAAGGCCGATTATTGATCGTTGATGATGACACAGCCCATCTGTCAATGCTGGAAACCCTTTTAAAAAGCCTTTCTTACGCCATTGAATGTGTCAAAGACGGTGCCGATGCCATCCGACAGGTACAAAAAAATCCCTATGATCTTGTTCTCATGGATGTCAGGATGGCCAACCTCGGTGGCATGGAAGCGCTCAAAGAGATAAAGCACCTCAACCCCGCCATACCGGTCATTATTATGACCGCATACTCTTCGGTGGATAAAGCGGTTGAGGCCATGCGGCTGGGGGCGGATGACTATTTGACCAAGCCCTTGAATTTTGAGGAGCTAAAACTCTCCATTGAGCGGGTAACCAAACATCTGCAATTGTCTCTGGAAAATAACCGGCTTAAAGAACAGCTGCTGGGCGAGGGAGCCTTTTCCGGGATTATTGGTACAAGTTCGGCCATAAGAGAGGTTATTGACACGGCTAAAATTGCCGCCCCCACAGATGCTAACATTTTAATTTCAGGAGAGAGCGGTACTGGTAAGGAGCTGTTTGCAAAGGCCATTCACAAAAACAGCAAACGAAAAGAGAGCCCTTTGATCTCTGTGAATTGTGCCGCGTTGAGTGAAACCCTGCTGGAATCTGAATTGTTCGGCCATGAAAAAGGGGCGTTCACCGGAGCGGATAAACCAAGGGCCGGCCTTTTCATATCGGCGGATAAGGGTACAATTTTTCTTGATGAAATCGGTGAGATCCCCTTATCCATGCAGGTAAAACTGCTCAGAGTCCTCCAGGAAAAAGAGATCCAGAAAGTGGGCAGCGATCAGGTCACAAGCATTGACGTACGTGTCATTGTGGCCACCAACAAAAATCTGGAAGAAGAGGTGGAAAAGGGCAGTTTTCGCCAGGACCTGTTTTATCGGCTTAATGTCATTAATGTGAAGGTTCCCCCTTTGCGGGACAGAACAGATGACATCCCCCTGCTTGCCCAGAAATTTTTAAACAGGTACACAAAAGAGAATAAAAAAGAGATTAAAGGGTTCACCCCCATGGCCATGGATGCCTTGGTCAAATACGGCTGGCCGGGAAACGTGCGCGAACTTGAAAACATTATTGAACGCGCTATTATTCTGTGTCTGGGTCAGTATATTTGTGAAAAAGATTTGCCCTCAAACGTGTTAAAGGATTATGAACCCGAAAATATAGCCCGGCATGAGCTTGCCGGGGGCGGAAAAACCCTGAATGAAATTGAAAGCATTGCCCTGATCGGGACACTTAAGCAGACAAAGGGCAACAAAACCGAAGCGGCCAGGATACTTAACATTACAAGAACAACGTTGAACAATAAGCTTAAGCGGCATAATCTGGACCTGGATAAGATTTTGCCGACAAGCCCATAATTGTCGCGGCTCGAATAATTGATTTGGGCTTAAATAAGGACCGCAGATTAAATAAGTTGGGCAGAAATAACGCCGAATTTTGGTTCATCTACAAGGCGCATTAAAGGTTGAATAGCAGGCCTATTGGACCTTTGATGCAACGAAGTAGATGGGCCAAAAGACAAGCTATTTCGTTCAAGCTTTTTAATCTGTGGTCCTAATAGTCATATTGTGGGGTCTTCGAAGTCCTGATAAACTTTTTGAAAGTGGACGATTTTAACGTCTCGCCGCACCGGAAGTAAAAAGCGAAAAGAGGGGCGCTTTTTACTTCCGGTGCATGCGATTATTCGGCAGTGATGAGCATTTCCTTGTTAAATTTTGATGTAAAATTATTCTGCCATTGCTTCCATGGCTCTTTTAGGATTCGCCTCAACTTTTTTTAGGATTTCAGTAGTTTTTGCTTCAGGCAACCAGTCGATTTTTCCATTTGAGACGTCATAGATAGCGCCAACAACTTTGGCTTTCCCTGCGTTCACGAGTTGGCGAGAAGCAGGGCTTGCCATGAATAAATCCTCAATACCCTGCCAGATATTTTCTTCAATTGCATAAGGTATTACATCAGCACCATGTGCGTTTGGATTATCTGCCATCGCTTTTTTCACTGCTGGAATGATGTTATCAACTAGTGGTGGAATATTTCTTTCCAATTGGTGACCGTGGCCTTGGACGGCTTTTGTCACTGCGGTTACTGCGCCACATTGAGTATGTCCAAGTACTACAAATACCGGTGTGTTTACATGGGCAAGGCCATATTCAACAGACCCGATCTCATCAACATCCAGAACATTACCGGCAACACGAATAACAAAAATATCCATAACACCGGCATCAAATAAAATTTCAACCGGAACCCTAGAGTCAGAGCAGGTGATTACGGTCGCATAGGCGTGATCACCCTGATCTTCTTTGCCGGCAAGTGCAAGACGGGCAGCATCAGTATGGGGCTGGATTGTTTTACCAGTTACAAAACGTTCATTACCTGCTTTCAGCATAGCGATTGCTTCATCTGGACTTGGTTTGGCTGCTTTGCTGCCACTGGCAAGAACAGGGCCACTGGTTAGAGCCAAAAAACAGCTAACAGTCACAACAGATTTCAAAAATTTTTTCATCATTGTCCGGTCTCCTTTGAAAGAATAGATTTTGTGGCAAACGCCAGGCCTCTAATAGGTCCGGCCACCTACCACGGGAATATTTGATGACCAATATGGTAAATCAAATAGAAATAATATCTCAGAAAGTACCTGGATAATCAATAAATACTGGGCACAGGCTTTGCGCAAGATAAAAGCGGCCCTGTCACAGGGGCGTATGTATGCTTTGGATATTGGTTCTGTATGAGAATATAAAAAATATGGTTGAAATCAATATTGTTTAATGTGAAAAAGCGGTCTGATAATGCAGGTGGGGATAACTTAAAAAAAATATCAGGAGGCAGTCTTTTATGCAAAAAATTATGGGTGTGTCCCACCTTTTACATAAGATGAAATTTTAATCTGACGTAGAAATTCTGGCCCTATGGGCCAGGTCAGAGTGCAGTGGCTTTGCCATCTGTACGACTCAATGTTACTCAATGATCAAGTTGTCCCCACAACGAAGATCAAGGAGTAACAAATGAGTCGATTCCGAAAACTATCACAAACGATATGGCATTGCCAATATCACATTGTTTGGGTACCAAAGTATAGGTACAGAATATTGACCGGACCTGTGGGAACAGAGGTCAGCAACTGCATTAGGGTATTCTCCAGCCAGAAAGGATGTGAGATAGTGGAGTTAAATGTCCGTCTATACCACGTTCACGTGTTGCTGATGATACCACCTAAAGTTTCGGTATCAGATTATGTCGGAACCATAAAGGGCCGAAGTGCTATTCGGGTGTTCAATAAATTCAAAAATTTGAAGGTCAAATCCTATTGGGGTAACAAATTTTGGGCACGAGGTGACTGTGTGGATACAGTAGGTTTGGATTCCGAGATGATCCGAAAATATGTGAAATATCAGGAGAAAAAAGAAAGAGTAGCGGAACAGAGAGATCTGTTCAATAATTAGAGATATAAACGATAAACCCAAACGAAAGGATCCATGATGGCAGAGTATGCTTTGGTAATTAATGGTGAAAAAGTTGTTTCCAAGGAAACCTTTGACGTAATTAACCCGGCAACGGGCGAGGTGTTTGCCGCCTGCCCCAAGGCCAGTGTCGACCAGCTGGATCAGGCGGTTGCTGCGGCCGGAAAGGCGTTGCCCGCCTGGTCGGCATTGGCCGATGAAAAAAGGGTGGAATACCTGCAGCAGATTGCAGGGGTCATTGAAAAAAATATGGCTGAGCTTTCACAGCTGATTACCCTTGAACAGGGAAAGACCCAATCTGGACCCGGGGCAAATTTTGAAGTGGGCGGCTGCATGGCCTGGACCCAGGTGACGGCCTCGCTGAAACTTGAAGATGAGCTGATCGATGATAACCCGGAAGACACCATTGAACTGACCCGGAAACCCGTGGGTGTCGTCGGATCCATCACCCCCTGGAATTGGCCGTTGCTGATTGCCGTCTGGCATATCATGCCGGCCCTGCGTGTGGGCTGCACGGTTGTCATTAAACCGGCATCCTATACACCGCTTTCAACATTACGCCTGGTTGAGTTGATTAATGACATATTGCCTGCCGGCGTTCTCAATGTTGTGGCCGGCAGTTCCGAGATCGGCAATGTAATGTCCGCCCATAAAGGCATTGATAAAATTGTTTTTACCGGATCTGTCGAGGTAGGGCAGACCATCATGCAGCGGGCAGCCGGCAACCTGAAAACCTTGACCCTTGAGTTGGGCGGCAATGACGCCGGTATCGTTTTGCCCGGAACCGATATTGAGCCGCTGCTTGAACCACTGTTCTGGGGGTGTTTCATTAATGCGGGCCAGACCTGCGCCTGTCTCAAGCGCCTTTTCGTCCACGAGGACGATTATGAAGAAGTTTGTCAAAAATTTGCCGACTATGTGAGTAAAATTCCTGTGGGTGACGGCATGGATGAGGCCAATTTGATAGGCCCCCTGGCCAATGCCGCCCAGTTTGATATCATTCGGAAATATGTTGATGATGCCAGGCAGAAAGGAGCACGCGTCCTTTGTGGCGGGGAGCCCATGCCAGGCAATGGTTATTTTTATCCCCTGACCCTGGTGGCCGATGTAACCGATGACATGGATCTGGTCAAAGAAGAGCAGTTTGGCACGGCACTGCCGATCATTAAATACACCACCATTGACGAAGCCGTTGAACGGGCCAACGCCGTGGACGTGGGGCTGGGCGGCTCTGCCTGGGGCAATGACGTACAGCAGGCAAAGGCGGTGGCCCAGCGCCTGGAGGCAGGCACCGTCTGGATTAACGCCCATGGCAAATTGCACCCCATGGCCCCTTTCGGTGGGGTCAAGCTTTCGGGCATTGGTACCGAGTTCGGCTTGGAAGGATTAAAGGCCTACACCACCATTCAGGTGGTCAGTGTTGCTAAGCCTGCCCAAGGATAGCTCTTTTTTTTACATCAACACACTGGTCATATAACAGGTAATTCGAGGGGCACCAGATAAAAATATTCGAAACTCTAAAATTAAGTCAGGTGTTCCCTGAATTTGGCAATAATCTTGGACTCCGGCCACGATATCCCTGGTGTCCCTGGTGTGGGTGACCAGGCTGCCGTCCCGGCGTTCAGTGGTTGCAGCTTTATCATGGGATGCACTGCCCAGGTAAGTAACGTTAGGTCTGATGCAGGCCAAAGAAAAGAACGGCTGAAACCATCCAATTGACATTAATTAAATATCGTCCCCGGGAATTGAAAAAAGGCGGCTTCCGTTGCCTGCGCGCGGAGCGCTTGTTATAAAATTAAAGAGGTTGCGCTATCCGATAACGCGAGATTATGTAAAATGGCATTTATTCCGCCAGGCCGGGCGTTAAAGGAAAGCGGCGGCAATCTTAATCTGTTCCCACCTGCTGCCCCAAAAAACAAAAGCGGTTAAGAAAAAACTTAACCGCTTTTAATCGGGGTCTGTCCCCTATTTCTGCCCTATTTCTGATATGGTTTATGTAGTAATATTAAATTCTAATTAATAAAACGTCACATTTAGCATAGTTAGCCACACCATTTGCTGTTGAGCCGATTAAGGCATTAATCCCTTTTTTGGAATGGGTGCCAAGAATAATTAAATCTGCATTCTTCTTTTCTGCGAACAAATAAATTTGTTCGTAGGGTTTACCAACTTTTACCGTTGCATCTTTCTTAGGTATCCCTAAAGAGGACGCTTTTGATTCGAGTGAAGGTATAGCATTTTCTTTTAGTTCCTTTTGGTAATCTTTTGGAAGTATCGTATAAGGAATGACATGAGTTACAAACAACTTCGCATTATATAATTGTGAAAGCTCATATGCTTTGGAAAGTACATTTGTACCCTCGTCACTGATCTCTATTGCGCAAAGAATAGTTTTATACATTTGATATCCTTAAAATTTTATGTCTAATAAAAATAGTTAACTTAACTTAACTTAACTTAAGTTAAGTTTTACAAAACCTTAAACCCTATAACGTAGTCCTCACTTGCAGGTGTGTATGGAACCACAGAGGAACACCAGCCAAGTGCATAAAATGGTTAAACAAAAAAACGTTGATCTTTGAACAGACGAGGGTAAGAAACACCCAGGCAACGAGCGAGTTCTGCTTGTGTGGACCCCAGCGGTTTGACAAATTCTTCGAAAACCATCTCTCCGGGATGTGTCGGCGGACGATTTCGAGGCAACCGCCTCCCAACATCAGTGGTACCCTGTAAATTTGATTTTGTAGGCATGACCTTCCTCCCATATAAAACAAATTCTATACTGCTGATTAATGCCGTTACTGTATTAATTCTTTCAGTCACCTTTCAATTTCAACGAAATTGGGTATGTTTTTTATTTGTGACTCCTTTATTCCAATAGCTATACATACATCCTGAAGATTTGAATGGAATCCAACCACGTTAAGACAGACCGGACCAAAAATAAAAATTAAAGCATTTAGAGAATATCCTGACTACCGCTCGGATGTCAAAAAAAAATTTAGATTCCGGGGACGTCGATACAAAATTAAAGATTTAGTAAAATGTCCTCGGAACTATCATTACTTCCCAAACATCGCACCCTTTGGTCCCAAATGGCAGGAATAACAGCCAAAGCCTGTGCGGGTAATGATGCTGAACGGCTTGAGGCCCAGGGCTGCTGACATTTCGGGAACCAGGCGGTTGAGTTTTAGCCGGGTGGTTTCCGGAGCCCTCTCGAATTCGGGCCCCAAAAGCAGGGCCCCGCTTAGCCGGGGCAGGTCAGTCGTGGGCATATCATATATACCCTGGGTGTCGCCCTGGACATGGCAGAGGCTGCAATTTACCTGGGCAAACCGTTCCGGCTGCCAGGTGCCGAAGACATCGGCGGCAACCGGTAGTACCTTTTGGCGCATATGAGCCTTGCGCTGGCTCAAATTCATTTTTTCCCAGGTCAGCTGTTTCCCTTCAGGGCCAATGGGGCCGACCCGTTTCGGGTAGCAGCCGCAAAGCAGTGTTGAGGCCGCAGTTAGAATGAGAATAATGGTTATGAAAGATTTATTGTCCATGTAATGCCCTCCAAAAGGATTGCCAAGATCGTAACTTTGGGCACTTCTTTGCCGGCAGTTTGATATCCTGGGTCATTCGTCTTTCATTTTTCACTACAAGAGCTGTTCTTCGTTGCTGTGTTTATTTCGTAACAAATTAAAGGTGTTTGGGCAAGGTTGTTCTGCCTTGCCTTTTAAATGGTATTGATTTGTTTAAATGTCTTGACAACTTGACAGCTTGTCAATTATGATGTTGGTAATTATTAATTGAGCAGCCCGCCGGATAACGGGTCAGATACCATTTCCGGTTGGCTGCAAGCTATAGAATAAGGTCGGTTATGTTGAATCCTGACTCTCCCATGCCCTTGTATCACCAGATTTCCGAACAGCTTCAGTCCCGTATCCGGGAGGGCGTTTATCCGCCCGGGCACATGATTCCGTCTGAAACGGTACTTGCAAAATCATATGGGGTGGGCCGTCCCACCGTGCGCCAGGCCATGGACATTCTGGTGCAAAAAGGCCTGATCCAGAGAAAGCGGGGGGCCGGAACTTTTGTAAAGAAACCGTCGCCGCAAATTGATCTATTTTCCCTTGCCGGAACCTCCCAGGCCTTTTCCACTAAGGGGGTTCCCACGCAAAAAAAAGTGATTGCGCCTTTGGAAAAAAAAACCGTTGCAGGGGATGTGGCAAATCCGTTTCACGGCCAACCCGCCTTTGTCATGTCTCGTTTGACCATGGCCCGGGACGAACCCGTGCTGCTGGAGGATATTTTCCTGGACCCGGATCTGTTTGCGGGCATTGGCGATATGGATCTTGGGGATAAATCTTTGTCCCGGGTGGTGTCCGAGCGGTTTTACCTCACACCTTCCGACGGCACCCAGCAGTTCCAGGTGGAAACCTTGAATGAACAGCGGGCCCCCCTTTTGGGCATGTCGCATCTAGATCCGATTCTGGTGGTCAGGCGGCTGTTAAATTTTCCCAACGCGCCCGGCGCGGTTTATTCGGTGCTGTTTTGCCGAACGAATCAATTTGCCTTTACCCAGACAATTCAGAATAAAAAGTAAAAAAATATGAATATCATAATTAACACAAGCCATCCTACGGAGGCAGATACATGAAACATCGCGGATATTACGGTCCCTTTGGCGGGGCATTTTTACCTGAAATCCTTGTGGCCACCTTTGAGGAGTTGGATGAGCGGTTCAGGCAGGCCAAAGAAGACAAACGTTTCTGGGAAGAATATGAGAATCTGATGGCAACATACTCCTGCCGTCCCACGCCGTTGACCTATGCCGAGAACCTCACCCGCCATTTTGGCGGGGCAAAAATTTATATTAAACGCGAAGACCTTAACCACACCGGCGCCCACAAGGCCAACAACGTCATGGGCCAGGGGCTTTTGGTCAAAAAAATGGGTAAAAAACGGGTGATTGCCGAAACCGGGGCAGGGCAGCACGGGGTGGCCACGGCTACCATGGCCGCCAAGTTTGGATTTGATTGCACCGTCTATATGGGTGAAGTGGATGTTCTGCGTCAGCGGCCCAATGTGTTTTGGATGGAACAGCTTGGCGCCACCGTGGTGCCGGTCACCGACGGCACCCGGATTCTCAAAGATGCCATCAACGAGGCATTCAGGGACTGGGTCACCAACATGGACACCACCCACTATGTCCTGGGAACCGCCTGCGGACCCCATCCCTTCCCTGAAATGGTCTCCTGGTTCCAGTCCATTATTGGCAAGGAAGCCCGTGCCCAGATCATGAAAGTCGAAGGCCGGCTGCCGTCCAAGGTATTTGCCTGTGTGGGCGGTGGTTCCAATGCCATGGGGATCTTCCAGGGATTCATGGATTCTCCGGTTGAACTTGTGGGTGTGGAGGCTGGCGGCGAAGGTATTGCGTCGGGCCGTCATGCATCCCGGCTTTGTTCCGACGACGCCAGTCCCGGCATTGCCCAGGGCTATAAAACCTATTTTCTGCAGAACAGTGACGGTCAAATGAAAGAGACCCACTCCATCTCCGCAGGCCTGGATTATGTCGGTGTTTCCCCAATTCTTGCCAATATGCGGGACCAGGGCAAAGCCCGGTTTGAATATGCCACGGACACCGAGGTGGTGGACGCCCTTAAGCTGACCATGCAGATGGAAGGCATTATCCCGGCCCTGGAGTCTTCCCATGCCTTTGCAGGCGCCTTTAAAGAAGCCCCTAACATGTCAACGGATGACATTATCATCATCAATCAGTCCGGCCGGGGGGATAAAGACATCTTCACCGTGGCCGATGCCGTTGGCGATCCCAAGTGGAAAGAATTTATCTGTTCCAAAGCAGGAGAATATCAAAATGACTGATGCAAAAAACCAGGCACCTGCCCCCGCCTTTCTGGAAACCTATATCCGGGAACAGCGGAAGAAAAAAGATATCCTGTTGATGACCCATATTGTCATGGGCTACCCTTCCTTTGAGGCCTCCTTTGAAATTGTCCGGCAGATGGTGGACGCAGGGGTGGACTTAATGGAGCTTCAGATTCCGTTTTCAGAACCCATGGCAGACGGGCCGGTGATCCTCAAAGCTAACCAGGCCGCCCTTGACAGCGGTGCTACCGTGGAAAAATGTTTTGAATTTGCCAAAAAAGTGTCGGATAGCTTTGGCATCCCGTTTCTGTTCATGACCTATGGGAACATCCTCTATAAATACGGCATGGATACCTTTGCCGCCAGGATGTCGGAAATCGGGGTAAAAGGCGCCATTGTCCCGGATCTTCCCCCGGAAGAGGCGGATGATTATCTGTCAGCTATGAAAAAACAGGATCTGTCCGCGGTATACATCTTTTCTCCGGAAACTTCGGACCAGCGCATGAAGATGATCGACACCCATGCCACAGGTTTTATTTACTGTCTGGCCAGAAAAGGGGTTACCGGAAAAGAGACACAATTTTCATCGGATATGGGCCGCTACCTTGCCCGGTGCCGAACGGCCACCCGGCTGCCCACGGCCGTGGGGTTCGGGGTGAAGGAAAAAGCAGACATTGATTTTCTTGTGGGCAAAGCAGACATTGCCGTGGTGGGATCCCAGACCATCCGGGAGGTGGAGCAAAAAGGGGTGGATGCCACAGGCCCGTTTATTCGCAGTCTTACAGAATAAGGCTTTTACATTTCCATTTGGTTAAAATACCATTGCGTCTTGATTCCTGACCCGGTTTGGGGTTTTATGATACAAATAAAGTGTTTGATCTGGTATAAGAATAAAAAATTTAAAACCCCGAAGGAAATGCGCCATGAATGTGGATGGAAAACAGATGCGCCCCATCTGGTTTGACAATGAGTCAAAAACCGTTAAGGTCATAGACCAGAGACGTCTGCCCCATGAACTGATTGTGGCAGATCTGACAACCAATGATCTGGTTATCCATGCCATCAAGGAGATGTATGTCAGAGGCGCACCGTTGATTGGTGCCACAGGGGCGCTGGGTGTTTATGTCATTCTGGTGCAACAGGGCAACCAGGGGGCGGATGATGCATGGTTTACGCGTGAATGCGCCCGCCTTCGTGATGCCCGGCCCACCGCCACCAACCTGGCCTGGGGCGTGGATCGGGTCATGGGAAAAGCCCTCAACGCGTCCGGATATGATGCCCGGGTGTCAGCCGCCTTGAAAGAAGCCCTGGATATTGTGGAAGAAGAGGCGGTGAATTGCCGAAAGATCGGTGAATTCGGCCTGTCCATCATCAAAGACATTGCTGAAAAGAAAAAGGGTCAGCCCGTAAACATTTTGACCCACTGCAATGCCGGATGGCTTGCCTGCATTGAGTACGGCACGGCCACAGCGCCCATGTATACCGCCTTTAATGCAGGCATTGATATTCATGTATGGGTGGATGAAACACGGCCCTTGAACCAGGGATCGCGCCTGACCGCCTGGGAGCTTGGCAAGCACGGCATCCGGCATACCGTGATCACGGATAACGCCGGGGGGCATCTCATGCAGCACGGCATGGTGGATCTGGTTATTGTCGGCACGGACCGCACCACCCGGGCCGGTGATGTGGCCAACAAAATCGGCACCTATCTCAAGGCGCTGGCTGCCCGGGACAACAATGTGCCCTTTTATGTGGCACTTCCCTCATCCACCTTTGACTGGACCATCACCGACGGTATAAAAGATATTCCCATTGAAGAGCGGGACCCGGACGAGATTAAATACGTGCAAGGGGCTTGTAATGGAAAGATTTTATCGGTCCTGGTACCGCCGGAAAACAGTCCGGCTGCCAACCACGCATTTGACGTAACTCCGGCCCGTCTTGTGACCGGATTTATCACCGAACGCGGCATATGCGGTGCTGCTGAAGACGCGATTATGGCATTGTTCCCGGAGAAAAAATAGGCTGCACCTACAAACGCGGCCCAAACAGAGTTTTTTGGAAAACAGTTTATGACAACATCCCTCACAGACCTGGAAAAAAAAGTAATTTCACTGCTGCAGACCGATATCCCGGTCTGCAAACGTCCCTATCTTGTCATGGCAGAACAGATCGGGATTTCAGAGGAAAAATTTCTTGAAGTGCTGTCCGGCCTCCATGACAAAAATATGATCAGGCGGTTCGGTGCCACGCTCAAACATCAGAAATCAGGATTCAAGGCCAATGCCATGGTGGCCTGGAAAGTGCCTGAAGATCGGGTGGAAGAGGTGGGCAATATCATGGCATCCTTCCGTGAGGTTACCCATTGTTATCGAAGAGATCCTGCGCCTGGGTGGGATAAAAATCTGTACACCATGGTTCACGGGGCATCCGAAGACGAATGCTTTGCCATTGCTGCAAAAATTTCCGAAGCTACAGGTGAAAAAGATTATTCCCTGTTGTTTTCCCGCCGGGAGCTGAAAAAAACTTCCATGCAGTATTTTGAAAACTGACCCCCCCCACATCCTTTGCGTTAACCCCTGGGTCCATGATTTTGCCGCCTTTGATTTCTGGGCCCGGCCGTTAGGTCTTTTTACCATTGCCGCCATCCTGCGACAGAACCGCGTGCGTGTTTCATTTTTGGACTGCATGAATCGGTTTCACCCCAGGAAAACAAAGCATGTCAAGGTGTATTGGGACGGCAGAGGCCCCTTTGATAAAACCCGGATTCCTTTACCCCAGGAGCTTGAAATTCACCTGGGAGACGCCAACGGCAATTTCATCCGGTATGGGGCTTTAAAAGAGTGGATTGAACAGGACCTTTTGGCAATGGATCGGCCGGACCTGATTCTGGTCACCTCGGTCATGACCTATTGGGCAACGGGTGTGGCTGAAACCATTGACCTGCTCAAAAAAGTTTTTCCCGACGTGCCCGTGGTGTTGGGCGGTATATACGCAAGCCTTTGTGAATCCCATGCCCGAAAATGTTCCGGGGCAGACCATGTTATCACCGGCCCGGCCGAACCTATTCTTGCAGACCTGGTTGAAACGTACACCGGATTTACCCTGAATCAGATACCGGACCCGGCAGACCTTGACGCCACACCTTTTGCCGCCCTGGATCTCCAGGATACCATGGCCTATGCCCCGATTTTGACCTCCCGGGGGTGTCCCTTTTCCTGCGAATACTGCGCCTCCTCCTTTCTTGAACCACGGTTTCGGCGGCGTTCCCCGGAAAATGTATTTCAGGAAATTCGCCATTGGCACAACCATTTCCAGGTGAAAAATTTTGCATTTTACGATGATGCGCTTCTGATCAATCCGGAAAAATACGCGTTCCCCCTACTTGAACGCATCATTGATGAGAAGCTGGATATCTTTTTTCACACCCCCAATGCCGTTCACATAAGAGAGATCTCGGCAAAAGCAGCGGATCTGATGTTCAAGGCAGACTTTAAAACGATTCGTTTAGGGCTTGAAACCGCAGACTTTTCAAGCCATCGTCACGACATTAAGGTTAAACAAGATGAATTTTTTACGGCCGTGGACCACCTGCGCACCGCAGGATTTGCAAAGGATCAGTTGGGTGCCTACCTTTTATGCGGACTGCCCGACCAGAATCTTGATGAGGTGGAAGGGTCCATCAACCTGGTGAAACGCCTGGGATTAACCCCGATTCTGGCCTATTACACTCCCATTCCCCATACCGCCATGTGGGCGGATGCCGTCAAAAATGCCCGCTTTGATATCACGGCCCATCCGGCACTGACCAACAACAGCCTGTTTCCCTGTGTGCACTCTCAACAGGATCTGGAGCGAATTTCTCAATTGAAAAAAATGCTGAAATAACGTATACCCCTCTGAAATGATAGTATTTGATTTGGAATGTATTAACGGCCATGTTTTTGAAGGCTGGTTTGATGACCGGGATGATCTTAACCGGCAGCAGGAGCAGGGTCTTCTGCAATGCCCGGTGTGCGACAGTTCTTCCGTAAGTCCCAAGCTTTCTGCGGTGGCCATACGAAAATCTGCGTCCCCAAGCCTTGGCGGTTCCGGCCGGGAGATGGCTTCCCAGGCCCACCTGGATGCCATGGCCGAGCTTGCCGAAAAAATGACGGCCTACGTTGAAAACACCTACGAAAATGTAGGCTCCTCCTTTGCCAAAGAAGCGCTGGAAATGCATTACGGGGCCAAGGAGTATAAACAGATCCGGGGCACCACAACCAAGGAAGAGGAAAAGACCCTTGAAAAAGAGGGGGTGCCGGTAGTAAAAATTCCAATCTTGAAAAAAGATAACGACGACCTTAATTAAGGCCCATGATCGGAATAAAACATTCCAAAATATGGTTTAGAATTTTCGTTCGTATTCAAGGCGTGTCAATGGGAGCATATTTAAATATATGTACCCATTGATACAACGAAGAAGACGGATGAAAAGGCAAACCATATGGAAGGTCTTATTTTGAACTTGGGCCTAATATCGCCGATTTTCTGTTCCCTGCCTAATATCACAAAGTTAAGACAGTTTTAAATAAAAATCCCCTTGCCTTTTCTGCAAAATGCAATAGATTTGCATATATAATTCATTCATGATTTTATTCGATATGACGATATTAAATCAATTCAAAGGAGGGCTGACATGAAAAGATTTGTTAGGTTTTTTACTGTTATTTCAATGATTGCTGTCTGTTGCGGACATGCTTGGGCTGAAGCGCCGGTTCCCATGTTTGTCAGCATACTGCCCCAGCAATACTTTGTGCAACAGATTGGCAAAGATAAGGTGGCTGTTTCCGTGATGGTCCAACCCGGTGCAAGTCCGGCCACATATGAGCCAAAACCCCTACAGATGGCCAAACTATCCAAAGCCCGCCTCTATTTTTCCATTGGTGTTCCCTTTGAAACGTTCTGGCTGGACAAAATTGCATCCGCCAATCCGGATATGACCATTGTCCACACAGACAAAGGCATCGAAAAGCAGCCCATGGATGTGCACCACCACGAGGGAGAAGACCAGGCCGGTCACCATGATCACCAGGCCTCGGCTGAAGAGGACCATGACATTGAGAATGATCATGGACATGCCGGGCTGGACCCCCATATCTGGCTCTCCCCGAAACTGGTCAAGATTCAGGCGGGTCATATTCTTGACGCTCTTGCCACGGCAGATCCTGAAAATAAAGACTTTTACACAGTCAATTATAATGTTTTTATCAAGAAGCTTGATGCCCTCGACCAGAATCTGGCCCAGATGTTAAAAGACAACTCTGGTATGCAGTTTATGGTTTTTCATCCGTCATGGGGGTATTTTGCCCGGGATTACAACCTGAAAATGATTCCCATTGAAATAGAAGGCAAGAATCCGAAACCGGCCGATTTGCAGGCATTGATCGAGCATGCCAGGAACGAAGGTATCAACGTGATTTTTGTTCAACCCCAGTTTTCAACCAAAAGTGCAGAACTTGTGGCCAGGGAGATCCATGGCCAGGTGCTGCGGGCCGATCCCCTGGCACTGGACTGGTTGGAGAATATGAAAAAAATAGCTGCGCAGTTCAAGGAGGTTCTAAAATAGTCGCGATTTTAGAAAAAGCGCTGGTCACGGTTGAAGGTGTGGATTTTTCCTATAATGGACAGGCTGTTCTTACCGACATCAATCTGACCATCCGGGAACATGATTTCATGGCCGTTATCGGACCCAACGGCGGAGGAAAATCCACGCTGATCCGGCTGATCCTGGGGCTTCTAAAGCCCGATAAAGGTAAAATCCGGGTGTTGGGGGAACGTCCCGGCAAGCATAGTCAGGCCCTGGGATATGTGCCCCAGAATGTCCATATCAACGACCATTTTCCCATTACCTCTTTGGATGTGGTGCTCATGGGTTGCCTGGGTACGGGAGGGCGTTTCGGGCAGTCCAGACGGACCCGAAAAGAGTGTGAAAAAGATGGGTTAGTCACTCTGGAGCGCCTGGGTATGGCCAAACATGCCCGGAAAAAAATAGGGGAGCTTTCCGGGGGACAGCGTCAGCGGGTGTTTATTGCCCGGTCTCTGATGACCCGGCCGCGCCTGTTACTTCTTGACGAACCCACGGCCAGCATCGACTCAAGGGGTCAGGAAGATTTTTTAAACCTGCTTGAAACCCTGAATAAGGACGTGGCCATTGTGGTGATCACCCATGACTTGTTTTCCGTGTCCAATTATGTCAAATCCGTGGCCTGTGTGAACCATGGGCTGCATTACCACTCCCAAGAAGAGATTAAAGGACAGATGCTTGAAACCATGTATGAATGCTCGGTGGAAGATGTTTGCCGGGTACAGGTGCTGAGCCAGGTCCTGCCCGGGGTAGTAGGACATAAAAATTCAGGGGGTAGAGATGGAAATCCTTAAATACGAATTCATGCGCCATGCACTTGCTGCAGGGCTTTTGACCAGCATCATCTGCGGCATTATGGGCACCTTGGTGGTGGTGAACCGCATTGTGTTTTTATCCGGCGGCATTGCCCACGCAGCCTATGGCGGGATCGGCATGGCATTTTATTTTAACTGGCCGGTGATCCCTTCCACCATGGGGTTTTCCCTGGGCGCCTCCCTGGTCATGGCGGCAGTTACCCTGAACAACAGACAAAGAGCCGATACGGTCATTGGTGTGATCTGGGCCGTGGGCATGGCATTCGGCATTATTCTGGTGGACCTGACCCCGGGGTATAATGTGGATTTGATGAGCTATCTTTTCGGCAGCATTCTTACCGTGCCCGGATCAGACTTGATTATAATGGGTGTTCTCGGTGCCCTGATTCTTTTTTTGGTTGCCTTTTTCTATAAGGAATTGATGGCGGTTTCCTATGACGAGGAATTTGCGGGCTTGCGGGGACTTCCGGTGCGCGGGATCTACTTTTCCCTGATTGCCATGCTCGGACTTACCGTGGTCATGGTGATCCAGGTGGTGGGGCTGATTATGGTGATTGCGCTGCTCACCATCCCGCCGTTCATGGTGGAGAAATATGCCCGGTCCCTGGGCGCCATGATGATCGGTTCAAGTTTGCTGGGTGCCTGTTTCACCATGGCGGGGCTGTATCTGTCCTACCGGTTTGACCTGACCTCGGGGGCTGCGATTATTATGGTGGCCGGCACTGTATTTTTGGTCGCCCTGGGTCTTGAAAAACTCTGGGCTTTTATACCCAGAACCGTTCAGCATGCCGGAGAATTAAAAAGGTGACATCATGTGTATCCACTGTGATTACAGAAAATTGTTCGAAGATGCGGGAGTGGCTTCCACCCCCAACCGGCTGCGGGTACTGGAAATCATCGGCAGTAATAATTTCCCTTTGTCTGCCGCAGATATCCACGAAACCCTGGAGAGATCAGCCCACATCAACCGGGTAACCGTATACCGCATCCTGGATCTGCTGGTTGAAAAACAGATCGTGGTCCGGATCGCCACCGGCGGCCGGGCTGCCTACTACGGCATGGCTCCTAATGCGCAGCACCCGGCCCACCCTCATTTTTACTGCACTCAGTGCGGGCGTATGGACTGCCTGACACCCGAAACCGTGGACATTGATTTTCACGCCTTTGAGAATACCTTCCCGGGCCGTATAGATAAGTTTGAGTTGCGTATAGACGGCATCTGCCGAAACTGCCTTAAAAAGAAGGAGTAGTCTGCCTTCATTGTCATGATATCCAATGGATTCTGCCTGCATGATTAGACAAAGAAAAAAAGAGATATCCCAAAACTTGAACCTTGCATTAATCGGCATGCCGGCTGTTGGAAAAAGTACCGTAGGGGTGATTTTGGCAAAACAGCTGGGATTTGATTTTCTGGATACGGATATTTTGATCCAGACAAAGGAAAATATGAGCCTTGCCCAGATTATTAAAAAAAAGGGGCTTAAGGGCTTTCTGGACATTGAGGCCGGCCACCTGCTCGGCCTTGGCGGTAAACGCCGGGTCATTTCCACCGGCGGCTCAGTCATCTACCGAGAACAGGCCATGTGCCATCTGAAAGAAATTGCCACCGTCATCTATCTGCATGCAGACTTGCCCACCCTGCTGACCCGGCTCTCCGATATTGAAGCCCGGGGGGTTGCCATTGACCCGAGCAACAGCATTGATTCGCTTTACAAAGAAAGAACGCCCTTGTACGATAAGTTCTGCGACATCAAAATAACGTGTGGTCAAAACCAGCCGGGTCAGGTGGCAGCAGATATTGCCGCGGCATTGGCAGATAAAATATAACGGCCATGGGCCGTCCCTGGTCTATCGATACCCAGGCTTCGACCCACAACAAAGATAGAAAGAATCCAGTTACTTGCTGGAGACTTTTTTATAAAACAGCTATCCCAAAGGCATTACAACATGGACGAAATGCTTACCACGCGGCAGGTGGCAAAATATCTTAATGTAAACGAGAAAATGGTCTATTCTCTGATCGCTGACAAGGGCCTGCCGGCATCTAAAGTAACCGGGAAATGGCTGTTTCCCATCGACCTTGTCTGCCAATGGGTTGAAAACGGTACCCAGAATTTTCCCGAACAAGCAAAGCTTCCCCCGTATCACGGGCTGGTTCTCATATCCGGCGCCGACGATCTGCTGCTGGATACCTTGGTCTGTACATTCAACTTGAAACACAGTGAACACATGGTGCTGTCCGGCCTGTCCGGTAGCCTGGCAGGACTCAAGGCCCTGAGAAAAAATTTGTGCCACATTGCCTGCTGCCCGTCGGCAGATGAAAACAACGATACCGGTGTTCCGTTCAAGGATAAAGAAATTGCCCAGGCCCCGGCGGTTGTCAATCTGTGCCATCGAGAGCAGGGCCTGATTATCCAAAAAGATAATCCCCTGGGGATTTCATCTCTAAAAGATCTTTCCCATAAGGGTCTGACCATGGTCAATCGGCGTCTGGGTACCGGGACCCGGCAGCTTCTGGACCGGGAATTAAAACGGTTGGGCATAGATGCTGAATCCATTAACGGATATGAGACCTGTGTCTCCCGGCATATGGATGCAGGTCTGGCCATACTTAATGGAAACGCCCAAGCCGCGCCGGGCATCAGAGCCGTGGCCAATCTTCTCGGCTTGGATTTCATTTCTCTGTGCTGGGAGCGTTTTGACCTTTTTGTCAATAAAGACAATTTTTTTGACCAGGGCGTTCAATTGTTTCTGGCCATGCTCAAAGGTAAGGTGATTCAAAGAACTGCCGATGAACTGGGTGGATACGATTTGTCCATGACCGGAAAAATGGTTTACCCTGAAACCGGCAACGATGATGAGCAATGATTTTTGTTCCATGGGCTGCTGCGGGGAAACAGCATTTCCTCTTTTTGATGTGGATATATATAATTGATGCGGCAAGATTTAAGTATTTCTAAAACAAGAGCACCGAGCCTTGCTTTTGTCATTTCTCACCTTCCTGAAATCATAGCCGGGCACCTTTCATACCATAAGTACGCGTTTTTAGTATTCTCAAGGTTCCCGAAGTTCCATATTTACATCCGGTTATTTGGTTGATATTAAATCATTATCTTATTTCTCATTTTTATTGAGGTAAAAAGTTAAATGATTTCAAATATTCAAATCCAAAATTTCAGAGGATTTTATAACCATTCTCTTAGATTTAAAAAGAGTTGCATTATTGTTGGCAAAAATAACGCTGGAAAATCAACAGTTGTTGAAGCACTGCGTTTAGTCTCCTTAATTACAAATAAATACAGGACTTCAGTTTATAAAAAGCGCCCAACTTGGTTAGATGCTCCTTCAGGGTTAATTGGAGTATCACCATCCATTAAAAATATTGGAATAAATTTTGATACTATTTTTTTCCATTATGGTTCATCTCCAAGTATCATAACCGCAGAATTTAATGACAAAAACAGAATCACTATTTATGTAGGAGATGGTGGAAAAATTTTTGCTGTTCTGCGTAACTCCCGAGGTACCATTGTTAAAACACGTAGCAAGGCATTGAAACTCAATTTAACGCCAATTAATATTTTCCCACAAGTAGGCCCGGTACAGAAGAAAGAGATGATTCTTAATTCTGATTATGTAAAAAGCAATATTGGTTCCCATCTTTCCTCCCTACACTTTCGTAACCAATTATATTTATTTCCAGAACTGTTTCAAAAATTTAAAGAAGCCGTTGAAGAGACATGGCCAAGTGTCACCGTAAAAGAACTAATCGCTACCGGAGAGTTAGATGAAAAACAACTTTCCTTTCAAGTAAGAAACGAAAATTTTGTAGCTGAAGTTGCTGAAATGGGGCATGGATTGCAGGTCTGGTTGCAAATAATTTGGTTTTTGACTAGAGTTTCTAATAATTCTACTGTAATTCTTGATGAACCAGATGTTTACATGCATGCAGACCTGCAAAGACGGCTTATTCGATTTTTGAGAAACAAATATAATCAGATCCTAATAACGACTCATTCAACAGAGATCATGGCTGAAGTTGGGCCTGAAGATATTTTAGTGATTGATAAAGAAAAGCCAGAATCAACTTATGCAAATACATTTCCAATTGTACAAACCTTGATAGAACAAATTGGAAGTGCTCAAAATATTCATATGGCTCGTTTGTGGAATGCAAAACGTCTGATTCTGGTAGAAGGGAAAGATATCAAACTTCTAAAAATATTCCAAAACAGTCTTTTTCCAAATAGTGATGCACCCTTTGATGCTATTCCAAATATGTCTTTGGGAGGTTGGGGAGGTTGGAATTATGCCATAGGTTCATCGATGCTATTGAAGAATTCATTAAATCAAAACATATTTACATATTGTATATTTGATTCTGACTACCATACTGCTGAAGAAATCTCAACACGATTAGACCAAGCTAATGATAAAGGAATCTTTCTACATATTTGGTCGAAAAAGGAAATAGAGAATTACCTTCTAATTCCATCAGCACTACAACGAGTTATCGAAAATAATCTGGCGAAAAGAACATCTTCTCCTTCGATTGATGAAATAGAACAAAGGCTGATGACAATTTTATCCGAAATGGAAGAAAGCGTTTTAGATGCTATTTCAAGCGAATTACTTAAACAAAATAGAGGTTGGACTGCAGGAAAAAGTAACAAGGAAGCTCGCAAATTGATTTGTGACTCTAAAGCTCAGGAAGAAAGTATAATTTCTATAGCTTCTGGGAAATATGTCATTAAAAAATTTGCAGACTGGAGTCAACAGGAGTTCGGAGTTTCACTGAATGCCATAGCAATAGCAAAAGAAATGACGGCTCAAGAAATTCCAAATGAATTAATAAAAATTGTTACCTCAATTGAAAAAAGTGCTGTTTTTAAAGAATGACTTCTTGCAACACTACTGTTTACTTTGTCTATTATTTAACCCCGGGGCCTTTATTTAAGGAGCGTTGACTACTTCTGAGATTTGAGGGTCAGGTTTTGAAATATCATTCTCTTACAACTCAAGGCCTAACCTCCAAAAAAGGTAACCCCAATGCCATTTTATTGATATCTTTTAGATTCGGAGGTGTAAACCATGAAGCCGGCTTTTAGAACTCTTTGGAGCCACTACCCACAACGCCGTTTATGGTCTCGTGAAAAATTATTTCGTGACATCGGCTGGGACAGCTTGATCAAAGATTCTGCATATAAAAATACATGTGCGATACGTTTAAGCATAGCTTTGCAGAAATCCGGAATTTCCATTTCATCAAGCGCTGGCATGTGAGTTGCGCTGGGGTCGGACCGAGTAAGAAGGCCGTCAATGAAGGATATAACCTAAAAAATACCCCCTAAAACAGGCCTATATTGACGTTTTCGGGCCCTAAAAAGCCGATATAGATACAATCGAGAAAAAAACAAAGTCCCAACCATCAAAATGCTGACGGGCGAGCCGCAGATTTTGAAAAGTTAAAACCGCCCAAACTCAGAAAGGTTATTAGGAATTGACGACACCACAATCTGTCTATTATCAACCACTCAAAGCCTGTATCGAAGGGGCGTTGACTACTTTTGTTATTGGTGATGCCAGTTGAATGTTCGTGGTACCCTTATAATCTACTTTGCCCCTCATGACAGCCTCGCTTCCACTGGGGCAAATGGTAAGTTGATGTTACAAAATTTGGCATATCATGTGACAGAAATTGACATTAACAAATGATACTGAAATTGCATCCATAGATAAATAGGCTGCGGTATGTATCTTGCTTATTGAAAAATATTTACTTAAATCTTGTATTATGGGTGCAATTAAACATATCTGAAGTTTCCTGATTTTTATTTTACTGTTATTTTGAACTAAATTGTATATAGTATTGAAATTATATGATATTTTTCTATCAGCGGGATTTGTATGAACAGGGAGAATAAAATGGGGTTTTGCTATTTACATGGCAAAACCTATCAAAATTAAACTCGACCCTGCTACAATCCCACATCATAGACAATCAATAGGCTGATAAAAATCAGGAAACTTCAGAACATATAGGAGGCTCACTCAATAGGCCGAAGGCTATTGAAAGTGCGCGGTAAGGTGGTGGTGAATGCATGATGCTGGACAGGGACAATGTCAGAATTTTATTCCCTTAGCGTACATAAACGCACCAATCTCGCTGGTACCCTTAACCCGGTTTTCTATTCCATTACTGCCCAACCCCCCTTCATCTAACCCCAGTTGTACTCCACATTTAGTTAAAAGAGACGAACTCGAAAAAGCCATTAGGTTTTTAAAAGGTCTCCTTGAAGCAACAGACAAAGTTAAAATGGTAAAATAGGTCATAATCAGATGTCGCACATGGCTTTTTCAAAACTGTGAATACAACGTCACAGCGGGATAGAGACCTGGAGCATTATAAATATATTCTTGGAAAATATTAGATGAAAAATATCATTCTTATTATCATTTTATTTTTGTTTCTCTTGCCTGCAAATTGTTTTTCCGCGTCAGACAAAATTTATTCATGGATAGATGAAGAAGGGGTTCGACATTTTTCAGATAGTCCTACGTATAGTGTTGAACAAAAAATAAAGGGGACAGACCTCTTTTTGATTGATCGCCATGGAAAAAAACAAGTTATTACCCCCCAAAGAATAATCCAGACTGAAGCTTCAAAGAAATCGTTTGTCAATCAGGTAATTTTTCAACAAACAAAGCCGAAGCTAAAATCCGGTAGTGGACATTTAAATATTAATGTTTTTGAGTTGTTTTTATCCTCTGTTCTCCCAATAGTGTATCCATTTTTTATACTTCTTTTACTATTTATTTTTCTAAAATTATTTATTTCATTCTTTTTAAAGGGATCAAAGTTAAAAAGAATTAACTCTCTAAAAACAAAAGATAAAAAGTATGACTCTGGTGTTGATTGGGATAGCCCTGATACAAATTCTTCTGAGTTCAAAGGTTTTGAAGGTGAACAAACAGTTATTGCGATGTTATATCGGTTTTTAGATCGTGAAAAATATCATTTTTTTAATGATTTGATATTGCCAGAAAACGAAGGAACTACTCAAATTGATCATTTGATAGTTTCTGAGTATGGAATTTTCATAATCGAGACTAAAAATATGAAAGGTTTAATATATGGGAATCCTTACCAGAAAAATTGGATACAATGGTTAGCAGGCGGTAAGTATCCTTTTCAAAATCCTTTTCGCCAAAATTATAAGCATAAGATGTGTATTGAAAAATTATTAAAGATTGAATCTGATGTTTATTTTGATGTGATTGTTTTTATGGAGTGTGCAAAATTTCCTAAAGGCCAACCGGATCACGTCTTTTATCCAAATGAATTTATAAAATTTGTGAAATCTCAAACAAAAACAGTTTTATCTGGTAATGAAATTGATATGATTCTTTCGGCTGTAGAGTCTTCTATGGTTGAACCGTCCTTTGAAGCAGAGAAAAAGCACAAAACATATGTAAAGCAACTTCTTAACGAAAGATAAAACTGCAAAAGTAGCAACTTGCCATCACGAAGCAATTGGATCTATTACAACAAGCAAAATACTGACGGACAAGCCGCAGATTTTGAAAAGTTAAAATCGCAAAGAACCAGAATTTTTGAGGAATAGGGGAACGACACTTATGTCTGTGATTGAGGACTGGATTCTTTTATTCACAGGAGTTCGATACTTTTGTTAAAGCTCAGCACTGTAAAATTTTATGGGAGCAAAGCCTCGATTGAGAGTCAGGTCGGGTAGACGTCAGAATGAAATTAGAAAATCAAATATTCTCCTTCACCGTTGGTGGCACTCGGCTCTTGTCGGTGTGGTTATTTTCAGAAAAGGTAACAGGTCAGAAAATGCGTCAAATATAATATCTGGTTTCGATGAGGTGATTTCTTCCTGGCTCCCATAGCCATATGTGACAGCTGCTGTCATGATTCCGTTCTTTTTACCACCAGCGATGTCATAAAGCCTATCTCCGACAATGACAGTCTTTCCTGGATCAAGGTTTTCGGTTTTGAGAATATGGGCTATCAGCTTACCTTTATCAGTCAGAGAACCATTCAGGTTGCTTCCATAAGCCTTGTTGAAATATTTGGAGAGGTCAAAATGATCAAGTATCTGTTTTGCATATATTCCAGGTTTTGAAGTGGCAAGGAAAATCTTGAACCCTGATTTTTTAATCAGATTAAGGGAGTTATGAACGTCTGGATAGACTCTGTTTTCATACAGCCCTTTATCTGCAAACCGTTTTCGGTAAGTGGTATAAGCATGTTTAATTTTATCTTTATCGGTGGTTTCCAATATTTTAGAAAAAGAGTCTCTGAGTGGTGGGCCGATACACCAGGTAAGCTGATCTGCATGAGGTCTCTCCACGTCGAATTCCTCAAGAGCGAATTGTATACAACGAGTTATCCCTTCTTTAGGGTCTGTCAAGGTTCCATCCAAATCAAAAAAGATATTTTCAATCATTGTTGCCTGCTTTATCTGTCCATGAGTTTTCAATACATTCTAAAAACCCCAACGATGGGGTTTATTCTTCAAACACCGGAATCCGGTTCACCGTTTCCAGTATCCTCTGATCTTAATTTCAGTCCCCATTTCAGTTCCTTTTTGATTTATCTTTCGTCATGAACGGCTTGGAATTTTGTTATCAGGTTTTTCCTGCAGATGGTACATTCAAGAGGTGCTACCAAGTGGATTTTAGCATTGGAAAACGATTTTAGAAAGCCCACAATCTGTCTATTCTTTTTGCCCAAAGCCTTTATTGCAAAGGGGGTGGATTTTTTTATTGGTGATCTGCTGCTACATTTAATGAAAATAGGCAGTTTCGAGGGACGGCTCAAAATACCCTATGATGTCAGATTCAAATTTTATTAACGCATAAAGTGAGCCCGGCCTGAATTATTCCGAGCCGCGATACCTACTGATTCAGTACCACCTGGTGTCCGTTGAGAAACAGTTTTTCTTCCTTGATGTGCATATCAAGTGATAAAAGGTCCCCTTCAATCACAAAAAATCCGGTGGTCATTCCCGGGAACAGCGGTTTCGTTAGATTAGGGATACCGCCTGCAAGGGCATAGGGCAGACTGAGTTGAGCGTCCAGGTTAAAAAATGAAAATAGCATGTCCGGCTGCATGGCAAAAATAAAAATGTTCGAGGGGTCCAAATCCTTTTTCAAGTTAAGGTCCAGTTCTCCGGTTACCTTTCCCTCGGGCAGCGCGATATCCAGGCCGATGATTTCTATGCCCAGATCCTTTTTAAGCAGCCCTTTTAATGTGGACATGAGTTGTGGCGTGTTCCGGGCCATTTCTTCCTTTACGCTTGTCTGGAAATTACCGGGATCTCCCCCTTCTTTTTCGAGGCGTTGGCCTGTCTGGGTCATAATGTCTGAATACAGGGCTATACCTTGTTCAAAGGACGCCGTATCAATTTGTTTCAGCTTAAGGGTGGCAGCCCAGTTGGATAAAGGCTTGCCCCCTAGTTCAATACGGTCCACATGAAAATCCATGACCATGGTCAGTACTCTTTTATCCTCGGACGCACTTGTGCTGAAATTAGAGGTGAGTCCTGAAAGATTTACAGGATCTGATTTCCCGTCATTTATTTTCAGCTGTTCCACTGAAAATGTATTTTTTCCGGCCCAGATTATGTCTGTGAGCTGGTACAGATCAGATGTAAACGTCACCGGTCCCATCACAAATTCACTGCCCTGGGATAATCCTTCCCACCGGCCTTTTGCATCCAGGGTTTCAAACCCCTTTCCCGTGGAAACGTCAAGATCCAGGGCATGAATATCAATCATTTTTCCCTTATCTTCAAAGGAGAAGGCGTTCATATGTATTGTGGAACCCATGGTGCCTGCAAGGGAATATTGAGTCTGGATGGACAAGGGATCTTTGCCCTTTAGATGGGTGTTCACCCATTGCACGTACCAGGGATTCTCTTGAAGGCTTGTGTGTGAATTCACACTGAAAAAACCGTGTGTCCCCTGGTTTACCAGCACCACCTGCGCTATCTCGCTGCCGGGGAACCCGCCGGGATTTTCAATGGACCACTTTACGCGGGACGAAAACAGGCCCCGGTCGTATTTGAGAATTTTGATTCTAAGATCTGTTCCGGTTCTGGCCGCTTTATTGTTATTCTCCTCAACCGCTGATTTAATCGTACGTTCCATGATGATGCCGTTGGCAATGGGCAGGCCGGTAGCACAGACAACAGCCAGGCAGATTAAAATGATCCATAATTTTTTCATAAGTTTTCCTTGAGACGCTCTTTCAGTCCGGACCGTCGCAGAGCGGTCCTGTTATTGTCAAAGGCCGTTGTAAAGGCCCGGGTGGATCCCACAATAATGACAAGAAACTTTCCACGGGTCATGGCCGTATACAGCAGATTTCTCTGCAGAAGCGGAAAATGGGCTGTGGTCAGGGCAATGATAACTGCATCATATTCCGAGCCCTGGGATTTATGAACCGAGACCGCATAGGCCAGGGTCAGTTCATCCAGTTCCGGCAGATCATAGGCAACGATTCTGCCCTCGTAATCCACAAGCACCTCGCCCGTGGATTTGTCCGCCTCTATCACCCGGCCGATATCCCCGTTGAACACCTCTTTGTCATAATTGTTTTTCAGGTGCATGACCTTATCACCGTTCTTAAAGGTGTGGCCATGGGACTCAATACCGCCGGGCGCATCATTTAAAACCGCCTGCAGCCGCTGGTTCAGGCTGATGGTGCCGGCCTCTCCCCGGTGCATGGGGGTGAGCACCTGGGTTTCCCGGATGTGGGGAAATGCCTTGGGAATTCTTTGGGCGCACAGTTCACAGATGGTGTCAGCCACACGGGCCGGTGTGCTGGTTTCAATAAAATAAAATTGGGAGGGCTGATCCGGGGTTGCCGATTTGATGTCCGGCATCTGCCCGTTTCGGATACTGTGGGCATGCATGACAATGGGGCTTTTTTGGGCCTGGCGGAAAATCCGGGTCAAGGGAAACACCGCCACCTGTGCCGAATCAATAATATCTGACAATACATTACCCGGCCCCACAGAAGGCAACTGAAAGGTGTCTCCCACCAGAATTAGACCCGCTCCGGCCGGCAGGGCCTCGCACAGACGATACATGAGCTGGGTGTCCACCATGGACGCTTCATCCACCACCAGAAGGTCCAGGTCCAAAGGATTGGTAAAATCATGTTCAAAGGAATCCGTGTCCTGGTTAAAGCCCAAAAGCTTGTGAAGGGTTTTGGCCCCCCGCCCGGTCACTTCGGATAGACGCCGGGCAGCCCGCCCCGTGGGGGCGGAAAGCATCACCTTCAGACGAAGCGTTTTGAATACAACGCACAATGCCTTTATCAGGGTCGTCTTCCCTGTACCTGGACCGCCGGTGATGATGGAAACTTTCTGACCCATAATCCGGGTCACCACATCCAACTGCTCCTGGGACAACTGAACGGCCATGGAAGAAAGCACCTGCCCCTGGATTGACTCTTCGTCAACGTGGACATCAGGATTGGGCATCGATAAAAACGCCTTGATCCGGCGGGAAATCCCGGCTTCAGCCTTATGTAACGCTGCAAGATATACCCTGTCCTTTTCAAGTACGATCTCGTTATCCGCATCCAGATGCCCGAGCGCATCTAAAAGCTGTTCCCCGGACACCCCCGCCCTTTGGGCACAGGTTCGGATCAGATCCTCTTTTTTTTCAAACACATGGCCGTCCTGTTCCAGGTCCACCAAGCGGCAGAACAGACAGGCTTTAAGCCTTTCTTCTGCCTGGCATTCCGTGCCAAGCTGCCTGGCCAATTCATCCACAGCGGCAAACCCAATGCCAGGAATGTCCCGGGCAATGCGAAAGGGATCTTGCGTCAACACCTCCAGGGCGTGGTTCCCATATGTTTTAAGGATGGCTGCGGCTTTGGCCGAATCAATGGGGGTGCCCTGCAGCATCTCCATGACCCGTCGCACGGCGTGGTGGGTATTCCAGGCCGTTTCAATCATTTTTTGTTTGGTTTTGCCGATCCCATATACATCAAGAAGCCGGTTCGGCTCATTTTCAATGATTTCCAGGGTCTGTTCTCCAAAGGTATCCACGATCCTGTCGGCCAGCTCCTGGTTAATACCGGGAATAATACCCGAGCTTAGGTATTTTCGAATACCTGCCATGGAGGAGGGCAGGGTGACTTCAAAGGCCTCAGCCTTAAACTGCTCTCCATATTTGGGATGGCTGCTCCATGTGCCTTTGAGTTTGAGTCGTTCACCCTGGGCCACCCCGGGCAGATGACCGACCACGGTGATGGCATCGGCCACTTTGGGCACGGCCACACGGCACACGGTGTAATGATTTTCCGGGTTCTGGAATGTAATCCGGGACAGGGTTCCGCTGATGGTAATCATGAAGCCATATTACCGCAAGGAAAATTATCGGTTATCCAGCAGGCGGCTTCGTAAAGATCCTTGGCAAAAAAATCGGGTGCAATGCCTTTTTTCGTCAAAGCGGCCAGGGCCTTTTCTCCGTTGCCGGTCTTAACCAGGATGGTTTTGGCACACCCGGCATTTTTCCCGCACTCAATATCTTTGGCGGAATCTCCTATCATAAAGGCTTTCTTCACATCAATGCCATGGCATGCCACGGCCTGAAGAATCATTCCGGGCTTGGGTTTTCGACAGTCGCACCCCTGATCCGGGGTATGGGGGCAGAAAAATATATCCTTGACCCGGCCACCGGCCTGTTCCACCCCGTGGGTCATTTTTTTTAAAATGGCATCAAAGGTCGGCCTGGATATCATGCCGCGGCCCACGGCCGATTGATTGGTGATCAGAATCACTTGAAACCCTTTGGCGTTCAAAAGGGCAATGGCGTCTGGGCTTTTGGAGATGAAATGGAATTCGTCCGGATTTTTGATATAGGCGTCGGAATCATGGTTGATCACACCGTCCCGGTCCAGAAAAACTGTATATTCCTTCATTGCTTTTTAGCTTTTTTCCTAACTCTTGGCTGCTGTGTTTGAATGAAAAGTTGCCTATATGCAAGGCGCAGAAAAATTTGTAACCGGAGCAACCTCATGGTTGTGAGGATTGCAAATTTTTTTGTAACGCCGCAGGTGGGTGACTTTTGGTTCAAACACTAGCTACTCGGCTACGGCAAAGGCGTGCGTAAAACCTTCCCTGGTCATAAGTCTTTGGCTGAACGTCACGGCATCATCGAGGTTGTTGAATTTACCGATCCTCACCCGGTGAAATTGCCCCCGGTCATCCACATAGGGAACAATATGGGCATTAAGATAGTCCTTAGACAATTTGATTCGATATCTTTCCGCATTACGCCTCACCTTGAATGCCCCCACCTGCACCGTAAAATTGCCTTTCCAGTAATCCACGGGTTTAAAGTTCACAGGGGTGTGGTCTTTCTTGGAATAGGCCGTGGCCTTTCCAAGGGCCGTCACCTGTACCCGGGCTGTGCCGGGCCCGACGATACCAATGTGTCGGGCCGCCTTATATGACAGATCTATGATTCTGCCGGCCACAAAGGGTCCCCGGTCATTGATGCGCACCGTAATCTTTCTGCCGTTGTCCAGGTTTTCAACCCTGACCCATGTGTTCATGGGAAGGGTTTTGTGAGCTGCGGTCATGGCGTTCATGTTGTAGGTTTCGCCGTTGGATGTTTTTCGTCCGTGGAATTTTCTGCCATACCAGGAGGCGCGTCCTTTTTCCACATATCCGTTGGCCGAAGGCATGGGATAATAGTGTTTTCCTGCAATGCGATAGGGGCGCTGGGTGGGTTTGGTTCCACTGTATCGTTTATCCCCATAGCGGCTATGGTCGGAATCATAGCTTCCGGCACCGCATCCGGCAACGGCAACCGCAAGGCAGAAAATAAGGGCCGGCATTAATGTCCGGATCGTATAATTCATACAGAATATCCTTTTTTTTATTCCAAGGCGGTCTTAATAACATCTTTCATTTTATCGGTAAAATAGAAAGTCATGGTGGATTTAATATGCTCCGGAACATCTTCCATATCTTTTTTATTCCAAAGCGGCAGAATCAAGGATCGGATTCCGGCCCTGTGAGCCGCAATTACTTTATCCTTGATGCCTCCCACAGGCAGCACCTCACCCCTGAGGGTAATTTCTCCGGTCATGGCCAGCCGGGATTTTACTTTTCTTTTGGTGAGCAGGGAGGCAAGGGTGGTAAGCATGGTCACCCCGGCAGAGGGGCCATCCTTGGGGATGGATCCTTCAGGCACATGAATGTGGATATCATGGGTATCAAAAAAGGTGTCATCCACAGCCAGTCGGTCGGCATTGGATCGAATGAAGCTTAACGCGGTAGACGCAGATTCCTTCATGATATCCCCAAGCTGTCCGGTGAGCGTTAGGCCCTTGCCGCCTTTCATGGCCACGGCTTCCACAAAAAGCACCTCACCACCCACAGGGGTCCAGGCAAGACCCACGGCCACGCCTGGGGTTTTAATCCGGGTGGCCATATCAGGCATGTTCTGGATGGGGCCTAAATATTCGGGAACTTCCTTTCGGCCAATGGTCAAATTTTCCACCTGGTCTTCGGCGATTTTAGCGGCAACTCCCCGGCATATGGCGCCGATCTGACGTTCCAGGTTGCGTAAACCTGATTCCCTGGTATATCCGGAAATAATCTGTTTGACCGCGCCTGGGGTTATTTTGATCTGGCCTGAATTGATGCCGTTGGCCTCCCGCTGTTTGGGGATAATATACCGGGTGGCAATTTTAAGCTTTTCTTCCTGGGTGTATCCGGTAAGCTCCAGAACCTCCATTCTGTCCCGCAGGGGTGGTGGAATGGTATGCAGCACATTGGCTGTGGTCAAAAACATGACATCGGACAAATCAAAGGGTACATCCAGGTAGTGGTCAACAAAATTTTGGTTCTGCTCCGGATCAAGGACCTCAAGCAGGGCGGATGAGGGATCTCCGTGGTAGGAGGAGCTGACCTTATCAATTTCATCCAGCATGAAGACGGGGTTTTTTTTACCGGCTGTTCTTAAATGCTGGATGATCCGGCCCGGCATGGCCCCCACATAGGTTCGCCGATGTCCCCGGATTTCAGCTTCATCTCTGACACCGCCCAGGGCAATGCGGACAAATTCCCGGCCCAGGGCCCTGGCAATGGATTGTCCCAGGGACGTTTTCCCCGTACCAGGGGGGCCGGCAAAGCACAGTATAGGTCCTTTGGAGTCTTTTTTGAGTTTACGTACGGCCAGAAATTCCAATATCCGTTTTTTGGGCTTTTCAAGGCCGTAATGGTCCTGGTCCAAAATTTTCCTGGCCCTGGCAATATCCAGCCTATTTTCGGTATATTCATTCCAGGGCAGGGAGGTCAGCCAGTCAAGATAGGTGGATGATACGACATATTCGGAGGATGAGGGGTGCATCTTTGCAAGGCGTTCCAGTTCACGCTGTGCTTCTTTTGTGGCCTCTTCGGGCATGGGATTATCCCTGATCAGGGTTCTGTATTCCCGGATTTCGACGGATTCCTGATCGGTTTCCCCAAGCTCCTCTTTAATCGTTTTGAGCTGCTGGCGCAGGTAATATTCGCGCTGGCGCTTGTCCATGTCTTCCCTGACCTGATTTTGAATTTTAGAACCCATTTCAAGAATATCAAGCTGATCATTGACCATACGGGTGACCTTTTTCAGACGGCGATTCACGTCAATCAGCTCAAGGACTTTTTGCTTTTCATTTACAGGGGCATTGATGGTGGAGGCGACCATGTCGGCAAGTGCGCTGGGCTCCTGCAGGGTCTTGACCATCTGGCCTATTTCCGCAGGCAGACCTGGCGAAAGCGCCACGATCTTTTCGTACTGTTCAACAATGTTGGTCATCAGTGCCCGGTTTTCCTTGTTCCTTTCGTTGTTACGGCTTTTGAGAACAGCAATGCCGGCATGCATATAACCCCGGTTTTCCAGGAACTCTACCACTTTGAATCGGTTCAGGCCCTGAATAAGCAGCTGGGCCTTTTCATCTTCCATCTTGGACATTTTAAGAATTACCGCGACGGTACCAATGCGGCATAGGTCGTCGGCGGTGTGCCTGGAATCAATGTCCGAACGCTTGGACAGCAGGAGGCCAAGCATACGGTTTCCGGACATGGCATCGTCAATCAGATTAATGGCCTCTTTCTGGATCAAAACCAGGGGCAACACCATTTTGGGAAACAGATTGGTATCCACTATGGGAAGAATGGGTAGTTCGTCAGGTATATCGTCAGTGGTGATGGGGACGGAGGGATGGTTTAATTCATCCATTCGCTTTCCTTTTTGTATACAATCGCCTAATCCATGGGTTTTTACATTTTTTTTTGGGGTTCATACCCGGGCGTCAATAGACTTGGGTCTATCCCATGGTTGTTATAAAAAATCAATGGGCATTTTTTGTTTCGAAGAATAATTTATCTTGGGCTGTTTTCCTAATTTTAATTCCAGAAACCCGTTGGCGTATGACGCAGACACTTTTTCCATGTCAATGACACTGGGCAGATACAGAACCCGCTCAAACCGTCCGAATTGTATTTCAGCAAGCCTGTAGGTGGCGGTGGGATCAGGTTGGCTGCTTTTACGTACCCCGGAAATTTTTACGGCCTTATCTGACAGTTCAACAATCATGTTCTCCTGGGAAACACCTGCTATTTCAGCCTGGATAATGATTTCATCCCTGGTTTCAAAAATATCCATCTGGGGTCTCCAGATCCGTTTTGAAAAGCAAAACATGGGATTAACGGATTGAAACATCTCTTCAAAAGATTTTTCTTCTGTGGCCGGTGTTTCAATATGATTCCCAAATCGAATTTTTATTTGTTCCATAAAATACTCCTGATAATGGGAAGGGATTCACCCTGAATGCTGTTAACCTGTCCCTTAATCAATTTTATCAGATTACCATCTGACAGAAATGTTGTAAAGCACTATAAAAATTAAATGGTTATCAAGCAGATCTGTCAAGTATCCGGCGAATAACCTTTGAAAATTTGTCCATGGAAAAGGGCTTTTGTAAAAAATCGTGGCATCCGTCACGAAGCATCATCTTTATTTCTTCATCCATACTGACACCGCTGGAAATAAGTATCTTTATGTCGGGATTCAGTTTTCGAATCCGATCAAACGTCTCCTTGCCGTCCATGATGGGCATGATCAGATCCAGAATGACCAGCGCAATTTTGTCCGGGTGCTTTGTTACCAGGTCCAGACATTCCGTACCGTTGCGGGCTTGGAGGGCCTGGTACCCTAACGCTTCAAGAAGACTTACTCCCACCTCGAGCACTTCATTCTCGTCATCCACAATAAGAACGGTTTCCCCGCCTTTGGGCATCAGATCAAAGGCGTCGCTCTCTTCTTCAATACGTTGAGCATCCCCGGGGGCCAAACCGGGAAGTGCTACCCGGAATAGGGATCCGACATCTTTTTTGCTCTCCACGGTGATAAATCCACCGTGATTTTTCACAATGCCGAACACCGTTGACAGCCCTAACCCCCGCCCTTTCATATCTTTGGGGCTTTTGGTGGAGAAAAATGGGTCAAAAATTTTTCTCTGAATGGCTTCATCCATGCCGATTCCGGTATCCTGAATACTAATTTCCACGTAAGTACCGGGTGCCACGTCAAAATGAAAGAAGTTGGTATCCTTAATTGTTAAATTCCGGGTCTCTATGGTAAGTGTGCCGCCATCCACCATGGCCTGGGAAGCATTAACCAGAAGATTGAGCAGCACCTGTTCAAGCTGGGAACGGTCCCCGCTTACCTTGTAAAGATTCGGTGCCGGCTTTTTTTCAATGGCAATATTTTCTTTTCCCGGCTGGAGAACAGTGAGAGCGATATCCACGACCTGGTTAATATCCAGGGGTTCAACCTGGTACTTGCCCCCGCCGGCAAAACCTAAAAGATTACCGGTAATTTGAGCTGCCGCCTCAATCAGGCGGTTCATCTGCCGGATATGCTCCCTGATTTTTTCCGGCCGGTCTGCGTTAACCCCTATCAGGGATAAATGCCCCTGAATAGCCATGAGCAGATTGTTAAAATCATGGGAAATGCCCCCGGCCAGCACACCAATCGCTTCCATTTTTCGGGTCTGATTTTTTCTGATCTGTCCGGACTTGATTTCCGTAATATCAGATACTGTGACTAACAGGCCCTGGGAATGGTCACCAGGGTCCAGCCAGCAGGCCCGAAGGCGGCAGTCAAAGGCGGTACCGTCCAGCCGTGACAACCGGGAGTCAACGATGGCTGATCCTGTCCGGTCAATGTCTGTGATAAATATTTTATACACACGCTTAAATTCTTTCTTCGTGGGGAAAAGGGTTTGAGCGGATTTACCTTCCAGGCTGAGATATTCGTGGCCTGTCATGGCGTAACAGGCGGGATTTGCCCAGTAGATGCCGGTGTGGTAAAGAATACAGATACCTACAGGGGCGTAGATTAAAACGTTTTTAATATTTTTCCGGGAAAAAAAATCTGAACCCGTAAAACAAGGGGGCTCCTGGTCAGGCCAGTCCTGTTGCATTAGAAGCGAATCAGAAGATGTACGATTATACTCCTGGGTCATAAAACACCGCCTTCCAAAAATTGACGAGCGCTTGGATTATTTGATAAATATACCAGAATTTTTAATTAAGGTCACCAAAAATGCAATTCAAACCCATATACAACGCTTTATTACCCCTTATTCCTGCATTGGCCAGCGGCCTAATGCTTTTTTCAGCATTCCCGGGGCCAGGTTTTTATCCGGTAGCCTTTTTTGCCCTGGTCCCGTTATGGCTTTCCATTGACCGGCTGGATGCAAAGCAGGCCTTTTATACAGGCATCGGCACTGGGATCGGTTTTTATCTGCCCCTGATTTACTGGATTTGTCCCACCATGAGCAAATACGGCGGCCTAAACCCTTTAGCGGCCATGTCCTGCCTGTTGCTTCTGATTTTGTACTTGTCCGTTTATACAGGCGTTTTTGCCCTGGCGATGAAAAAGATACCTGTCCCTGAAGGCCTTGTCCCATTTTGGGGGGCTGTGGCCTGGGTCGCCCTGGAATATATCAGGACATATTTATTTTCCGGCTTTCCCTGGGGCGTGCTGGGTTACAGCCAGTATTCCAACCTTATTTTGATCCAGACGGCAGACACCTTCGGGGTCTTAGGGATCTCCTTTCTACTGGTGCTTGCCAACGGGATTATAGTAACAGCTTTTAAGGCCCTTTTCCAAAGGGCATGGCCTGGGAAAATAAATATGGCAGGTTTAAGCCTTGGAATGGCGCTGCTTTGTATCGCTTTTATTTACGGCCATTTTGAACTGGCAAAAATTCGTGGACAGCTCAACGGCGCACCTTCCCGGAAAATTTCGGTTATCCAGGCCAACATTTCCCAGGATCGGAAATGGGATAAAGCATTTATTACTGAAACTATAGACCGGTATTCCCGATTGTCTCTCCAGGCGATCCCCTGCGATCTTGTGGTGTGGCCGGAAACGGCTGTGCCCTTTTACTACGGCATGGATCCTGTGCCCTCGAACCGGGTGGATGCCCTGGTGAGAAAGGCAGGCACCTTTTTTCTCATCGGCATCCCTGCGGCCCAGCCTTCGGACCAGGGTTTTCTCTACTACAACCGAGCCTGCATGCTCAGCCCCCTTGCCCTGCCAAAAGGCTATTATGACAAACATCATCTGGTGCCCTTTGGGGAGTATGTGCCTTTCAAAAAACTGCTTTGGTTTGCTCAAAAACTGACAGCCGGGGCCGGTGATTTCTCAAAGGGGAAAACCGGGGTGGTGCCGTTAAAATTCGGTACGGGAACAACCGGGGTATTAATCTGCTTTGAGATCCTTTTTCCCAATATTGCCAGAGAGTTTGTGCTCAATGGGGCAGATATTTTAACCACCATGACCAATGATGCCTGGTTCGGTCGGACCCAGGCTGCGCTTCAGCATTTTTCCATTGCCGTGTTCAGGGCTGTTGAAAACCGGCGCAGTGTGGTCCGGGCGGCAAACACAGGCATTTCCGGATTCGTTGATCCTTCCGGTGCCATTTTGGAAAAAACAGATATTTTTACGACCTGCGCCCTTACCCGGCAGGTCCCGGTCATGTCCGGTAAATCCTTTTATACCCGCCACGGCGACCTTGCCGCCAAAGCCTGCCTGGTTGCATTCTTTCTGATTTGTGTGATAAAACCCATGAGAAAAAAAATTAGGAGACTTTTATAATGAGTGTAGAATACAAACAAATCATCTCTTCCATCACTGCTAAAGCCAACCGGCTTAAGGAGTATCTTTGACCTGCCTGTAAAGGAAAAACGGCTTCGGGAACTTGAGCTGCTCATTGCCAGGGAGGACTTCTGGAATGATGCGGACAAAGCCACCGAGATGTTAAAAGAACGCACCGCCATCGCTGGTCTTATTGACACCTGCAATGCCATATTTTCAGAAATTGAAGATGTGGAGGTGATGCTGGAACTGGCAAGGGAGGAGTCGGACAAGGCGGCCGAGCAGGAAGCCGCTCAGATGCTGGCCCAGTTGAAGAAAAAGGTAAAGCGTTTTTCCCTGGAGATTACCCTTGACGGAGAGGACGACGCCAGGGACGCGATTGTTTCCATCAATGCCGGTGCCGGGGGAACGGATTCCCAGGACTGGGCGGAAATGCTGTTCAGGATGTATACCCGCTGGATCGATAAAAAAGGGTACAAGTGCCAGGTCATTGATTTTCAGGAGGGAGACGAAGCCGGTATCAAGGGCGCAACGCTCCATGTTGCCGGCCCAAACTGCTACGGATTCATGAAAGCTGAATCCGGGGTGCACCGCCTGGTAAGAATTTCCCCTTTCAATGCCAGCGGCAAACGCCAAACCTCTTTTGCTGCCGTCTTTGTCTATCCGGAGGTCAAGGACGAAATCAATATCGACATTGACGAAGGGGATCTGCGCATTGATGTGTACCGGGCCAGTGGGGCAGGCGGCCAGCACGTCAACAAAACCAGTTCAGCTGTACGTATCACCCATGCTCCCTCGGGCGTAGTGGTCCAGTGTCAGCAGGAATCTTCCCAGCACCGGAACAGGGAGATTGCCATGAAAGTGCTTAAATCCCGGCTCTATCAGCTGGAAAAGCAGAAACAGGAGCAAAAAAGGCAGAGTCTGCATGACGGCAAAGATGACAATGCCTGGGGCAGCCAGATCCGCTCCTATGTGCTGCATCCCTACAGAATGGTAAAAGACCATCGTATCGACCTTGAAATCGGGGATGTGGACCGGGTGCTGGACGGTGATCTTGATCCGTTTATTGAGGGGGTGCTGATGTCCGGCTCCCTGAATAACTAGTATTTGAACGAAACAGCACCCATCTGCGGCGTTGCAAAAAAATGTAAAATCCTCACAACCATGAGGTTGTTCCGGTTTTAAATTTTTCTGCGCCTTGCACCTGGACAATTTTTCGTCCAAATACGGGTTTCCGTTCAGGCACTAACTAACAGAAGGATTTTGAGATTTTTATGCCGATTGACCCATTTAAAATCATCAGTCAGTTTTATGATTCTGACTCAGAACTTTTT
Source organism: Desulfobacter hydrogenophilus (assembly GCF_004319545.1). Lineage (NCBI taxonomy): Bacteria > Pseudomonadati > Thermodesulfobacteriota > Desulfobacteria > Desulfobacterales > Desulfobacteraceae > Desulfobacter > Desulfobacter hydrogenophilus. The sequence goes on along the minus strand of NZ_CP036313.1, from coordinate 1,018,078 downwards.
GCTGTTCTGGTGGAACATAGCACAAAAGTCGCCGCAAAAAGCCTGGAGATCGCAAAGGGCCTTGCCCACCTGCACCTGGACATGGATTTCATAGAAAAAGCAGCCATGCTCCATGATATTGGTATTTTTAAGACCCGTTCCCAGGAAATCGGCTGTGCGGGTAAATATCCTTATGTGTGTCACGGATACCTTGGACGTGAACTCTTAGACGGGTTGGGTTTGCCCCGGCAATTTGGTCTTGTGTCCGAACGTCATACCGGAGCCGGCATCACCCTTGAAAATATTATTGAAGCGGATTTGCCTCTGCCTCACCGGGACATGGTGCCTGTTACCTTGGAAGAAAAAATCATCTGTTGCGCAGATAAATTTTATTCAAAGAGCCCGAAGAAACGAGATAACGTCATGACCCGACAAAAGATTGAAAAATCCCTTGCCAAACTTAATTTGGGCCATGCAAAACGGTTTTCCGCCTGGGCCGATGAGTTTGGTATTTATTAAAGTAGCAAGAGCCCCGACCGGCAAAAGAATGCCGATCTGGGCTTTGAGTTTTATCTCGACGTTTTTTTACGTCGAAGGCTGATTTTTTAGAAATTGATCTGGAACTTCATGCCGTAGTAAAGCTCACTACCTTTATCGTTACCGCTCATATCATTCATTTTAAATCCGATCACGCCAAATAGACCATAGGCTTCGTTGTCCTTCAGATCTTCGCCGATGATCGCGGGATCATCAGTGACCCCTTTCAGACCATAATGAGCAACGTTTTGGCGAAACCAGCCGTCCGCAGGATATAGGCCGGGCCGAAATTGAATTTATCGCCTAAGGCCATTACGTATTGATCTTTCTTGGCTCTGATTACGTGTTAATTATTTTTTATATGAAAGTCTGGGTAAGTTACTCAGATCTTTCAACCTTTGTTGTGGGCTGTGCCTGGGTATTTATAAACCAGGTCGGCCCATGGCCGTTATATCCGTTTTAAAGTGTTTTACAAACTAATTAACCACCTTTACTGTCCAAAAATCAGGACCAAGACTCAATGAAAATAACGAGGTCAGTTGTTGAAAATATCTTGATCTTTTGATGTCGAATCCGTTATTTTAGCACCGTTAAGTTAAAATAAAAAAAGGAAACGACAGCTGAATTTTTCACAAAAGTATGATGAGTCTTAACGATTGCAAGCCCTCCATGCAAAAATAATTTTTTCAGATTTAAAATGAGCGAATGGGGAGAATTATTTAACCGAAAAAAGGATATTTTATGAAAGACGTTGTCATTGTATCAGCCTGCCGCACTGCCATCGGCGCTTTCGGCGGCACATTAAGAGACCTGAACGGCGCCTACCTTGCGGGCATTACCATGAAAGAGGCTGTTAAACGGGCAGGTATTGATTCTGCTATCATTGATGACGTTCGCTACGGCACCTGTATGGAACACCACGATACCCTGAACACCGCCCGGGTGGGTGCGCTTATGGCGGGTATTCCGGACACGGTCCCTGCTGTTACCATCAACCGGGTGTGTATTTCAGGCATGGAAGCGGTTCTGTCCGGTATGGCCATGATCCAGGCCGGCATGGCCAATGTGATCCTGGCAGGCGGTACCGAGCACATGTCCGGCGTCCCCTATGCCGTGCCCAAAGCCCGCTGGGGATGTCGTCTCCAGGATGCCAATTTTGTGGATGCCCTGATCCATTCTCTGTATTGTGGCTCAAATATTCTGCCCTTTGATGAAACTTCTCCTGTGGACACCACCCAGGCCCCGGCCTCTAATTTTTTGGGCAAACCATATATTATGGGCCATACGGCGGAGTTCGTTGCCCAGCTTCTGGATATCAGCAGGGAGGAGATGGACGAGGTGGCGCTTCGTTCCCATAACAATGCGGAACGGGCCACCAACGACGGCAGTTTTGCCGATGAAATCGTTCCCGTTGAAGTGCCCCAGCGTAAGAAAGACCCCATCATCTTTGACAAGGACGAACATTTCAGGCCCGGCATAACCCTGGAAAAACTTGCCGCCTTGCCCCCGGCATTTGTTCCCAAAACCGGAAAGGTCACTGCCGGTAATGCTTCGGGTATTAATGACGGTTCCACGGGCATGGTGATCATGTCCGCAGACAAAGCCAAAGAATTGGGGCTTACTCCCATTGCAAAAATCAAAGCCACAGGCATGGGAGCCTGCCATCCTTCTGTCATGGGGCTTTCTCCGGTTCCGGCGGTCAAGAACCTGATGGCAAAATCCGGCATTACAATCAATGATTTTGACCTGGTTGAGGTGAATGAAGCCTTTGCCGCCCAGTACCTGGGATGCGAAAAAGAGCTGAATCTTAACCGGGAGATCACCAATATCAACGGGTCCGGCATTGGTTTAGGGCATCCTATCGGCTCCACAGGCGCCCGGATCATGACCACGTTGATCTATGCCATGAAACACAAACGCAAGAGCTTAGGCCTTGCAACGCTTTGCGGCGGCGGCGGGGTCTCCATGGCCTGTGCCATCGAGATGCTGTGAATTTTATTTTTTCCGGGTCGCTTAAATCGTCAAGACGAGTAAAAGGATTTGCCTTTTTACTTGGAAAAGCGTAGATATTAACAATACTCCTTACCATTTTGCGATTTATTGCCCCAATGAAAAAAAAGAAAAATATCATGCCGTTTAGACCTTTTATCGTGGATGTGGAATCATCGGGCCTTGGCTGCGAATCCTATCCCATTGAAATCGGATTGGCCCTTGAAGGAGAGAACAGATACTGTAGCCTGATTCTCCCGGCGGACCGTTGGACCCATTGGGACACGGCAGCCCAGGACACTCACCACATTTCCCGGGAAGTTCTGATTAAATACGGTAAACCCCTGAATTACGTGGCCAAGGGATTAAACCGTGTTTTGAAAGGCCTGACCGTTTATTCGGATGGATGGGTGACGGACAAACTCTGGGTGACCCGGCTTTTTTCCGAGGCCGGTATCCGCCAGGCCTTCACCATCAGTCCCCTGGAATGCATACTGACCGAACCCCAGATGGAAATATGGCACACCACCAAGGACAGTATTATCGCCTCCATGGCGCTGACCCGGCACAGAGCCTGTTCAGATGCCTTCATAATCCAGGAAACATTTTATCGCACCCGGATGAAAACACAACACAACACCACCCATTGAACCTGCAACCCATTTTACAGATAAAAAATTATACCAATGACTTTATCCCCAGACAACACGCCCGATGCGCCACTGCCCTTAAGCAAAACACAGAAAAAAAAGATGGCCGAAAACCTTCAAAAGCTTGGAGAGGATTTAAGCCTACTTTCCGTTGATCAGCTTGAGCGGCTTGACCTTGATCCCGAACTGTTCAAGGCCCTGGTAGAAGCAAAATCCATCACCGCCAATGTGGCGGGCAGACGCCACCGACAGTATATTGGCACCCTGATGAGGCAGGTGGACCCGGAACCCCTTCTGGCCGCAATTGAACAGCTGAAAATTGCTCCCACCGGTATTTACAGGCCCAAATCCGAAATTGATCCACAAATAGAAAAGGACATTCAGGTGGTTTTAGACAGGCTGCTGACCGGGGATGACGACACCATGGAAACAATCCTGTCAGCCGTCCCTGACATGGACCGCCAGCGCTTAAGACAGCTGATCAGAAATGCAAATAAAGAGATATCCAGTCAGAAAAAAAAATTAAAATCGTTTCAGGCATTGAAAGAGATAATTGCCCGGATTTAGGACCATTAAATTTTATTGTTGCCATGGTCCTAAGATCAGAGAATATTTATTGATGTTAAAAAACAAAGTCGAATGAAAAGATTTGTAGATGAAATCAAAAAACGATGGAAAGCCTTAACATTGGTTATTTTAACAACAATTACGGTTTTTTCTCTTTTGCCGTTAGATGCTTTACCGCCGGCACCCGGCACAGATAAAACGCACCATTTCATTGCCTACGCTATGCTCATGTTACCGACAGCACTTCGTAAGCCCGCTAATTGGGTCATATTGGGTTTGTTTTTTATTTTATACAGTGGCGCCATTGAACTTATTCAACCGTTTATAAATCGTTATGGAGAATGGATGGATATATTTGCAAATTCTGGAGGTGTAATTTGCGGAGCGATTATTGCCTGGCTGATTAACTTTAAAATATCTGCAAAACACGCAAAGCAGTCCGTGAATAATTCATAAAATTTCAAAGGCTAAAAACAGATTAATCCGGGCGTTACTCATCGGAAATACTTGTAACCATCCGGGCCGAGGATCAGCACTGCAGAAGGACCCAATTGAAAGCCAATACCAGGTCATGGGGCCTGTTTTCATTGGGCCTGCTGAAATGAAAAGTTGCATCTGTGCGACTTAATGGGCCCGGTTGATGATCAAGTTTTTGTTTCGGGAAAATGTGACTCATCACAATGCATATATAAGATATTGAAAATATAAATTAATTTTATCTACCTTGTTATTGTTTTTTATATGGCACGGGCATTGCTTTAAGTCCTTTCCTGTGAGGTTTATCAAAATTGTAACCCCAACACCAATGGAGGAATGGGAATGGAAAAAGTATTAATTGTTGGTTGTAAAAAAGCGATGGATGATGTTTGTATCGGATGCAGCAGATGTCTGGTTGGATTTAACCGCAGAGAGGGTGAATTCGCGGCTTACAAAGACCAGGACGCTGAGATCATGGGGTTGATCAACTGCGGTGACTGTCCAGGGGCCACTATTGTTACCCGGTTGGCCCAGGTTAGCCTGTGGAACAAACCCATGGGCGAAAAAGTAACCAAGATTCATATTGCCCCCTGTATCATTGATCACTGTCCCCATAAAGATACAATCATTAAAAAAATCAAGGCAAAATCAGGCGTTGAAGTCATCGAGGGCACCCATCCCTATAAACCGGACAATATTTTTGCTTGAATAGCGTTCAGGTGAATATTAAGGGACTCGGAAAGAATACCTCCAAAAAATGTACTTGTCTTTTTTTCGTATCCACGGTGAAAAATATGTGGCATTTATTTGCTCCGAGTCCCTGAACAAAGTCCAAAGATCGGGTCAGTTTTTCATAAATTGATAAATTGCAGAAAAATCTTTCCGCCCTAAACCGTCTTGTTTTGCAGCGGCATAAAGTTCTTTTGCCAGGTTTGCCAATGGCAGGGGTTGGCCCTGTTCATATGCAGTCAAGGCAGCCAGGTGCAGGTCCTTGTGCATCCATTCCAAAGGGAACTGGACTTCAAAATCGTCTTTGCGGATCATTTCCGCCTTGGCCTGGGTAAACGGCGCACAGACCGACATTTTCGGCAGGGTATCCAGTAAAAAATCCCTTGAGAACCCAAGCTGCTCACCCAGCAGTATGTTTTCCGAAAGGGCCAGCATAGACTGGGCCAACAGCGAATTTACAAGCATTTTAAATGCCGTACCCTTACCGGGTTCTCCCACATGCATAATTTTTTGTCCCATATATTCCAGCAAAGGCCTGACGGCTTCCAGGTCACTTTTTTCAGCACCGACAATGAAAGTCAGGTCTGCATTTTCTGCATTTGGTTTTGTTCCGGATACCGGCGCATCCATGAACCGGATGCCGCTCTTCTTTGCGCGTAAAAAATTTTTTCTGGAAAAAGAGGGGTTTACGGTTGAGCAATCCACCCAGATCGCATTCTTCTTCATTTCCGGCACAAAGCCATCCTTTGAAAACGCGACCGTTTCAATCACTTCCGGGAGGGGTAGCATGGTAAATACAACTTCGGCATCCTTCACCGCATCTCGATATGAATCTGCTGCAATCGCTCCTTGTGCTGCCAATTTTTGAATGGGTCCGGCAGACCGGTTAAAAACCGTCAATGCTTTATTCTTTTTTAATAGATTTGCAGCCATTCGGCTGCCCATGATCCCCAGTCCGATAAATGCGACTTCCATTTTGCCCCCTTGTTGAAAACAGCATCGTCGTTATATTTTTTAATCTGCGTTCCTTAGTAGTGCGGTGGGCCGGGCTGATTTTTCCAGTGCCTGGCATAGTTTATTCATGCATGAGTCTCCCAAAAAAAGCAATTATAATTGCTGAATCCGTTCTGAATTCGTAAAAAGTCCAACCAAGGGCTAAGTAAAAATTATCGCCTGCAAGGCATGGTGTCTGGCCCGGGGCGAAGGATATGATCATATTGGTCTTTAGGGGTTGAGAGTGGACACATATCCCGATCGATACCAGCCGGAGCTCAAGCTCTGGACTGACGTTTTTTTACGACATTGAAATAATCGTTTTATGAACTATTGTATGGGATTGAGGCATATTCATCATTTGCCTGGATCAAAAATTGAATCTTGATACACGGAGGTGTATGATGAGATTAGATATCGAAAACAGATGGTGGAATATCTTTATTCCCCGGGAAACATCTGAGAACGCGGATATTTGTCCAGGGCTCCCGCTGAATGAAAGCCGAGCCTGGCATAAAGTGCTTGTTGATTTCTATTGTCCATGCCGATCTGAATTCAATAGACGACGAGTGTCAGTTATTATTAACCCGAATGTGAATTCACCCCGACACTGTATAAAATTGCCTGCAGTGTTGGGGTGAAAACAAAGAAAGTCTATTCCCATGATGAATATGCCGATTCTTGTGGTATCACTGATATTGCTCCTAACCCTTATTCTTTTAATTTCTGAAAAAATATCGGTTGATAAAACCGCCATCGGCATCATGGTTCTTCTTGCCTTGACCGGCATCCTTACTCCGGCACAGGCTGTGGCCGGGTTTGCCAATCCTGCCGTGATCACTGTGGGGGCCATGTTTCTGTTGAGCCACGGGCTTATTCGGACCGGCGCCGTCGGTTTTCTTACGGAGCTGGTTCTAAAATTTTCCCAAGGCAAACGGCAATATGCCTTTGTTATTATTCTTACGGCCGTTGCCGTGTTGTCTGCGTTTATCAATAACACACCGGTTGTGGTTCTTTTTATCCCCATTGTCATGGCATTGAGCTGTGAATGTGATTTTTCTCCGTCCAAGCTGCTTATCCCACTGTCCTATGTATCGATTCTGGCAGGCACATCCACGCTGATCGGAACGTCCACCAACATCATTGTAAGCGATCTTGCCTACCTTGAAGGCTATGATCAGCTCTCCATGTTTGAACTTAGCCGCCTTGGGGGACCCATCGCCGTAATGGGCATCCTTTTTTTATTCCTGATAGCACCCAAGCTGATGCCCGGCCGCATCGGACCCGTATGTGAGCTGGATGAAGGCAAGGAAAATAAATATATTGCAGAACTGATAGTAACTGAAAAAAGTCCATTGATCGGGGAAAAGGATATCACTCAGTATGCCGATAAAAATTTAGGCCTGGATGTGGTTGAACTTTTCAGGAACGGCGGCATCTTTGATCCATCCAGACAGGATATGACTATAATGCCTGGCGACATCCTTCTGGTAAAGGGGGCCGCACAGGACATGATCTCCTGTCTGCAGAGTAAAAAATTGTCATTGGTTCATGGTGATGAAAATTTTACCTTTGGCGGGAAACCCGAAGACGATCTCATTGTCGAACTCATTATCCCTCCGCTTTCATCCCTTTTAAGGGAACCTTTGATATCTGCAGAATTGCAGTACGATTCAGATATACGTATTATCGCAATACGAAGCCGCATGAGTTACTTTTCCTATCGCAAAATAAAAAAAGTGAAACTTAAGATAGGAGATATTATTCTGGTACAGTGCCCCAGGAACAAGTTGGATAAAATCAGAAGGAATTCAGACTTTGTGATGATTGAGGATATCCACCACACAATCATTGACAAAGAAAAGGCTCGCATTGCCTCCGGCATTTTTGCTGCCGTCGTGCTGGCAGCCACTATAGGGCTCAGCGACATCATGATTTGTGCCCTTACCGGCGTTTTTTTAATGACACTCACGCATTGCCTGAGTTTGAAAGATGCCTACCGATCTCTCCAGCCCGAAGTGCTTCTCCTGATTATCGGGACCCTGGCTTTGGGGTTGGCCATGCAGAAAACCGGTGCAACCGAGCTCTATGCCGAGGCGTTTTTAAATCTGTTCCATGGCAAGGGGCCGCATATTATCCTTTTTGCCATTATTTTTTTGACCAGTGTCAGCAGCCATGTTTTAAGTAATAATGCAACAGCCGTGCTCCTGCTTCCCATAGCCATCTCTACGGCGGTCTCACTTGGCGTTGATACCAGGCCGTTTATAATCGGCATCTGTTTTGGCGCCAGTGCTTGTTATGCAAGCCCCATTGGATACCAGACAAATCTTCTGGTCTATGGCCCCGGCGGGTACAGATTTTCAGATTTCATCAAACTGGGCTTGCCCTTGAATATCATAGTCATTGTTATGTCCGGTTTTTTTATACCTGTTTTTTGGCCGTTTTAGCACCACGGGAAGGTCATGAACAGCAAATCGGGAGACGGTCAAAACCCAACCCGGCACGCTTCATAACCCTATACCACTAGGTAAAACAAAATGAAGTCTTCGGCGGCACATAAATCGGGGTCTGTCCCCGATTTTATGTCCCCGATTTTACCAGCACCTACAATTCACATACAGCGTATTTGATTATTCGTCAGATCAGTGTGCCGGCTCAACCACATAGATGGGGGCAAGGGCTTTTTCCGAGGTAATAAAGATGTTCCCACTTGTCTGGTCAAGCCCCAATGCCTCACGCTGGACCATGGTCTTGGACGGGTGCGGCAGGGTGATCTGCAGGGGCGATTTTGAAAAGACCAAATCCCATGTCTGGTCCGGGGTGCGGGAATATACATAGGCGTGCTTGTAGGTCAGAATGTAAAGGGTGTTCCCGTCGGCACTGATATCCATGGCCGTAGGCCGGGACCTGTACTTTCCATAGGCTTGTTTTTGGTCTGCCGGGGTGGGCCCGGGGATGTCTCTGATCTTGGCCACAGCCCTGGCCGTATACATGGATTTTTTGCAGGGCATTTCCAGGGGCAGTTCATATAGAACAGGTTCGGTGCTGCGCTTGCTCAACAGGTAAATTTTCTGGTTTGTCGCATCAACGGCCACGGCTTCACAATCCAGGGGGCCGTGCTCGTACCTGAATGTCATCTCCCATTCAAGTTGAAGTACGCCATTGCTTTGGTTATCAGGCGTTGGTTCTTTTACACAATAAAGCGTATTAAAAGGGCGCGCGGACCAGTTGTCTCCCACATCCGCAATGACAAGGAAATCTTCTCCCCTGTAACGAAAATCGGCAAGGTCTTCCCAGTCCCAGTTCGTTGCACCGTCAACTTTATATGTTTTAAGCAAAGTTCCTTTAGTGGAAATGCCGTAAATCTCAGGGGGATTGCGACTGTCATTGAGTGCCCACAACAGCCCGGGTGTTTTCCGGGAAACCGCAAGGCCGGAGACCTCGGTTAATTCAGGTGATGTGATGCGTCCACAACGGACCGCATCCTTATACGCTACAGGTGCCGGTTGACGGGGCGTGTCCGCCGGGCAGGTCCCCCAGAACAACAGGACTGCAACGCTTGCAGCCAGGGCCGGGATGAACAGGTGCTTCATTGGGTCTTCCTTCTTTAATAATGCTTCATAAGATCAAGTGCCCGCTTAAGTCTTTGGCAAAAAAATTGGATGCACGTTTTTCTGAATGCAAGGCCCTTGAAATATTCTTGTGCCCCGCAGGTGATGGTGGGGCAGTCCACTTCCATTCCCATGTCTTCAAATATGGTGCGCCAGCTCTCCTTGTCACCCATAAGGTCTGCTTCCACATGTATGCCCGCCAGAAACATCATGGGGATCAGGCGAATCCGGGTAAACGGTGTCCGGGCGTGGTCTTTTTTAATTTGGTTGGCAACGCTTTGGATGTTCGGAACCCCTTCAACCGTGGCTGCATAAACATTGTCATACATACCCGAGACAAGTTGACTGATGCCCATATAGATCATGTTCACCGGATCTGCCGCCAAAGGGGTGCCGTGCAGGGCAAGCAGGTTGATCTGGTTTTCCCCGGTGAGAAAATCCGCAGACACCTCCTCCAGGACCGATTCGATAAAACTCCACCGGTGGCACAGGGTTTCTCCCAGTACCACCCGCAGCCCGGGAAAATATAAAGAAGACTCCTGGGCCTGCTGGTACTCTGTGCCGGGAAAAACATGCAAGGGTTGAACAACGGCTTTGCGATACCCGTCAGACTCCACTTTGGCCAGGGTTTCCAGAAGACTTGGGAGCCCTCTTTTCCGGCGGATGATCGCGGATGTGTACGCCCAGTATATTTGATGGTCGGCAAAATTTTCGGCAATCTGGGCTTCAACTGCGTCCATGGCGGCCTGGCCCTTGGTAGAAGAGCCAAATGTTGCAATGATGATTGCCGGGTGATCTTTAAGTTTTGGCAGCCGCATTTTGCGGCCAATGTAACCATATTGATGCATTATAATATCCTTTTTATATTAAGGAACGGGTCTTAAATAACTTGCCCCGTTTGCTATCTCCGGGAGCGCGGGCGTCTCGCCTGCATTTCCGCAAGTATTCTAAAGATGCAGGCGGGACGCCCGCGCTCCCAGGCTAAGTTGTTTTGGACTCATTCCTAAAGTCCCGAGAACGGGTTGTTTATTTATCCATAATCGACATGGGTTCAACGATAGTTTCTTCTTCATCCAGACGGATGGGGTGGTTCAATTTCACCCGCTGCAATCCATAGGAAGACAAGTCAACCAAGTCAACCAAGTTGAGCAATTCATCAATTTCATCGACCTGTTCATTGGTTTGGCTGACCATGTGACACTCCTTTTTCTAGAAGATGTTAAAATTCAAGGCTGCACAACAGATCCATAAAAATAACCGTTAGGGGTGGAAACTTATAGACATATTGCTCAATTATTTTTTTCTTATCGACCGACGATATATATTTTTGGTAGTTTTCGAATTGATCTTCTAAGCATTACCCGTTTGCAGAATTCCACTCCTTTTTCATTTCGACAAAAAACGAATTACACATGATTGGCATAAATGTATGGTCGAACAACCGATGGGGTATATCTTTTTTAGCTATGGTATTAGGATTCTTAGGCCAATCATCACATATTTTTTCAGCTTCACTATTAAATAGTTCCCACTTTTCATCTAAATAGAATGACCATAAACGCCTAATTGCTTTCCATGGATTAAAAGTAATCTCTTTGAAATAATCGTATCGTCTTTTGTAATTTTCAAAATTCTTACCCAATAATTGATGGATGAAAGGTGATCCGATTGGCATAAGATTCAAGGTGGGCACAAACGGGAGGTCGGGATGAATATTTATAGTTTGATATACATTTTCTTGTGGTGGTATTTGTTCTCCATCGTCTAAATCTATTCTTGCACCAGGTGTAGACTTGTACCAAATAGTTTGCCTTCCGCGGGTAGGGATATCGCAGTTTTTACACACGAAATAGAATGGTTGTTCATTGTCACTTCCAACACTTAGGCGTATTAATAGAGTTTTTTCACAACCAGGGCATTTAACATAATATCGAAATATCATTTCAAACTCCACAAATAATCAAATAATAACTTTCATCTAACAGTTACAATATAATGAAATCTCGCTGCCCGCAACCGATCCTGCCAAGCCAATTGAATCCATATCTTTTCCGATTGCCCAAAAAGTCAGGGTCAGGTCTTGAATTATCTTTTTCTTACTTTTTCTAAAATTATACTGCCATCATATATTGTGCCTACTTTGAAAATTCAAGAATCAATTTCACTGAGAATTAGCCTTATACATCTCGTTTGCCTTTTTGCTAATTTTATTTGTTGAGCCAAAGCACAACTTTTTTTGACTTGCTGCCTTATTTTTTGCTATCCCATCTTTTCGAGGTGGATTGGATTAGCCATATTCACCTTGATAAAAACCGTCTTGAAAAAGGGCTTGACCCCATCCAAAAGCAAACTTTTGGCAGACTTGTATGCCGGGTACAACATTCCATTGGAAGCGGCCCGGGTGTATGAAAACTGGTTGGCCGACTCCCCTGAGGATGCCTTGAAGGGCATTAGAGAGGTCGTTGCTGAAGTTGTAGAAGATATGAAAGTAAACGCCGAACAAATTCCAGAACCTATCGCTTTGAAAAATTATAGCGGAAAATTTATGGTTAGGATTCCCCCTGAAGTCCATCGCGCTCTTGCTATCAAAGCAGCTGAAACAGGTATCAGCTTAAATCGTCTTGCCAGTTCCAAACTCGGCCAGTAATTGAAATAGAATCTGGCGGTGCTCACTTCGTTCAGGCAGGTCGGGTAGGCAAAAGCGCAGTGTGGCCCGTTACCGCCTGGGGCGATCCGATTTTCTGGACTGGGTTTGTATCCGGGATGGCAGGCGTGGCTAAACAATGGTCGGCACGGGATAAAGATTAGGGTCTTATAAACGGCGAAGGATTCGGGCTTGGTTTTAACTTCTGCCCTGGAACAGGTTAAGGAAATGCAGGCAGCAGAAGCGTAATCCGGTCCTTTAATTTCCCAATTTATTTACGTCAAAGATTTCCTTATCATAAGATTTTATGGTAAGAAATTTGTATGAATGAAAAAGGCAGAAATTTTATTTTTCGCATAACTTAGGAATATAGGTAACAGATGTCAATCAAATTTTGCACCCAGTGCGGCCATCCCATGACCCGCCAGATCCCCCAGGACGATGACCATGTCCGGGAGGTGTGCGCCTCATGTGGCCATATTCACTATGAAAATCCCAAAATGGTTGTGGGCACGATTCCTGTTTTCCAGGACAGGATTTTAATGTGCAAACGCAATATTGAGCCCCGAAAAGGGTGCTGGACCCTTCCTGCCGGATATCTTGAAAACGAGGAATCCGTCCAGCAGGGTGCCGTTCGAGAGACCTTGGAGGAGACCCGTGTCGAGGTCCGAATTCTATCGCCTTACAGGATGTTCAATATACTTTTTGTGGACCAGGTTTACCTGATGTTCATTGCTGAACTATTATCCCAGGATTTTGGCCCCACCACGGAAAGCACGGATGTTCGTCTGTTTTCCCAATCAGATATCCCATGGAACGAAATTGCCTTTGACGTCATCCGTGAGACCCTGGATGACTATTTTAAGGACCGCGGAAATGCCCGACATTATGCATTTAAACCCCAGGATTTCGGGTTTAAGATCAAGGATCTTGAGTTTTCGCCGAGCAGTGGGGGCGTAATAGCCGATACCTTATTTTAACAGGTTAATCTTCTTCGTTATGCGCTTTATTTTTGTCATGGATTGAGTTCAATGACGGAAAAACAGACCTGGTCAAAACTGCCGGATTCATCCACCACGGCCAGATGATACCGTCCCGGCACCGGCATGGGCATAAAAAACGGGGCTGAACCGTCGGCATTCATCAGGGGGGTTTTATTCAGGAACCACTGGCGTTCGCCTCTGCCGCCCAGGGCCCTTAGGGGGATGGTGGGAAAAGTGGTCTGCCCGGGCTGGCAGGTCAGGATACTGTTGTCTGAAACCGAAACAATTCGTATATCAGGTAAAATCAGGGGCGCCATGCCGGGGCAGGTGGGCGAATCCTTGGGCAGCACGGTCGCCCGTCGCCAAGGGGCCGGGATAAAGGGCTCTGCCTGCCATGGCCACAAGGCCACCGTTTTTTTTCCAATGGCAGCACAGGCCGGTGTTGCCCGCATGCCTTTGCTGTCCACCCAGAATGTCCGGACCAGGGGAGCGGTCAGGCCGGTTTCTCCGGTCATGGTTGACGGGATCTGTCCGTCAAGTATCCAGGCATCAAATTTTTTGGCACAGGCCCCCTTTGCCCGGCCTCGGATTCCGGATGCAGCAAGGCCGGACGGCCAGCATATGGTCTCTTTTAATACGCTTTCAGGCGGTTTCCGTGTTCCCACACCAGCGGCTATGCTTTCCATTACTTGGCCAAGAAGGGGAAGCGCCGTGATGGCGCCATACTGTCCCGGGGACGGAGAGCCGTCGGGCCGCCCGATCCATATCCCCACCGTGTAATCCCCCTTGAGGCCCATGGCCCAGGCATCCCTGAATCCGTAGCTGGTGCCGGTTTTCCATGCCATAGACAATTCACCAGACAGCCTTCCGACGCCCTGTCTGCCCGGAAAGGGCCGGGACAGAATGTCCCGGATGATAAAGGCTGCACCGGGACTCATCAGATACCGCTCCTGCACAGGCTCCTTGGGGCATAAACGCGGTTTACCGGCAATACCGCCGCGCCCGATGGCCGTATACAGGGTTACCAGTGAGTCCAGGCTTGTGCCCACACCCCCCAGGGCCATGGAGAGATTGGGTTTACCTTTAAATTGAAACCGGGCCCCTGCGTTACGCAATCTGTCGTGGAAACGCCCCGGACCAAATGCCTCCAGCACCTGGACCGCAGGCAGATTCAACGAATCCTGCAACGCCCGGGTTACGGTGACAGGTCCTGAAAATCCCCGGGTGAAATTGCCCGGGTTATAGTTTTTTTTATATCTTGGCACATCCAGGAGCATGGAATGGGAATGAATTAGACCCTGATCCATGGAAAGGCCATAAATAAAGGGTTTCAATGTGGAACCCGGAGACCTTAGGGCCTGGATCATATCCACATGGCCCAGCCTGGATGAATTGAAAAAGTCTGCAGATCCTGCATAGGCTTCAATTTCCAGGGTCTTGTGATTGACCACCAGAACGGCCCCGGATTGCTTTGGGGGCAGTCTTTCCATATATGCCCGCAAAAGTTCTGCCATGTGCATCTGCAGGTTTTCATCAATAAACGTGTTGATCACTTCCGCATCCGGGTAAATAACTTTCAGCCGCCGGGCTGCCAGGGGTGCTGTCATAGACGTGGGAAACCTGAAAGACATCACAGGCTCCTGCTTGGCTGCCCTGATCTGGTCTGCACGCCAGATATCGAATCGGCCCATCCGGTCAAGCACCTTGCCCCGGGCCTTTGCCGCTCTGACAGGATGGCGGTCGGGCCGGTATCTGGACGGGGCCTGGGGCAGTACGGCCATCAGGGCGGCTTCGGCCCGGGTCATCTCCTTTGCATCCTTGCCCAGCCAGGTGTAGCAGGCAGCTTGGATTCCTTCAACATTGGCGCCAAACGGGGCGTGGGTAAGGTATAACCCAAGAAGTTCATCCTTAGTAAAGTGGTATTCCAGCTGAAGTGCCCTGAACATCTGGCGCAGTTTGATACCCATGCGCGGGAAAAACCCTGGGGATGAGGGGCGGTTCCCTTTTTTACTGCTATCAAGAATCCGGGCGGTCTGCATGGTGAGCGTTGATCCGCCGGATACGATCCGGCCGTGGGTCAGGTTCTGGAAAAACGCCCGGCAGATGGCCAGGGGGTTGATGCCGGGATGATAATAGAACCAGCGGTCTTCATAGGATAAAAGCGCTTGAAGGTAAAGCGAAGAGACCTGGTCGGGCCTTGCCGGGTAACGCCACACCCCGGTTTTGTCGGCAAAGGCCCGCAAGGGTGCGTGGTGGCGGTCCACAATCACCGTGGAGACGGGCCGTCTCGTGGTGTCAAAGGGGAATAAATGGTCCAGCCCAATAAAGCCGATACCGCCTGCCAGTAGAACAAAGAGTAAAATTCCGGCAATCGTTACTGCTTTTCGGGTAATGCGTCGTGTTGTTTTACCCATTGGCCAGGCCCAACTGGGCCATCGTCAGGTCGGAACCTGGGTCTTTGATGCTGTCCAGAATCCGGTCAATCTTTGTCTGAACTACGCTGTCCGTCATGTCAGTTGCCAGCGGCACCGGGAGCGTTCACACGGGTTCGGTCAACGGTTTTACCCACACCCCGGATATAAGGCCGGTACATGTCTTCCACCAGTGACGGTGGGACCTTGAAAACACCGGGACTGACCACCCGTACGGCGTAAAAAATCCGGCAGGATTCACTGTATCCAAGATTCAGGGCTGAAATAAATCTGTCATCCCTGTATTCGGTGTGGGTTGTATTACAATCGTCATGCCATTGGGAAATGGTTTTGCCGGCCACCTTTATATCATCAATGAGGAATGATCCAGACACATTGGGGTCTTCCAGCTCAAATCCGGCCGGCAGCATGTCCACCACCAGGGCATGGGGCAGTTGCTGTTTTTGGGATTCAATCTTTAAGGCCACAATGATCCGGTCCCCGGCAGTCAACTTGGAAATATCCACTGGCTTTGCGTTGGTGTCCAGAAACTGCCTGGATATGCTCACACCCCGGCTTTGGGGGACCGGCAGGCTGTTGGGGTATCCGGTGAATACAAGATCCAGGTAAATATTTGATTTTCCGGTGTTTTTTACTGTGAATCCTCCGGCCGCAGTACCCTTTGTGAATATCACCCGACCCGGACCTTTCCCTGTGTGGGCGCCGGTTTGGTTTCCAACGGTCACATCGGCCGCCCATGCCCCGGCCGGATGGGCCAGTTTGGCCGCGCCTGCCATGACCAGGCTGTTACGTTCCTGGGTGGAGAGCCACTGCCGTTCTTTTAGCTCGGCAGCAAGGTCGTGGAGGAACACGCCCCGGAAGGTATAGTCGGTAAAATAGGTGGTGACATAATAGTAGGCGGCAGCCAGGTCCCGGACATTGGAACCGTAGTCACCGCCATACACCTGTTTGTCATCCCGCCGGGTTCTCAGGGCCAGGTCAAAGGCCTCAAATGCCCTGGTACGGTCACCGGCAAGTCCAAGGGCCGTGCCCGCATGGATCAGGCTCAAGGGTGTGGGATGGTTGGCTTTCACATAGGCATAAACATTCCTGGCATCCGCAAGTCCCAGGGAATTGACCCGGGCAAGGATAAAGGCGGCATAGGCCCGGGTGGCCGCCCTGAACATTTTACCGTCGGTCCATCCCGGACTCCGGATGGCCTTGGGGCGGCGAACATATACGGCAAGGCGGGTAAGGGCCTTTTTCACTGCACTCACAGGCACTTCATATCCTGCGTCCACCGCTTCGACCATCATATGGGTGGCATAGGCGCTCAGCCAGGGGCTTTCCGGGCTGTGGGTATTCCACAGGCCAAAGGCACCGGAGCTTTTCTGTTTTTCAAGCAGGCGCTGGATGCCGTGCCTGATTTTTTCACTGGTGGCTTTCCTGGTGCCTGATTCGACACCCAATTGCGCAAATTGATCAAAGGAGAGCAGTATATGGGGGAAAAACCCTGATACGGTCTGC
This sequence comes from Desulfobacter hydrogenophilus, assembly GCF_004319545.1. Lineage (NCBI taxonomy): Bacteria > Pseudomonadati > Thermodesulfobacteriota > Desulfobacteria > Desulfobacterales > Desulfobacteraceae > Desulfobacter > Desulfobacter hydrogenophilus. The sequence continues at coordinate 1,000,981 of NZ_CP036313.1, read as the reverse complement.
TCCAGACATCCGTACGGATAGGCCAGCAATTCACTGACATGCTGGGCCAGGTTCACCGGCGGCTCTGAATCCAGGCTGGCCATTACGGTTACCGTCTCGGGCACCAGGGTGTTCACGGCTGCAGACGGCATGGAAAAATGTTGTCCCGGTGTCAGTATCTTTTGCCAGGTCCGGGTCTTCTGGGGATAGGGAGACCGGGTTTCTATGAACCAGGTTTTGGTCATTTCCGGTGATACACCCGGCCCCTGGATGCCTTTTATCCGGCAGGTGATGTGCGCCCGACCCGTTGTGCGTCCTGCGGTAATCGGCAGTTTGAGGCGTTCACGTTTATGGGGTTCCAGGGCAATGCTGTGATTGGCCTGGTCTGGGATAGACACCGGCCCGAAGATGTCCGTTTCCAGGGTTATATTCTGGACAATATCTGTTAAGTTGTTCAGTTCCAGCATGATAAAGCCCTGGTCACCGCAGGAAAGAAAACGCGGCATGGTGGCCTGGACCACGATGGGTGAGGCCAGGATTATCTCCTTGTCCCCGGAGCCAAAGGTGTTGTCCGTATGGGCAATGGCCATGATCCGTATCTGTCCGTCAAAATCCGGAAGTTCCAGCTGGAATACGGCGTTGCCCTGGGCGTCGGCGTTAATCATCTTTTGATGGATGGCCAGGATCTGTACATCGGTTGAGGGTCGGTCTCCGCCCCGGGTCAGGGTTGCCATATCCCCGCCAAAACGCATTCTTGCATAGCTGCCGTCTGCGGCTTCAATGAGTTTTTGGTAAATGTCATGGAGCTCGGGGCTGTATTTCCGGGGTTGAAAAAAGTAGCCAAAGGGGTCCGGGGTTTTAAACTGGGTCAGGTTTAAAATTCCGCAATCCACGGCAGCCAGGGTGACCATGGCGTTCCTGGCCGGTTTGCCGTCGGCATTCGTCATATTGACCGTCACATCCACCCGGCGGTTGGGTTCTGTTTTTTCCGGGGCCTGGATATCAACGTTCATACGGCGGTCGGTGCGGTCAAGGGGAAGGTGGATCAGTCCCACGGACCGCTTGGGCAGTTTTGCATTTCTGGGTTCTCCGGGCCGGATCACCAGTGCGGATACATACAGATCGTGGCGCGTCCAGTCCGGATCAATGGTGATGGCAAGCTCTTTTCCCCGGGCAGGAATATCAATGGGCAGGGTTAAAAGATTGTCTGCGCCATCCACAAATAAAAAACCTTTTCCGCCCTGGGGCGCCTTGACCGTCACCCGGGCCGTGTCTCCGGCCAGGTAGCCGGGTTTGTCCAGGGTCAGATCCACCCGGTCCGGCCGGTTCATGTTGCTCTGGCCCTGGCCTTTGGGGCGCCAGCCGGCCCAGATGCTTTTGGTACTTGTCAGGCCTGTGGCGGGATTTTTTATTTCCAGGCGGTAGCCGCCCCATTCCACGGGGACATTTACCTGGGCCTTGCCCTGGTCCGGAATATCAAGATCAAACCGGTCCACGGGATAGAACTGGCTGTTGCTGCCCCAGTGCCATTCATCGTTTTTATATTCCCAGTAATATTCCCGATGCTCCCGGATCACCGTGACCTTCAGGCCCTTTGCAGCCTTAAGTCGACCCTGGGTATCGGCCAGGATCACTTCAAATTTTGCGGTGTCATTGTTGGGGACCTGATCGGGGTCATCTTCCGTGCCGGACATGTTTCTTATGCCCACAAGAATTTGGGCCGGCCACACCTGCCAGGAGGCGTTTCTGACCACCGGGCGTTCCCCGGAATCGTACAGGCTTACATTGGCGGTGATCCAGTGGGGAGAGCTCACTTCTTTCCACTGATTCTTCACCTTAATAACGCCTTTTCCTGTTTCATCCAGATGGATGTCATCACTGGTGTTGGTGGTGTCGACAAGATCGGTGATACCACCGAATTCAAAACCGGGTAAGGCTTTTGGGAACAGATCCCGCGCCCGTTTCACGTGGATCACGGCATTGGCACGGCTGCCACTTGCAGGAGCCCCGTACAGAAAGTCTCCCTGGATGTGGATGGCAAGGTCTTTATCCGGGGACAGAATGTTGTCGTCCGCCTGGTCAATGACCAGCTTCATGCGTTCGGGCAGAAATTCGGACACCAGAAAGGGATACGCTTCAAAATTGTCATCGCCATTGGAAAATTTTACCCGCCATTTTCCTGTCAGCGCATTGGCGGGCAGCTGAAAACTGGTGTTGAAATGGTTGCCTTTGCCCGGCTTCCAGGTAAATTCGCGAATGGTTTTTCCGTCGGGTTGAACCACCTTGGCTGCGACCTTTATCCTGGGCGCCGCCCGGCCATCCTGGTTTCGCAAGATGCCGTCAATCACAACGGTTTCCCCGGGACGGTAAATGTCCCGGGGACCGTATACAAACAAATCCAGGGGCCTGAACAGAGCCTCGCCCATGGCAAATTCCGACAGATCAAGGGACGGGGTATCCATGGCCATCAGGCTGATATGATTTTTTTTCGAAACAGACACCAGAGAAAGTTTCTCAAAATGTCCTTTTATAATGCACAGGCCGTCTTTATCCGTTGACTGCTCAAACAGGACCTTGCCACTCTTGTCAAATCCCGTGATGACCGCTTTTTTAATTGGGTCTGCCGTTGAAAGGCTCTGGATGAAAAACTGGATGGCGGTGTCATATACCCTGGCATGCACCCCTAAATCGGAAATGGAAAACCAGGTCATGCGGTAGCCGTATTCATAATGGCCCGCACCCCGGAGTACGGCAATATAAATACCGGGCGTTTTAAGTTCCCGGATATGGGTGATGGGGATGTTGAACCGGCTGCGTAAGTCCTTTTTTATGTCCAGATCCCAGCGGCCGGTATAAATAATATCTGCGATGTCGGATAGCTCATCGGACTGGTAATGTCTTAAATAGGTGGCATCCCAGAATTCATCCTTGAAATCTGTCAGCCGCTCCGGCCGTACCCTGAAAAAATCAATGTCTGCCTGTTTGATGTTTAAGCTGTCCACGGGCAGCCCCTTGATCAGGTCCGTGGCCAGAATGAATCCCGTGGAACCGAATGCGATCATGGGTTTGGCCGACCGGGTGGTCACCTCGTATATGATTTCTTCGGCCAGGGCCTCACCATGGGCCGGTGCCAGTCCTTTTCTCACATGGATGGTATAGGCGGTGTCCGGTTTAATCTGAGTGAAATAGACCACCTTTGTATCCTTGGTCAGTATCCAGGCACCGTCCACGGGAGTGTCGTCGGCTTGTTCAATAAGACTGAAATACTTGCTTAAGTCCTGTGTCGTATTCAGGGGTAAAGAAAATGTAACGGCCAGGGCGTTTTGTCCGTCCACAGTCTGCTGACCGGCAAACCGGGCTTCAAGTTCTGCACTTATGCCCAGACCCTGAAATGCGAAAAAAAGCAGGCATAATGATATTACCGGTAAAAAAAGCAGGCGAAAATATTTCATGATTATTATCCTTCATTGGTTTTCCATGGGGTGACTCTTTATGCCCCTATACCGGCACAGGCACTCAACAAATAATTCGGGGGGACACAATGTTAAATTATTGTGTCCCCCCCGAATTAAAAGTTGTTGTTAAGTCGCATTCGTCACTTTAGTTGTAGGTTTGTGGGGCCATTGCCATTGTCAAACCATTTAATTTCAATTTCAAGGCTGTGTTGAACGCCCTTCTTTTTTTTCTCTTCGTTCTCCACTTGTATTTCCAAGGTCAGGTCTTCGGGTATTCGAAGGGTCAGTTCTTCGGCACCTTTACTTAATATAATGGTGCCTTGTGAGACTTTGTCGGCAAGTTCGTGAAAAAAAGAACTGACGTCCGTCCTGTTTTTTTCTCCTGGCTTTTAAACAAACGAGTTTTTTCCCATGGCTCCTCCGAAAATAGAAGTAAACTTTTTGATAATTTGTTCCTATGGTCAATGACTTTTATTTTTTTGCTCAGTTTTTGGGCCTGCTGAAATTGACTGGAATGCTTTTTGGCAGTCTTTTTAGTAATCCGAAAGAGGTCCAAAATGGAGCAAGTCCAAATGGAACCTTTAGCCACCCCAAATTAAACGTATACAAATTTAAAAGCCTTTGCAAGTCTTAGCAGCAATTCTAAATATGAATAATTTCCATATGCGTATCGACAATAACGGCAAGTCCGAACCGGTCAGCTGCATTAAACACTTTATCCACCTTTGAGTTGATCATCCTTGCATCGTTGCCCACCAGAGCAAATCCTATCTGGGCCCAGTCGTGGCTGTCATTAAGGCCTGTTTCTGCCACACTGATGTTAAAACGGTTCTGCAGCCTTGAGATAATGGATTTAACAACAGAGCGCTTGGCCTTAAGAGAGTGAACATCATAAAGTCTGAATTTGATCTGCCCGATTCCAACAACCATTTTTTTAATTTCATTCAGGGTCAAAGGGGTTTTACCTCCTGCTTGTTATGTAGTCTCGTTCCGGTATCCCGTTGCCATACGATTACCCCCTTCACCTTCATCCGAATAGGCCTAAGACTTGCCAAATGTATTGGAATTCTATACAGTTGACTCACTTTTAAGAATATGTTCCGTTTTCGGCATACACAAAACGCTTGAGAGGGACCGGGCGCTCTACGCCGTTTTTGGAACTCTTTGGTTTAACAAAAGAAAAAGCTTTAACAAAGGTTTCGGCTATACTCCGCCTGGCCCTTTATCTGTGCGTTCGGCGATAGATAAAAAGGAGTATCATGAAAACATATACTGCAGTTATTGAAAGATGCAATGAAACAGGCTTATTTGTTGGTTATATCCCTGGATTTCCAGGAGCTCATTGACAATATCCCAATATTGCTGAGACAAATCATTAAGGATATTGGGCTTACAACCGAAAAATTCATACAAAACAGATGATCTTGCCGAACGAATCAGTCAACCGGACCTGAAAAAGCTCCGCAGTATGTGGTTTAAGAAAATAAAAATTTTTAAAATTCTGGGGACAATACAGTTTTTTATTTGAAACGATATCATGTCCCCGGAATTTTACCCGGAATTTTAATGCCGGGCCGGACTTACCCTCAGCCTCGCTCCGCAGCAGCATTCCGGCCCGCGATTCGTCCAAAAACAAGGCATTCGGTAAGTGCGCAACTTCCTAATCGATCAGCGCCATGAATGCCGCCACAAACTTCACCGGCTGCGTATAGGTTTGGAATCGGCTGGTTGCCAACATCAATCACCTGGGCGTCTGTATTGATTCCCACACCTCCCGGGGTATAATGGACTTTTGGCCACAGATGCATGGCAAAAAAAGGTGGGCTGGATATTCGTTGCGCAGTTTCCAAGGGTTTGGCAAATTGATCTGTTTGGCCTTTCCTGATCATTTTGTTGTACTCTTTTACTGTGGAAGTAAGCGTATCAGACGGTATTTTATAGGCCTTGGCAAGATCTATCAAGTTACTGAATTCATATACCTTTCCCGTCTTGAGACATTTTTTTAGACTTTGGGGATCATGTTCTACCCCTTGGGCATCCATAATCCCGACACAGGGATGCCCTGCTTTAAAAATAGCCATACTCCGTTGCTGGCGGCCTGCCCACTCGCTTACGATACGGCGGCCGGTTGAGGGATCGACCAGGATTCCATTGGGGTATAACGCATACGAAGCAAATCGTGATCCGGAACCATAGCCGACTTCATCAACACAGCCCCATGGGCCGGTCTGAATCCAGGACAAATGGACAGGCACCGCTCCGATTTTCAAAGCGGAGCTCAAGCCTTCAGCCGTTGCACCACGGTGGTTTGTGGAGGTGACAGTGGTGTCCAGATTTGGATTTTGCAGCATCCGAAAGGCAACATCATTGCCAAATCCGCCTGTGGCAAGAATCACTGCCCGACGGGCTCGAATATTTTTTTGTCCTTTAAAGCCCAGGTCATTGTGATTATATCCGGTTTTGATTCGAACGCCACATACTTTGCCGCTGTCATCAGTCAGCAAATTTGTCAAAAGGCATTGTGTCCTGATTTCCACTTCCATTTGTTTCAAACGGGACGTTTGCGCTTTGACTATATCTTTGCCGGAATGGCTGCTGGTTGTCAGGCAACGGGCGACTGAATGCCCCCCGAAACGATCCAGGCGATCCATGAATTGAACGCCCAGTTTCATTTGGAGCCACTCAACGGCCCCAGCTCCCTGTTCTGCGAATGTCTTTACCAGGGCAGGGTGGTTGAGGTTTAATCCGGCCTTTAATATATCTTGGTAAAACAGTTCCGGCGAATCTTCTATGCCTTGTTCTTTTTGTAGTCTGTTCCCAGGTGCGGCCAAGCCTCCGTCACTGATTCGAGTGTTGCCGCCTGTGATTTTCATTTTCTCTAAAACAATGACCGATGCACCTGCTGAGCGGGCCTCAATTGCGGCACTGCAACCGGCAACGCCGCTTCCTATTACAACAACATCTGTTTGTTCATCCCATGTAATCATTTTTTTTTCCTTAAAAAGACCCTGCGAGCATATTACTTTGTGCTCAAAGTAATTTTATCCAAAACTAAGGTTGACATTGTTTTGAACACAAACTAATAATTAGAGTACCGTATGTACGGGTAATAACGTTTTAAGGGCAACTATATATTATATTTTTACACTTTTCTACTTAATTTTAGTGTGGTTTGAATACTAAATATATGCTGAATAAAGCCAGGGCTCTATGGATTTTTGTTTCAGGCAAGCCTGCACCAAACAACGGAGCCTGTCTTTAGTTTAGAACCGCAGATTAAATAACTTGAACGAAATAACTTGCCTTTTGGTCCATCAACTTCGTTGCATCAAAGGTTCAATAGGCCTGCTATTCAACCTTTGATGCGCCTTGTAGATGAACCAAAATTCGGCGTTATTTCTGCCCAACTTATTTAATCTGCGGTCCTTAAGGAAGAATTTTATAAAAATATTTTGAATTAATTGTTTTCAACACGATTAGAAAGCATTGAATGGAAACTTTACAAAATAGTGGCAATGTAACTGACCTTGTACTTGCTGCCTTGCGAAAAATTATGCGGTCCATTGAACTGCACTCCAAATCCCTTGTTAAACGATTCGGCCTGACAAGCCCCCAGCTGATCGTTTTACGGGAAGTCAACGCACATGGCCAAGTCACAGCGGGTGAAGTTGCCCATGCCGTCAGTTTAAGCCAGGCCACTATTACCGGCATTTTTGAACGCCTTGAAAAAGGCGGTCTGATTACCCGGCAAAGGAGTCGTGATGATCGAAGAAAGATTTTGGTGCAACCCACCTTAGAAGCCACAAAGCGTTTAGCAGGGGCGCCACCCTTGATGCAGGAATCCTTTGTTGAGGCCTTTGACAAGCTGCAGGACTGGGAAAAATCCATGATTCTGTCATCCCTGCAGCGACTGGTTTCCTTGATGGATGCCCAACATATAGATTCTGCACCACTTTTTGCAGCCGAACCATTGGAGACTCCCAAGAAGGACCAACCCTTGGCGACACCAAATTTGAAACCGTAAAATTTCCGGTCCATGCTGACAAATGGAGAAAATAAAAATGGAAAAAATTGTTATTGAAAATCTTTATAAAATTTTTGGTCCAAATCCTGAAGTGGCCTTGGAGATGCTCAAAAAAGGGCACTCAAAGGATGAAATCATGGAAAAGACCCGCCATGGTGTTGGCGTGGCCAATGCATCCTTTAAGGTCAATGAGGGTGAAATCCTCGTGGTTATGGGATTATCCGGAAGCGGCAAATCAACGCTGGTGCGATGCATCAACCGGCTGATCAACCCGACTTCCGGCCGGGTCCTGGTTGACGGCCAGGATGTTACCCTCCTGAACAAGAAAGAACTCAGGCATTTTCGACAAAAACACTTTGGAATGGTATTTCAGAATTTTGCCCTTTTCCCGCATCGAACAGTCCTGCGCAATGTAGAATACGGATTGGAAATACAGGGTGTAGCCCCTGAGGCCCGGCGTGAAGCAGCCATGCAGGCGATAGACCAGGTTGGTTTAAAAGGCAGGGAAGACTCCATGCCGGATCAGCTTTCCGGAGGCATGCAGCAGCGTGTGGGCCTGGCCCGGGCATTGGCCCTGGATGCCGATATTATGCTGATGGACGAGGCGTTCAGTGCCCTGGACCCCCTTATCAGACGGGACATGCAGGATGAGTTGCTCGATCTGCAGGAAAAAATGCAAAAAACCATAGTTTTTATCAGCCATGACCTGGACGAAGCCATCAAGCTCGGGGACCGTATTATTCTAATGAAAGACGGCGTCATTGTTCAACAGGGAACCGCTGAAGATATTCTGACAAATCCGGCCGATGAATATGTGGCAAGTTTCGTAGAAGATGTGGACATGACAAAGGTAATCACTGCTGAATCAGTCATGAAAAAAAGCGAGATCATGGCTTATTTAAAAACAGACGGCCCCAGGGCTGCGCTGCGCAAAATGCAAAAAGCCGGAATTTCATCTATTTTTGTACGCGAAAAGGGCAAATGCGTAGGCATTGTCACTGCTAAAAATTGTAGAAAGGCAGTTGATCGAGGAGAAAAAACACTGCACACTATTTTGGAAAAAATAATTCACAAAGTAGCGCCTGATGTACCGGCCAACACACTTTTTTCCATGCTCGGTGATGAAACCCCGCATCCAGTGGCTGTGGTAGATGAAAATGATCATTTGCTCGGCGTGATTGTTGTGGGCCTTTTACTGTCCAGATTGGCTGAAACCATGCAGCCTGAAATCAACGAGTCTGCAAGCAAAAACGCTTGAAGATCTGTTGCAAATTTATGAATTTTAAGGAGACATAAATATAATGCAGTTTCCAGAAGCCATTGATATTCCTTTAGATGTGTGGGTGGATGCAGCCATGGACTGGGTGCTTGCCACCTTTAGCGGTTTTTTTGATTTGCTGGGACAAATCATTCTTTATTTCATGATATATATTGAAAAGTTTTTTCTATGGATCCCCTGGCCTGTATTAGTCATCGGAGTGGGGCTTTTTGCATGGCGAGTTACGGGACGCTGGTGGTCCGGCTTTTTGATGGGTGCCATGCTGTTTTTTATTGGTGCCCTTGGGCTTTGGAAATTGGGTATGATGACCCTGTCCCTTGTGGTGGCATCCGTGCTGATTTCACTGCTCATAGGCATACCCTTTGGCATTGCCATGGCCAGCAGCAACCGGTTTGAAGCCGTTCTAAAACCAATCCTGGACGGCATGCAGACCATGCCCAGCTTTGTTTACTTGATCCCGGCCCTGATGCTGTTCGGCCTGGGCAAGGTGCCGGCACTTTTTGCAACGATCATCTATGCTGTTCCCCCGGTGATTCGCCTGACCAATGTTGGCATCAGGGAAGTCTCCCCAAGTGTTATTGAGGCAGCCCATGCGTTTGGTTCCAGCTATTGGCAGATTTTGTTCAAGGCCCAGCTGCCGCTGGCCAGGCCCACCATCATGGTCGGTATCAACCAGACAACAATGATGGCCCTGTCCATGGTTGTCGTCTCCTCCATGATAGGCGCTAAAGGCCTGGGACTTGAAGTTCTTCTGGCGATTAACCGCATCGAAGTCGGGCGGGGATTTGAGGCTGGTTTGTGTATCGTTTTTATGGCCATTGTCATTGACCGCATTACATTTGCTCTGGCAACAAATAAGAAGCACTGATATCAATAACTTAAGGAGAAAAAAATGAGGACAATTAAAAAAAATGTGCTGATGTTTATGGCAGTAATCATCTCCATGGCATTCATGGGCGCATTAACGCCGGCCACAGCCCAAAAAACCATTGTTTTTGCTGATTTTGGATGGGACAGCGCCCAGGTACATAACCGTATTGCCGGTTTTATCATCGAAAAAGGGTTGGGGTATCCCGTCAAATTTACCCAGGGTGAAACCGTTATGCTCAATTCAGCCCTGATCCAGGCCAAGGGACCCGAAGCCCCCAATGTCAATATGGAAACCTGGACGGAAAACTGGCAGGAACTTTATGACGAGGGCCTTGCCAAAGGTAAAGATGCCGGAACCAAGGAAGGATTCATCAATCTTGGGGCCAATTTCCCCAACAGCGTACAGGGATGGTATGTGCCAAGATATATTGTGGAAGGCGACAAAGAACGTGGCATCAAACCCCTTGCCCCTGACCTTAAATCCGTGTTTGATCTGCCTAAATACTGGAAGTTGTTCAAAGATCCTGAAGATCCTTCAATGGGCATTTTTTACAGCTGTATTCCCGGCTGGTCATGCTCCCAGGTCAATGATCAAAAGTTTGAAGCATATGGTATCAAAGAAAAATACAACATCATGCAGCCCGGCAGCGGACCTGCTCTGGCCGCTTCCATGGAAATCGCCTATAAACGTAAAAAACCCTGGTTGGGCTACTACTGGGCGCCTACATGGGTCCTTGGTAAGCTGGACATGTATCAATTAGAGGAACCCGCATTTGATCAAAAGATTTGGGACACAACAAGGGCCTGCGCCTATCCTGCCGTAAAATGCGATATCCTTGTCCATAAAAAACTGCCCGAACAAGCCCCTGAAGTCGTTGAAATGTTAAAAAAGTATGAAACCACGCTGGATATTAACAACAAGTTCCTGGCTTATATGCAGGACTCTAAAGCCGATACGGATGAGGCAGCCCAATGGTTTCTCAAAGAGTACGAAAGCTTGTGGACCCAATGGGTTTCTGCTGATGTTGCCGCCAAGGTTAAAGCGGCTATGAAATAAAACAGATAAACCTTAGGGATGAGTCAGAAATAACTTAACCTGGGAGCGCGGGCGTCCCGCCCGCATGTCCGCAAGTATTGTAAAGATGCGGGCGGGACGCCCGCGCTCCCGGATATAGTAAAATGAGCGAGTTATTTCGTTTAACTTATTTCTTCTGCGGTCCTTAGGATAATCAACATAAAAATGACGGTCTATGATCATTATGTAAAAGAAAAACAGCGATTTTTAGAAAATTGCCTTCAATGCGGGCTTTGTGACCAAGCATGTCCGATCCTGCCCCATACGGATTCAAGCAAAGACACCTATCAGCAAATCCAAGAACAGGTCTTTCATTTTATTGACAAAGGCCTTTTTTCAAAACAGGCTTATACCAAAGCATTTTCCTGGATGCAATGTCTATTTCCAGCCGGAAAAACTATTGAATGCCCTGGATATTATGGATGCCATCGGGGATGATTACTCATTTTTGCCGGGACTTGATTATTGTTGCTCAGATTCCCATCTGTTTTTCGGTGCTGTCAAAGAAGGTGGGAAAAAGGCTGAGGAACTTATAACAGCCCTGTCGGAGTTTAATCCTAAAACTGTTATATTGTGGTGTCCCACTTGTCATTGCCGGTTTAAAACAACTCTTTCACTTTCAATGAAAATTCCTTTCAAAGTTATTTCATTTCCCCAGTATCTGGCCGAAAATATGCATAAGTTGCAGCTCACTGATGCCGCAGCAGGAACCGTCACCCTCCATGAAGGCTGTAAGTCAGCTTACACCGGTGTTGATATAAACGGCCCCCGTGATGTGTTAAAACGATTGCCAGGAGTAAATCTGGTCGAGATGGCGCATTATGGCCGTAATACAATGTGCTGCGGCAGCGGTGCCATGACCTGGTTTCCGGACAGCTGCAAGCATATCCGAAAACAACGCCTGGACGAAGCCGGGAATACAGGGGCTGATCGATTAGTAACCATATGCCATTATTGCAGCCAGACTTTTGTAACTGAAGAACCGGCATATGATTTCAGTGTGGATAATTTTGTTAATCTGGTCGCCCTTTCCATGGGCATCCATCGTCAAGATAAATTTAAACAATACACCCTGTGGGCTGACAGGGACATGATTGTCAAAGATGCCCAGGCGCGTATCGCATCATCACCTTTTGCAAAAAAAGAATTTTAGATGTACTGGAATTTTTATTTTTCTTCATAACATGATTCTACTTTTTGGGTCCAACGAGACGGCTTGTCACATCAACCGGGGCCACGATCTGTTTTTCTTTGACCATGATGCGTTCAGTCTGCTGCCATGCCCCAACATCAATGATGCCGATGTTTGTACCTTTGTCCGGTTTGATCAAAGGCCGGGTGGCTTTCAGCTGTTTTTGGCGAATGTCGTCTTTGGTGCCTTTATCCTTTTTTTTGATTTGGGCTAAAACTTGGGGTTGATTGGCCGGATCCATTGCAAATTCCCAGGCCGACAGCAGCGCCGTCATAAATGCTTTTACCGTTTCCGGATGTTTTTTTATCATGGAACCTGAGGTCACAACCGAGTTGGCCACAAAGGATACACCGTAGTCTGCGGGGTTGAAAAATTTTACCTGCTCGTTTTCCGCGGATAGTCTTTCTTCCAGGATGACCCCCTGGGAGTTGCGGTATATCGGCCACACATCCACTTCTTTTTTTAAAAACGGGGTGAAATTAAACCTGACGCTTGAGATGCGGACATCTTTTGAGGTAAGTTCTGCTTTGGCTAAAAGGGTGTTCATGATGGTTTCATCATTCCCTCCGAAGGTGACCCCGATATGCCGGCCTTTTAAATCGGAAAGGCCCTTGATTTCAGGCTGATCCGACCGGTAGATCCACTGCATGGGGTTGACCTGAAACAGCTGGGCTAACACCACCACGTCAGCGCCTTTTTCAAGGGCCCGGATGACCTGGTCGGCAGATGCCACGCCAAAGTCTGCATATCCCAGCTCCAGCTCCTTGATGGCATTTTTCCCGGCCCCGCCTTCATTCACGGAAACATCCAGTCCTGCTTTTTTAAAAAAGCCGCCGGTATCGGCAATGATGTCACCGGCCACTGAGGTGTTGAACAGCCATTTCAGGCGGTAATTCAGCGTTTCGCCTGCAAAGGTGGGGGCAGTTGCAAAAAAAAGTGTCATGCAAAAGACTATAAGTCCTGCCCTGATCACGGTGTTGGTTTTGATTTTTTGAATCATATCAGATCTCCTCCCTTTGGGGTGAACCATTTGTTTTTCATCTGTTCACCGACAGTTTCCAAAATGCCTTGGTAAACCGAGATGATAATACCAATGGAAAACAGGGCCACAAGAATGCAGGCAAGATCGCTCTGGTACAGGGCGATGCGTATACTGTAACCAATGCCTTGGTCTGCGGCAATAAATTCGGCCACAATGGTCCCTGCCATGGCCAGTGTGGATGATCCTGCAATCACTGTGGTCAGCTTGTTTAAATTTTCAAAGGCCCGGATTTTGACTTCCAGCTGCCAGCGCATCCGGCCGGTGGCAATATAAAAATGTTCAATGTCCTTTATGGGCGAGGCCATGATTCCCAACACCGACAGGAGCAAAGGAAAATAACAGATCATGGAGGCAATGAGCAGGCGGGATAAAAATCCGTCCCCCATGAGAATAAAAATGATCGGTGCCAGGGCAACAATGGGATAGGCCTGGATGTTGTAAGCCATGACCTTGATAAACGAGCCTGCCCAAGATGATTTACGGCCGATGATTCCCACAAAAAAGGCCATGAAAATGGAAATCATCTGGCCCAGTACAGTGACGGAAAGGGTATTGAGCACGTCAAGAAAATAGCCGGCCAACATTCGGTGTGCCGTATCAAAAATCAGCGCTAAACCGGGGATAACATAGTTGGACAGGCCAGCACCGTATTTGATGGCTAAAAGCCCGGTAACACCTAAGCAATAGACAATCAGAAACTGGTAGATTCGTCTAAACAGCATTCATAATCTCCAGCATGGACCGGTCAATGGCCTGGGGGGTGGCCGTATATCCTGTTTTATAATTCTGGCCTTGCACCACGACGGCACCTTTGCCTTTTCCGGGATGGCTTAACACCAGGATGTCTTTGCAGAATCGTGCCACTTCCATGAGATTGTGGGAAATATAAAGAAACAGCTTGGTCGGAAATATCTCTTTTATGGCCAGGACAATGGTTTCCCTCAAGGCTTCATCCACATTGGCAAGGCTTTCATCCAGTATCAGTAAATCAAAGTCCTGGATAAGGTAACGGATAAGGTTCATCCGGTTCTGCTGGCCCATGGACAACTGGGAGAATCGTGATCCCAAAAAGGCGTCCACTTTGAAAATTTTGATAAGTTCCTTTCTAAGATCTGAATTTTTTGGGGGGCACACCTTCTCCAGGTGGCTGCCGGTACAGGACCAGCCGGGCAAGCGTTCCTGGTTGTAAGAATACAAGATGGTGGAAATGCCTTCATAAATCAACGCATCGCCCCCGGGGCCATTGTTGCCACCGGCAAGAATTCTTGCAAAAGAGGTTTTCCCCACGCCTGATGGCCCGAAAACAGCATTAAATCCCGGTGCGGCCATGGAAAAATTAAGATTTTCCAGAACCGGTTTGTCCGCCTCCGGGTAGGTGAAGGTCAGGCCCCTGCATTCAAACCGCATAGCCTTCTCCAATGGGGGTATATGAACATTACAATAACTCGTTGAATTACTTTTATATTTAGTTGTGGATTGAGCCTGAATGTCAATATACCAGGTCAGCCCATGGTGTCGTTTAAACTGGCTAATCCATACCGGGTCTGGTACGAAAAATCAACGTTAAAGGGGCGTTGGACAAGGACAATTGCCTTTTGTCTATCTTTTCATTGATCCGGATTCCATGAAGATCCACGTCTTGGGCAAGAATTCGTGTTTCCGGCAGATCCTATACGGGCAGTAGTTACAAGTCACATAATAGACAGATTGTGAGGTTAGAATTGAAGATAAATGTTGAAATCATGCTTTCTAACCCATTGAATTTATTATAACCGAAATCTACATGCGATTGCCCTGTCTGATCATGGTCTATCAGTTGAAAAAATAGATCATGATTTGTAAAATATTCGGTTGAGGCCTATTCCCAGGCGAAAAGACAATTTTTTATCAAAGGAGAGTATCATGAAAACATCAAATGCAATCGACACTTTTCTTGGTTATCAAAAAATGAATTCAAAAAAAACACTATAAAAAATTATCAACTTTTTTTGACCGGTTTTAAAAAAGATTATGGCAATTCAGAAATATCAAAAATCACATCCGAAGATATCATGGGGTTTTTGGCCAAGCGATGAAATTATTTTCAAAATGGATAATTCCAGAAACCGGTTGCTACTGGAATAGGTGGTCAGAGGAGGTATGAGAGTTGGAGAGGTCCTGAAATTAAAAGTCAAAAATGTACATGGCCGGAAACTGGTTTTATCAGAACCGAAAAGCGGAAATCAGACCGAAATTGTTTTTATCCCCAAAAAAGTAGCAGATCGACTACGGAATTATATCTCCTCAGTAAATATTGAAGATGACCACAACGTGTTCCCAATAGGATACACCAGGGCCCGTGAAATTGTTCAAAATGCAGGGAAAATGATAAATGTGAATTTGAACCCCCATGATCTTAGATGACACGCCGCTACTTACGCCAGCAGGTCAGGGGTTCCCATTGAAATCGTTTCAAAAATAATTCTCCGCCATGCAAATATATCAACTACCCAGCGGTATCTTGGAAAAGTCAGCGATACAGAGGCTATCCACTGGATTGATAATCTTTACAAATAAAATTTTTGGGGATTGGTAGAAACCGATCCCCGATTTACCTTGAAAATCTTGTACCAAGCCAAAAAGACAAAGTGTTTTTTTATTTTTTGATTCGATGAGAACGATCAAAAACAGGTTAAATCATTTTAAATCATAAAAGGACGTTTGACTTTATTTCCCCATTTGAGTAGCTTAACAAGAAAGAAAAGAACGAGTCCGTATAGAAAAGCAATCTGTATCGACTCAGTTGAAGGCTATCAAAGATTTATCAAGCCCTATAGGAGTTTTATACATGGTAGACTTGGATGATCGCTGGTTGTCAGTGGACGAAATATGCAAACACCTCGGGGTCAGTAAAGACACCGTTTACAAGTGGATCGATAAGCACGGAATGCCCTCTCATCGAATGGGACGCCTGTGGAAATTTAAAAAAGAACAGGTTGACGCTTGGGTTGAGGCTGGCGGCGCGGCATCTGACAGGACCGATGAAAAATAAGATTAATACCTCGGAAAGATTGAAGACCAAAGATGAATGATAAAAAAAGCAAGCTATCGCTTAATGACCTTGAGCGTCATTTATGGGAAGCGGCACATATTATTACAGGACCTATCGATGCGTCCGACTATAAAACATACATCTTTCCCATACTTTTCTTTAAGCGGGTTTGTGACGTTTATGATGAAGAATTTGAAGAAGCCATGGAATTTTATGGCGACGCAGAGATGGCAAAAGCATCTGAGCAGCATCGAATAGAGGTACCGGGGGGGTGCCATTGGGACAATGTCATTGCCGCAACAAAAGATGTTGGCAAAGCGCTGAAAGCTGCTTTTCTTGGAATCGAAAAGAAAAATGACCGTCTCTATGGAATTTTCGGAGATGCGCCTTGGACCAATAAAGAACGACTGCCGGACCATCTACTCCTCCAGCTCCTGAATCACTTTAACAAAATAAGGCTTGGTGTCGGTCATGTTCGTGATGACGACATGGGAAGAGCCTATGAATATTTGATCAAGCGATTTGCGGATAAGGCCAACAAAAAGGCCGGGGAATTTTATACGCCACGCTCAATTGTCCGTTTGATGGTAAATGTACTGGACCCTCAGCCCGACGAAACCGTTTATGACCCAGCCTGCGGAACTGGCGGCATGCTCTTGGAAACCGTTCATCATGTGCGTGAACATGGTGGGGACCCACGTTTGCTGAAGCTCAAAGGGCAGGAAAAAAATCTGACAACTGAAGCGATCGCCCGGATGAACCTATACCTCCACGGTATGGAAGATTTTGAAATCAGGCGTGGAGACACTCTGAGAGATCCGAAGTTTTTGACTTATGACCGCCTGGAACAGTTCGACTGCGTGATCGCAAATCCTCCTTTCAGCCTAAAGGAATGGGGCCATGAGATGTGGTCTTCTGATCCTTTTAACAGACACACGTTCGGACTGGCACCCAAGACGAATGGTGATTTTGCATGGGTCATGCACATGTACACTTCCATGAAGGAAGGCAGCGGCCGGATGACAGTTGTTCTTCCTCATGGGGTTCTGTTCAGATCCGGTACGGAAGCGAAGATCCGGAAAAAACTCTTGGATTTGGGTGCTATAGAAGCGGTGATTGGACTGGCAGGCAATTTATTCTATGGAACAGGCATTCCCGCCTCCATTCTTGTTTTGAGAAAATCAGTCAAAGCAAAATCACCGGTGCTGTTTATCAATGCGGAAGAAATCTATACCAAAGGCCGAGCTCAAAACACAATGTCCAAGGAACAGGCCGACGAGATATATCAGCTTTACAAGAAACAAAAGCAGAAACCTTTTGAGGAAGAAGGCGTTACCCGCTGGGTTGAGTATGCCGAACTCAAGGAAAATGATTTTAATCTTAATATTGCAAGGTACGTCCAAAAGCCGCTCGAAGAAGAAAAGATAACCGTAGAAGAAGCCCTCCGGGATTTCAAAGCCAAACTGGCTGAACTTGAAATTGCGGAAAATGAACTGGAACTGCTGCTTGAACGGGAGGGGTTTGAACTATGAGTCTTTCACAACAACAACTGGAAAGCATGCTCTGGGGAGCAGCAGAATTCTTAAGGGGGCAAATCGACGCTTCCGACTACAAACAGTATATCTTCCCGCTGCTTTTCTATAAAAGGCTATCTGATGTTTATAAGGACGAGTATGAGGAAGCCCTTGCCTTTTCGGATGGAGATGACCAGTTCGCGGTATTGCCTGAGCAGCATCGTTTTATAATTCCCGAATCCGCCCGTTGGAACACGCTTCGTGAAACCTCGACCAACATCGGTGCTTTCATACAAAAAGCGCTGCGGACC
The DNA here is from genome assembly GCF_004319545.1 of Desulfobacter hydrogenophilus. NCBI lineage: Bacteria > Pseudomonadati > Thermodesulfobacteriota > Desulfobacteria > Desulfobacterales > Desulfobacteraceae > Desulfobacter > Desulfobacter hydrogenophilus. Next base: position 983,209 of record NZ_CP036313.1, on the reverse strand, counting down.
ATAGAGAAAAGTAACCAGCGTCTATATGGCGTATTCGGTGATGCACAATGGACCAATAAAGAACGGCTTCCGGATCATCTGCTTGCATCTCTGGTGGAACATTTCAGCAAGATCCCTCTGGGTATAAGCGCAGTGACCCAGGACGATCTGGGGGCGGCTTACGAATACCTTATTAAAAAATTCGCTGATGATTCCGGCCATACAGCCGCTGAATTTTATACCAACAGAACGGTTGTCCACCTCATGACAAGAGTCATGGAGCTGAAACCCGGTGAAAGCGCCTATGACCCGACCTGCGGCACCGGCGGGATGCTTCTCAATGCGGTGATGGATTTGCGAAAGTGTGGCAAAGAATGGCGCACGGCAAAACTGTTCGGGCAGGAAGTGAACCTGCTGACCAGCGCCATCGCCAGAATGAACATGTTCCTTCACGACATTGAGGAATTTGATATTCAGCGTGGGGATACCCTCGCGGAACCGAAGTTTCTTGAATACGACCGCTTAAAGCAGTTTGACGTTATTTTTGCCAATCCGCCGTATTCAATCAAGAAATGGGATAGAAGCAAATTCAGTGCAGATCCTTTCAATCGTAATGAATTCGGTGTGCCTTCTCAAGGTTGTGCCGACTATGCATTCTTCCAACACATCATCAAAAGCCTGAATCCCAAAACCGGCAGAGCTTCCATGCTTTGGCCCCACGGCGTACTGTTCAGAGATTCGGAAGCAGACATCCGCAAGAAGGTCATTGAGACCGACATGATTGAGGCTGTCATCGGCCTGGGGCCCAACCTGTTTTACAACTCTCCCATGGAATCATGCGTGGTCATCCTGTGCATGAACAAACCAGAGGGAAGAAAGAATAAAGTGCTGTTCATAAACGGTGTTAAGGAAGTAACCCGGGAAAGAGCATTCAGCTTCCTGAGTGACAAGAATCTTGAACGGCTGGTGGCGGCTTATTTTGAGCCGGAAGGCCATGAAGAGATCGCACGATTGACGGATATTGAAGAGATCAGAGAGAACATGCACAACCTCTCGATCCCTCTGTACGTTCACAACGGCACAAATGGTGATGGTCAGAGTTTGGAGTCAACCATCGAGGCTTGGCAGGTCGGCCGGGTTGAACTCAAAAAGCAGTCTAAGAAACTTTTTGCAGCATTGGCTGAAATTGGGATTATCCTCAATGACCAGGAAGACAAGGTGGGAGTATGACAGATCACAAAAACAAACCACATAAGGCTGATGAAAGTGGGTTAGAGCCCGCCAAAGGACAGTTTCTGGTTTATCAGGCTGAGGACGGTAAACTGAAACTGGATGTTCGTTTTGAAGATGAATCGGTATGGCTTTCCCAAAGATTGATGGCGGAGCTGTTTCAAAAAGATGTTCGAACCATCAGTGAGCACATACAAAATGTGTATGATGAAGGCGAGCTGGCTCCTGAAGCAACTATCCGGAAATTCCGGATAGTTCAAAAAGAGGGGAAACGAGACGTTGCCCGCATGGTCGACTTTTACAATCTGGACATGATTATTTCAGTTGGCTACCGGGTGAAAAGCCATGTGGCAACCCGATTTCGCATCTGGGCAACTCAGCAACTCACCGAGTTTATCAAGAAAGGATTTCTGCTGGACGATGAACGCCTGAAAAACCCGGACTTGCCCTTTGACTACTTTGAGGAACTTGAACGGCGTATTCAGGATATTCGCACTTCTGAGCGTCGTTTTTATCAGAAAATTACCGATATTTACGCCACCAGTATCGACTATGATCCAACGCTGGATATGAGCATTGAATTTTTCAAAACAGTCCAGAACAAAATGCACTGGGCGATTACCGGACAGACCGCAGCGGAAATCATTCATTCAAGAGCAGATGCCGACAAGCCGAACATGGGTCTTACCAATTACCGTGGTGCCAAAGTCCGCAAACAGGATGTGACCATTGCCAAGAATTACCTTGATGAAGATGAACTGGCGGCACTGAACAATCTGGTTGAGCAATACCTGATTTTTGCACAGGGACAGGCCATGCGCCGCGTTCCTATGTATATGTTGGATTGGATAAAAAAATTAGACAGCTTCATGACTCTCAACGATCGGAATATTCTTACACATGCTGGCAAAATCTCACATGAAATGGCCAAACAATTGGCGGAAGGTGAGTATGATAAATTTCACACGAACCGCCTGACTGAATCGAGCAAGCAAATCAGCGATTTTGATAAAGTGGTTGGACAGATTGAATCCACCTCCAAGAAAAAACCGCAAAGAGCTAAGAAAAAATCCGAGGATGTGTAGCCATGGCAATAGAACTTTCAGATAAACAGATAAAGGACGGGTGGCAGATCGTTAAGTTCGGGGAGATTGCCAAGAACATCTCGAAACGTGTGGAGCCGTCAGAAACAGATTTAGAGGTCTATGTCGGCCTTGAACATATAGACCCTCAGTCACTGCGTATTGCTCGACGAGGCGTTCCGGCAGATGTAAAGGGACAGAAACTCCGTGTTCGCCCTGGCCAGATCATCTTTGGTAAACGACGCGCCTATCAGAAAAAAGTTGCTGTTGCTGACTTTGAGGGGATCTGTTCGGCTCATGCCATGGTTCTTGAAGAGGTGGTCGGTAAAATCATTCCCGGGCTGCTGCCTTTCTTCATGCAATCAGACATGTTTATGGATCGGGCAGTAGCGATCTCGGAAGGGTCTCTTTCACCAACCATCAAGTGGAAGGCCCTTGCGATTCAGGAATTCCCACTGCCGCCGATTGAGCGCCAGAAAGAGATCCTCGAAGTGCTGGAGAAGGTCGAGGAAGCTATTTCTCGAAGTGAAGTTGCTTTTGACTCTGCAAAAATACTGAGGAAAGCAATTAGGTCAAACTTCTTGTTTAAAGGATGCACAATTAAACAAACTGAAAAAACTCACTGGGGAGAAGTTCCAAAAGGATGGAAAATTCAACCTCTCTCTGAAATGGCTCAGATAAATCCCCGATATACTCTCGCTAAAAGTGAACCAATCCAGTTTTGCGAAATGGCGGCCGTAGGTAATGATTCAATGTCTATTGAGGGTGAGATCGAAACACGAGAGAAAGTAAGTGGTGGCGCAAGATTCAAAAATAAGGACATCCTTTTTGCACGAATAACGCCATGTGCTGAGAACGGAAAAATTACAATAGTAGATTTCCTGAAGGAAGATAGCGTCGGGGTTGGATCTACTGAGTTTATAGTAATTTCACCGCGCAAAACCAGTAGCGAGTATTTATACCATTTGTGTAGAACTAATAGGGTCCATGGCTATGCAATCAAGCGTATGGCAGGGACTACCGGAAGGCAAAGAATCCCCAATGAAGTCTTTGACGAAATAATGATTCCAATTCCTCCAAGTGAGGGGATGAGTATCATCGAAGAACAGCTCCATAATGCTGAAAAAACAGTTATTTCGATTGAATCTAAAATATCTCGCATGAAAATGCTGAGAACCTCATTTTTTAACGAGGTATTTATAGGAGGTGTCCAATGATCTTCAATGAGAGTTGGAAGGATGAAGGCGGAAGGCTAAAGGCTGAAACCGAAAATGCGCTAAGGGACCATCTCGCCCACCAGCCCGTTACCGCTCAAAACCGGAATGGTGGCTGCAAAAACTGGTGAATATATTGCAGAAAGCATAGAATTTGATATAGGAGATTCATGATGACCGAAACATACACAAAAGCCCGGTTCTGGAAGTGTGCTTTACAGGTGAATCCTTACACTTATCTTGCTTATCGGGGAGAGGAGCAGCGCTTAACGGAAGACGAATATAACCAGCAGCTCTTGCAGGTCTGCAAAGAAGAGAATATCAAAGTACTTGGCATCGCTGATCACGGCAATGTGGATGGAATCGATGCGATTCGAAATGTCTTGAAACCACATGGAATCCTTGTTTTTCCAGGGTTTGAGATTGCAACCACCGAAAAAGTGCATTTTGTATGTCTTTTTCCTGAGAAGACAACAACAGACCAGCTGAATCGCTATTTAGGGGCATTGGGCTTAACGAATCCGAGTGATGGTGTCTGGCCATCCAATCTTGGCGGCAATGACTTAGTGTTAAAAATAAATGAGCTTGGTGGCTTTTGTTATGCAGCACACTGCACGGATGACAGTGGGATACTGAAACACAAACTTGTTCATGTTTGGAAAAATGACCTGCTAAAAGCCGCTCAAATCCCTGCAACACTTGATGAATTAAAAGCTGAAGAGAATAATGGCTATCGTCAGATTTTAATGAATAAAAACAGGGATTATACACGAGAAACACCTATTGCCATTATCAATGCCAAAGATGTGGAAAAACCCGAGACACTAAAAAATCCAAAAGCCTCTTGCCTGATTAAGATGACCAAACCCGGTTTTGAGGCCTTTAAGTTGGCGTTTCAGGATCCAGAGTCCCGGGTGCGTTTAAATAGTGATATTTCAGAAAAATACTATTCTCGCATTGAATCATTATCCATTACCGGGGGGTATTTGGATGGTGTTCATATTAATTTTTCAGAACACTTGAATTCGGTAATTGGTGGTCGCGGAACAGGAAAATCAACCCTGCTGGAATGCATTCGTTATGCACTGGAGCTGGATCCTATTGGTAAGAGCGCGTGTAAACAACATCTGGAAATCATCAAGGAAAATATTGGCAAATCCAAAGGTCGAATTGAGTTGGTAGTGCGTTCATCTAAAATGAATGGCAAAAAATACACCATTGCCCGTCGCTATGGTGAAAGCGCCTCTGTAAAAGAGGAAGCAGGAAATATTTCATCCTTCACTCCCCGCGAGCTTCTCCCTGAGATAGAAATCTACGGTCAGAACGAGATTTACGAAATCGCCCAGGATGGCCAGTCTCAAAAGAAACTACTTGGCCGCTTTTTAGATGCTGAACATGATACTTTTGAGGATAAAATAAAAACAGCACTCATTGCCCTCAATGGGAATCGAAAAAAATTGCATAATGCTCTTGAGGATAAATCGATTGTTGAAGATGAATTAAGCAAATTGCCCAAGTTGCAGGAACGCGTGCAACAATTTAAATCACTTGGTATTGAGGATAAGCTCAAGATTATTCCTCTGTTAGAAACAGAAAAGAGACTTAAACAGCGTATTGAACAAGAGGAATTATATAATCTGGAGCAGGCTTTTGCTCAAATCAAGGATGCTTTGCCGGATACCGTTTTTTTAAGTGATAAGGCGATTGACAATCTTCCCCACAGCGACGCATTAAAGAAAATAAAAACAACATTGGATCAGTTGAAAGTCGACACGGAAAGAACATTTGATCAATGGAAGGCTTTTTTCACAACGAGCAAAGCAATCATTACCCGGTTGATTGCGGACGTGCAACAAGGTATCCAGTGTGAAGAAGAGACACTGGAAAAAACATTTAAGAATCTACCCGCAAGCGAAGGGAAAAGTGGACGTGAAATTGGTGTTGAATATCAACAGCTTCTTCAGGCAATAGAACGGATTAAACCCAAGGAAGTTGCAATCAGGAGTCAGCAAGCCTTGATTGATGAACTGAAAAAACAAAGAAACTCTCTGTTGGTAGAACTCTCGGGTTATCGTGCAAGTCGAACGGCTCAATTTGAGTCTTCACTCAAGAAGCTGAATAAAAAGCTGCAAAACAAACTGAAGCTAACGGTGAAGCCAGAAGCCAACAGGCAGCCTGTTATCGATTTCTTACAAAGCTGCAACTTGGAAGGTGTTGGGGAAAAACGTCTTTCATGGATTAATGAGCATGATGATTTTTCCCCAGTGAAGCTTGCTGAATTGATTCAAAAAGGCATGGGTGAACTAACAGGATCAAATTGGGGTATAACGCCAACTATTGCAAATGCACTGGTTAGGCTGCCTGCATCAAAAGTGCTCGAACTTCAAGAGCTGGAATTGCCCGACATCATTGAAATTGAATTGAATGTATCACATGAAGGTGCAGCGAATTATCGTTCATTGAAAAAGCTTTCAACAGGTCAGCAATGCACGGCTGTGCTGCATCTGCTATTGTTACAAAACAAAGATCCGCTCATTATGGATCAACCCGAGGACAATCTGGATAATGCGTTTATTGCCGATCGCATTGTTTCCGAATTACGTAACGCAAAGATTAATCGCCAGTTCCTCTTTGCTACTCACAATGCCAATATTCCAGTCTTTGGTGATGCTGAATGGATTGGCATTTTTGAATCAGTGGATGAACAAGGAGTCATGCCCCCCGAAGCACAAGGTGCCATTGATGTTCCTGCAGTGCGTGAAAAGGCGGCGAATATTCTTGAGGGCGGACGTACTGCCTTTAATCAACGCAAACTCAAATACGGCTATTAGGATGATACTATGCTGAAAACAGAATTATTTGAGATTATTGCCAATGGTGAAAATTCCGGTGTTGAGTTCAAACGGGATGACATTCGTCCAGAACAGCTGGCCAAAGAAGTCGTGGCATTGGTTAATTTTCAAGGAGGTAAGATCCTCTTAGGGGTTGATGATGATGGATCTATCTCTGGTCTTCAGCGTTCAGATGTAGAAGAATGGGTGATGAATGTCATTTCAGAGAAGGTTCATCCCGCGATTTTGCCTTTTTATGAAGAAATCAAAATAGATGAGAGAACCATTGTGGCTGTTCTTACCTTTCCACAAGGGAGCTCCAAGCCTTATGTTCGACGGCATAATAAAGCCGAAGAAGTTTTTATCAGAGTGGGTTCAACTTCACGCCTTGCAACCCGTGAGCAGCAGATGCGGCTATATGAGATAGGAGGCATGCTCCATACCGAAGTTCTGCCGGTATCTCGCACCTCATCAAATGATCTTGATAAAGTTCGCATAGAAAATTATCTCAAAGATATTGTAAATGATCCTGATATGCCTTCAACGGATGCTGAATGGGAAAACAGGTTGGCAAACATTGGTTTCTTAACCGAACCCAAAGGAATGTGCACGATCGCCGGAATTGTATTATTCGGGAAGCAACCGCGCCAATATTTAAAACAAAGTGGTCTGAGGTTATTTGCGTTCAATAGCCCGGATAAAGAATATAAAGCAGAATTAGATGCTATTTTGGATGGGCCTCTTGCTGCCAGATGGGATTTTACGCAAGGGGCAAGGCAATTGATTGATGAAGGGCTGATTGAAAGTGTTCTTCAAAAAATGGATCCATTTATTTCTGAAGAATTGGATAAAATTGCTGAGAATTTCCAGCGTGAAAAGCAATATTTGTATCCTATTGAAGCGATAAGGGAAGTACTTATCAATGCTTTAGTGCATAGAGATTGGACTCGATTTGTGGATATTGAAATTGGTATTTATTCCGATCGACTTGAAGTCATCAGCCCTGGTTGCCTTCAAAACTCAATGACTGTTGAAAAAATGATTGCAGGACAAAGATATACTCGCAACACCATCATCATGGAAATTATGAGGGATTATGGTTATGTGGATTTCCGGGGTATGGGGTTGCGGACCAAAGTTATTCCACTAATGCGCTCTCATAATGATTGTGATCCAATCTTTGAGGCAACGGAGGACTATTTGAAAGTAATTCTGCCAAGGCGAAAAGGTTGATTCAATGAGCTTCAATGAGATGAATACGATCGAGAATGCTCTACGCGACCACCTTGTTGGTAAGCCTGTTACCGCTCAGACCGGCATGGTGGCTGAAGAAACGGCGGAATACATTACGAGCAACAGAGATCTGAAATGGAAATATGTCCATGGTGAAAATCTGGTGCTTTATGGCAAGCAGCCTCAGGATGTCTTTGTCGATACCTGGCTTAAGGACACGCTGTGCCGATTGAATAAACCACTGGCTACCAATCCGGATCTGGCGGATGAGGTGATTCACCGTTTGCGTGGCGTGCTGTTGGAAGCAGGCTACAGCGGGTTAATCCGGGCTAATGAGATCTTTCAGGATTGGCTGCTGGGCCGTATTTCCATGCCGCTTGGCAAGGATGGCGAACACATCACTATTCACCTGCTTGATTTCGATACACCGCAGAACAATCACTTTGTGGTCAGTCAGCAGGTTCAGTTTACCGGTACGAGGGACTGTTACTTTGATTTGGTGTTGTATGTCAACGGGCTGCCTCTGGTCGTCGGTGAGGTAAAAACGCCGGTGCGCGATGCCATCAGCTGGCAGGATGGCGCGGCGGATTTTTTGGGCGGTCAAAAGCATTACTGGGAAAACCAGAAAGCCTTTTTTGTGCCGAACCTGCTCTGCTTTGCCTCGGAAGGAAAGACCTTCTATTACGGTGCGATCGGCGCCCGTTTTAAGAACTGGGCTCCGTGGCACAGTACCGAAGACCGAGAAGCAATCCCGCAGGATATGCGTACCGTGCTAAAGAGTGCGGAACGTCTGCTGCACCCGAAGACGCTGTTGGACATCCTGCAATCCTTTGTGGTGTTCTCGACGATCAAACAGGGAGCAGGCAAACCGAGTTTCAAAATCAAGATTCTGCCTCGTTATCCGCAATATGAAGCGGCCAAAGCCATAGTTGAGCGCGTTAAGACGCAGGATGCCCGTCAGGGACTGATCTGGCATTTTCAGGGTTCAGGTAAATCACTCTTGATGCTGTTTGCGGCGCAGATGCTCAAGGCAGATTCCGACTTGAAAAATCCAACGGTTGTGGTGGTCGTTGACCGGGTGGATCTGGACAGTCAGATCAACTCGGTGTTCAACAATGCCGCTGTCAAAAACGTCACGCCGGTAAAGTCATGCAAGGCGCTTGCTCAGGAATTGAAGCAGGACTCCCGACAGATCCTGATCACCACCGTCTTTAAATTCGATGAAGTGGAAATTGATGAACACAATACCGATGGCCTGAATCCCCGGGATAATATCATTGTGCTGGTGGATGAGGCCCACCGCACCCAGGAAGGCAGTCTGGGTGAAAAGATGCGTTGGGCTTTGCCCAATGCCTTTTTTTTCGGATTGACCGGCACACCGATTTCTGGTCTTGAACGAAACACCTTTAAGCTGTTCGGCGCTCCCAATGATCCGGGCAGATACCTCAATCGATACTCCTATAAGCAGTCCATTCGTGATGAGGCAACACTGCCTGTCAAATTCGAACCTCGTCTGGTTGAGCTGCGCATCGACCGGGAAACCATCGATCAGGGATTTGAGGAGCTGGCAGAACAGAACAACCTCAATGAGGAAGAGAAAACATTCATCTCTCAAAAAGCTGGAAAGCTGGCCCACTTGCTGAAAGCACCAAAGCGTATCACGGCCATCGCGGAGGATATTTCAAACCATTATCAAAACCACGTTGCGCCCAAGCATTTTAAAGGAATAGTGGTCGTGTATGACCGCGAGGCTGTGGTTCGGATGTATTATCTCCTTTGTGAGCGCCTCGGCAAAGATGCTGTTGAAGTGGTGATGAACATTTCACAAGGCACGATTGAAGAAGAAACCGATGAAAACGGCAAACCAAAGAAAATAGCAACCGACTGGCTTAATTGGCAGAAATTAGGCCTCCCGATTGAGAAGGCAGACTTCAAACGGTGGCAAGGGATTGATGCCAGCCCGGAAGTTCAGGAGCAGTTGCTCGACCGCTATCGTGATACGACCGACCCGCTCAAGGTTATTATTGTTACCGCCAAGCTGCTTACTGGTTTCGATGCGCCGATCTGCTACTGCATGTATCTGGATAAACCGCTCAAGGATCACACCCTTCTTCAGGCCATGTGCCGAACTAACCGCCTCTACAGTGACACCAAAAAGCACGGCCTGATTATTGATTATCTCGGCGTGTTTGAAAATGTTGCCAAGGCATTGGATTACGATCCCAAGGAAATCGAAGGCGTGGTGGAGAGCGTTGAAGCATTCAAAAAGCTGTTTCCTGAAGCCATTGAAAAATGCCTGGAGTATTTCCCGGGTGTTGATCGAACTGTCGAAGGCTACGAAGGCTTGATTGCCGCGCAGGATTGTCTGGTCGGCAATGAAAAGAAAGATGCCTTTGCAGCGCAGTTCAATGTGTTGAAACGTTTTTGGGAGTCCATTACGCCCGACCCATATCTGAATGCTTTCAGAAAAGACTATCGCTGGTTGGCGCAGGTCTATGAGTCGATTAAGCCTGTCGGCGGATTGGGATCTTTGCTTTGGGAATCCCTTGGGCCGGAAACCATCAAATTGATCCATGAAAATACCGAAATTGATCGGATCAGAGATGATATCGACGAGTTGGTTATGGATGCGGAATCGGTTTTTGAACTGACCGAGGAAGAAAAAAAGAAAAAGGCCAAGAAACTGAACCTGTCCCTTATGGCAAAGGTCCGCTCGAAGAATGATCCGCGCTTTGAAGAACTGGGACAACGCCTTGAACGCCTCAAGGATAAATATGAAGCCGGAGTTTTGAGCAGTCTTGAATGGTTGAAAAAACTTCTTGATGCCGCCCGCGATATGGTCCGCCTCGAAAACGAGACCCATGAAGAGGTCATTCCGGACGACAAGCAGGCGCTCACTGAAATATTCCTTGAGATGAGGAACGGCACGACTCCGCAGATCATCGCCAATGTGGTTGAGGACATCGATAAGATCGTTCGAGCCACCCGATTTGACGGCTGGCAAAGCACGCACGCCGGGCAAAAGGAAATACAGAAGGTGCTCCGGCAAACGCTTTTTAAATACAAGCTCCATAAAGAGCAGGAACTTTTCGAGAAGGCATTTGGGTATATAGGGGAACACTATTAAGGCCCAAAAAGAAAGAATTGCTGCATTATAAATAATTTTTTTGGAACCTGATAAATAAGCGAGGACTATCTCCAAGACAAGCTCATTTTTTTAGGAACCTGAGCACAGTAAACTTTCCCTGTTAGTTCACACCCTATTGTGGAATTTAGAACCCCAGGTTATTACTGAAAGTTCAGTGGGTTAAAAAATGTAATTGTAAATAACAGGGGACCGTGAATCTACCTGTTCTCCAGTGAGTGGAGAAGTCCTTCTGTCAGGGTTCAGGCAGCCGGCGATCCCGGTCAGCATTCAGGAGCAATTCTTTGAGCGCCTTGGCAGACCTGGCCCTGAGCCATTTATCGTCAAACCTCGGGTCCATGACAATCTTGGCGATGGCAGACAGGGCCTCAAGATGGAAATTGCGCTCATCCCTTGTTCCCACCAGCACAAAGGCGGCATGAACGCTCGGGGCCTGGGGCGAAAAAATGATTCCCTTTTTGTTCCTGACAATCAGCATACCAAATTGGTTCTCTCCTTCAATGATAATGTGGGGGATGGCAAGTCCCGGGGCCAGCACCGTGGTCATTTCGTTTTCCCTTTGGCGGAGCATTTCAAACAGGGTGGATGCAGATATATCCACCTGTTTGCTAAGCTGTTTTGCGGCCTGTTCAAAAAAGGCGTTTTTGTCCATTTCCTGCTTAAGATCAGCCACCACAGCCTTTTCCACCAAGAGATCAAACCGGTCTCTTTGTCCGTTTTTAATGAGATAAAGTTTTTCCCCATCCTCTTTCAATTGTTCAGGCACGGCCCTTTCCATTAGATTTAAAGCGGCTTGGCCCTCATGCCGGTCAAAACGCAGGGCAATTTCTCTTAGGGCCGCCGTGGTGCCCATGACCGTGACCCGGTCTCCGGATTCCAGCCGGGTAAACCCATGGGGAACATAGAGCGTTCCCCTGCGCCGGACCGCCATGATCACCGAGTCAAAGGGCAGGCGAAGGTCTCTTAGGGAAAGGCCTGCAAGGTCCGGGTTGCGGACCGTCACGTCTGCCACATCCCGGCCCCGGTGAAATCCCATCAACAGGGACGCCGCCCCCGGCGCCCGGACAAAGTGGTCCAGCAACCCGATAATGGCTGTGGATGGGTCTACGACCAATACGTTGAGATCCTCAAATGCCTTAAGGTTGCTGCGGTCATTGAGCCGGGCAACCAGAGTCTGGGTAGCAAAATGCTCAAACGCGGTTTCGCAGATATCCAGATTTTCTCTGTCGCTTAGCAGAGTCACAATGGCCGTTGCAGTTCGGCACTGGATTTTTTCAAGGGATTTGCAATCAAATCCGTCCACAACCAGGACAGGTATCTGGGGGCTGTTTTCCAGGCTTGCTAAGGTAGAGTCACCCCTTGGCTGGGCCAGTTTTACCCGCCACCCATGGGAAAACAAGGTATGGGCCAGTGCCGTGGACTGGGTGTCGGTTCCGAAAATCACCACATTCCGTGGTGCGTTGACGGCATTGGGTTTGGCCGGGGGGTGATCCTCTTTCATCCGCTTGATGGCCAGTTTGAACAACGGGGGGCCGACGATCTCGTTAAGGATAATAACGGATATTATAAGCGTGGAAAAAGAAGGGCCCCATTGGGGAAATTCTATTCCTACTTCCTTGGCAAGCGCAAGCCCGACACCGGCCTGGGTGATAAATGCCATCCAATAGGTCCGGCTGCTTTGGGCGCCGATTCCGGCCAGGCACCCCCCTAAAAAAGATCCTGTAAATATGGCAAAGACGCGAACCCCGAACAGGATAAGGGCAATAGGCCAGGTGTGGGCCAGGATATCAAGGCGAATGGAGGCCCCGGTCAGGGTGAAAAAGGCAATGTAAACCCCCGGGCCGACACGATGGAGTAGATCAAGAAACTCTTTCCTGTACTGCCTTGAATTGGCTGCCAAAAAACCGGCCACCATGCAGACCAGGAGGGGTTCAATCAGAATTTCAATATTCATCTTATGGTGGGTGTACGCGCGAAGGCCTGAGGAACCTATAAAAACAAGGTATCCGGTTAAAAGGATCAGCGTGGATTTTAAAACAAAGGGGGCGGGAAGCCGGAGGATAAAAAACAAAATTCCGGCGACCGGCATGCCAAGGGACATGGACAATGCGATCTCCAGGATCAGAAAAAAGACGACCCCGACATTCCAGGTCAACCCGGTAAGCAGGGCGTCTGCTATGGTGATGGCTGCGGCAAACAGCACAATGACCACCACGTCCAAGATGACCGTCACCCCCATGACCGTTTTTGTAAACCGGCCCTTGGCCCTGAGTTCATTGATAATGGCGATGGCCGAGGATGGGCTCCTTGCCACAAGAATGGCTCCACCAATGAGCGCCACGGCAACTCTTCCTGAAACCGGCATGGCCGCCATGAAAGGGATATGGCCGGCAAGGGCAAAAAGCGCCAGGGACGCCATTGTAAAGGTTGAGATCACAAGCCCTGACGTGATCCATCCAATGGCCACCAGCCTTGACTTGAGTTCTTTCAAGTAGAGTTCCCCGCCTGCGGCAAAGGCGATCAGCCCCAGCGACACCTGATCCACAAAGGTCAGGGTTGAAACGGCCTGGCTGGGTATCAGATTCAGAACATGGGGGCCGGCAATGATGCCGGTGAATAAAAAACCGCTGATCAGGGGAAATCCGGCCTGTTTAAATGTGTCGCCGATCTGCCTGGCAGCCAGGGCAATGATGCAGAATCCTGCGGCAAATACGAGAGAATCCATATCCTAATCCCTTTGAGGGTTTTTTTACCTTAACATGGAAATTTTGATCGGAAAATCTATTTCGTGTTTGAACGGCTCGCCAGAGTCGTCCAAATAAGGTTTTGGGGGCCAGTCACTATTTCAATGGCGTTGTCTTGGAAAAGGTTTCCATATCGATACTATCCGTTAATTCACGGGCGATACTGGTACTTTCAAGTCGCATGATGCTTTCTTCAGAATAGCCAAAGCTTAAAAGATTGATGCTGCCGTACCAGGTAATCTTGTTGTCAATGATTGCAAATTTCTGGTGGATGTTGGGTTTGTATACCATTTGGACACCTTGTGTATCAATATCTGAAAAAAGATTGCTCAACATGGCTTTTCTATTTTTGTCATAATCATCAGCCGGTCTGGTTATGATCGTTATTTTTACCTGCTTTTTCAAGAGGTCCTTAAAGTGGTCCATCATTTGGTACATCCTGTTTTTTGTGATAAACGGACTGACGATCAGCAGATGCTTTGAGGCAACGGCAATATCCTGCAGATAAACCGGAAAAAAACTGTCTTTATTGAAAATAATATTGGTCGGTGCATCGGGATATTTTGAGGCTTTGGCTTTATAACCGATTGAGGCATATCCTTTCAGCCGTTTCCCGTACATTTTTTCGAGCATTTTTACATGGAGATCGACATAATCGTAAATCCGTACATCTTTTTTCCCTTTAAAGTAACGGTGCAGTCTGCCGGCATATTGATGCAGTGTCCCTTTCCAGGCAATGGGCATGACCAAAAATAACGTATCCAGCCGTGCTTCATCAAAACCCTCACCAATATAGCTGCCCGTGGCAACCAGTACAAAGGGCTCTGTCTCCTCAATCCCATTGATTTCCCTCATTACCCGGGTCGTTTTTTTATCCCCCATACCACCTGTGAGGCAAATAACATTTGATATTCTTTCCCTTAGCTTTGCTGCAAGTTCTGCTACATGGCCAACCCGACCTGTTAGAATTAAGGACTTTCTCCCTTTTTCATAACATTCCAATACATCATCCATGATGAGCTGGTTTCTTATTTCATCTGATGCCAGGCATGTTTTTATTTCCTGAAGAGACAGCTGTTTTCCGTCTTTATCTGGTGGCGATTTAAATGATGTGAATCTTGGCATGAGATAGTGCTCAAAGGGACGCTTTTCAGCCTGTTTTTTTGCATCCACTGAAAACCGTACAGGTCCGCAGTAAAAAAAGATAATCGGGTGGTGGCCGTCAGGTCTGGCAGGGGTGGCCGTCAAGCCGTAAATATATTTTGCTGTGGTCTTCTTCAATATTTGTTCAAAAGTGACTGCAGGAACATGATGGCATTCATCCACAAGAACCATTCCATAATTTTGTACGGCTTCTTTGACATCTCCTTTGGTATTCAATGATTGCATCACCGCTATATCGACAATGGAACTTAAGCTGTCTTTCCCGGCCGCCATGTGGCCGATGATATTGAGTTCTTTTTTACGGCCTCTTTTTTTAGGCGGTTCAGGAAGGGATTCATTGATGATGAGAAATTGTTCCAGCCGTTCCCGCCACTGGGAAACAAGTTGCTGCCGGTGAACCAATACCAGGGTGTTTACTTTTTTTATACTGATTAATTTTGCGCCGATAACGGTCTTCCCGAATGCCGTCGCAGCTGCTAACACGCCATTGGCATGTACCGACAATGCATCAATCGCAAGTTGCTGTTCATCCCTCAATTCACCTCGGAATTCAACATTAATTGCCTTTCCGGGATTTGATTCATCTTCTTGTATCAGAGTGACATTATTTTTTTTGAACAAAGATTTGATATCGCATTCACACCCGCGAGGCAGGGCAAGATGGTTTTTATAATCATCTGAGCAGGAAATGACCCTTGGCTTGCCAAAGGTTGATTTTCTCATGGCCTGGGCCTTATAAAATACAGGGTTTTTAAAGGCCGCATATCTTTTAAGGGTATTTAATGCTTTCTGGCTTAACCCTGTTTTTTCAATATACAGCATGCCGGATTTAGTCATTTTAACCGTTTTGGGAAAATCCTTAGCCTTCAGGTCAATGGCTTGCTGTTTTTTCCACGGTGTTGATTCTGACATTTCTTCCTTTAGCACTCCCAGGTCGTTTCCCCGGGCCAGCTTGTTTATAAAAGATGTCAGATCTTTTTCGCTCAGCTTTTGAATGCCGGATAAAAACTGCCATTGGTCAGGGTACGGATTAAAATCTTCATTGATAAAAACCGCATTCTCGTTATCCCGGGCCGTTTTCTGGAGCGGCAAGGCAATCAGGTTACCAAACCCGCCATCCGGCATGGTGTCTTGATTCGGGAACAGCCTGTCATAGGATTTGAACGAGATTTCATGCCGTTTTCCCATTGAGTAGGTCAATAATGATGTCCCGAATTTTCGGGCAAATGCTGCAGGGACCTTTTGTTCAAAGAAGAACCAGGCATGACAGCCATTGCCGGATTGTGACCGCTCTATTGCGACCGGTATTTCAAATTCTGAGCAGGTGTTTCGAATCACCGCAATGTCTTGTTTCCATCCTTCTTTGTCAAAATCAATAGCCAGAAAATGGCAGGTTTCATCAGGATTCATGGGATAGATCCCGATGACGTACTCACCCCTGAGATGCTTTTCGATAACGGATTTATTCAGCGTCCCATATGATTGATTGCCACATACCGAACATTTTATTCTGGGCTTATTGCAGATCCCGGGTACCCATTCATTCAGGCAGACCGGGCTGTATCCTGTAGCGCCCTTTTTGCTTTGCCATTTTTTTGCATATACATCGGCCCTGCCTTTAAACAGGGACATAAAAAGCTTAATCTTTTCATTGCTTTGAGAATACCGGCTAATTACACTGGCATATTTTTCTGATGTTACTGCCGTACCGGATTTTTGGCTTGTTGCAGTGTTTTTAAGGTTACCGAATATCAACGTTTCCCTGGATTGGTCAGGTTTATGATGGGAAATAATAATTTCGGGTTTGGGCTCTAATTCCCGGATTTTTGCTTTCAGAGCTTTGTTTTCTTCAAGCAGGGCGTCATATTTTTTTTTCAACTCATCGTAATCGTTGATAGTCATATCGTATCTGAATCATAGGATCCCATGAAATAATATTTTTGTTTAGGATTTATGAAGATTAGCCTTACTCTTGCAAAAAAATCAATAAAATATTCCGGGCCGGATCAATTCTCTGATTCATTATCCGGATCGTTTGCATTTCATGGCAAGTAAGATATAAGGGGTGCTGAAAATAAATGGGGAGAGGGGGGGTAAATGCAATGACAGAGCATGTGCTTGACAATCTATTGAAAAATTACACGGATCTGATCACCCGGGTGGATGAACACATCCAAAGGCTTGCCCGGATCCATAAAGACCGGCTTGCCTGCAAAAAAGGGTGTGATGAATGTTGCAGGCACCTGTCTTTATTTCCGGTTGAGGCCTTTGCCTTGTCACGGGCCTTCAGTCGCCTGGATGCCCCATGCCGGGAAAGGGTTCTTGATCAGGCACATCAGACCAATCGCGCATGCCCCCTGCTCGTGGACCATGTCTGTATGATTTATGAAGCCCGCCCCATTATCTGCAGGACCCACGGATATCCTTTGTATATGGAAAAAGAGGGCAGGGCCATGGTGGATTTCTGCCCTAAAAATTTCAAGGGCGTAAAAAAATTGGATCGGTCTGATATGCTGGATCTTGACCGGATGAATACCCTTTTAACAGTTGTAAACAGCCATTTTACCGCCTGCTTTGAAGACGTGCTGCCTGACCGTATACCTGTGGATCAGGCCCTGGAATTATATCAAAGCCTTTAACTTTCTGGTACCTCAACAAGCCTGCTGGCCGGCACCAGCCGGGCTTTTTCCTTAAGTTTTGGAAGTTCGCGTTTCAGCGCATCCAGGGTCGCCTGGTGAGGGTGCCCGATACCAATGGCGCTGCCATGGTCTTTGGCCTGCTTGATAAGCTTTTTGATCTGGCCTGAAATGTATTCGATATCCTGGAAGTTATCCAAGAATACATCCCTGTGGGAAAATTTCAGCTGAAACATACGTGCGGACTGCTCGCCCTTGGATTCAGCAGATGTTCTGGAATCAACAAAAAATAAATTTTTTTGTTTCAGTACCGTGAAAATCTGGTTCATTTTGTCTGAATCCGCCGTAAGTCTGGACCCCATGTGGTTGTTGGCCCCCACGGTGCCGGGAACCGCATGGATATCCTTTCGAAGCTGGGTTAAAAGCTCATCCGGGGACATGGAAGATAACAACGCTCCCGGTCCGGGATTGACCTTGGGGTACTGGGTCGGTTCCATGGGAAGATGCAGCATCAGTTCCGCCCCTTTTGCCGACAGACTGTGGGCAAGCTGCGTTCCGGCAGGAGAAAAAGGCAGAATGGAAAAGGTGATATTTTTATCTATGTTGAACAGGCCCATGGCCAGTTCTTTGTTGTATCCGATATCATCAATGATAATGGCAATCCGGGGTACAAAATTGTTTTTTTTCGGCGGTATAACCTTTTTAGTGGGTGCCGGTGTTACATCTTCATATACTTCATAGACAATCGCCGATCCCTCTCTGGGTAGCGAAGATTCGGCTATACTGCTTTTGCCGGCTGAATTGTTTTTTCCCTTAAGGCTTTTGGCTTTGGATATGATTTTCGGCTCGGCGGTTGGCAGGCGCTTTGTCTCCGGCGGCTGGTGCTTTTGCCGGGGGGGAGGCGGTACCGGGTCTTGGGGCTGTGCCACCGCCTGGGTCTTTGGGGCCACCGGCCGATCGGCTTGTATAAAAATATCAATCAGCATCGCTGCGGTCAGGCAGACCGAGACAAGGATGGCAATGCCCAGCACCGTTTTTTTCAATTCGTGGAAAAAATCGGGATTTTTTTTCTTAGCAGGTTTCTTTGTTCCGGCTTTGCTTGCTGTTCTTGGCTTTTTCTTTGTTTTTGTACTTTTTTTGGGGGCGGTTTTGGTCGTTTTTTGGGGTGCCGGGGGCTTGGCCTTTTTCCCCGGCCTTTTTTTCGTACCGCCTGTGGATTTAGTTTGTGCCATTTATTTTACTGAACACACCATAGCTTATGAGAATATCAAGGGCGCGTTTTACCTGGATATCTTTATTGAGTTTTTCGATTTCAGTATCTTTTTGGGATTTTTTCTTATTTTTAGTCTCTTCTGCTTCGGGTTTAAGACTGTTTTTCAAATCTTTTTCTTTGAGCATCAGCTCAAAGGCAGAATTTTCTTTTGGGTCTTCCTCCACTGTCCCCGGCTCCACCCGGATGTCCGGCTGGATGCCCTTGGCCTGGATGGAATGCCCGCTGGGGGTATAGTACCGGGCTATGGTATATTTAAGCCCAAATCCGTCCTTGAGTGGGCGTACCGTTTGCACCGAACCTTTGCCAAAGGATGTTGTGCCTATAATCAAAGACCGGAAATTGTCTTTAAGGGCACCGGCCACAATTTCGGAAGCGGACGCAGAACCGCCGTTGATAAGCGTGACAATGGGGTAGTTACGTTCCGGAAAATTAGGATGGGCCTTGAATGCCTGGTTGTTTTTTTCAATGCGTCCCTTGATGGATACGATAGTCCCCTTGTCGATAAACAGGTCGGAGATTTGAATGGCCTGGTCCAGAAGCCCTCCCGGATTATCCCGAAGGTCAATAATCAAACCTCTAAGACCACCTTCTTGTTTTTCCAGGCCTGACAGGTTTTCGATCACATCATCCAGGGTGTTCATTCTGAAATTGGTGATTCTTAAATACCCGAACCCTGGTGTGAGAATGGCCGAGCGTACGCTGGTCATGGGGATCAGATCCCGTTTAAGCGTAAAGATCAGCGGGGCTGATGCCCCTTCCCGGATGATGGTGATTTTAACTTCTTCGTACCGTGGTCCCCTCATTTTGTTTACCGCTTCCCACATGGCCATGTCCTTGGTGGATACATCATCAATTTTGACAATGATGTCCTCGGCGGTGATACCGGCCTCGTAGGCAGGGGTGCCTTCAATGGGGGATACGACTGTAAGAATGCCGTCCTTCATGGTAATGACAATGCCGATACCGGAAAACTCCCCTTTGGTATCATCTTGAAGATCCCCAAAGGCATCCGGGGGCATGAAGCTGGAATGGGGATCAAGATTACCCACCATACCCTTTATGGCATTGTGTACCAGCTCTTCGGGCTTGACCTCGTCCACATAGTTGTTTTCAAGCTCTTCCAGGACGTCGGCAAACAGTTTTAAGGATTGATAGGTCTTTTCTTCAGCCGCATGCACTGAACCTGCAGTCAGCATAAGGATCACAGCCGCAGTCAGCCAGAACCGCATCAATCCGGCCCAATTCGTTTTTCTCATCTGTCATGCTCCTTTTTTCAGCCATTTGAGGGGATCGACGGGTTTTCCGTGGTGACGGACCTCAAAATGAAGGCACGGTCCCTTGATGGAGCCGGTATCTCCTGCCGTGCCAATGATTTCTCCAGTGTTCACCCGCTCGCCTTTTTTTTTGTACAGCTCTTCCACATGGGCGTAAAGGGTATAATAATTGTTTCCGTGGTTGATGATCATCAGGTTGCCGTAGCCCTTCAGCCACTGGGCAAACATGACCTCTCCGCTGAAAACGTTTTTTACGGGCGTACCCCGTTCCGCCTTTATATCAATTCCGCTTTGAAATGTGAAGGCGTTGTAATCACCTTTGCGTTTGGTGCCGAAACTTGAAATGATTTTACCATTTATCGGAGGCTGCAGTCTGCCTTTCTGTTTTGCAAAGGATGTTTTCACACGTAAGGAACCGGCCGGAGGTGCGATGGCGGATATGGTCTGGTTCAGGGCCCAGGACGATACTTCAAGGGAGTTCTTTGCGGCCATGGACAGGCTTTTGCGGCGTCTGATCTCTTTAAGGATTTCTTCCTTTTTACGGGCTTCTTTTTTTCGGATTTTAATCTCATAAGTCAATTGTTCCTGCAGACCTGATTTCAGCTTGTGCTGATTGTTCAGATCCAGTTCAAGACCTTTAAGTTCCTTCATATTCCCAGCCTGTTTATTCAGCAGGTAAAAATCTGATTCTACGACTTTTTTAAGCGCATTCTGGGTGATGACAAAGTCAAATAAAGACGACGGGGGACCGGCCATTTCCAGACGGCCCATCATGTGCATGCGGAAAAGAGCATTCAAACGTTCTCCGGCATACCCCCGTGTGGCTTTCATTGATTTGTTAAGGTCTGCAATACGCGCTTGTGTCTTTTCAATTTCCTGGGAAATGATAGTGGCATCGCGCTTTAATTTTCGGGCTGTCAGCCGGGCACTGTTCAGGGCCTTATCAATTTCGTTAAGTCCGTCAAGAATCTGCATCTCCTGCTGGGAGAATTCTTTGACTTTCCGGTTCTCTTCCCGGATCTGCCGTGCAATGACCGCTTGTCTGGTTTTGTTTGCCTCGGAAGTTTTTTGGGATGCAGGCTTTTTCTTTATGACTTTGGCCGGTGTTGGGGGTGGCGGCTCAGGTGGCGCGGGGTTTTGTTTCGGGCGCGAAGATACCGGTTTTAAAAGAATATAGCGGCTGCGGTTTTTGATATATCCCAGTATGCCTTGGTATTCTATCATCAGCCAGCCGCCGATACCATCTTTCATCTCCAGAACATCAACCCGTTCGCCTTTATTGAGAACCACCACCACTGAGGAGATGTTATCGGGAGCTGCGCGGACATTGAGTTTGGCTGCATTGATTTTGCCCTTATACAGAACCTGTGCGTAACACAGGTCTGCCAGGCCCCAAATAACGGCAACAGTCGTAATACAGGCAAAAATAAAAGGCCTTATTTTAAAATCTGCTTGAGTGAAATGAAACATCCGAACCAACCTAAAAAGGTACTGGAAAATAAAATGATCGCCATGGCCGGCCAGGAAAGAAAATGAATGTCCAGATAAACATAGGCACCCAGGTTCTGGGAAATGCCGGAAGCTATTGTCAGATAGCCTGATAGAAGAATGATGATACCTAAAATTCCGCCTAGAAATCCCTGGAAGAGCCCTTCAATATAAAAAGGTGTTTTGATGAACCCGTCTGTGGCCCCCACCAGACGCATGATTTCTATTTCAGTCTGCCTGGCATAAAAGGCCAGACGTACGGTGTTGGCCGTGATGAACAGGGCAATCATTAAAAACAGACCGCTCATGGTATACCCCGTCATTTTGAAAAGATTGAACAGCTTGAAAAAGCGGCCTAACCATCCCTGTCCATACTCTACGGTATCTACAATGTCTAAGGCCTCAATCCGGTCGGCTGACTTTTGGATCTGATCAAAGTTTGAATGGGCGATCATGGTGATTTCAATGGCGTCAGGAAGGGGATTCTCCTGGAGGGTCGATAGAAACTGGGTTCTGGAACCCATCTCTTTTTTCAACCGTTCCAGAGCCTGGGTTTTGGGTATAAATACCATTTCTTCGATACCGCCCATGGACATAAGCTGTTCTTTTACATTAGGCAGCATGGCAGGCGTGAAAGATTCACTTAAGTAAACCATGGCCCGTCCGCCCTGATTCCAGGCAGAAAGGACCCGGCTTGCGTTTTCAAAAAAAAGCATGAAAACTGATACCAGAAGGATGGAAAGGGCGATGGTGATGATGGTAATGATATTTAAAAATCGATTAGACCGGATATCTGTCAAGGCTTTACTTGGAAATCGCATCATATCGCCATCGCATCTTTTTTTAGGGACTTGTAAAAAATAAATGCTACAGTGTTTTGCGCCGAATTTTTTTCTAAGTTCCTTAGCATAGAATGGTTGATATTCCTTTAAGCGTCCCGTCTTCTATGGAGATATTTCTTCCCTTACTGAAACGGTCCATCTGCTCTGTGTTGTGGCTGGCCATGAGAATGGTGGCCCCATTTTGATGATACCCTGAAAGCAGATCAAGCACACGCTGGGCAGATTTTCTGTCCAGGCTGCCCGTGGGTTCATCTGCAAGGATAATGGAGGGTTCTCCCACCACTGCCCTTGCCACGGCAACTCGCTGTTGCTCTCCGCCCGACAGGGTCGGCGGCAGGTGATTGGCCTTTTTTTCCATGCCCGTGACCCTGAGCACGTGCATCACCTTTTTTTTTATGAAGGACGGTTTTTCTCCGGCAACCTTGAGCACCAGGGCGACATTTTCAAACACCGTGCGACTGGGGATCAGCTTGAAATCCTGGAACACCATGCCGAAACGACGCCGTAAAAAAGGCAATTTTGTGGATGAAATGCGCGCCAGATTCATGCCGTCAATGAGAATTTGTCCTTCGGACACCCGTTCGGCCAGATATAAAACCTTGAGTAAGGTGGATTTGCCGGCCCCGGAAGGCCCGGAAATAAAAATGAACTCACCAGGCTTGATATCCAGGGTGATGTTATTTAGAGCCAGCTTGCCGCCATAACGCTTGGTTACATTAAACAGCCTGATAATATTGGCTTTACCGCTGTTCGCCCTCATATAAAATTTGCCTTGTGGTCTTTTAGGGATAATTGACTGCCATTAAATTTACTGATATAAACCGCCTGTGTCAAGGAGTGCTGCAAACAGTTTTTCTTACACAAAGCCTTCACTGAACCCGTAAATCGGCTTCTTCCAAATCAGTGAAGGCTTAAAATTTTGACGACTGGTTGTTTTGCTGCAAGCTTAAGTTTGCTTTCCAGGAAAAGAGAAGGGAAAAAACCATAGGATAAGATAAATGATTCTTTTTGACTCCCATTGCCATATTGACGATAAATGTTACGATAATGATCTGGCCCAGGTCATGGACAGATCACGCCGGGAAGGGGTGCTGGCGGTGATGGTGGTCGGAATTGACAGGGCCACCTCCCAGAAGGCCATAGATATCGCATCCCGGTTTGATCATGTTTACACGTCTGTGGGGATTCATCCCCATGATGCGGTTCAGTGTTCCGCCCAGGTGCTCAATGAGCTTCAACAACTGGTTCTGACCCATGACTGCATCAAGGCCTGGGGGGAAACAGGACTGGACTTCAACCGCATGTTCTCACCCCAGGAAGACCAGGAAGCCTGCTTTTCGGCCCAACTTGCCCTGGCCGGGAAACTGGACCTGCCACTGATTTTTCATGAACGGGATTCCAAGGGGCGATTTTATGAGATATTGAAATCAGAGGGGCCCAAATCCAGAAAAGGAGTGATTCACTGTTTTTCCGGCACCAAAGAGGAGATGTTTAAATACCTTGATCTTGGGTATTATATCGGCATTACAGGTATTTGTACCATTCTCCAACGGGGTGAGTACCTGCGTAGCATCGCTCATTTAATTCCCCGGGACCGGTTGCTCATCGAGACCGACGCCCCCTATCTGACGCCCAAACCCCAGAAAAACAAACATAGGCGCAATGAACCTGCTTTTGTGCGTTCCGTCATGGACTGCCTTGCCCAGGTACGCGGCGAAGAGCCGGATCAGCTGGCCGCTGCCGTGTTTAAAAATACCTTGGATCTTTACAATATACCGGCAGACCCGGCCTGGCCGGATAAATAGTGTTTGAGCGGGAAGCCGTGTTTGGGCGAGAAGTTGCCAGATGCAAGGCGTAGAGAAATTTGTGACCGGAGCAACCTGGAAGGTTGTGAGACCCGATCCTAACTTTGGCAAATTTTTCTGCAACGCCGCAGGTGGGTGACTTCTCGCTCAAACAAGTTATGCTTTTTCCATTAGTTTTGTGACCGCCCTCTCCAGCCCATCCAGGGACAATTCATACATGGGAAAAATTTGTGAAATGGCCATGATGGTGTGGGTATAGCCCCACATGATTTGTGATATCGGATTAAGCCAGACTGCATTTTTAAACGTTTTTGTCAGGAATTTGAGCTGCTCAATGCTGGGGATGCCGCCACGGTCCGTAATATGGATGGCCCCGTCATGTGCCATGAGTTCATAGGGCGCCATGCTGGCATCCCCAACGATAATTAGTCTGGTTTCCGGGTCCAGTCGAGTAAAATCAATTATTTTTTTGGGCTTTTTATACCGGGACGGGTCTTCCCATACATAGTCATAGATGGTGTTGTGAAAAAAGTAAGTTTTTACTTCTTTGAACTGGGCCTGGGCATATCTGAACAGGGTCTGGACAATCTGGATATGGGGATCCATGGACCACCCGCCGTTATCTATGGCGAGGATGATTTTAAGCCTGTCCTTCATGGCCCGGTCAAAAATTAATTCTATTTCCCCGCCGTTGCGAAGGCTCGCCCGGATGGTTTCGTCAACATTGATTACATCCTTGGGGCCTGCCGGAATCATGTTGCGCAGCCGCTTCAACGCCTCGCCGATTTTTGCCTGGGTCAGGGGGCCCCGGGTGGAGTAATCTTTGTATCTGCGTTCATTGGCTACTTTAACCGCAGATTTGTTTCGGGATTCACCTCCCACACGCATGCCGCCGGGGTGATACCCGGAATGGCCCACAGGTGAGATGCCGCCGGTGCCGATCCACTTACTTCCGCCGTCATGGCGCCCGTCCTGGTCTTGGAGCCGTTTTTTGAAATAGTCTATGAGTTCATCGGGGTTAAGTTTTTTTAAGGCGTTTTCATCCACGTTCAGGGCGTCGGCCATTCTTTTGGGATCTTTCAGCCATTCATCCAGCATGGCCCGTGCCATCTGGTCGATTTCAAATCCCTCGTCCTCGGGCAGGGGCACCCCGTCAAAGTGATGGGCAAACACCTGGTCATAAAGATCAAAGTACCGCTCGCTTTTCACCAGTACAGCCCGGGCACAGGTGTAAAAATCGTCCAGACTGGTTATCAGGCCCTGGTAAAGGGCTTTTTGCAGGGTCAAAAAAGATGTTGGGGAAACAGGTATGCCTACATCCTTTAAGGTATAGAAGAACTTGAGAAACATGGATACGCCTTTAGAACCGTCTGGACTGACCGGTTATTTTTTTGACCCGTTCATAGTCCGGGCTTTTTTTAAACATTACGCCTAAAAACGGCATGCTGCCTTTGAGAAGGTCTTTGGCCTTAAAGTCGGGATCTGCCTGAAGGGCCCGTATCCAGTTGATCAGTTCCCGGGTGGCAGGTTTTTTTTCTATTCCGTCAATGCCCCTGGCCCCATAGAATGCACTGATGGCATTTTCCGCCAGTTTTGAATCAATGGCCGGGAAGTGGACCTGGATAATTTTGCGCATCATTTTAGGTTCAGGAAACGCAATGTGGTGGAAATTGCACCGCCCGAGAAATGGATCGGACAAGTCTTTTTTTGCATTGGATGTTATTATGATCACAGGTCTGTGGATGGCGGATATGGTTCTGTCTGTTTCAATAATATCAAACTGCATTTGGTCCAGGACATCGAGCATATCATCTTGAAAATCCGTATCTGCCTTGTCAATTTCATCAATGAGGAGTACGGCGCGTTTTTCTGCGCAGAATGCCTGCCCGATCTTCCCCATCTTTATATATTCGTCAATATTGCTGACATCCCTGGTAGAGTCACCAAAGCGGGAATCATTGAGGCGGGTAAGGGTATCGTACTGGTAGAGAGCCTCCACAAGTTTCATGCTGGATTTAACGTTGAGGATAATCAGCTGCATGTCCAGAGTGTCGGCAATGGCATGGGCCAGCATGGTTTTGCCCGTACCGGGCTCCCCTTTTAAGAGCAGGGGCATTTCAAGGGTCATGGATATGTTGACAATGGAAGCAAGTTCGGGGTCAAGTACATATTTTGGGGCCCCTTGGAACCGTGCGTCTTGATGTTTTGTCATTGGGTCTCCGTTCTGTCGAATTTATTGAAAAGGGGTAAGTTTAATCCGTTTGGGGTAGCAGGCTCCGTTTTTATAGTCAATGGTTAATATTCTTCCATCAAAATTTTGTACTTTTCGGGAAAAATTAAAAAGCCGTCGCATGATCGGTATACAACAACAATAATAAGAATATTTTATTACAAAATTGTAGTACGGTGATGCACTCACATGAATCCTTAATGATTGACTTCATACTGGTTAAATGCTAATGACCTGGTTTGATGAATTTTGTAGTAACGCCATGAACAAAACGAGGAGCTTGAATCATGATTGGTGGTATAGGAATGCCGGAGTTAATAATAATTCTGGTGATTATCCTTATTATATTCGGTGCGGGTAAGTTGCCTGAAATCGGTGCCGGTTTAGGAAAGGGCATTAAAAATTTCAAAAAAGCAACAAAAGAACCCATTGATGATGACAAGGAAAAGGAACCTGAAAAAATAGATAAAGATTAATGGTGTTTATTCGCCGCTTCTTTCCGTATTTCCACAGCCAAGCACGCCATGTGCCTGGTTGATTATTCATGCTTTTTCAAAAAGTTGACATATCATATACCTGCCTGCTTAATTTTAGGCCCATATTTGGCGGTAATTACAAAAAAGTAATATGCCGCCATTTAAGATAAACATTACTGTAATAAATTTTGTTCTTTCGCTTGATTTGTAGGGCTCAGCCGTATGTATACGTGATAACCTCTTGAAAATAAAAGGCTGGCACATCCATTGCAGACTGTAATGAGAAGCGTTTTAGGGTATTTGGTCAGGTGTATGAGATGTTTTTGCCGGAAAAAGGACATATATTAAAAAGTCAAAAGAGATACTAAACAGACATGGATAGTCCTGAAGCCCAATTATTAATTGAACAGAAACAAGAGCTGATAGATCGGTACCTCCAGGGGCAAGAACCGAATTTCCTGGAAAAGATGACTACCCGTCTTGATGAATACTTTTATCGAGTGTTTGAGAAGAGCATTGCCGCTAGGAAAATGGTTATCTCGGGCAGTCCTTTTGCCATCATTGCCCTGGGGGGATACGGAAGGAAAGAGCAGTGTATTCATTCTGATGTTGATTTGCTCATCCTTTTTGATAAAACCATTCCGCCGGATGTGGAAGCCTTTGTCCAGGAGCTTTTATATCCCTTATGGGACGCCAGGTTTGAAGTCGGGTATGCCGTCCGGAGCGTTAACGAATGTATTAAAATGTCCTTTGAGCGTTTTGATATTCTGAC
Organism: Desulfobacter hydrogenophilus; assembly: GCF_004319545.1. Lineage (NCBI taxonomy): Bacteria > Pseudomonadati > Thermodesulfobacteriota > Desulfobacteria > Desulfobacterales > Desulfobacteraceae > Desulfobacter > Desulfobacter hydrogenophilus. The sequence goes on along the minus strand of NZ_CP036313.1, from coordinate 955,791 downwards.
CACGGTGCTTGATGCCCGGTTTATCTGTGGTGCCTCCCTGATCTATTCTTCATTCATGGAAAAATTCCGGCAGCAACTGGCCGCAAAACACTTGAAGCCGACGCTTAATTATTTGTACGAAAACGGAGAAAAGCGCCTGCAGGATTTCGGGGACTCTTCCTATCTGGTCTCTCCTGATGTGAAATCAGGATTTGGTGGGCTTCGGGATTACCATACCCTGCTGTGGTATGCTAAAATTAAGTCCAATATCAAGACCCGTCGGGATCTGGAGTATTATGGGTTTTTGTCTCATTTTGAATACGAGAACCTGGAAGATGCTTTAACCTATATCTGGGATGTGCGCAATCGTTTGCATCATATCAGCAACCGTAAGAACGATACCCTGCATTTTGAACACCAGGCTGAAGTGGCCGGTTTGATGGATTATGCGGATACCTCGGGCTCCGCCCAGGTGGAGGTTTTCCTCGGTGAACTGCATGAAAAGATGGATTTTTTAAAGCAGATTTATCAGATCACATTTGAAGATATCGTATCCACCTGCCGGGTTAAAAAAGACAGTGTTAATCCGCGGCCCACCAAAACGGATGGTCTGGTGGTAAAAAAACGTCGGCTTTGTTTTGCCAATACCGTTACAATTATCCAGCACCCGGATTTATTGCTTCGCATTTTTCTTGAAAGTGGTCAGACCCGGATCCCCCTGTCCATTGAGGCCAGGCGGATCGCATCGGAATTCCGTCACCTTGTGGATGATGAGGTTCGTACGGATCCCGCATGTGTCAAGATTTTCAAACGGATTCTGGGGATGTCCATGTGGAAATTCAACGTGCTTAATGTCATGCTTACCACCGGCATTCTGGCGCAGTTTATTCCTGAATTTTCGCCGTTAGTACATAAAATTCAGTACAATCAGTACCACCTGTTCCCCGTGGACAAGCATTCCATTCGCTGCGTACAGATCCTTAACGGCTTCAAGGATCCCGGCGACACGATGATGAGAACCCTCTACAACTCCGTGTTCAAGGAGATAAGGAATAAAAATGTTTTACTCGTGGCAGGCCTTCTCCATGACATCGGTAAAGCCGACCCTGCCAAGGAGCATTCCCGCAGAGGTGCCAGAATAGCCGGACCTGTTGTTGATCGTCTCGGATTCAGCCCTGTGGAAAAAGAAGATATTCTTTTCCTTATTGAAAATCATTTATTTTTGGCAAAAACCGCCACCCGCCGGGATATTTATGATGAAGAAACAGCCGTTTACACAGCGCATAAGATAGGGAAAATCCGGTTATTGCGCATGCTTTTTTTGATCACAGTGGCAGATTCCAAGGCCACCGGACCCAAAGCCTGGAACGACTGGACGGAAAATTTGATTAAAGACTTGTTTTTTAAGACCATGAGTATCATCAAAACAGGGGAACTTGCGTCCAAGAAAACCCAGCGTCTTATTGACAAAAAGAAAAAAGACGTCCTGGCTCTGTTGCGGGAAAGCTGGCGGGAAGAAGAGGTTACCCGGCAATTGTCCGCCATGTCCCGGCGCTACCTGCTTTATGTGCCGCCCCAGAACATCGTGGATCATATTAATTTATTCAGAAACCTGGGAGACCAAGAGTATATCTGGCAAATCACAAAGGAAAGTGAGTCAGATATGAGGATCGTTTCCATCTGCGGCAAGGATAAGCCCGGGTTTTATTCCAAACTTGCCGGGGTTTTTTTCCAGAATAATATTGATATTGTCGGCTCCCAGGCCTATTTTTTGGGTGACAGTCATTTTCTGGATATCTTTAATGTCCGTCCTCCCCAGGATCGCCTTTTTGAAAAGGAAAAATGGGAAAAGGCCGGACAGGATTTAAGCATGGCCCTTGAAGATGATCACTACCTGGATAATGTACTTGAGAAAATTCCCACTGAAGTGATCATATCCAGCGGCAGCAGGCCCGAAGACAACCAGGTCCGCATAGACAATGAAACATCCAGTTTTTTTACAATTATTGAAGTGTTAACCTATGATTTTCCAGGGCTCTTGTTTGCCATTACCAATACCTTATACCGGTCCGGCATCAACGTCAATGTTGCTATGGTCGCCACCAAGGTGGATCAGGTGATTGACGTTTTTTACGTTCGGGAGATTGAAGGAGACCAGAAAATAGAATCAAAAGAAAAATTAAATCAGATAAAAACCGCTATTATTAACCGTCTTCCACAGATACAGTCAAAGGAGGTCATGAATGAAAAAAATTGAGGCAATTATTAAACCCTTTAAGCTGGATGATGTCAAAGAGGCTTTGAGTGAAATCGGCATCTACGGCATGACCGTTACAGAAGTTAATGGATATGGCCGGCAGAAGGGGCACAAGGAGATCTACCGCGGTGCGGAATATGTTGTAGATTTTGTTCCGAAAATAAAACTTGAGATTGTTGTGACCGACGACCGACTTGACGAAACCGTGGAAACTATCCGGTCTGCAACAAATAGCGGTAAAATTGGTGACGGTAAGATTTTTGTGCTGCCGGTTGAAGGGGCTGTCCGGGTCAGAACCGGTGAAAGCGGAGATGATGCAATTTAATGGCTAAGGTGCTTTCCCGCCCATTATTTCAAACCCAAAAAATCAGGGTAAGCCCATAGTAACTTTATATAGATAGAAAGGTAAAAAAATGACACCACAAGAAGTATTGGCAATGGCTAAAGAGAATGACGTTAAAGTCGTTGATATCCGCTACATGGACTTCATCGGTACCTGGCAGCACTTTAGTGTGCCTGTATGCGAACTGACAGAAGCGTCCTTTGAAGACGGGTTCGGATTTGACGGTTCTTCCATGAGAGCATGGCAGAAGATTGATAACTCCGATATGAACGTAGTTCCTGAAGCAGGTACGGCAAAAATTGATCCGTTTTTCAAAGTACCGACTTTGGTTCTTATTGGTAACATCCATGACCCCATCACCGGCGAAGGTTACTCCAGGGATCCCCGCGGTATTGCCAAAAGAACTGAAGCCTATATCAAAAGCACCGGCATCGGCGACACAATTTTTGTAGGTCCCGAGCCCGAGTTTTTTATTTTCTCCAATATCCGTTACTCTTCAGATCCCCATGCTTCCTTTTTTGAAATTGATTCTCCGGAAGCATACTGGAACACCGGTGACGGTTCCGAACCCAACCTGGGATACAAAATTAAACCCAAACACGGTTATTTCCCCCTGCCTCCCACAGACAACTATCAGGACATGAGAACTGAGATGATGCTGACCCTGCAGGATCTGGGTATTGACATGGAATGCCAGCATCACGAAGTCGCTACCGCCGGACAGTCTGAGATTGATCTTCGGTTTGATTCCCTGCTGAAAATGGGTGACAAGCTTGCCTGGTTCAAATATGTATTGAGAAATGTGGCTGCAAAATACGGACATTGCGTTACCTTTATGCCCAAGCCCCTCTATGGCGACAATGGTACCGGCATGCACACCCACATGAGTTTCTGGAAAGATGGCGATCCCACATTTGCCGGCAACAAATATGCCGGTATGTCCGACAGTGCCCTGTGGGCCATCGGCGGCATCATGAAACACTGCAAAGCCCTGTGCGCCATCACCAACCCCACCACCAACTCCTACAAACGTCTGGTGCCCGGTTTTGAAGCGCCCATTAAACTTGCTTACTCCAGCCGGAACCGTTCTGCTGCCATCCGTCTGCCCATGTACTCCGGATCTCCCAAGGCAAAACGTCTTGAATTCCGTACACCTGATCCTAGCGCCAACGGTTATATGGCCTTCTCCGCCATTGCCATGGCCATGCTTGACGGTATCCAGAACAAAATTGATCCGGGCGATCCCATGGATAAAAACATCTATGATCTGCCGGCTGAAGAACTGGCTGCTATTCCGTCCGCACCGGGCACCCTTGAAGAAGCCCTGGACGCACTTAAAACGGATAATGACTTCCTGCTCAAAGGTGATGTTTTCACCAAGGACGTTATTGACTACTGGATTGACTACAAAATGGAAAACGAAGTTAAACCGGTTATCAGCCGTCCGCATCCCCATGAGTTCTATCTGTACTTTGATATTTAAAAAACCAGCCTTCTGTTGGAATTGACCTGATAAACGGGTCCGGGACGCTTTGGCTTTCCCGGGCCCGTTTTTTTGTTGTATCTTTTTGCCTGTGACGCGTTTTTATACCTGCACTTTTTTAATGCAATCAAAAACAAAATACGCTATATAAAGCGGTAGTAAAACAGGCCTTGGAACAGGAAAAAACATCCTGCCTCAAACTATCACAGCAAGGGAGCAGATTCCGCAAATATGAAAAATTTCGACCTATCCCCCAAATTCATCCTGAACGTTGTTGTCGCGCTGATCATCTGTTTTTCTGTTAATTTTTGCTATGCCCAAGAGGGTGATGCGCCGGACAGCCCCGGTTCGGTCAATGACTTCGATCTGCTTACCCAGCGGCTTGTCCAGGATGGGTTTGATCAGGAAAAGACCCAAGCCCTGTTTGGCAATGACGCAGTTGGTTTTGATCCCGGGGGTGTTTCTCTGTTTTTTATCCATTCGGAATCCAGCCTTAACTATGACCAGTTCTCTTCTCCGAAATCCATAGCCAATGCCCGAAAGTACATGGTTACGCATAAGGATAGCCTGGATAAAGCCCAGGAAGAATTTTCAGTGGATAAAACCATCATTACAGCCATCCTTCTGGTGGAAACCCGCCTGGGCACGTATCTTGGCAATCGCACGGTGATAAACACTTTGTCCACCATGGCAGCGCTTACGGAAAACGTGCTTGCCGAAAGGGTTTGGCGTGCTATATCAGATAATAAAAGACCTAAGCGAGCCGTTTTTGATAAGAAAGTGGATCAAAAAAGCCGGTGGGGTTATGAGGAGCTTAAGGCCCTGATCAGCTATGCCAATCGTGAAGGCATTGATCCCGTTGCCGTTAAAGGATCCTACGCCGGAGCCATGGGTATCCCTCAGTTCATGCCTTCCAATGCGCTGACATTGGCAAGGGACGGCAATAAGGATGGTAAGGTGGATTTATTTGACCATGATGATGCCATTTTTTCCGTGGCCAATTATTTAAAACATCACGGTTGGAAATCGGGATTGAGCCGTCAGCGCCAGCACGAAGTCCTGTTTCGGTACAACCATTCCAACTATTATGTAGATGCGCTGCTCAAGGTTTCAGATAAATTGAAATAACGGTAAATGTTTGACCCGCAACAAAAAACGTAAGGCCAATATCGGTTGTTTTAAAAACATCGGGAAAATTAAATGACACCCAAAGAACTTATTTTATATGTCCTTCTCATTGTCGGGCTCTCCTTTGTCTTGACCATGCTTGCATTAATCGACCTGCTGAAAAAAGATTTCTCCACACCCAAAGAAAAATTTGTCTGGCACCTTGTGGCCATCGTTCCGGTCATCGGTTGGCTTTTCTATTTTGCCTTGGGCGCCAAAAAGGGAACCCGTAAAAATTTTGATTCAAAGTAAATTCAGAGGGTAAGATGTTTTATACTCATGGACACCCATTGGACTGGGATGCTTTGAACTTAATTTTTATTGACATTTAAACCCAACCATTATAAATATTCACCCACATCGTGATATGTGGTCCCATCGTCTAGCGGTTAGGACGCTGGCCTCTCACGCCGGAAACTCGGGTTCGATTCCCGGTGGGATCACCATATAATAAAAACAGGCACTTACATTGAATTGTAGGTGCCTTTTTTTATGCCCGAAAATAATCTTCCCCACACTATTCCCCACACCCGTGGACTTTTTGCGGAATCCTTACAAGCAACACTTACCATATTTTTGAAGCGGGGGCGCGGTTCACTTGCAAGAAGACCAATTGAACAAGCTCCTTATTTTTCGTCCAGCCTTTTCTGTTCCCGCTCTAATTGCTTGATACCCTTTCCCGGAGAGGGGAGGTCTTCTGGCATGGTACCTCCAAGTTCCTTGATTGTCTGTCTTACCTTGGCTCCTACATCATAATGGGTTTGGTTTGCTTTGCTCTTGCCTTGAATGTTTTCCCGACGCAGCTTTTCTTCGGTTTGGGTGGCACGAAATAGGTTGGCGCCAGCCTGTTCTTTTTTCCAAAACTCAATTTGTTCGGGAAAGGCAAACCAGAATTTTCGACTATAAATTTTGAAAGCAGGAAGGTCTTTGGTTTCAACAAACAACTTCACGTCTCCGGGTTTAATACCGGCAGCCTTGCTTATTTCCATTGCGCCACGCAAAGTCGGTGTGGCTTTCCAGATATGTTCTTCTTTTTCAAGTGTTGATAATATTTCTTTTTTCTCCCGCTTATCCATATTCAAGAGGCTGTATAGCGTCTTTTTGAAAGACGATTTTTCCCCTGCCTTTCGTTCTTTTTTCGTATATATCTCAAGAAGCTTTTCGATATTTTTTGTTGATTTTTTATTTATCTTCAATCGCTTCCTAAGTTTTTTTGGATCGTTCATTTGTTTGTTAAAGCGTTTTTTCCTCATTGAGGATTCCTTTGAGGACTTGCTCAACCAATCATCCAGGGCATCACATGTTTTTGATTGCATTGGGAATGGAATGATTTTGTTCTGATTTAAGGACGCGGTGGGTTTCTGACAAGGTTTCATTTGTACCTCCAAAACAAAATGGGGGTTAGGTGTCCTAAGGCTGCAATGAGCCTTTCCGGCCCTTTCGGGAATCCGGCACCATACCCCAATTATAATTTGGATAACGCATATACAAATAAATATACCGGATTTACGGCCCGGTTCACCGATTGCATTTTAGGAACCTCTACTGTCCCAAATTCTTTTTAGGTTGTCAATGCTCGTTTGAAATTGATGCCCTCTAAACATGAAACGAAATTAAAAATCACTCCCCAAAAAAGCCTATGGACAATATGATGCTTATTCAGTATGTAGGCAGAAATTTCAACTAAGCCAGGGGAGACAGACATTGAAATATATAGCTTTCTTTTTATCCGTTCTCTTTATCACAGGTTGCGCTCACGCCCCAATGCAATTCCAACTTGCCCAGGGAACAAACCAAAATGATTACCGAGCGGCATTAAATGAATGTGGAGGGGATAAAAAACAGAGCAATTATTTTCTTTTTGGTCCTCTTATTTTAGTCGCGCCGGCCGTTGCTGTCGTCGAGGGGGTTAAAGCAGGCCAGCGTAATAATGTCCAGACGTGCATGGAGGATAAAGGGTTTAGGTGCATTGAAAACTGCCCTCATCAATCTTCTGTAAAAATTGCCAAAAAACCGGTTGATCCTGAACTGCTATCTAAATGGGATGCGGTTATTCAAGAAGAGAGAAAGAAAAACTGGGTGCGTTACGCATGTATTCCAAAGGATTTCTGTGTATATTATGACCCGGTATCTATATCTAAAGATCAACACTACGTTTCGTTTAGAGAACAGGCCGAATTGCTGCCCGAAAGAACAGATACTCATTATGGATGCATCTGGCGCCACGTTAAGGTTAATTGCGCGGATAAAATTTTTAAATACTATGGCTTTGTTGCAGTCGATAAGGCTGGAAAAACAGTAGACCCGATCACAATAGAGACAGAATGGAAGAATCTTCCGGAAGATTCTCAAACTGGAAAATTTGCATACAAAATATGCAGAGGGGGACTTATAGAAGATGGTCCTTATGACCGAAACAGAAACGATGATCCAGCCACGGCCGCAAACAATTTTTGATTAAAAAAGTTTTCTCATTTTTTAGAAACCACCACAGAAGAAAAATTAAGCATGATAAGCGATCTGAAACACCTGTGCCCGTATTCTCCCATGTGGGATTACGGAAAGAATGTGGAGCCCTCACAGTTAAGGGAACGCCCCACAAAAGCGAATGACACTTACTTTGATGAAATGATTTCCTTGCGGTTAAAAGAGTTGGATTATGATCAGAAAAAGAAGGTTTTCGAATTTATAGAAACCCTGCGAGCCGCTCGGCGAGAGGCTCGCGGAGGATAAGCACCCTAAATCAAGGGCCTGTCCTCTTCGGCTGAATCCGTCAATGCCCTATCATGGCATGGGGCCAGGAGTACTTTGACATGTTATGAATTCCCGCGAATCTTTAATCAATTCGCGGATCTGTCTTCGTTCCTTTATTGCCGCCTGGGTATAGAGCCCATGCTTCAAGGCATTCTGGCTGCCCTTCGGCGGTCCTGTTGATTTCCCACCGTGCATTCGGCACCGGCCATTTGGCATAGCAGGATTTTTACAAGGCTCCCCCGATCTTGTCTTGGCGCCACACCGGGCGGCTCCGTTCAAAGGTGCTTTTGCATGAGGTAAGTCTTCAGTTTTCAACGTTCATCCCCTCCCTGGTGAACATTTCCAATAATAGCCTGCCCCCCATCAGAAACATTAATATGCTCCACAGTCATTTTCTGTTTGCCTCCACGTCTGTGCTTATCAAGAGATTCAAGTTGCTGGTTGTAGAGCTTCATAAGCTTTATCGATTGATTCAGCATTGAGTTGCTGAATTCAAAACTTTCAGATCCATTGGATTTATAAAGCAGATCCACGGACTTTTGAAAAACCATCATCATCTGAGCGATAAGCATTCCTTCAAAACCATCTTTGGGACCAAGAGAGGCCATCATTTCCAGTTTCGTATTTGCCTCTCGTCTGACCAAATCCCTATCTTCTTCGCTTTCTATTTTTTGATTCGTCATTGCAATGACATGGCCGATGACCGCAAACGCTGCCGGATAATTATCAAAACCGCTTATTTTTTTCATAGCAGGAGACTTTTTTATTTCACCTCGGTCAAATTCATCCTGGGCCATCATAAATTCATCAAGACATGTGGATTTTGTTTCTGTGGCAACTTCTTTTTCTTTATCTGCGGGCTTTTCGATTTGGTCTTTATGTTTCATGGATACCTTCCTTGATAACTTTAAACTTTTGCATATGAATTATTCCTTTCAAAGGGATTGGTCCGACTGGCTGGTGTCTGGGATTCATTAGATTTCCCATAGATTCAATCAATTTTGTTTTCATCAGTGACACTTTGAGCAGGCTGAGATATGCAGTTTCGAGGTCCGCCCGCGACAGGGATTTTACATCCACCGTTTTCAATTTGATGGCAGATTCCATACTACTACTCCCATGCCCTGTAATTACCCGAATAGGTGTATTTTAATTTCGCTGATCCCAGTTTGCCGATTTCCTTAAACCGAATTTTTTGAACGATGATTTCGGTTTGATTGGTTTCGAAATCTCGATAAACGCAGATCCCGTTGTCTGCCTTGTTTCTCCAGTGAGCCCCACCACTGATATCGTACATGGTAGGCGGATCATATTTTCCTTGGCTGTTCTTTTGCAATTTGGTTGGATGGGCCACAATCCAGATATGAATTCCATTTAGTCTGGCAAAACGACGGATCTTTGTTAGTTCCTGGGAAATATACTGGGTTTCAGACAATCCTTTGAAAAGATGTTCAACTTCGTTCCAAGGATCTATTACAAGGCCCTTTATTCCAAATTGAAGGCAGAGTATCCGGGCATACTTTAAAATTGTATCTACAGATAAAATTTCGCCTTTGGGGGCAATGAATTTCACAAAGTCGTCAAGCATTTCAGTTTCTTCCTTGGCCTCGTCCATGGACATGCGGTCCCCAAACCGTGATGGCCGGAAAGATTTTCCAAGAAATTTTTCAATAAGAGTTTGGGCGTGGCGTTGCAGTGGCCAGTTTTCAGGACTAAAAAAACCAAAGCGCCACATGCTGTTTTTGATAAGATTGACGGCAAGGGCATCCACAAAATTAGATTTCCCGCTGCCTGGTATGCCGGTAACAATGGTCAGTTCCCCGGGGCGGACTGTGTAATATTCATCCAAGTTTCTCCATCCCGTTTTTTCCCCGCCTTGAATTCCCTGGCAGTATTCGTGCAGAACAATATCCGTAAGGCTTGAGGGGGTCACGATCCCTTCAACTGGAAACGGCTTTGCACTTTCCAGGGCCGCCTTTAATTCATCGTTGCCATGCTGTTTTAAAACATCGTTGCAGTCCTTGCACCCAGCCGGATATTCAACTACAAAACATTTTTCAACACCGATCCGCCGGCCTAATTCCTGAACAGCCCTTTTACCGGGCGCGTCGTTGTCTCCGGCAATGATAATTCTATCAAATCGTGAGAATAGCTTTTCCGTGCCTTTCAAGAAATCAAATTTGGTATTGAAATTCTTTGAATTCTCGGACGGGGCACCATCGGGGATACTGACAGCCTCATATCCGGCAACAAGGCAGGAAAGCGCATCTATTTCTCCCTCAGTGAGAACCAATTCCTTTTTGGCTGATCCCATGGCCTTGTCCCGGCGGTAAAGGCATTTCTTGCCACCTTTTTCCTGCCGGAAATCTTTCTGGCTGGTCCGGTACTTCACGTTTACGCAAATGGAATTGTAAAAGTACGGAAACTTGATCCAGCCTTTACCAAAACTTTTTTCAAAACCGATCCGTTCTTGTTCAAGAATGCCCTGGGGGATGCCCCTGGATTCAAAATACTGAACGACCTTTTCAGGCAGCGTCTGTTTTGATTCGTATGGAATCGGTTTGGTATCACTTTTTTTCAATGAACCGGACCATCCGCAATGGTGGCAAAGCCAAACACCGTCGATGGTATTAACAGCCAAGCACTGGTCTTTTGATTTTTTTCTGTTTGGAGAGCATTGTGGGCAGATTGTGCGGATTTCTGCCCCACTTCCATGGATATGTATGCCGTAGCTTTCGAAACTCATTTAAAACGCCTTTTGGAAGAGAGATTGATTTGATTCTTTTTGAATGGCCTTGTCTTTTCCGCGGATGATCCCCTGGAAATATTTTTCACTTTTGCCGGATTCCCAGTGCTGGCCATCTACATATGCGGCAAGTGCGGCGTTGATTGTTTCATTTGGGAATCGTTTCCAGTATTCGAATTCTTTTTGGATGACACCGGATGAAATCTGTTTTGTTTTTCTGGTGGAAATAAATCCGTCTATTGTTTTTTCAAGATTTGATTTATCCCACCCGTTTATCACCGGAGCAAAAAATTCTAAAACAGAAATCGCCCTTTTATATTTATTTACATTATCTACATTATTGTTTGTGTCCTTTGGTTGTCCCTTGCCTGTCCTTTGCCTGTCCGTTTGGGTGTCCTCTTTTTTGTTCTGGTGTTGATAAAGTTCCCAATTGACAATGGTTACAATAGAAAAATGGGTGTCCGTTTGGATGTCCAGATTTTCAACAGTTTTTAATTTTTCCATTCGGTTTCTAATCGTGGATGGGCTCATCTTGAGTTCTTTGGCGGCAGTTTTACGACCGAAAATAAATTGACCCTTTTTCAATAATATTTCAGTCTCTCCACGACCAGTTTTGACCGGGACCCACCGTTCTTCGTGACCAGCTTTCAATAAACACCAGATCCAGACTTTAAGAAGTCCCTCATTCTGAAATACTCGTGAATCTAAGAGCTTTCGATGGAGGAAAATGAAACCGGCGAGATCCATTATTCGCCCTCGCTCAGGATAAGGAGCAGATCATGAAGCCGTGAAATCCTGTTGCTTTTTGGAAAGAAACGGATGGCCAGCTCCGCCACCCAAGGGGACAGGCGACCGGCTACGGATTTTTTGATAGTGGATAATTTCATGGTTATAGTAGCCACCTCTTTACACTACCGACAAGGCGTCGGTATCCCGGCCCATGAACGCGTTGATAAAATACTGCTGGCCTTTCCCGGTCACCTTGCTGGTCTTTGTGATACGGGTAGACTCATCGGGATTAACGATGGTTCGTTCTTTTATCTCAAACAGGCCAAGTTCCATTGATTTCTGCGTTGGCATGTTAAAGTCAGTCCCTTTGCGCTTAATCAGATATCCGTTATCCCTAAGCCATGCAAAAAAACGATTCTGACCGGTATGAATACCGTTTTGGCGCATTATCTTGGCAAGTTCTCCAACAAGAATTGATGATGTTGAAGCGCTGACCGCATCCGCAAATAAAGCTTTGGGCTGCATCTTTTTGTTTTCTGACTCTAAAGCCAAAACACGTTCCGTGTACCCAAGAAGGATCTGTCTCATTGTTGCCGGGTCATTTAGGGCGGCCATGGGATCTCTGGTCTTTTTTTCCAATTCTTCCAGGCGAGTGATAATTTTCATCCTGAGTCTGATGGAATAGCCGGATACAAGGACAAGAACTTCTTTTTTGGGAAGGCGATAGCAGGGATGCAGATTGCCGTCGGCTGCTTTATAACGTTCCTCAAAATTGAGGAGCCCGGAATTATCGTAGAGTTCAATCAGTATTTTCCTTGCATCCCTCATAACATTGTCATGTCGTTTCCCGGTTAACTCTGCAATTTCGAAAGTGAGCATGGACGATTCATAAGGACATCCCAAATCATTGACCATGGTGGGATCGTTGATTTGACATGTTGGCGTCGGGGTATTATTTTTGTTGAACATTATTTTTTCCTCTTTCGCCGGGTTCTCCCTCGGCGATTGGTGTTTCTGGCTTATGCAGACAAGCAAACACGATTTGCATCAAGATATCTGTCGATAGCTTCATCCTCGTACATGGGCTTGCCTCCGACCATCACATAATCCGGTCCCTGCCTCCGGTTTCTCATGTTGTAAAGGGTCTGCGGTTTGATTCCGAGAAATTCGGCGGTCTCTTTAATTGAGCGCAAGCGCTTACCTTTGCCCAAATAACCGGGGTGTACATTTTCGGTGTTTTTCTTGCCCATGTTTAAAAATCCTTTAACCTTTAGGGTGTTGCCGATTTTTACCGGCGCTTTGTCCCTTTCCGTCAAATTTTACCGGTGGCAATTTGATTTTTGACCGAGAATCAGCTAACCAACTAATCTTGCTGGAATAAAAAAATAAAAAAAAGCCGGTCGTTTTGACCGGCTTTTGACGCTGATAAGATTTATTGAATTTTTAACGGATTATGAATTTGCAGACATACCCCTTTTTTTTGTGATACTTTGCGATAGGAGATTCTTCGATATTCGGGAAAATTTTTTTAAGATGCATTCTCAAATTTGAAATATTGGCTTTAAGTGCTTTGGTAGTCATATTTTCATTGTTGAGTTCCCCATGATATTCCGCGAACAGCTTCAACAAACTTGAAAGCGTCGGTTTGCTGTCCATTCCAAGATCAGCCATTGAATAGGGTGCATGCGTTTTTACTCCAGGATGAGAAATCTCTATATGATCATCATTCACATATCGAATTTTTATTTGTTCCCAGGTTGTTTCCGGCGGGGTGTATATTGTGACGATGCTTTGATTCCTACCTGTACTCTTTTTAGCTTGGGTATCGCCTCCCATTTGTTCTTGCTTCACCATATGATAAACGGTCTCACAATCTTTATTTGCAATTTTTTTAAAATCAAAGCAAGAAGGTAGTTCAAGCTGCACTTCGAAAAATTTCATCAAATCTTTCAATTGGATAATGTCATGTTTAGCAGGCAAATAATCTATTGGGGCTTCTGAGATGGACATCGCTGATAGTGGTGCGCCTGCTGCTTTTCCTGATATCATCACCTGCAACATCCGGAACCACGCTCCAATTTTTTTTTCTGGTGTTGATAAATCCGGAGTGTCCTCAAATCGGACATGCATACTAAGCGTTTTCCATAAATTGACAATCTCCGGTACGGTATATCGGTTGTCGCAACCCAATACATAGGATAGTTTTATGATATCTATAAAGCCCTTTTTAAGAGCAGATTCGCAAAAAGAATTAGCTTGTTTTTCCACGTTCATCTCCTGCAATGATCCCTGATTAAAAGATCCCAGGAAAGGCGGCCAGGAAACCGCCTGTTCGGAACCGGTGATCAGCCGGACCCTATCCCGGGGAAAACACTAATTGCTATTTTTCGTTCTTTTTCTGGGAGAGCTGTTTGATATCTCTCTCCAATTCTTTTAGGCTTTCTTCACGTTTAAGCTTTTTTCTATCATGGCGATATTTTGCATATTCAATGGCGGCTCTTTCATCGGCCACAACACGACTAATTTTTCCAGCATGGGTAAGCAACTCCCTCCCGTTCAATTGAATTATGGCGTCCAACCGCTGAATCCAGTCTTTCATATACATGGGTGTTTGTTGCTGGGCCATGGTTTCAGAAAAGGCAAGGTATTGTTCCACCAGCAGGCCCAAGAGTTTCATTTCGTCTTCGTCCAGGTAATTCTTGGCAATGCTGACATCCTTTTTTGTGACGGCACCATTGCCCTTCTTATCAAAGGATTGCATGCCCATAAGGGGTAAAGAGGCATCCACACGTCTATAAACCAGCTCGGCGGCTGTTTGCTGACTGATAGCCCAAAGCAGTTTGTTTTGAACCGTTTTAAAAAACAGCACTGTCTTTTCATTCCTGGGATCATAATCAATGCTTGTGGTGTAAATATCTTTGATCTTCTGATAAAAGAATCGCTCTGAGAGGCGGATTTCACGGATACGTTCCTGAAGTTCCGTAAAATAGTTCATGGACGATCCGGTTTTGAATCGTTCATCATTTAGGGTAAACCCTTTGATGATGTATTCTTTTAGGCGTTGAGTTGCCCATATTCGAAATTGTGTGCCCTGCTGAGATCGGACACGATATCCCACGGAAATTATCACATCAAGATTGTAATAGTTTGGAGCTTTTTGCTGAAATTCGGAAATTCCGAATTTCTTTATAACCTGGGCTTCTCCCAGCTCCCCTTCTTTAAAAATATTCTTGATATGTTCATTGATGGTAGATTTTGCTTTGCCAAAGAGGAGCGCCATTTGCTCCTGGGTCAGCCACACGGTTTCATCCTGGAGCCGGACATCTATTTTGACCTTGCCGTCCTGACCTTCATAAATCAATATATTGGAATCGCTTTCCATCAGAGATATATCTCCATTTATTTTTTGTTCTGGATGTTGACAATTTTCTTTTCTTGGGTGCCCTCAGCCTGTTTTTTGAAAATATCATCTATCTGGCCGGCGCCATTCTTTAGGGCATCATCCCGAAGATGGGCATAGCGTTGTGTCATGCTGGGGGATTTATGCGTCATAAGTTTTTGGAGAACATACATGTCAACTTGCCCGGAACTGGCCAGCATTGAGGCGTATGTATGTCTTAAACCGTGCATCGGTCTAAAATCTTTGGGCAAGCCGGCAGCTTCACGGATTCTTTTTCCGATTCGTCCCAAGGTGACTCGTTTCTTGCCATCTTTCCCAAAGAAAACATAAGGGCTTTTAGTTCTGGGAATACTTTCCAAAATCCCCCGGGCCATATCGTTCATCGGGATTTTTTGATCTTTCCCTCCTTTGGGATCACGAATCCAAATAAAACCGGTGTCAAAATTAACATCGTCCCATTTTAGATTGAAAAGCTCTCCCCGTCTCATGCCGGAATACAGGGCCATTTTCATCATGTTCCCCACCGGTGTACACGGGTCTGCCTCAATTGCTGAAAGAAGGTTTGTTAATTGTTCAGGGCTCAGGTCTTCGGTTTTCTCATTGTTGACGGTGGGCTTTTGGATATGGAAAGACACCCCTTCACACAGATTGTTTTTGACACCGTAATTGATAATCCAGGTCAACAAGTTCAGGATATGCTTTACCGTCTGCGGTGATTTCTTTTTGAGAAGTTGGATTCTAATCCGGTCAACATCCAGTTTGACAAGTTCTTTGGGTTCCTTATCACTAAAGACTGATTGGATATATTTCTCGTACCTGCTGGTGTCAATATCCAGCCCTTTGCCAGGTCTCCGGTTGAGGCTGTATTCTCCCCACAGTTTATCTATTGTGTATCGACCGGCTTCAGCAGTTTTCTTTGCCTGTTCGGTGTCACGCTTCTCCTGATTGGTTTGCTGTTCACCGTCAATTCTCTGCGCTCGGATACCTGCTGCTCTGGCCGGGGTCATATCGTCTTGATATTGACGCCCTGCTTTTTCTTCCACTGCTTTCCCGTCTTTTCGATACCGAATGTAATAGATTTTTTCAGGTTTTCCCTGAGCTGATGTCCCTTCAAGGTAAAAAACTCCAGCATATTTTGTTTTGAATCTTTTCTTTGCCGCCATTGATAAGCCTTTTAGAAAAATTTCTTCCCCACACTATTCCCCACATATACGGTAAATATACAGGTATTTTGAAGTAAGTCAAGGGAAAGGGTTTGGTGGGGAGTATATTGAAAATAAAGGAAATAAGTATGATTTTAAATGGTGTGGTAAATATAGGTAAATAGATGAATCCGGCCTCTCACGCCGGAAACTCGGGTTCGATTCCCGGTGGGATCACCACTGACACCAAAGGATTTCAGCAAATCAGCCGAAATCCTTTTTTGCTTTTCCGGTCCGCCTCCGGTCCTCTTAAAATATTTGATTTGCGCAATTATGATTTGTGAAAAAAATGTTGATTTTACTCATACCATCATTTGGCTAATTATAGTATCTGCTAAAATTATTTGTGTGATTTCAGCTTGTTTTAAATTTTTTCCAATAGTTTCAGAAAGATTTAAAAGTTCAACAACCTTTTCAACGATTCTTTACATCACTACATCTTAAAGTTGGCACTCCTCCATCTTTGGGCTCTGGCCCTAGTTTAATAATACTGATTATAACGGATTTGGGGGACTAAGGACTGCGGATTTAACTATTTCCTAAATTGAGACTTTGACTTGCTTGATTGCAGGCATTACACAAAACGGTAGCCTTGAAATGGACTTGTTTATAGTTTTTTTATGCGATTCCCCTAATAAACTTAACCCGGATTTGCAAATTTCACGAGTTTGGTGTAAAAATTTATTATTCTTTACCTATAATCCCAGCAGGAGATTCCCATGAATAAGTCAAATACGTTGAATATTCTGAAAAATGCATTTCTCATGGAGCGCCAAGGAAAAAATCTTTACGAAATCGCCAGGGATAAAGCCGAAGATGAGTCCGTTAAAACCTTCTTCCAGTCCCTTGCGGATGATGAGCAGGACCATATGGACATCCTCGAGAAACAGTTTAAATCCTATATGAGCAGCGGAAAATTTGCAGCAGGCGGGTACGACAATGACGGAGGGACCGAGCCTGCCCAGGACATTCTCAGCACCGCTGTAAAAGCGAACATCAACGCCGCCAGCTTCGAAGCTACCGCCATTACTGCAGCTATCGGGTTTGAACAAAATGCCGTTAAATTATACGCACTCAGGTCGGAAGGGGCCGAAGACCCGGAAGAGAAAAAACTCTACAAATGGCTCTCGTTATGGGAAAAAACCCATCTTCAGCAACTGATCTCAATCCAGGAATCTTTCATGGACCGTATCTGGGAAGACAACAGCTTTTGGCCCATGTGAAAACATACGACCTTCCGGCACGGGCCGGAAGGTCGCAGTTTATATGGTGGAGTTGAGTCGTTTAGGTAGAAAAATGCTGGAAACCATCAATATAATTGATGAATTAAGCAAAAGTGGCATAAAAGGGTTGTGCTGCAAAAAATTTTTCGGGTTAAAGAAGGGCTTTAATTGGATCCTTTTTACATGGCAAGCTCAAACAGATTTTCGATGAATTTGATCTGATTTTTAACATCGCCTTTTTTAACCCCTTCAACCTGTCCCTTTCGAATTGTCACCGGGCACCAGGAATAGAGCCATTTATGGTCATCAAAAATGAGCCACATCAAGATGAGATGGATGCTCTTTTCAGACAGGCGGGTCTTGTCATTGCACATCCCTATCGAGATATCCATTTTGACAAAACCACCCCCTGACGTATCCAAATGATTCAGAAGACAGCAGATCCTCCTGTCTTCTAACTTGCAGATGGCCCAGGTGGAATCAAAACGAAATTGCCAACATGTTTCTTTTCGAGAAACTCACGTTGCACATCCGCGATGCGTTCGAGCGGAAATATCTTCGCTACAAGCGGCCGAATTTTGTTGCGCTCAATGTAAGAAATAAGATTTGAAAAAATGGGTTCGTCCCATGCTGTGTAGCCAATCAAGGTCAAATCCTTCAGATAAAAGGTGCGCATATCCCACGGGTTGAAGTGATCCACGACCTGACCGAGGCAGAAAAAACATATGGTTGTGGCTGCATGAAATCCCGTTGCGGCAAAGAAGAGTCTGAACAGCTTGAGATTATTCCGGCACAGATGAGAGAGATCAGGAACATCCGTTATAAATACGCGTGTAAAAATTGTGAAGGTGTTGACGATGATGGTCCGACAGTATCCATCGCCAGAATGCCGGAACAAATGATTCCCAAAAGCATGGCAACCCCAGGACTTCTGGCTCATATCCTGACAGCCAAATTTGCAGATGCCTTGACCTTCTATCGGCAAGAAAATTGTCGCAGAATAAAGAAAAACAGTTTCACCGAATTGGAGTAGACATTCACAGATCTAATAGGGTGTGGCTCTTTTGTATTTTTAAGTTACCGTCACGTTGGGTTGTTCTTCTTTGTTTCATTTTTCCGCTGAGTTTATTTAATAACCCGCAGTTTTGGCTTTCTTTGCGCTGGCCTTGAGTTTGTAGTGACAGGAACGACACCATCCGTATAATGATCCTGATGATTTCGCTTGTATTCACACTCCTCATGGAACAGCCAGTATTCATCAAAATCATTGCTCGCTCGTAAGGCTCGCAGGCGCAATCCGGCTTCAGCGCCTTAAAGTCCCCATGTGGCAATAGTGATTTCCATACGATCTTTTACAAGATGCCGGCAAGCGCCCTCGATTACCCCGGTAGCGATAGGCAACCCATCGGCAAGATAACGATCGTACCTAAGGTAGGGAGATTTGTTGAGCAGGTAGGTAGCGCATTTATCCACAGGGGCCCGTTTTTTGGGACTGAGTTTCTTCCTGGTTGCATTGCGGTGCATCCCTCCTGCCATGTGGCCTGCCTTTCCCTCAAGTATTTTTTTAGGCGATGCTGGACCCATTTTTCAAGTTCCGGGCCCGATTTAGGATGAAAGGCTCTGCCCGCCTCCCAAAGGTATTCTATGACATGAATGACATCAACAATGATGGTCAGTTCGATGCCTTTGGCTTTGGTGATTTTTTTTAGAATATTGATTTGAGTATTGTTGCCGTCCACCAACCCCACCCAGGTCTTGTCATGTTTGGGACCTCGGTTCTCAGCCTCTGCAAAGGCCTCGACAATGACCTCTTCAGGCGTTTTTCCAAGGCTGCCCCAGACTCGTTCATTTTCTATGGGAGGGCACTTCATCTTATCGATGCGGGATCCACCTTCGGAAAGCAGGTCTTCGGGAGTACGCTCAAAGGGAGACGTGGTGTAAACGGCAGCAACGGTTGCCATGCGTTTGGCGTTCTTTTTCTCTCCCTTGGAAAGTCGCTTACCCTTCTTTTGTCGACGTTTTTCTGCCGCTTTACGGGTTTGTTCCCTGAGATCTTTCTCGTGCAGCACCACGCCTTTCCCGTCAGCGGTGATTGTCAGGATGGATCCCGTACCCGTAGTCTTTTCTTCGGATGCATGGCATTGACGCATCTGAGAAAACGCATCAAAATCACGGGCCGACCGTTTGGCAACTTTTTCGGCCTGGCGCTTAGAGACATGGCCTCCGGTGGTTTTGTCTATGGTTGCCACAACCTCTTCAAAGGAGTTCTTGGCTGCCTCTTCCGCCACCCTATGCTGGAGCTCAAGGGAATAAAGATCAGGAGGAAGATTGAGTTCTCCATCCAGGGGATGAAGACTTCTGCGCCCTTTCTCTGCATATCCCATACGGCTCAAGCTAACCCTTCCGAATACTGTTTCGATTTCGCGCTCCTGGCCCGGACGTTCAGTGCGTCTGATACCGTCTACATCCAGAACGAGTTCACTAATTGTGCCGGGGCTGCATCCATAGCTTTACCTCCCCTCTTTAAGGCGGCGCCGGGCGTTTTTTATAAGCGGATAAACCAGGATGGTTTTCACCGCTTTTCCATGGCGCTTGTTGGCTTTGTCCATTCGCCCTCGCCCGCTGGTCCTGCCCAATTCGATCCAGTTGGCAGCCCGGTAACATCCTCCATGATACAGCTTTTGGTCTACCAGGGTTTCCAGAAGAAGGGGAATAACCCCGTACTGCTCTTCCCAGTCACATCGAAGATGCTCAAGGGATGCGGATAGCATGCTGCTTGCCAGGTTGCGGATTTTGGCCAGTACCAGAAACCGGCTGTTGTTAACCACCTGCTGCAGGGCCTCACCACGCCTTTCATCGTCCCAGCCGATCCATTGATCCCTTGCCTTCATTCGCCAGGCCGGGCTGGAAAATTGAATGCAGCCCACCACTTCACGACTAGGCCTGGTCACATAAACCAGATACTGGATCCTTGCCCCAAAGGGCATAGCATAACCCAGGTAATGGTAACGGCTTAGAAAATCTTTAAAAAGGTCGCGCTGTTTCCGGCTTTGAACACGCTCTAAATCCAGGGGAGCGAATTCCTCCACGCTCCCGGAAAGCCTGCTGTACGGTTCGTTATCAGTTATCTCTTTCTTGCATTTTTGAGGACCGCAATGGCCGGTCTGTCTTTTTTCAGGAAGTTCAAGGATACCTTTGTTTTCCAAACGTTCCAGAAAATCATTACACTCCCGGGCCTTTAATCCGCCTCTGGGCCGCTTCCAGTCCAGGAGTTCACATACTGTGTGAGCCAGCTCATTACGACTGATGCCGCCGCAAATGCCCACAACGTCCCGAATCATTAGCAGCTCGTCCGTTGAAAAGTTTCTTCCGCAGAATCTGTGTTGTTTTATAAGTGTCGGCATGGCCATACTCCTTTCTGTCTATTCTTACATAATGGATATATGGCTACCTGTCCAGCTTTTTTTCGTCTAATCGATGAAAAACTGAACCGGAATGGCACATATCAGTACGGCTGGTCGTTATCTCGGACAATCTCGGTGTTTTTTACTAACTTTGTAGGTCTAAGTGTCTTGAATTATTCGTTTGGTAGTCATATGCAACAGATCCGCACTCAAATTATTGTATAGCCCCTGTGGAAGCAATCATGGCCGGTAGTCCTGTCAGAGACAAACAAAAAAAGAAGGCTCATGTCGCGTTTCGGGGGTCGTGCTCAGTTGGTGCCATATCCCAGACGCTTGATAATCTTTTTATTCTTTGTTATACCGTGCTTGAAAAAAAGGAAGTTCCTATCCTTCCTAACCCTCAGCAATAAAGGGCATACCATGACAAAAAATTACTCCCGTTATCCCAATCAGTACCCCGATTCAACTGGACACTTTGGCGACTATGGCGGCTCCTATATCCCACCGGAACTGCAGGTGGAGATGGATAAAATTACCGACGCATATTTGCATATCTGTAAAACCCATAAATTTATAGAAGAACTTCGTTCTATCCGTAAACACTACCAGGGGCGCCCAACTCCGGTATTTCATGCAGACCGTCTTTCACAGCTCTGTGGTGGCGCTCAAATCTATCTCAAACGTGAAGATCTCAATCATACCGGTGCCCATAAGCTCAACCATTGTATGGGAGAGGCTCTCTTGGCCAAATATCTGGGCAAAAAAAAGCTTATCGCCGAAACAGGTGCAGGTCAGCATGGGGTTGCCATGGCAACAGCTGCTGCCTATTTTGGGATAAAGTGTGAAATCCATATGGGTGAAGTAGATATAGTCAAAGAAGCACCCAATGTAATTCGGATGAAACTGCTTGGTGCCACTGTGGTTCCTGTCTCCTTTGGTCTTAAAACCCTGAAAGAAGCTGTTGATTCAGCTTTTCAGGCCTATTTAAGGGATCCCATCACCTCGATCTACTGTATTGGTTCGGTGGTAGGCCCTCACCCCTTCCCCATGATGGTCAGAGATTTTCAGGCTGTGGTGGGAATCGAGTCCAGAGAACAGTTCCTTGATATGACCGGGGAACTACCGGATGTTGTTTGTGCCTGTGTCGGCGGTGGTTCTAACGCCATGGGTATTTTCTCAGGCTTTATCAACGATCCGGTTAAGCTGGTTGGGGTTGAACCCGGTGGTCGCTCTCTTAACCTTGGTGACCATGCCGCCACAGCAGCCTTTGGCAAGCCTGGAATTATTCATGGCTTTAAATGTTACCTGCTCCAGGACGAGAAAGGCGAGCCAGCTGCAGTCTACTCCATTGCCAGCGGCCTTGATTACCCAGGGGTTGGGCCTGAGCATAGCCTGATGAAAGATGATGGTCGTATCAGCTATGAAATTGCCAATGATATCGAAGCCCTCGATGGTTTCTACACCCTCGGTCGGGTTGAAGGCATTATCCCAGCTCTGGAGAGTGCCCATGCAGTGGCTTATTCTATGAAGCTTGCCAAAGAAATGGGGCATGGTTCCATTCTGGTCAATCTCAGTGGCCGAGGTGATAAGGATCTCGACTTTGTTACAGAAACCTATGGTTTCAACCTTGATGAGGCAAAAAAGAGTCTGCTCTAAGCTGTAAAGAGTCTCGCAATGTAATTTCACTATACTGATTTCGGGTTAGGCGTAGACCATTATTATAGACTGTCCACTATTTTTCTTGCTGCAAAAAAAGAATCCCGATACCTCCCTCTTGGGATTCTTTCTTTTCTTATAATTTTGCTTCAGGTTTCTTTTTTTCTGTCTTCAGTTTGCTGAAAGCTTCCTTTTTTTTTGCTCTTTTCGCAGCAGCAATAGCGATTTCATCAGTAAGGCTAACACCTTCCTCCTTTAGCTGAGTAACTTTCTCCATCAGTGCATCCCAGTTGAAATTCGGGGGGACACGTTACTGATTTTTTAAAATTTTATATGTTCCCCGAATTATCCACCATCCTGAGTTTTTCTCCTCTGGCGAGGTGCTTTATAAATAAATTGGTCTGCCCAAAAATCATTATGTTTAAATATGAAATTAGGAACGGATACTGTAAGCTATGGATAAATCGGTAGGTACATCAGATTAAAACCAATTTTTCCGGAGGAAATCATGAAAGATGATAAGCTCAAAAAGTATCGATACTTTCTCAAAGATAGTATCCGTAAAACAATTGCTTTCCAATTTACCGACCAAAACCAGGGTGTTCCAGTCCCGCCCATTGAAAAATCATACCCTGAGAACGCAACCTTAATAGATCTTCCCGGTCCTGATGAATGGAATGGAATTCCCAAGACAGATCTCACACATGCCATAGGCAACAGAAAAAGCCGCCGGGTCTATCTGAATCAAAGCCTGTCATTGGAAGAACTGGCATACCTGTTGTGGTGTACCCAGGGTGTCAGGGGGAAAAGATTCCAGGGCCATGCATACAGGAATGTACCTTCTGCCGGCTGTCGCCATGCTTTTGAAACCTATCTTGCCATTTTTAAAGTGGATGATATTGAACCCGGCGTTTACAGATATTTACCCCTTTCCCATCAACTCGTATTTGAATTCGAGGATGATCTGCTGTCAGAAAAAATGATCATTGCTTCCCTTAACCAATCTTACCCGGGTAAATCCGCCGTTACGTTCATCTGGTCTGCCATACCGTATAGAATGGAATGGCGGTATGGGGCGGCAGCTCATAAGGTCATTGCGCTGGATGCAGGGCATGTTTGCCAGAATCTCTACCTTGCCTGTGAAACTATTGATGCCGGGACCTGTGCGATCGCAGCTTATGACCAGGAAGAATTGGATGAATTGCTTGGTCTTGATGGTGAAGAGGAATTTTCAATATACCTGGCCCCTGTGGGAAAAGTAAAAAAAACGGTGACCGGATAAAAATTTCCTTTCTGACTCTGGGGACCCAAAAAGGAATACTTAAAATTGAAAAATAGAGATGCTGACAGCAGACTTGTTTATTCCACTGAATCAGGCAGGATATGCCCGTCCTGCGGACAACAGAACGCTAAGTGTATTTGCAAAAAAAAGAAAGCACACCCAAGCCCCAAAGGTGATGGGAAGATCCGTGTGGAAAGATCTACCAAGGGAAGAAAAGGAAAGGGCGTGACCCTCATTAGCGGCCTTCCGCTTGAAAGCGCACCTTTAAAAGAGCTCGCTAAAAAACTAAAACAAATGTGTGGTACTGGCGGTACGGTAAAAAACGGGGTCGTCGAAATTCAAGGCGATCACCGGGACTTGTTGACTGAGCACCTTAGGTCGCTTGGATATACAGCCATAAAGGCCGGAGGGTAGCACCCACTTCGTCATTGAATCGCAAGAATCAGTACACGAAAATTATGAATTTATAAAATAAGATGTCAAATTATCAAAATGGGGTATGAGATGAAAATATGGGTAGATGCCGATGCATGCCCAGCGGTGATTAAAAATATTCTGTTTAAAGCATCCCAGCGCACACGATTGCCATTAACGCTGGTTGCCAATCAATCCATGCACATCCCGCGATTGAAATGGATTAATTTATTACAAGTTGCTCCTGGTTTTGACGTTGCCGACAATGAGATTGTGAAAAGACTTGAAGTTGGAGACCTTGTCATCACAAGCGATATTCCTTTGGCCGCTCAGGTGTTGGAGAAGGGCGGTCATGCGCTCAGTCCCCGTGGTGAATTATATTCTTCAGACAGCATCAAGGGCTGCCTTCACATGAGAGAATTTAAGGAATCCTTGCGGGCCGGTGGTATCGATACAGGTGGCCCGCCGCCATTAACTGCAAAGAATCGCAGTGCGTTTGCAAGCTATCTGGAGAAATTCATATCCCAATATAAAAAGGACAACGGTCAATGATTTCGTATTAAGGACCGTAGATGAAATAACTTGAACGAAATAGCTTGCCTTTTGGTGGCCCACCTACTTTGTTGCAGCAAAGGCCCAATAGGCTATTTGGTATTAATCATTTTTTTAACAGCATCCATGGCTTTGATGCGGATCGTTTCTTCAATAACCACCCGTCCTGACATGTTTTCAAGACAATCCCAAATGTCCTGCAATTGGGTTTTCTTCATGTCTGCGCAGACCAGTTGATCTGATACGGGAAAAAAGGTCTTTTCCGGATATGCCTTTGAAATAGGGTGGAGCAAGCCTATTTCCGTGCCTATGATAAACTGGTCGGCAGAACTTTCACCGACAAACCGGATCATTCCTGACGTGGACTGGATGCTGTCGGCAAGTTCAAGCACCTCTGGGGTGCACTCCGGGTGGGCTACAAACAAGGCTTTGGGGTGGGCGGCTTTCGATGCTTTGACCGCTTCAACACTTAAATCGTTGTGAAAGGGGCAGTATCCATCCCACAAATGAACTTTTTTATCGGTATGGGCCGCTGCATACCGGGCCAGGTTGCGGTCCGGTGTCATGAGGACTTCATCTTCCTTTAAGGCGTTCACCACTTGGACCACGTTGGCGGAGGTGCAGCAGATATCAGAGACTGCCTTGACTGCAGCAGATGAGTTGACATAGGTAATGACAGGAATGCCGCCAAGCTCTTCCTTGCGTTTGAGCAAGGCTTCGGGGGTAACCATATTTGCCATGGGACACCCGGCATCAGGATTGGGCATGAGCACAATTTTGTCCGGGCACAGGATGGCTGCCGTTTCAGCCATAAAGCGCACCCCGCAGCAAACAATAATTTCTGCATCCGTGGCTGCTGCCTTTATGCTCATTTCAAGGGAATCGCCGCACAGATCCGCCACGTCCTGGATTTGGGCAGATTGGTAATTATGGGCCAGAATAATGGCCTTTTTTGCTTTGGCCAAATCCCGGATTTTCTGGTGGGGTGTCGAATGTGTAGTCGTCATCAGTCCATTTCTATAATTTCAGTCCCCGGCGGGGGGGTAAGTTCAAATATCTGTTCGTCAAATGTACTGAACTGGATATTGGTAAATATGAATTTTGTGGTATCTCCGTAAATATTTTCGGTTTCCACGACAGAAATTTCATACCCTGGAAGATCCACTGTGATACGTATTTTTGCAAGCTCCGGCGTTTCCTTTTTAGGCGTCAGCTCAAGTTGTGCAAAATTTTCGCCCGATCTGCCCGGTTCAATGGTGAACTCTTCCCTGATTTTACGAATATCGGCCAGAAATGCGCCACCGGAGCCCGATTGGAAGAATGGGGCGGCATCTCCAATCATCACCTGGTTTTCTTGGGGACGGTAGATCCACAGTTCTTTTCCATTGGTGATGATCTCATGGTTGTCTGAATTTTCATATGCCCATTTCATTTTCCCCGGGTGGCTGAACCACGCCTTGCCTTTGGCAATTTCAGTCACATCCAGAGCGGTCAGACGGGAGGCCTGTTCAAAATCGGCAGTGAAGCTTTTGTTGGCGTATTTTTTTTCAATACCTGAGACAATTTTGGCGGTATCGTTATCAAGGGACTGGGCGGCATTGCAGGGCAAAGCTATCAGCATCATGCAGATAAGGAGCATTGCCCATGTGGTAAAATGTCTGACCAATGTCATTTTATTTCTCTTTTTATATGAAAGTTCCAATAAGTTGTTTAATTACTTTCATGTTTTGGTCTGGGGTAAATATAGGTGCAAATAAACCAGATCAGCCCATGGCTGCTATTTGAGCAGAATTTCCATGGCTTTGCGTTTGTCTTCGGCATAAAGTCTTCGCAGTTTAGGTTTTTCTATTTTACCCGTGGGGTTTCTGGGTACATCACCGAAAAATATTTTTTTCAGTTGCTTGTACCTGGGAAGTTTGCTTTGGAAATCAAGAATATCCTGTTCGCACATCATGGTATTGGGCTTAGGGCTGATAATGCCGGCAGGAATTTCCCCTAAACGCTCGTCAGGCACACCGATCACCGCAATATCTCGGATTTTTTCATGTTTGAGAAAGAAATTTTCAATTTCCACAGGAAAAATATTTTCCCCACCATAGATGATTACGTCCTTTTTGCGGTCCACAAGCCAAATGAACCCGTCCTTGTCGTACCTGGCCATGTCCCCTGTAAACAGCCATCCGTTTTTTATGGTTTTGGCTGTGGCTTCGGGATTTTTGTAATATTCTTTCATCATCCCGGGGCCTTTAACAATAAGTTCACCGGTTTCACCAAAGGGCAGCTGGCTGCCCTGCTTGTCCACAATCCGGGCTTGCCAACCGTATCCGGGACGGCCGATGGGGCCGATTCGGTCCGCGTTTGCCACCCCTAAATGGACACAGCCGGGACCTGAGGATTCGGTCAATCCGTAATTGGTGTCGTAATCCTGGCCCGGGAAATGTTTGCGCCAGTTCTGAATCAGGCTTGGGGGCACGGGCTGGGCTCCGATGTGCATGAGGCGCCACTGGGAAAGGTTGTAGTCGGTGGGCTTGATTCGGCCATCGTCAATGGCAATGAGAATATCATGGGCCCAGGGTACCAGCAGCCACACAATGGTGCATTTTTCTTCGGATATTGCTTCAATGATCCATTCCGACTTGACACCGTTGAGTAGAACGCATTTTCCCCCTACCAGAAAAGAGCCCATCCAGTGCATTTTAGCACCGGTGTGGTAAAGGGGCGGGATGCACAGGAATACGTCATCATGGGTTTGGCTGTGGTGATCATTTTCTACCTCACATGCATGCATCAGCGCCCTGTGGGTGTGCAAAACCGCTTTGGGGGTACCTGTGGTGCCGGAGGTGAAATACAGGGCGGCATTGTCTTCAGGGGTTAGTTCTACATCCGGAGGGGTGAGCCCGTCTGCATCACATATAAATTGGTTGAAAGAACAGGCCCAGTCCGGACAATCATTTTCCGGTCCTGTATATATCCACAATTTCACAAATTGGGATAAATCCTGCCTGCTTTCTTCTATGCGCTCCACAAATTCCGGGCCAAAAATAAAAACCTTGGCTTCTGCTGTTACGGTGCACAAACGGATTTTTTCTGATTCAAACCTGAAATTCAAGGGAACGATCCAAGCCCCGGTATATAGTACCCCGAAATAAATGGGCAGCCATGCCAGGCAATTGGTCATAAGCTGAACCACTGTATCGCCCTTTTTAATGCCTTTTGCGTGCAGGGCATTGGCTGTTTGAACGCTTTGTCGGTAAAAGTCGGACCAGGTGATCTGTGTGCGCTGGCCCGTGGCCGGGATTCGTTCAATTAACGCTTCTTTTTCCGGGTAACGTGCGTTGTTCTGCCGGAGGATATCAGTGATGATCATGTTAAAGTTTTTTTATTCTAATTTTTTATTTAACGCAGTAATCAAGTCAAAATATTTTTTTAAAATGCTAATAAAAATCCTGCCGGGCAATATAGATCACGGCAGGATTATATTCAACATCAAATTCCCGCCCTGAATCAAAACATTATAATTCAGGGCGGGTTCGTACAACGGTTGTTATTTATCTTTTTTGACCTCTTCGAAATCCGCATCAACGACGTCATCATCGTCTTTGGCAGGACCAGCACCGGCATCAGCACCGTCGGCCTGGCTGTCTGCCTGTGCCTGCTGGTACATCACTTCGGCCAGCTTGTGGGAGGCCTGGGACAGGGTTTCGATTTTAGCCTTAATGTCCTCAAGGTTGTCGGAGTCTTTAGCCTGTTTCAGGGCCTGGGCGGCATCCTCAATGGATTTTTTGGTGGCTTCATCTACTTTGTCCCCATGTTCTTTCAGGGTCTTTTCGGTCTGGTCCACCAGGGCCTCTGCCTGGTTTTTGGTATCCACCAGTTCACGTTTTTTCTTGTCATCTTCGGCGTGCATCTCAGCGTCTTTCACCATGCGCTGGATTTCATCTTCACTTAAGCCGGATGCTGCGGTGATCTGGATGGACTGTTCCTTGCCTGTGGCCTTGTCCTTGGCGGATACGTGAACAATTCCGTTGGCATCAATGTCAAAGGTTACCTCAATCTGGGGAACACCCCTGGGTGCAGGGGGAATGTCGGACAGCTCAAACTGACCTAAAGTCTTGTTGTCTGCTGACATCTGGCGTTCGCCCTGGAGCACGTGAATGGATACGGCCGGCTGGTTGTCGGCGGCCGTGGAGAATACCTGGCTCTTTTTGGTGGGAACGGTCGTGTTCTTTTCGATCAGTCGGGTCATCACGCCGCCAAGGGTCTCAATACCCAGGGAAAGGGGGGTGACATCCAGCAGGAGCACGTCGTTCACATCACCCTGGAGTACGCCTGCCTGGACTGCTGCACCCATGGCAACTACCTCATCCGGGTTTACACCCTTATGGGGTTTTTTGCCAAAGATTTTTTCAACACGTTCCTGAACCGCAGGCATACGGGTCATGCCGCCAACCAGAACAACCTCATCCACATCGCCGGGTTTCATGTGTGCGTCTTTCAGCGCTGTTGTACAAGGGATTTCCAGTTTGTCTAAAAGGTCAGCCACAAGGGACTCCAGTTTCGCTCTGCTCAGTTTAATGTCCAGGTGCTTGGGGCCGGATGCGTCCGCTGTAATAAAGGGCAGGTTGATGGTGGTTTCCGTGGATGTTGACAGCTCCATTTTTGCCTTTTCAGCCGCCTCTTTGAGACGCTGTAAAGCCATTTTATCACTACGCAAGTCAATGCCCTGGTCTTTTTTAAATTCGTTTGCCAGATGGTCAATGATACGCAGGTCAAAATCTTCGCCGCCCAGGTGCGTATCACCGTGGGTAGATTTGACTTCAAAAACGCCGTCACCGATTTCAAGAACAGAGACGTCAAATGTACCACCGCCAAGGTCGAAAACAGCGATCTTTTCCTCGCCTTTTTTATCTAGACCATAGGCCAGGGAAGCGGCTGTGGGTTCATTAATGATACGTTTGACTTCCAGGCCTGCAATTTTACCGGCATCCTTGGTGGCTTGGCGCTGGCTGTCGTTAAAGTAGGCCGGAACCGTAATAACGGCTTCGGTAACGGGTTCTCCAAGGTAATCCTCGGCAGTTTTCTTGATATTGCCAAGAATAAACGAGGAAACTTCGGCAGGGCTGTACTGCTTGCCCCTGATGTTGATCCGGGTATCGCCGTTGGCGGCTGCCTCTATTATATATGGCAGTATGGGAATATCAGTCTGGATTTCCTTTGAGTTGAATTTCCTGCCAATGAGACGTTTTACACCGAAAATTGTATTTTCAGGGTTTGTTACGGCTTGGCGCTTGGCTGTCTGGCCGACAATGCGCTCTCCGCTTTCCGTGACCGCCACAATGGACGGTGTTGTTCTGCCACCTTCGGCATTGGTAATAATTTTTGCCTCTCCACCGGGTTCCATAACCGCGACACATGAATTGGTTGTGCCAAGGTCGATTCCAATAATTTTACCCATAACAATTCCTTTCTAAATATTTTTAATCTTCCTTAGTAATTTCTTGGGCCTGTTCTTCAACTTTTTTTGAGACAACTACCATGGCCGGCCTAAGCAGTCTGTCATGAAGCAGATATCCTTTTTGCAGGACATTGGTGACAGTATTGTCCGGCACATCATTATCCTGTGCATGGGTGACCGCTTGATGAAAATTGGGGTCAAAGGGCTGATTGTCTGCCTCAATCCGCTTTACGTTGAAGGATTCAAACAGCTTGAGGATCTCTTTGTGTGTCAGTTTTACGCCTTCAAGCAGACTGGTTTCCTCCACTGCATCTGTGGCCGAGTCAATGGCCCTTTCAAGATTATCCACCACAGAAAGAAGCTGTCTGAAAACCGTTTCATTGGCAAATTTCTTGAACTCATCAATTTCTCTTTGCTTTCGCTTTTTGAAATTCTCAAATTCCGCAGATAATCTGAGCACTTTGTCTTTTTGCTCATTTAATTGATCTTCAACCCCTTTGTGATCATCCTTGTCTTCCGGGCTGTTTCCTTCATCGGAATTTTTTTGCTCGTCTGTCTCAGGAGTATTCAGGGAATCGGTTTTCTCCTCTTTCCCGTCAGCTTTTTTTTTATTCTCTTTGAGTACCAATGTTTTTGCTCCAAAATCCCTTATATTTAAGTGTTTAAAAATTAATTAAATAAATAAATTATGGCTGAAAAATAAGTCTGTTTGAAAACATGTCAAGATATAAAAGGGAGGTAAAAAAGAAAACCCGACTGAACAAATCGAGCGGATAATTGCGTGACCGGGATCGATCCACGACACAGAAGGGATCACTTATCGCTGCTTCCTTCCGGATCTGACGAGGTTCATGGCCTGCTGTTACGAGGCGACCGATCAGAATTATCCGCCCGACTTGATCAGCCGGGAAGTTTTACTATATACGTGGTTTTTAATTTAAATTCAAGGGGAAAATAGATGTGAATATTTTGCCGTTTTTAAATTTGAAGATGATTTTTGGATTTGAACAAAAATAGGTTTTAAGTTAATATATAAACTTAATTCAACCCGTCATTATAAAAGGAGAGAAAAATGAGTGAAATCGTCAATAGTGCGGACCAGACTATTATTAAGCCCGGTGAAGATGTCGTTGCGTCCATGGCTGAAGCCTTTAAGGGGGAACTGCTTTCTGCTGTCAATTCCTCCCAGGGTACCTTGGTGATTGATCTTGAGGGTGTGAGCATGGTGGATTCCGTTGGGATTGGCGTGATTATTGCCGTTTACAATTCCCTGAGTCAGGTCAATCGTCAGTTAAAGGTTATTAATGTTGAACAGGATATTCACGGCCTGTTTTCAACTATGAGACTGAACCGCCGTTTTACCGTGGAAGCAGCCCAATAGGCTTAAATTAGGTCCTTAATTAGGCCAAAATGTAGGATTGCTAAATGCGTTTTTTTCTGATTTTTTTGGTTTTTTTTTTCATGGCTGTCGTAACCTCCTGTGAAAGCGAGGACGATAGTTATTCCGGTGTCGGTAAGCTTATTTCCGATAGAAATAAGATGCGCTACCAGCTGTCCGACGAAAAAGGAAATACTAAAGGTAAACCCGGGTCATCAAATCAAAAAACCGATTCTTTGTCCAAAGATGCTTCAGAAAAGGTTACGTCCAAACAAGAATTGTCAGCGAACGTATTGGATGAAAAGGAAATCGTTATCGTTGAAATTTCTTCAGGAAAACCCCTCAGTCAAGGGGTTGCCTATGTAAACAAAAAAGGTGATATTGTAAAAATTAAATTAGCCCAATGATAAGCCGGCTCAGCCCCCGGCTGTTATTGTTATAAATTCTCTTGTTTTGAATCTAAATGTCTGACATTAAATAAAGGCCATATCTTAACCGTCTCAATGATAGGAGTGTGCTTATGCTGTCAGATCTTTTCAGTCCCATCCAAATCCAACACATGGAAGTGAAGAATCGGTTGCTCATGTCGGCCATGAGTATTAATTTTGGTGTGGATGAAAATTGTCATGTAACAGACCAGCTTACGGAATACTTTGCGACCCGGGCCAGAGGCGGTGTCGGCATGATGCTTGTGGGCGGTGGCGGGATTCACCCCAGCGGCCAGGAACTGCCTGAGCTTCCCCAGATGTATGAGGACTCATGTATTCCGGCCCTGAAAAGAATGGTTAATCGGATTAAGGAATATGATGTCTGTTTCGGGGTTCAGTTGCTGCACGGAGGCCGTCAGTCCTATTTGCCCGAAAAAGTGGCACCTTCGGCTATCCCGGCGCCTGCCGTGGTTAAGGGAGAAGTTCGTGCCCTGGAAATAGAGGAGATAAAATCGCTTGCAGACTG
The DNA here is from genome assembly GCF_004319545.1 of Desulfobacter hydrogenophilus. Lineage (NCBI taxonomy): Bacteria > Pseudomonadati > Thermodesulfobacteriota > Desulfobacteria > Desulfobacterales > Desulfobacteraceae > Desulfobacter > Desulfobacter hydrogenophilus. The sequence continues at coordinate 923,413 of NZ_CP036313.1, read as the reverse complement.
TTTTGGGCAGGCAGCCCGGCGTTGCAGAGAGGCCGGGTTTGATTTCATTGAACTGCACGGGGCCCATGGATACCTGATCAACCAGTTCCTGGCACCCAATTCCAATATCCGCACCGATGAATACGGCGGCAGTTTTGAGAATCGCACCCGGTTTCTGTTTGAGGTGATTGACGCGGTAAAGAATATCGCAGGTGCGGACTATCCCGTGGGCATCCGTATCAATGGCAACGATTATATTAAAGACGGATGGGAACTTAAAGATACCCTGCGTATCTCTCCACTTTTGGAGCAGGCCGGGGTGGCGTATATCCATGTGTCCGGTGGTGTTTATGGCTCCACAGAGTTGACTATTCCGTCCATGTATACACCCCAAGGGTGTTTCATTTATATGGCCGAGGCGGTCAAGCAGGTGGTCAATGTGCCTGTCATCACCGTCGGTCGGATCAAGGATCCGGCCATGGCCAATGCCGCCATCAGAGATGGAAAAGCAGATATGGTGGCACTGGGGCGTTCCATTATTGCAGATCCGGAATATCCGAATAAGGCCAAATCCGGAAATGCCTCACTCATCCGGCCCTGTGTGGGGTGCTGTCTGGGGTGTATCCATGCCGTGCTGGCCAAGGAGCCAGGTTCCTGTGTGGTCAACCCCGATGTGGGCCGGGAATTTAAACTGGCCGAAGAAAAGGCGTCGGCAAAAAGTCAGAAAATTCTTGTGGCCGGGGCCGGGCCTTCCGGGCTTGCTGCCGCAAGGATGTTTGCCCAAAGAGGGCATCAGGTCAAAATATTAGAAAAAGGTCCAGGTCAGGGCGGGCTTCTGGCGCTGGCTGCCACGGCACCCGGCAGGGGGGAATTGGGCGATATTTTGCGCTTTTTTAGAAACGAACTTGAGCGTCTTGGTGTGGCTGTGGATTACAACACCCCGTTGTCTTCCCAAATTCTGGCCTCCTTTGATCCTGATCATGTGATCCTGGCCACGGGCTCCATGCCGGATATGCCAGTGATCAAAGGGCTGTTTAAAAGCAAGATGACGCTTCTCACCAGTGTGGATGTCTTCACCGATGCCCAGGCCGCCGGTGACCGGGTGATTGTGCTCGGCGGCGGATTCACCGGGCTGATCACTGCCCATAAACTGGGAGATATGGGAAAAGAGGTGGTGGTCCTGAACCGCAAAAAAAGTTTTGCCGAAGAGATGTCCTCCAATGACCGGTATTATCTGCGGGAACGTTTGACGGCCTGCGGTGTCATTTTATATAAGAGGGTGGCAGTTAAATCCTTTACCGATGATGGCGTAAGCTTTGCAACCAAGGGAGAACCCGTAACCCTTGAGGGGTTTGATACGGTGGTTATTTCGGAAAAACATCAGCCCGTCAGGGATGCCAGGCACTTGGAGAAACAAAGCCGGGCAAAATTTCATATGATCGGAGATGCCAAAACACCCAGGCATTTAATGTTTTGTGTTGCCGAGGCTGAAGAAGCCGGTCGTTCCATATAACAGCCATGGGCTGACTTGGCCTATCAATACCGAGGCTCAACCCACAACAAAGCATGAAAGTAATTCAGTAACTTATTGGAACTTTCTTATAAACAGCCATGGGCTGACCTGGCCTATCAACACCCAGGCTCAGCCCACAACGAAATAGCTCCAAACGATCCCATCAAGTTTTACCATCCGCCTCATAATTCCTCCATCCCGGTATCACTATTTTCCGGCATCATTATCTCCCGCACCGCATCACTCAGGTTTTTGGATGAAATCCGCCTTATTTTTATCCCTGCACTGGACAGCACATATCCCGGGCCTTTGTGTAAAACATCCTCTTTGATTCCCACATGGGTGATTTTTTGCTCAACCAGCCACTCTGCCACACGCAGTCCCTTTGCCGTGGAAACTGTGCAATGAGGATTCTCCGTGATCTTTTTTGCATCAATGGTATGATTATCTCTGTGAAGGGAAAGTATTGCAAAATAGGGGGCTTCTCCGAAGTGGGAGCTGATCTGTCCGCTTTTATCCGACAGGGGCAATGCCAGAATATCATGGGTACGAACTTTGGGTTCATAATGAATTGTTATTTTTTCGATATTAGGAATCTGAGTTAAAATCCGGTTTTCAATTGCCTCACTGATCTTGTGTGCCACTTCAAGATCGCTGACATTTAAGGTGATGGCAGCCTGGATAAACCGATACCGCCCGGCGTTGCGCCCAATAAGGGATTTGATCTCATCCACAGCAGGTTCTTGATAGATCAGGCTGTGTATTTTGTCCAGGGTGGGAAAATCAATGGATGCATCCAGAAGGACCCGCATGCCATCCGACAAAAGCTCCCATCCGGCTTTTGCAATGAAAAGAAGAATCAATGCTGCGCCAAGCCGGTCAATGGAGATTCCCATAACGTCGGTCTGCAGATCAAAATAGCTGAACAGGACAGATACCAGGACCACAATGGATGATAGGAAATCCACCTGGCGATGGCGGCCTTCAGCGATCAGGACCGGAGATTGGGTTTTTTTTCCGACGTGGAGGGCATATTGTCCAAACCCGAATATTGAAAGACTACTGCCGGCCAGAAGAAAAATGGAAATCGGGGTGATCTGCGGTATGCTGTCACTGGAAGAAAGAATCTGTTTAACGATTTCATATCCGGCAATGAAAATAAAAAGGGAAATGGCTACGGACGCTACATTTTCCAGTTTGTAAAGCCCAAGGGGAAAGGAACGGGATTTACGGGTTGACAGTCTGACGCCACCATAAATGAACAAAGATGCCACGGCATCTGTTCCGGAATCAATGGCACTGGCTGTAATGGCTAAGCTGCCGGTAAAAATGGCAAGAGGCACCTTTATGATTGTTAAAAGCAGGTTCAGTAAAAAGGCCTGTCCTGCAATTTTGAATATCTGATGAGTCTCTGTGATTTTTCCCATGACGGATTCTTAAGCTCTCAATGTCTCAACCGGCTATAAACCGCTTTTGTTTCTTTAACATTACCACTAATATTTTGCAAAAGCCAAAGTTAAAAATCAGGGGGCGCAAAGAATAGACACTCCTGCTTTCCCTTACCTTCTGTGGATTTTATTGGAGATTAACCGTCTTTTTTATTCCCAGGATAGGGTGAAGATGATAAATTGCACCGCAATGATATCTCACACGCAATTTTTTAACTGATATTAAGGCCGAATCATGGAACGAATTTTGGTAATCGTGGCATCCGGTGCCTTTGGCACCCTGTTTTTTTTCTGGTTTTCCCACAGCCTGAAAAGAAAGGCATCCGTCAAGCAGTTTGTTGAATCCCATTTGTGGTTGATGCATCCCAACGCCATCTGCTACTGGCGTACAGGTCTTGCTTTTTTAGGGTTCTTTCTCTATTTTTATTCGCCCTATCAATCTTTGTCCATTTTTATTTTTACATTCGCTGCGATCCTTGACGGGGTTGACGGCGTTGTCGCCCGGGGCTGCAATCTGGTGTCCCGCCTGGGAGAATGGCTGGACCCCATGTGCGACAAATTCACTTATCTGCCTCCCCTGGTCGGATTTGCATATACGGCTGATTCAGCCACCGGACTGACAATCCTTTCTCCTAAACTGATCTGGATCCTTGTGGCGATTGAACTGATTGGCCAATTTTTTGCCCGCAGAATGCTGGCCTGGCTCAAGGTGTCCGGGGCGGCCAATAACTTTGGGAAAATCAAGGCCATTATTTGTTTTGGCCTGGTGATTCTGTGTGCCCTGATGGATGCCCGGCCCGGGATGCTGAACATTGGTAACGGGGTGCTTGGGGCCTGTATTGTTCTTTCTGCGGCATCCATGATTTTCAAGTTTATTCCCAATCGGTTGTATGCCGATATTCTGTCCATGCTCAATTTCATGTGTGGTGTCTCCAGCCTGATTTTAACCTATCATCACTGTTATGCCTGGGCCATCTGCGTGATCATCATGGGTCAGCTTTTTGACTTGTTTGACGGGCGTATGGCCCTCAAGCACGGGGGCACCAAGTACGGCCCCTGGCTGGACGATATAGCTGACTTTGTCAGCTTCGGCCTTGCCCCGGCATATATGGTAATCGTCAGAGGTGGTAACTTTGCGCTGTTTTTTGCCGTGATTTATGTGGTAGGGGTGGCCTATCGTCTGGTGCGGTTTGTTACCAAGGACAAGGGGCGCACAGACCTGCCAGCCGGTATTTTCAACGGATTTCCAAGTCCTGCCGGTGCCCTGATTGTTTTGGGTGCATCTCTCATATCCGGCCCCATGCTGCTTTGGTTTTTCACCGCGATTTCCACAGCCCTGATGGTCAGCAACATTCGATTTGCCCATTTGGGCCGGGTGATTCTCAAACAGATCCCCAAACCCATTTTTTTCCTGATTTCTGCGACCATCATTGTGGTTTTAGCCTATATTCTGAAAACTAAAAATATCCATATGTTTGGATATCTTCTCCTGGCGTCCGTGGTGTTTTATCTGGCTACCGGCAGGATTTGGGCGCAAAGGCTTAATGCTCCAGGTACGCCCGACTGATCGGCTTTTTTGAAGGTGGTTACTGCAGGGTGTCAGGGACGGTTATCGGACAATGAATCCGTTTTTTGGCTCATTAATTAAGAAAGGTGTTATTTTTTTCGACGGCGAAGCTTTTTGCCCTGCCGGGAAACTTTGTCCTGATTCCGGTTTTGTCGGGGTGGGGTGGGGGCCCGACGTTTTGTTTTCCGGGTGACGATTTGTTTTTGTCTCTCCTTTGCCCGGGGATCTTTTTCCACAAATACGGGCACCATGGCAAAGGGGTCAATGCCGGTATAATACATCAGGGTGGAAAAGGTGGATGGTGTGGGTGTGAAAATCTGGACCTGTTCCGGTGTGATGTGAAGTTCGTTTTGGGTAAATGCCTTAAGTTCATTCATTTCCCTTACGGTACACCCGGGGTGAGCCGCGATTAGGTAATAGGTCAGGTATTGTTTTTTATTCAGTGTTTTGCAGATGCTGTCAAATTGGTGCTTGAACGCAACAAGGCTGTCCATGCCCGGTTTTCCCATAAGCGCCAGTACACCGGGCGCACAATGTTCCGGTGCAAGCTTCATCTGGCCGGAGACATGTTCGGCGGTTACCTGTTTTAAGTATGCCTGGCCCTTTTGTTTGTCCATGAGGATCAAGTCATGGCGAATGCCTGAGTTGAGAAACACCTTTTTTACACCCGCCAGGCGGCTGATTTCATTGAGTAGATCCATCTGGGGCCCGTGATCCGGAGAAAGTGACGGGCATGGGGTTGGGAACAGGCAGCGCCGATGGGTACAGGCCCCTTTTTTTAGTTTTTTTTCACACTCAAATCCGTACATATTGGCGGTGGGACCGCCCAGGTCAAAGATATAGCCTTTAAAATCTTTGTCTCGGGTCATTTTTTTTGCTTCGGCAATGATAGAATTTTTGCTGCGCCATCTGACCGTTCGGCCCTGGTGGACGGTGATGGCGCAGAAATTACACTCTCCGTAACAGCCGTAATGGGTGGGAATGGAAAATCGGATGGTGTCCATGGCCTGGACATGGCCCAAGGCCCGGTAATAGGGGTGAACATTTCGCTGAAAATTCAAATCGTGGATTTCGTCCATCTCTTTGGTGGTACTGAAATGTGCTGGCGGATTCAGGACAAGAAACCGGTCTGCATGGGCCTGACTTAAGGGCCTGGCATGCATGGGGTCTGTATTGTCGTAAAAGGTTTTAAAGCTTTGGATATAAAGGTCCTTATCCTTGATGACCGCTTCATATGCGGGCAGCGTTATGCCTTTGGGGGTTTTAGCGATATATCCCAAGCCCGGAATCTGTGTGACAGGGTCTTGTGTATCAGCCGGCATTGTTTCCGGGCGCTTATCCAGGACCCGTGCCAGTTCGACGATACCGGCATGGGCCATGCCGAACAAAATATAATCTGCCTTGGAATCAAACAAAATGGACCGTCGAATTTTATTGGACCAGAAATCATAGTGGGCAATGCGCCGAAGGCTTGCTTCAATGCCACCCAGCACAATGGGTACGGTGGGTTTAAAAAAGCGCCGCACAAGATTGGTGTATACAATAACCGCCCGGTCAGGCCGCCGGGTGTTTTCTCCGCCAGGCGTGTAGTCATCTCGTTTGCGCCATTTTTTTGATGCCGTGTAATTGGCCACCATGGAATCCACGGCGCCGCCGGTGATGCCCCAGAAGAGCCGGGGTTCGCCTAAACGGGAGATGTCTCGGTCATTGTCCGTGTCCGGCTGGGCAATGATGCCCACGGTAAATCCCTTTGATTCCAGGACCCGGCCGATCAGGCTGGCCCCCATGAATGGGGAGTCAATGTATGTATCGCCGGTGACAAGAATCACGTCAAGCCGGTCAATGCCCCGGTCGTCAAGTTCTTTTCGGGTGGTGGGTAAAAACATAATCAGCGTTTCCGGTTGGGGCCTGGTGCCTGCTCTACCCGGGCCATGGAGAAAATAATCCCCACTACACTGAGCAGGGCAAAAATCATAAAGGCCGTGTGCATGGCTTTGAGAAATCCCGGGGCTGTGGCCGTGCTGACTTCAGCATTACCCATGAACATACTCAGCAAAAGGGTGGTGATGGTCATGGCCGTGAGCATGCCGATGCTGCGCATGGTGGCCACAAGGCTGGAGGCAATGCCGTAATGTCTTGATCTCACAGATCCCATGACCGTGGTCATGTTGGGTGTGGAAAATGCAGCAAATCCAAACCCCATGATCACCAACACCCCCAGCACCTGCCAGGTTTCGGCATCCTGGCCGATAAAGGCTGAAAACCCAAGCCCTGCTGCACAGATGGCCATGCCGGCCGTGGATAATTTGGACGGAGAGATTTTGTCTGAAAGTGTGCCTGATAAAGGTGAAAGCAACGCCTGAATTATCGGTTGGGCAACGAGCACGAAACCTGTTGCCTGGGCAGACATGCCTTTAACCACCTGCAGGTATAAAGAAAAGAAAAATGTGAGCCCGAATGAGGCGGCGTAGTTGATCCATGTGGCAATGTTGCTGAAGGCCAGAACCCGGTTGCTTAACAGCAGGCGAATGTCCAGGATGGGAGAGGGATGCCTGTATTCAAAAATTAAAAAGCCAACTATGCAGACCATGCCTGCCACCATCAGATCCGATGCCCAGGTATGGCTTTCAAGGTGGGACACCCCGACGATCAGGCAGGAGAGCGCTGCCATATAAATGAGGCTGCCCACCCAATCAAAGGATTCCCCTTCAGCGCCTTTCCATTCCCCCTTAAGCCGGGTTAGGGTCAAAATCATGGCAGCCATGGCAAGGGGGACAGAAGCAAAAAAAATCCACTGCCAGCCCAGCCAGGCGATCATGAGTCCGGCCAGGGTGGGACCGGCGGACAACCCCAAGTAGACAAAGGCCACAATGATGCCCATGGCTTTGCCTCGTTTTTCCTTCGGCACCACAGAAGAGAGAATCGCCACGGAAGTGGAGACCGTACACGACACACCAATGCCCTGGAAAAACCGAATGGCAATGAAAATGTCTATGGACGGGGAAAAGGGCAGCAGAATCGTGGCAAGGGCAAATAAGGCAACCCCTAATACAAATATTTTTTTTCGTCCCGTGATGTCGGCCAACCGGCCGACGGGAAGAAGAAACAAGGTGACGGCCAGCATATAGACCATTTCCACCAGGGCCAGAGAAACTGCACTGGCACCGTAAAATTGGCCAATGGTGGGAAGGGCCACACCAACTGCAGACATCATGAACGGTGCCAGAAACTGGACGGCAGAGACGATAAATATGGTGTGGCTTGTGGAGATTCGGGGTTGGGGCTTGTTATCGCTGCTGTTCATGTTTCCCCTACCCAAATAATGTGTTGGTTGTAATTTTCATAAATTCCTTATTATTGATGTATCAGTTAGATCCGTCAATATAAGAAACAGGTTTGGGAAGTCAAGAACATATAAATTCCCACCGTTTTATAAAATTTTTATGCAACGTTGGGAGGCCTTTTGTGGCTTTTATCTTTCCTTATAATTTTTTTGATTGCTCGGTTTCCCTGACCAGGGATATTTCCACACGCCGGTTGGCTTCCCTGCCCAGAAAATGCGTGTTATCCCCAATGGGCCGGTACTGGCCAAATCCTTCGATATTAATCCGTTCCGGGGCCACCCGGCAGTCAATTAAGACTTTGGCAACACTCATGGCCCTTGCAGCGGACAGCTCCCAGTTGGAGGGGAACTGGGCCGTATGGATGGGGGTGTTATCCGTATGGCCGGCAACAATGATTCTGTATTCGGGCTCTGTTATGAAAAATGAGGCCATATCCTTTAATGCAGGCTTGATGTAGTCCAGCAGTTTGGCTTGGCCGGAAGGAAAACTGATGTCTTCGCCCAGGGTCAGAACAAGTCTGTTTTTTGCGACTTTAACAGAGTAATTTGAAATATTTGATTTTTCCATGACCTGATGTAGCCGGTCTTCAATGGTGAGAAGATCCAGCTCGGATTCATGAACTTTTTTCACGGATTTGACCGGCGTTTGAAGTGTCTCAACAGGCCGGTGTACCTCTGTGGGAACATGCTCGATTTTTAATGCCTGGGGCATATGGGTCTGGTTGCTGTAGAGCATGATAAAAAAAGCCAGGATCAGGGTCATGATATCCAGCATCGTCCACAGCCCCGAATCTTCGGGCTCGCATTCCTCCAGAAGGCTTTGGCGTTTTAGCCGAAGCCGCTTTAATTCCGAGATTTCAAGCTCAGATATGAGGTTTTTCGGGGGTATCATAGATATCAGCCTGCCATGGGTTCCTGTTTTTTAGGGTGGGGGTGAAGCCGGGGTAGTCTCATGGGGCGTGCCTGGGATTTTCTGCCCACGGTCCAGTCATCCTGGAAATAATCGCCAATGCAATATCTTAAGCGATACCCGATGGCCTTGGCATTGGTTTTTTCTGCAATATCCAGAATCCCTTCAATAATCAATGACAATTCCATGGCGTCATGCTTGGTTTTTTCTGCCAATTTTTTTGCAATGGGAAGAAAAATGATATTGGCATAGAGCAGTCCGTAAAAAGTGGTCAAAAGGGCTGTGGCCACGCCTTTTCCGATCAGTTCTGCAGACCCCATATGGCTCAATACATTGATCAGACCAATGATGGTGCCCACAAAACCAAAAACCGGCATCAGCTTGATAAAGGTATTTATCAGGTCTGCCTGGGATCGCCGGGCCTGCAGAAAATTGTCATATCTGCGCTCAAGGGTCTTAATAATCGTATATCTGTCAAATCCGTCCGCAATCATTTCCATGCCCATTTTAAGGAATGGATTGTCAATGTTTTTGGATTTTTGATCCAGTACCAGTTTTCCGTCCCGCCGCCGGATTGAGGCCAACACTTCGATCTGTTTTATGAGGGCATTCAGATCGGTCTTTTCCCCGGAAAATGCTTTGCGGACATTGACGAAAAGATCTGAAAACAGGCGAAAGGGATACGACACCAGGGAACAGACAAATGCCCCGGTAAGGATGATTAAGTTGCTTTTGATGTTCAAAGCAATGGACGATAGTTCGGATACGGTTCCTGACAGCAGTATAAACACGATAATACCTGCGGCCGGAAGTATTTTCTGGAGCATGGACTTCTCCTTGTCAAGTGGTAAAAACAGTTTGGACGACTATATCAAATGCACAAATCATGCCTTTTTAAATGGTCCTTATTTACAATGGGTTATGTTTTTTCGTACAAAGAGGCAGGAAGGATTTTCCCATTCATCCAGGTACTTTTTTCAGGCCGATTTTGAAATAATAGGATTAATCTTGGAAAACGTGGACACTTTGGGGTGAGAAGGCAATTGTTGCTTCACGGCCTGGTGTTATTTGAAAATCCCTTAAATACCTCCGGGAACCCGGGCCGGGATAAATGGGGGGGGGTCCATCTCTTTGAGGGTCTTTAACCCATTTTTCAGGGAGAGCAGAAAGGCCAGAAAGGCTTTAGCCGCTTCCGGGTTGGGTGCCTTTTTGATCATGGTGATGCCGTAGGGGCAGGTTTCAATCTTGGCAAATACGGATTTTTTTTTCGATTTTTTTTGTTCACAAAAGATGACAACCGCAACGGTTTATGGCAAACTGTTCCGGTGTAAAAATAGAATGTCCGGTGCATACCGGAACTTAAGCAGAAAGGATAGAACCGTGAGCAATCTTGACGCATTTCTGGACAAGCTCCAGGAGGAAATATTTGATGAGGCAAAACAGGCCCTGGGTGAAAGGGGCTTTGACCGCTGGAGAAACCCCAAACACAACGGCCGGATGGAAAACCCTGATGGATGGGGCCGGGTGATCGGAGAGTGCGGGGATACCATGGAAATATATCTTAAATTCAAGGATAACCAGGTGGCAGACGCGTCCTATTTTACAGATGGGTGCGCTTCTTCCATGGTCAGCGGGTCCTTTGCCGCGGAACTGACCCTGGGCAAAACCCCTGAGGAATTGACCGATATCACCGCCGACCAAATTCTTGCCCTCATTGGCCGGCTGCCGGACGACGACATTCACTGCACCACCCTTGCGGCTCGCACCATCCAGGCCGCCGTGGACAACTACATGGGCACCATAGTGAAAAAAGTTTGAGTTTTATGGAAATCCACCTCAATTTGAGCCGCCACTGCATCCAGACGGCGGCTCGCCTGAAGCTCGAACACCTAATCCGGCAGTGCCTGAAAGCGCCGGAGCAGGAAACAGAAGAGATGATTGAGGCCTTGACCGATTTTCTGTCACAGAATGATTTCGGTAAATTGCGCAGGCGTATTGATTTGGCTCGTAAATCCTTGGGAAACGATCCAGCCTTGCTTGTCCCCCTTGACCTGCCTGATGACATGTTAAAACCCTTCTTCCGTATGGCGATAGGCCCTGATTCCTGCCTTTTATCCATGCCTTTGGACTCGCCTTTGACCTGAATCCTTGGAACCGCAGATTAAATAACTTGAAAGGCGCGGGGCGTATTCGCCCCGCGCCTGGCTTTCTTTGTCAGTTAAACCTGGCCGGTTTTAATCGTGTTTTATTTCGTGTAGCCGCTTCCCACGATCAATCCGCCTGCGGTGGTCCGGACATAGGTTTTTTTACTGGCTCCGGCCCACTCGTATTCCACCCATAACCCCTCGGGCGTGGACTGGACAAGCGCGTCGTATACCGTCTTGAATTCGTCGGTGTTCAGGCTCTGCCCCTGCTTATTGGGATGAACCACCATCGTTCCGTTTTTTTCCATGATGAACACGTAAGGGTCGTAATCACCCGCCTTGTAGTCGGTAGGCATTTTACCGCCGTCAATACCGGCCACGATTCCGTCCACGTTTCCCTTTATTGCGCCTTCGTCCGCCGCCATAGCGCCAGTAGACAAGCAGAGTCCGATCACCATTGCCAAACAAATCGTTAATGCTTTTTTCATAACTGTTCCTTTTTCGTTAAAATCTTAAGAAAATTGTTGTTAAAGATACGAGTATTGACAAAAAAAGCGTTTACGGGGCTGCAACCCCCCGTCTGTCCTTCTCCTTCCTTTCTTCTGTGGCCAGGTTGCGGCAAAGGATGGCGAAATCACCCCTTGCTCTTTGGGTTTGACACGGAATCAACAAAAAGCGGCTGTAAGGTGAATCGCTTCTTGCTGCAGTGCTATTAAGCACATGAACTAACGTTTCTTCTGGTTAAATTTGTATATTGCCCTACATTTTAGCCAAATTGATTGTAGGATTACTGGAAAAATTTATTTTATGCCTCATGACTTAACATCGTCAGATGCAAAATTATGTAACACAGGTCTTTGATTTTAGTAAACCATTTTTTTGCCGTTATCATCGGTTCGCTCTCTTAATCTATCTTTTTGTTGGCGTGCCTTGATGGTGATTTAAAATTCGGCGCATCTATGGCAGATTTAATTTTGACTGTGGGCCTGACGTCCTATAAAAATCAAAATTTAGTATCAAATTCTTTCTTGCCATCCGGGCGGCAGTCAGGATATTCTTTAAACATTTTCATTTTTGGTCCAACCTGTCTTAAAATGGTTGGATATTCTTCAATTTTTTCAGATGTTCTTTTCGGAGAAAGAAGGGAGACCCATGAAAGAAAAACAACTAACTTCGGACTTCCAAGTTCGGCTTTTTACCCGCATGGTTTTGATTCGAACGTTCGAGGAAAAAATTGTGGCCCTCTGCCGGGAATCATACCAATTGCCGGGTATGCAGATTTTGGCCAATGGCCAGGAAGCCGTGGCCACGGGTGTTGTGTCAGCCCTTGAACCGGACGACATCATCGTGAGCAATCACCGCAGTCATGGCCATCTATTGGCCAGAGGTGCCGACTTAAATTCGTTGATGGCCGAAATCATGGCCAAGGCAGACGGTGTCAACCATGGCAAGGCCGGCACCCTGCATCTATCCGTTCCTGAGATCAATGCCCCGATGACTTCCACAGTGGTTGGTGCAGGACCTCCTTTGGCCGTTGGGGCTGCCTTTGCCCAGCAATATCAAGCGCTGAACGGCGTGACCGTGGTGTTCTTCGGTGACGGCGCAGCAGCTGAAGGCAGTGTGCACGAAGCAATGAATTTGTCCGGCATCTGGAAATTGCCGATTCTGTTCGTCTGTGAAAACAACGGTTGGGCCGGCGCCCAGCGGTTTGAAGAGCATTCTGCCGCACGCCAAATCCACAAGCGGGCCCAGGGATACGACATGCCCGGCCAGAGTGTGGACGGCAATGACGTGGAGGCGGTCTACCATCTGAGCCTTGAATTACTTGAACACTGCCGCTCAGGAAAGGGGCCGGCGTTTATGGAAACCATGACCTATCGAATGCGCGGCCATGGCGAGCAGGACCACCAGCATTATGTGAATCCGGAGGAGCTGGAAGCGTGGGCCCTCAAGTGCCCGATAATAAGGTATCGCCGGGCGCTTCTCAATGCCGGCATTCTGGATAAAAATAAAATTCAACGTATCGAACAGGATGCCGAAGCTCGCGTTGCAGCGGCTGTTGCCTTTGGAGACGCCAGTCCGTATCCTGAATCTGACACCGCCATGACAGATGTATTTGTCCAGGCGTTCAATAGCTGAAAGGAGTTATTCCATGAGTCAAAAAACGTTTGGAAATGCAATAAACGACGCGCTTTCCACTGCCATGGATATGGATGACACCGTATTTATTGCCGGAGAAGGGGTGGGCGTGTCCATCCATCACGACCCCAACATGCCAACCTACGGCCTTCTGGATAAATTTGGGCGACGCCGGGTGAAAGATACGCCGGTGAGTGAGGCGGCCATTGCCGGGCTCGCTGTGGGGGCGTCCTGCATGGGGCTGCGGCCGGTTGTGGAGATCATGTTTTTCCCGTTCATTACCCTGGCCAGCGACATGCTGGTCAACCACGCCGGAAAATTGCGCTACATGAGCGGCGGCAAATCAAGCTTTCCACTGACCGTGCGGGTCAAAGCCGGTGTCGGGTTTGGCGCCGGCAGCCAGCACTCTCACAATCTGGAAGCGTGGATAGCCCACAGCCCGGGTCTGAAAATCGTCTGGCCGTCAACTGTAGAGGATGCCAAGGGGTTGCTTCTCAGTGCAATCTTTGACCCGGATCCGGTCATCGTGGTCGAAGATATGATGCTCTACCGGATGAAAGGAGAGTGCCCGGATGCAGACATCCGCACCCCCCTGGGCAAGGCCCGGGTGGCCGCACCGGGTACTGACTGCACCGTGATTGCTTATGGTCTGGCACTCTACACTGCTATGAAAGCTATTGAACCCTTAATTGAGAAAGGCATCTCGTGTGAGGTAATTGATCTGCGGTCTCTGGTGCCTTTAGACAAAACCTGTATCCTTGAATCGGTCCGTAAGACAGGGCGCTTGGTTGTTGTACACGAGGCCAACCGTTTTTGCGGCTTTGGGGCGGAATTGGCCGCGATGGTGGCCGAGGAGGCTTTCTATGATTTGAAGGGGCCTGTCAAACGCGTTGGTGCACCGCAGATCCCGGTACCTGTCGCATCAAGCCTTGAAAAGGTCTTTATACCCGGTCCGGAGGATGTTGTCAGAGCGGTTTTGGAGACGATGGGCAAATAAACGCTGCCATTATAGTTAGAGCCGATAGAACGAGTTGTCTTCAAGACGTAACGTCATTGCGATTTTGTTATCAAGGGTATATAAAATAAGGAGAAGCGTATACTTCAAGTTTTTCTGTAACCCATTATCCAGGAAAATAAAAAATGAAAACAGCTAAAGATATCATGGAAAAAGAAGTCATCTCAATAACCCCGGAGACCGACATCACCCGGGCTGTAGAACTTCTGTTAAACAACCACATTAATGGTGTGCCCGTCGTGGATGGGGACGGTACCCTTAAGGGGATTCTGTGCCAGAGTGATCTTATTTTTCAGCAGAAAACCATCTCTTTGCCCCCCATACTCACCTTTCTGGACGGTATTATTCCCTTATCTTCATCCAAAAAATTAGAAAAGGAAATGAAAAAAATAGCCGCCGGCACCGTGGCCCAGGCCATGGTGCCGGACCCTGTCACGGTAACACCGGATACACCGGTCTGTGACATCGCAGCCATGATGGTTGAAAAGCATTTTCACACCATTCCCGTGGTTCAGGACGGTAAATTGCTGGGCATCGTGGGCAAGGAAGATGTGCTGAGGACTTTGATCAAATCATAATTTGAATACAATCGGAGCTGAAAATGGGCAAAAATATGCACAAGGATCAAAAGCCGTTCGTGGCCTGGTTCAAGGATCTGAGCATTGACGACGTTCCCTTGGTGGGCGGCAAGAATGCCAGCCTGGGAGAGATGTACCGTAATCTGAGCCCCAAGGGGGTGAGCATCCCCAATGGATTCGCAGTGACCGCTCATGCCTATACCTATTTGTTGGAAAAGTCCAAGGCCATGGACAGGGTTCGGGAAATATTGTCCGACTTGGACACCCACGACATGGACAATCTTCAGGAACGCGGGGCCAGAGTCAGGAATCTGATCCGCAGCCTGGAATTTCCAGGTGAGCTGTATAAGGAAATAGCCAAGGCCTACGCCAAACTGGAAGAGGAATACGGCAAGAACGTGGATGTCGCCGTGCGTTCCTCGGCAACGGCCGAAGATTTGCCGGACGCCAGTTTCGCTGGGCAGCAAGACAGTTATCTGAATATCTGTGGTGTGGAAGACCTGGTGGACGCCTGCCACCGCTGTTTCGCCTCCCTGTTCACCAATCGGGCCATCTCCTACCGCGAAGACAAGCACTTTGACCATTTTTCCATCGCCCTGTCCATTGCCGTACAAAAGATGGTTAGAAGCGATCTGGCCTCAAGCGGGGTTATGTTCAGCATAGACACGGAATCCGGCTTTCAGGACGCGGTTTTTATCACCGGTGCCTACGGATTGGGGGAAAACGTGGTCCAGGGTGCGGTTAATCCGGATGAATGGTACGTGTTTAAGCCCACGCTCAAGCAGGGCTTCAAACCCATCATCATGAAAAAGACCGGCGGTAAGGCCATAAAAATGATTTACACCACGGATGCCAAACAGCCCACCAAGAACGTGGCCGTGCCGGACGAGGACCGCCGCCGTCTCGTGCTTAGGGACGAGGAGGTGGTGGAACTGAGCCGGATGGCCTGCGTCATTGAGGATCACTATTCGGAAAAGGCCGGATATCTTAAACCCATGGATATCGAATGGGCCAAGGACGGCGAGACCGGTAAGCTGTTTATTGTCCAGGCCAGGCCTGAGACGGTGCACACTTTGAAGGACAAGGCCGTTCTCAGGGAATTTCTCCTCAAGGAGAAGGGCGAGGTGGTGTGCACGGGCCAGTCCGTGGGCGAACTCATCGGCCAGGGTGGGGTCAACGTGATCAAGTCCGCCCAGATGATTTCCCAGTTCCAGAAAGGACAAGTGTTGGTTACGGACATGACCGACCCGGACTGGGAACCGGTGATGAAAATCGCCGGGGCAATTGTCACCAACCGGGGTGGGCGTACCTGCCACGCGGCTATTGTCAGCCGTGAACTGGGCATTCCCTGTATCGTGGGCGCCGGCAACGCCACCACCCGGATGCAAACCGGCCAGGAAGTGACCGTGGACTGCTCCCAAGGCAGCGTTGGTTACGTGTTTGAGGGCCTTTTACCCTACGAGATTAAAGAGACGAACCTGGAAACCCTGCCCAAGACCAAAACCAAGATCATGCTGAACCTGGCCAGCCCGGAGCAGGCCTTTGAAAAGAGCTTCATCCCAAATCATGGGGTGGGCCTGGCCCGTGAGGAATTCATCATCAGCTCTTATATCAAAATTCATCCGCTGGCCCTTTTGAGGTACGAGGAGCTGGGCGACGAGATTTTGAAACGGGCCATAGCGGATATGACCATCGGCTACAGCGACAAGAGCGACTATTTCGTGGATAAGCTGGCCGAGGGCGTGGGCATGCTGGCCGCAGCCTTTTATCCCAAACCGGTCATTGTCCGGCTCTCGGATTTCAAGACCAACGAGTACGCCAACCTCATCGGCGGCACCCAGTTCGAGCCGGACGAGGAAAATCCGATGATCGGATGGCGCGGGGCCTCGCGTTATTATGCCAAGGAATACAAGGAGGCTTTCGGCTTGGAATGCAAGGCCATGCTCAAGATCAGGAACGAAATGGGGCTTCATAACGTCCAGGTGATGATTCCCTTCTGCCGCACGCTGGATGAGGCCGGACAGGTGATAGAAACCATGGCCGAATTCGGCCTGCGCCAGGGAGAAAACGGATTTAAGGTGATCTGCATGTGCGAGATACCGTCCAACGTCATCCTGGCCGAAGAATATCTGGAAATTTTTGACGGCTTTTCCATAGGCACCAATGACCTGACACAATTGGTGCTCGGCGTGGACCGGGATTCGTCCCTTGTCTCCCATGTGTATGACGAGCGCAATCCGGCGGTGAAAAAGATGGTCCGCCAGGTGATCGAGATTGCCGTAAAAAAGGGCAAGTACATCGGAATCTGTGGCCAGGCCCCCAGCGATTACCTGGAGTTTGCGGAATTTGTGGTGGAATGCGGTATTGAGACCATGTCCCTTAACCCGGACACGGTGATCAAGACCACCCTGGCCGTGGCCGAACTGGAAAAAAAATTGGGCTTATAAAAATTCCTTAGGACCGCAGATTAAAGAAGTTGGGCAGAAATAACGCCGAATTTTGGTTCATCTACAAGGTGCATTAAAGGCTGCATAGCAGGCCTATTGGGCCTTTAATGCAACGAAGTAGATGGGCCCAAAGGCAAGCTATTTCGTTCAAGTTATTTAATCTGTGGTCCTTATATCGCTATTATTTAATAATGCCGCTATGGATTGGGCTTTGGCAGTATAAGGCGTGTCTGAATTAACCCTGCGTGCCCGTCTGCAAAATAGGTCTTGACCGGTTTTTTCAGTTGTGAGATATAAAAGCAGTTCGATAAGCAATCGATTGCTTATTTATTAACTGGAGACGATTTAAAAGATCGGTTTGCGGTATTTTCTACAAACCGGTTTTTTTTGTTATTTTTTTTGTTATATTGTTCAATGGATTTTATATATTGGGATTAAATCTTATTTTGCATTACCATTCAACGAGGTGAAAGATTATGAAAAAAAGAATGCAGACCATTGACGGGAATACTGCGGCAACCCACGTGGCATACGCCATGAGTGAGGTGGCTGCGATTTACCCGATCACACCTTCCAGCCCTCTGGGTGAAATTGCCGACGCCTGGGCATCCAAGGGAAGAAAAAACATTTTCGGGCAGATTCTGGACATTAAGCAAATGCAGTCCGAGGCTGGTGCGGCCGGTGCTGTCCACGGCTCTCTTGCAGCAGGTGCTTTGACTTCCACCTTTACGGCATCCCAGGGATTATTGCTCAAGATACCCAATATGTATAAGATTGCAGGCGAATTACTTCCCTGTGTTTTTCATGTAACAGCCCGCGCCATTTCCGCCCATGCTTTATCCATCTTCGGAGACCACCAGGATGTTATGGCAGCCAGACAGACCGGATTTGCCATACTGGCCTCCTGCTCTGTTCAGGAAGCCCAGGACTTGGCCCTTGTGGCGCATCTTGCAACCATGGATTCCCGGGTGCCGTTCCTCCATTTTTTTGACGGGTTCAGAACCTCCCATGAAATTCAGAAAATTGAAATGATTGAATACGAGGACATGGCATCCCTGTTCAACTATGACGCTTACTGGGCATTCAAGGCCCGAGCCATGAACCCTGAACATCCCGATACCCGCGGAACCGCTCAAAATCCGGATATCTATTTCCAGGGCAGGGAAGCAACCAACGCCTTTTACCTCAAAGTGCCTGCCATTGTTAAAAACTATATGAAAAAGGTAGGAGATCTTACTGGTCGCTATTATCAGCCTTTTGATTATGTGGGTGACCCTGAAGCGGATCGCGTTGTTGTTGCCATGGGGTCCAGTTGCGAAGCCATTGAAGAGACCATTGAAAAGCTTAATGGTACGGGCGAACGCCTAGGGTTGGTAAAAGTACGTTTGTATAGACCTTTTGATATCGAGGAATTCCTGCGCACCGTCCCGGCTTCCGTGGAAACTCTTACCGTAATTGACAGGACCAAAGAACCCGGTGCCGTTGGCGAACCCCTGTACCAAGATGTCTGCACCGCCTTTATGGAACATGGGGAAGGTCCCCGGATCATCGGTGGCCGCTACGGGCTCTCCTCAAAGGAATTCAATCCTTCCATGGTCAAAGCTATATATGACAACATGAAGGCCTTGTCTCCGAAAAATCATTTCACAGTGGGGATCATTGACGACGTCACCCATACGTCACTGGATGTTGAAAAGGGTTTTGACGCAGCTCCGGAAGGCACCATATCCGCCAAATTCTGGGGTCTTGGTTCCGACGGAACCGTAGGTGCAAATCAGTCTGCCATCATGATTATTGGTGACAATACGGATAAATATGCCCAGGGGTATTTTGCCTATGACTCCAAAAAATCCGGCGGGCTGACCGTTTCCCATTTGCGATTTGGTAATGTAAAAATAAAAAGTACTTATCTGATTGAAATCTCGGATTTTGTAGCCTGCCACAAGTCCAACTATGTGGAGATTTACGATGTACTCAAGGGACTGAAAGAGGGAGGCACTTTCCTGCTTAACTCTGAATGGTCTACCATTGCAGATATGGAAAAACATATCCCGGGCCATGTGCGGCGCACCATATATGAGAAAAAACTGAATTTTTACAACATTGATGCGGTAAAAATTGCCGGTGACGTGGGCCTTGGTAATCGTATCAACATGATTATGCAGACCTGCTTTTTTAACCTTGCCAATGTGCTTCCCGTTGAACAGGCCATTGAACTGCTCAAAGCCGACATCAAAAAGAAATTCGGCAAAAAGGGCGATGCCGTTGTCAACATGAACATTGAGGCCGTGGACAAAACCCTGGACAACCTGGTGAAAGTGGATGTGCCTGAGTCCTGGAAAGACGCCGTGGACGAAGTTAAAATTCAGGAACTTGCCACACCCTTTGTGGACAAGGTTATGCGCAAAATAAATGCCCAGGAAGGTGATGACCTGCCGGTGTCCGCCTTTTCAGTGGACGGCGTGTTTGAAGCAGGCACATCCCAGTATGAAAAACGCGGCGTTGCCATTAATGTACCCGAATGGATTGCCGAAAATTGTATCCAGTGCAATCAGTGTGCCTTTGTTTGTCCCCATGCCGCCATTATCCCCATTTTGGCAACAGCTGATGAACTCAAAGACGCCCCGGCATCCTTTGCCACGGTTGACGCCAAAGGCAAGGGCTTGGATCAGTTCAAATTCAGAATGCAGGTCAACCCCCTTGACTGCCAGGGTTGCGGTAACTGTGCAGACATTTGCCCGGCCAAGACAAAAGCTCTTGAAATGAAACCATTGGCATCCCAGGTGGATGTAGAAAAAGAAAATCACAAATTTTCTTTGACCGTCCCATTCAAGACAGATGTCATGAAACGGGATAGCCTCAAGGGAAGTCAGTTGTGGAAACCGTTGCTTGAATTCTCCGGCGCATGCTCAGGCTGCGGAGAAACCCCGTATGTAAAATTGATCACCCAGCTTTTTGGCGAGAGAATGACCGTTGCCAATGCCACTGGCTGTTCCTCCATCTGGGGCGCATCTGCACCGTCTATGCCCTATTGCACCAATGCCGACGGCCAGGGTCCTGCCTGGGCATCTTCCCTGTTTGAGGATGCTGCCGAATACGGTTACGGCATGTTGCTGGCCACCAAATCCAGGCGTAAAGCCCTGGCCGCAAAGATGGAAAAGGCCATTGAACAGGGTGTCTCAGATGAGCTTAAAGCTGCCATGGAAGGCTGGATCGCCGGCATGGATAATCTTGAAGAGTCCCAAAAATACGGTGGTGAGCTTAAGCAGCTGCTTAAAGATGCTTCCTCTGGTATTCTGAAAGAGATCTATAGTGAAAATGATCTGTTCGTGAAAAGATCCCATTGGGTTTTCGGCGGTGACGGCTGGGCTTATGATATTGGTTTCGGCGGTGTGGACCATGTACTGGCATCCGGGGATGACATTAATATCCTGGTGCTGGATACCGAAGTCTACTCCAACACGGGCGGTCAGTCCTCTAAAGCCACGCCCACCGGTGCCATTGCCAAATATGCCGCATCCGGAAAGAAAATTGGGAAAAAAGATATGGCCCGGATGATGATGAGCTATGGGTATATTTATGTTGCAACCATTTCCATGGGTGCCAACAAGAACCAGACGCTTAAGGCGCTCCTGGAAGCGGAAAGTTATCCCGGACCCTCCTTGGTCATCGCCTATGCCCCATGCATCAACCAGGGTATAAAAAAAGGTATGGGTAAAACCCAGGAAGAAATGAAATTGGCTGTTGAATCCGGTTACTGGCCCATTTTCCGGTTCAACCCCCAGCTTACCCATGAAGGTAAAAATCCCTTTACCCTTGACTCCAAACAACCCGACGGTAGCCTGCAGGAGTTCTTAAGCGGTGAAGTGCGGTTTGCGGCTCTGGAAAAAAGCTTTCCCGAGGAGTCCAAACGTTTAAGGGCAGCCCTTGGAGAAGAAGTTGAGGAAAAATATGCCATGCTTAAAATGATGGCAGATGCCGGCAAAAAAGAATCAGATGCCGATAAAGAAGAATAAGGTTCAATAACAAATAAAATCGTAATGGTTCAGGGGCGAAGGGCATTTTATGCGTTTCGCCCCTTTTTTGATTTAACAAGGCCCCCTTGGACCGGAGAACAAGCCCATGAAAAAATACTTATCATTAATTATTACAGCATTGATTCTGTTGCCCTGTATCGCAATCAGCCAGGAGAATCCAACCGATTCTTCGGTACCTGGGGCTGCGGCCCAGACCCAGGGTAATACTGATGATCAGTTAGCATCGAAAGCTCAAGCGCATCAAAATACACTTGAAATTCTTAAATCCATTGTCAGAAGCAAAACAACGCTAAAACAGCGCATGGATGAAAAGAAACAGGCCATGGACAAGGCCAGTTCCGAAACCGAAAAACAATATCTCAGCGAAGAGCTTGCCGCACTGGATAAACAGATGGCGGGTGCTGTGACCGATTTTGAAATGACTGCCACAGGGGTTGAGATTGGTTTGTTTGTTGCCAAAAAAAAAGAGCGGTTTGACTGGCAAGACGAATTGCTCTCCCTGGCTGAACCCGGAATTATGGAACTTA
Source organism: Desulfobacter hydrogenophilus (assembly GCF_004319545.1). Lineage (NCBI taxonomy): Bacteria > Pseudomonadati > Thermodesulfobacteriota > Desulfobacteria > Desulfobacterales > Desulfobacteraceae > Desulfobacter > Desulfobacter hydrogenophilus. The sequence goes on along the minus strand of NZ_CP036313.1, from coordinate 901,766 downwards.
AGCGTCTCACGGTCAAAGCCAGGCATAAATCAAAACTCAATGATGAACTGACCAATTACCAGGAGTTGCTTCCCGTGGCAATCAAGGCCAGAAATCGCATTGAATCTTTGATCAGGCAGACCAAGGACCCGGCGCTGGCAGACGCCCTTAAAGATATCCTGCCTGAGTATAAAGGCCTTGAAAGTCAGATAAAAAACAAGGTGGACCTGATCCAGCTTAAACTTGACGAAATTGAGCGGCAAGAGGCTTCGGTCATTAACAGCACCCAGGATTCTGTTAAGAGATTCTTCAAAACCCGTGGCTTGTACCTTTTTCTAGCTATTCTGTCCTGCATCGGTGTGGTGCTGTTAATAAAATTTCTTTATCGGACCTTGATCCGATTTGTGCCTGGATACAAACTGGAGTACCGCCCCTTCCATATACGGATACTTGAATTGGTGTACCGGGGCATAACGGTTGTATTGACTGTGCTGGCGGTCATTGCGCTTTTTTATTTTGTGGAGGACTGGGTACTGCTTTCCCTGACCATCATTGGTCTTCTGGGTGTGGTGTGGGCGGCCAAACACACCCTGCCCATGTATCTGGACACCAGCAAGTTGATGCTCAATGTCGGTGCGGTCAGGGAAGGAGAACGCATGATGTACCAAGGCGTCCCCTGGCGGGTTAAACATATCAATTTACATACCCTGCTGGAAAATCCTGATTTGGGCATTACGTTGCGGATCCCTATCTCCGAACTCATTGGCAAAACATCCAGGACATGTGATACCCATGAAGCCTGGTTCCCCTGCCGGAAAAATGACTGGGTGATCCTTTCCGACGGCACCCGGGGCGGCGTGACCCATTTGAGCCATGAAACAGTGGAACTGGTACTAAGGGGTGGCGCGAAAAAAACCTATCAGACGGCAGATTTTCTGGGCATGACGCCTTTGAATCTCTCTGTGAATTTTAGACTCAAGGTGCTTTTCGGTATTGGTTATGGCCACCAGGAAGATGCCACCACAACCATTCCAGACCTTTTATCAGCCTTTATCCAAAACAACATTGAAAAAGAAGGGTATGCCCAAGACATGCTGAACCTGCGTGTGGAATTTGCGGAAGCCGGAGCCTCGTCCCTGGACCTTGTGGTTATTGCCGATTTTAAAGGCAGCCAGGCACCCATATACAACCGTTTGAAGCGAAGCATACAAAGATGGTGTGTTGAGGCGGCCTCCCAATATAACTGGGATATTCCCTTTCCCCAGATTACGGTTCATCAGGAGGCTTGATTCAATAGACAAATAGGCGGCCTACTGCCTGGTACGTCTTGGAGGGGAAATTAATCCCCTCCAGGCTTAAACGATTGGATCATGGCGGATATTTTGTCCACATGGGCGGTTTCTTCAGCGATGATCTGGTGCAGGCCTGCTTTGACAGATTTGGATTCCACAAAGGCTTCCAGAAATTTGTAAAACAGAATCGTATCATTTTCAAACAGAATGAATGTTTCAAGCATCTGCACCGGCGTGGAGATCTCTGAAAAATTCAGTTCATTTAGAGACAGGGTGTTGTTCCCCATCATCTCTTTAATCACACCGGGAAGCATGATATCAAGATCCTGACTGCTTGGAGAAAGGCTGTTTTTCTGTTCTTCAAACCAGGATTTGTGCCGGTTTTCTTCATCGGCCATCCATTGAACAAGACTTTCAAGTTCTCTGTTGTCGATTTGCTTTAACGCTTTTAGATACACGTCCCGGCCGTTTTCTTCCATTTTTATGGTAATATCGAACAAATCATTGAGTGTAAACATAATATTCCTCCCTTTCTAAATACTTTGATCATATAATAGTGGGTAGTGATAAAATAGTCTTGTTTGAAATATAAAAACTGTACGGCCGGATGGTCACTTTTATTGTTACAAATTCTGAATAGGATCGAAGCCATTTTGTCCGTAGCTGTTCCAGAAAAAGGAGATAGAGAAACAATGAGCAAGTACATGCAATTGACGGTGGATGTGCGTCCGTTTTATGAAAAAGGCTTAAAGGCGACATATCCCAAATTGGCAAGATCCCTCATCCATGCCAAGGCCATCAAGGATTATGACGATCCGGCCCTTTACGATCTTGTGGCAAAATGGGATAAACTGCTTTACGCCCTGGATGGAGATCCGCAAGTAAAGGACATTTTATTCAAACAAAAAGAGAAACTAAAAGCGTTGTATTCTGAAATTGAGAGTCTCATCGCGGACCGGAAGCTTTCCGAGGCAGATAACGCCTTGTATAAAATCGAAGATATTTTTGAAGATATTGAATATGACCTGGCCGGCCTTTGAGTCTAAAAGTGATTTATGTGAAGGTATTGAGCAACGACGCAATATTTGTCGGTAAATGTTGCGGACCTGAATATCTGCATCTATGGTGCCGTTGGTATTTAAAGTCAGGGCGATTTTTGAAAGGGTGGATTCCACGGTGGAATCCGATGTGCCGGAAACCTGCGGGGAAAAAGGATCTGTCTGCTGGGTCTGTGATACTGGCTCATCTACACGGGTGGCTGCAGTATTTTCTTGGACTGCAGCGGTGTTTGAGATTATTCCTTTTAGCACTTCTGAATTCATCTCAAGAATAAATATAACAATTTTAATTTTATAAAGATTTGGTTTTTTAAAAGGCATTTAAAATATAAAAAGCCGCCGTGCTACACATGACGGCTTTTTATTGAATTTTTTAACAAAGATTACATGGCGTCAAAAGCCTCATCCGGGATATCAGCGTTGGTATAAAAATTCTGGATATCATCATTGTCGTCCAGGGCCTCCATAAATGCGATCATCTGCTCTGCTTCTTTGCCTGATACGGCTGTGGTGTTTTGGGGAACCATGGAGATTTCAGCCACCTCACAGGATATCTGTGCGCCATCAATAGCATCTTTGACCGCATCAAAATCTTCGGGTGCGGTGAGCACATCAAAGCTGTCTCCTTCGTCCTTGATATCTTCAGCCCCGGCGTCAATGGCCACTTCCATGAGGGTGTCTTCGTCTGCATTTTCCTTGGAAATGGTAATCACCCCCTTTTTATCAAACATCCAGGCCACGCAACCGTCCGTACCCACATTCCCGCCTGCCTTGTTAAAGATATATCTGACATCGGCAATGGTCCGGTTCTTGTTATCCGTGAGGCATTCTACCATCACTGCTACACCGCCGGGCCCATATCCTTCATATATGATTTCCTCGTAGTTGACCCCGTCCATGTCTCCGGTACCCTTTTTAATGGCCCGATCCACATTGTCCTTGGGCATATTTTGGGCTTTGGCCGTGTCAATGGCATGGCGTAGCCGGGGATTGGCGCCAGGATCCCCCCCGCCCATACGGGCCGCGACTGTAATTTCCTTAATCAGCTTGGTAAATATTTTTGCCCGCTTTTTATCGGCCGCCCCTTTTTTGTGTTTGATGGTCGACCATTTACTATGTCCTGACATGGATGTTGCCTCCTTATTTTATCTTTTCTTTTCCTATGATATAAATTTCTTTGCTTTGTTTTCTGCAGCTTTCGGGCTTAAACACCCGGCACTCCTTAAACGCTGCCTTCACTTCCTGCTCAAACGTTTTAAAGTCGTTTCCCTGGAAAATTTTACACACAAAATTACCGTGAAAAGCCAAATTTTTCAAGGCTGTGTCAAGGGCCATGCGGCACAGTTCAAAAGAGCGGATGGCATCCACATCTTTTCTGCCTGTGGTGGCCGGGGCCATGTCGCTGATCACGGCGTTAAACGCACCGGTATGGGGCTCAATAAAAGCCGGGTTTTCGGGTTTTAGAATATCATCCTGGATGGTTAACGCATTGGGTGGCAGTTTTGTTTCAACCACTTTTAAATCAATACCGAGTACGCGGCCTTGGTCACCCACAAGTTTTGCCGCATAAAGGGTCCAGGATCCCGGTGAACACCCAAGATCAAGCACGGTGTCCCCTTTTTTTATAATTTGAAATTTATTCTGAATATCTTCAAGCTTAAACACGGACCGGGCAGGATATCCCATGGATTTGGCTTTTTGTGTGAGATGATCCGCCCACTGGCCACTCCTGCCGCCCTTTTTTGCGGGCTTTCCCCCTTTTGTCTGTTTTTTTTTACCCTTCAAACAAAACCTCCACGGCATCCCTTAAAAAACTGACGCTTTCAATGGTCATGCCTTTGATTTTTGATAATTGCTTCATGGTGGCCGTGGGCACAAGGCACCGTGTGAATCCCATTTTGGCGGCTTCTTTGATCCTGGCCTGGGCATGGCTGACCGCCCGAATCTCGCCGGTAAGGCCGACTTCGCCGATTAGCGTGGTCTCCTTGTGTACCGGGCGGTCCAGAAAGCTTGAGGCAAGCGCGGCTGCAATGGCAAGATCCGCCGAGGGTTCGGTGATGCGGACACCGCCTGTGACATTCATAAAAATGTCCAGACCGGCCAGGTTCATGCCCAATCGCTTTTCCATCACCGCCACGATCAGGGCCACCCGGTTGGTGTCCAGTCCGAGAACCGTTCGCCGGGGCGTACCCAGTCCTGACGTGGAGACCAATCCCTGGATTTCCACCAAAATGGGGCGGGACCCTTCCATACTTGCTGTCACCACAGAACCCGGGGCCACCAGAGCCCGTTCGGACAAAAATACAGCCGACGGGTTAGGCACCTGGGTCAATCCCTGGTCCCGCATTTCAAACACCCCGATCTCATTGGTGGACCCGAAACGATTTTTTACGGCCCGAAGAATTCGAAAGATATGGTTTTTATCCCCTTCAAAATAGAGCACCGTGTCTACCATGTGCTCCATGATTCTGGGGCCTGCAATGGCACCGCCCTTGGTGACATGTCCCACAAGAAAAATGGGAAGGCCCACGGTTTTGGACAGGCGCATGAACTGCATGGATGCTTCTCTTATCTGGGTGATGCTGCCCGGGGTTGACGTGACCTGGGGGTGAAATACAGTTTGAATGGAATCCACAACCATGGCGTCATATTGATCTTTTTCCGCCATGGCAAGAATCGCCTCAAGATCTGTTTCAGAGACCACAAACAAAGAATTGCCCATCGATCCCAGGCGTTTTCCCCGCATGGAGAGTTGGCCGATGGATTCCTCGCCGGATACATACAGACATTTTTTTCCGGCCTTTGCCAAGGTGGACAATACCTGGAGCATGAGCGTGGATTTACCGATCCCGGGATCCCCGCCAATAAGCACAAGGGAGCCGCGTACAATGCCGCCGCCCAGGACCCGGTCAAATTCATTGATACCGGTGTCCATACGCAGGGAAGATGAGACCTTAACAGATTCAATGGGTACGGGCCTGGCTGCAATGGCCGGTCGGGCCGCGCCTGTCACACCCGGGGTTCGAACCACCAGGGTCTCCTCAATAAGGCTGTCCCAGTCGCCACAGTCCGGACACTGACCCATCCATTTAGGCGTTTGTGTTCCGCAGGTTTTACAACGGAATATGATTTTATCTTTCTTTTTTGCCACGTCCTATTTTTATCCAACTAATTGAAAATCGAATAAATATATCATGATATCTTATTTCTATCAAGCACGTATCATTAGTAATGGATATGCAATCAAAAGACCATTCTGAATTACCTACGGACATATTTTTAAAAATCTACTGGGATATAGCGGTACGATCACAAAACGCGGTGTTGAAAAAACCTTTAGAAATGACATCTGGGTTCATGGATAAGTTTTATGACAAGGGATGTCGGCTTATGGATCGGAAAAGAAAGACACCTTAGAAAAATTTTGAATAACGGCCATGGGCCTCTTTGAAAGTTCGTCAGCGTGCCCACAACAAACCATGAAAGAATTCAGGTTGTTGGTGGTTCTTTCATATAATAAAAATTTGCAGAGGCACAGGGGATAAAAGCTATTTTTCAACAAAACGGTTTTTATCCCATATGCCCTGCACAATCTGTGGTATTTATTTTTTCCGATCTAAGTCGGCAACAGCCTGTTGGACCAGACGTTGAACCATGGCATCCAAAGTCACTCCACCGGCCTGAGATCCTGAAACACCCAAGATAGAGGTCCCTTGTTTACCCAGCTCCATTTTGTCTTCGAAATATCCTGTCGTGACCTGTTCTGATGTGGAGGCATTCATTACTTTATACCGCATGCCAATAATCCAAATACCTGCAGAATCGTCGGTTTTGATGGACCCCATTGCGGTATTACTCACTCTGCCCTCCGTACCTCCAACTAAGGATCCTAGGATGGAACCAAGGGCCCTGCCATCAAATCCATGGTTGACGTGTGCCACTTTTTCTGCTTTTAAAATATCAAATTCAACCAACCATTTTGTGGTTTTAAATTTTCCTTTTTTGAATTTTCTCAGTCCTGCCGCGTTTCCCATATTGGCGGCTAATGTAAGCTCGTTTAACAACGGTCCAAGCTGGGATCTTTCAAGAACACGGAAATTGGCCTTTCCAAGTTCCAGTTCACCGTAATCCGCAATATTGTTAGCGGTGATTCTCTGGATAAAGGTGGCATTGTTGCTTTTGATTTTTCCGGGAAGGACCACGAGGACAGGTCCCTTTACATTGGCGTTGGCATACTCACAGGATTGATACATTTGCTTGTCAGCCATGGCATTCGCCTGTGCTGAGGCACTGCAGCTCCCCGTGCTTTGAACACAGCCACTCAATATAAATAATCCTAAAAGCAACAGTGCAGTTACAAATTTAAATTGTTTCACTTACAACCTCCATAGAAAATAAACGTTTAATTAGTGATTTTATATCTTGAATCCTAAAAGCTATTCACTGCATCCAAGGCTTTGGTTGCCATTTCATTCCCATTTTGCGACAATTGTTTGACTGCTTCCGGATTGATTTGGGCAACTTGAATCATGACCTTCTCCGTCTGAGCAACCGCCTCTATTCTTGCGGGAGATGCCGCTGTCAGGGATGCTGGCGGCGCATTGTTGAATTTGGCGATTAGAGTGTTCATATCGCTCTCATTGTTGAAATTGACCCGGACCACATCCCCCTGGGATGAGACAAGCTTGAAAACCCTTTCCCCGAACTTGCGATTCAAAGGTCTTATCACAGTATCATTGACAAGATCAGTGAAATTCCCCCGGTTGCCGGCAAAGTCAATTTCGTAGAGGGAAAGTCCGGAGGCGTCAAAGTTTCTAAAGTCCACATTCATCACCGGTCTCAGGCCGATCATTTCCTTTTTAAACAGTGTACCGGTATCGTAGTCGGGCAGACCAAACACCTGGAGTTGAAAAATTCGAGAGGTCCTCATCAAGTGGTCCTCAAAAAAATCTTTTGAAAACTGTTTGCCAATAAGCGTGCCGATATCACTCATGGCGGCATCCTCATCGGACCAGGTTTTGTTTCTGGGGACTTTGTTGTTAAAGTATACCTCCTCAGCGGTATTATTATCTATACATTTAATGGTCCATGAGGTCAGCGCATACTTAGTGATGCTGATTCCCGAAGCCCTTAATGTGGCTGTCAGCGGTTTGAATTTCACCTCACCCCGGATGGAAAAATCCGATGTCTTCAATTGGGTAACGGATACGGTGGCATCAGCCTGGTTAGACAGCATAGCCCGCTCGGCGATTTCAACCTTGAGCCGCTGGGATTCTTCTTCCGACCATACCCGGTATCCGAACTGGGAAAATCGTTCTTTCAAAAGATTTTCCGCTATCTGTGAACGCTCCGGCGCTATTTCTGATCCCCGTTTTGCGTCCCTGATGGTTATGGCTACGGAAATTTTAGGATTTCCATAATCTTTGAGAAGACTGACCCGCTCCATTTTTGACATCTCTTTCAGGGTGTCTTTGATGGGCGAGAGATAAACTTCGGCCTTCATAAGCATGTGCATGAATCCATCTTGACCCTTCCAGGGCGGACTCTCTTTGATGACTCTTTTAATAAGCCCCTTGGAACGGGTCAGTACCTTGTCATTGATCAGTGCATAATTTTCAACAAGGGTAGACGACTCCACATAGGATCCCACCGCTTTTTCGAGCACCTGTCGCTTGGCATCCTGCCTTAGGGCATCCAAAAGTTTTCCCTGGTCTCTTTGATAGGTGTCGGCTTCGGGATCCGCCAATCCTTCTGCAGATACGATAATGGTTTTGCCTTGGGCCTGTGCAAGGGAAGAAGTCTGAAATGGCAGCAGCAAAAAAACGGCAGCGGTTAAAAAAATGAAAACAACAGCTTTGCATTTGACGGATAAATTCTCTCCCATGGATTTAAAAGTCCTCTATACTTTGAACCTTAGCCTTAGGTGCATCTTGACTTTTCGGAGCAACTTTAACTGTCGGTTTGGGTTGGCTTTTTTTCTGAATGGAGGTATTGCCTCTAATCGGCGCCTGTGTACAATAGTCATGATACAACTGGGCGACCATGAGTCCGGATTTTTCTTTGACCATGGCCAAGGCAGCTTCAAGCGTATTTTGTCCGGAGTAGTTTTCATCATGGGCAGATACGTTTGAAATAATTCGTCCAGAACTATCAATCAGGGTGAATACCATAGTAATGGAAACTTCATTCACGTTGACGATCGGGTTTACCCTTGTTTTTGAACGGATGATCCCCCGGAGCATGAAATCTGCACTAAGTCGCCTTGCGGCATTGGCGGCGGCATCCATATTGTTAGACAGGAATGCATCCATTTCCGCTTGGGCAATCTGGGCTGAGATCTCTTTTTGAGAACAGGTTCTCAAACCCAGCCGCTGGAGCTTTTTATTCACCTCCATGAACAAAATTTGTGAGTTCTCACGCGCATTGTCCCGGCCCAGAATAACAGCAATTTTTTTCTTTTTCAGTTGCGTTTGGCAGTGCACCGACAGGAGTTGGTCGATTTCCTTCTGGGTTTTCGCCTGCATGGCCTGTTCTTCCCTCGCTTCGTCCTCTTCTGCTTCCGAAAAGGAAAAGGCAAAAGCCGAAACGGGTACCGATAAAGTCATTAGAAGAGCTGCGATAATCAATATCAATTTTTTCATGGCAATTGCTTTTCTTGTTTATTGCAGCGTAGAGCCTCCGGCAGGATAGTCTATGCGTTGTTCGACAGTAGGCGTGGATTGCCCGTTCACCGGGATATCCAGATTGCCTTCCTTGACAGATGTTCCAATCTTCATGCTTGAGCCCGTATTGCCGTCATCATAGCTGTTGGCTTCGCTGAAATCATCGGTCTGGGCTCCGCTGCCTTCTACCTCTATAATTGTTCCGTTATAGTTTATCCGCTGTCCCAGAATGTCATCAACTTCACCCATGGTGAGCGCCAGTTTCACATAAGCATCCCCTTCCGCATCCCAGCGGTAACCCACAAGTTTTGCGCCATAAATGGCGGCCAAAAGACGCGTTCGAGCTTCATCATTTTTCATGATGTAGTTTTCAACCGAGGTTTTGCTTTGAAGATTGAAACCGACAATCTGTTTGGCCAGCTGACTATATGCATCCAGCTCAGCTGCCCTGAGCGCTTTCAATGGTCCTGCATTGGCTTCGGTTGATGTGGCAAAAGCCACGCGTTCAATTGTTCTGTCTCCCCAGTTGATCCTTTTTCCAATGATTGTTGTCACCCGTCCAAGGTTGATGCGAGCCGTCACTTTGGCGATGTCTTTGGCCTTGTCATAGACGATATCGGAATATTGGATTCCCTTGATACTGGCTGCAGTTTTAGCGTCGATGCGCTGGTGCGTTGCGACCATGTTTTCGACCCGTTCCGTGGTCTTGATTTTGAGCCCTATGACGCTTTCCACGATGGCCCGCTCGGCAAGAACCTTTGCTGCCTGTATGGTCATTAATTTTTTATTCCCTGCTATTGCGGGCGGTAGTCCGACAACAGCGATGGAAAGAGTTAGAATTAGTGCCGACTTGATCAAAAGTTCAGCGATTTTTTTTTTCATTGCATGTACTCCTTCAAAAAATTGTTAAGTAGTAAACAGTCTGCCTGCGTTTATGGTTGCGTTACCAGAACAATAAAAAGGCTTTCTTAGGCTTGGGATTATTTTTCCAGTCAATGGCATCTATAGATTTTTTATGAAGTTCAAAGACCCGTGCCTCAGGGTGCTGTTTCATCAGGAAATCAATATTCTGACTCATGGTTCCCCGGCCGTTTGTTTCCACCTGGAAATCGGAACCGGTCTCGGGGATATCCAGATGTTGGTAGTCGATATACGATTTGTAGTCAGGCGTTGACCCCTCTGTCACAGGAGATGGGACGCCCCCTTCTTTCGGTTCGGTTGAATACTGGGCAGATTTTTTATTTCCAGGGATGATTTCTGCCTCTTCAATGACGATCCTATTTTGATCGGTCCCTTGAATGATTATAGCTTTAAAAGAAATATTGGCGTTCCTTTCCTGGGCATCAATAATCGTTTCAACTACTTCGTTGTTGAGCTGAATTAAATTGTTTCCCATTTTTTCCATCATTTTTTTATTTCCTGCAGCCGCAGATGATAAAAATACTATAGAAAGCAAGGTGCCGCAGATCGGCATAAATACGATGCGTCGCCAACAAATTTTAGTTAAAGAATTCAAAAATATCATCTTGGTAAATTTCATTACTATTTAAAATTGGGGGGGGGGGGGGCGGAATATTAGTATGTTTCTAATGCGGCTCCGCCACCTGTTCCTGGCGTATCGTAATTAGAAGGCGGATTAATTGAGTGTGTCGGTCCCCCGGATACCGGTGGTTCAGGCTTAACTTCAACTGCGGGCGCCGGTTCTACGGATTCAAGCGGTTCCACGGATTCAGGCGGATCAACTGGGGGGGGCGGATTCTCGAATGTTTGATGATACGTGCAGCCGGCGGCGAAAAAAATTACCAAAAAGATCGTGAATATCAATTTTTTGGTCATGGTGAATTCTCCTTGATTGAAATATGTTTTAAAAAAAAATTATAAAAACAGTCGGCCCTTAGAGCCTTGGTAATTGATGTATCGGTGGCAATCTCATGAAAATGGCCCCAATTCCCCCCAATTTTCATGAGATTTCGCTTCAATCCCCTAATTACCAAACAAGTTTTTAGATATAAATAAATTTCAGATATCATTGTTAAATGACTTTTTCAAGATAAATTGCCCTGAAAAAGGTTTTTAATCAGGGCCTTATAACGACGGTTCCCATTAAGGACCGCAGATTAAATAAGTTGGGCCGAAATCACGCCGAATATTGGTTCATATATAAGGCGCATTAAAGGTTGAATGGCAGGCCCCTAAAAAAACGGTCTTGACAGAAGCGATCCTCATTTTTATTATACTCGAAAGTCATTTTCTGACTATCTGGTCAATTTTTTAGACGGTGTAGTCAGAAAATGTTTTTTATTTTTCCCACAGACATGCTGCCGGGGACAACCCAAGGAAACATTAAATGAATTTGCCCACCAAAAGAAAAGAGATGATGAACCGTCTGCTCAAGGGGCAAGTGGTCAAAACCGTGCTGGCAATGATCCAGGAAGGCACATCCATTACCATGGATCAAGTGGCGGCCAGATGCGGTGTGTCTAAAGGAACCTTGTACAATTATTTTAAAAACAAAAAAGACCTGCTCAATTATGTCCATGAGGCTGTGATAACCCCTATTAAGAAGGGATCAAGCAAAATATTTAAAAAAAATATCCCGCCCATGGAAAAAATATACGCATTTGTGGGTAATGTGTTTGATTTCCAGAGGGAATACCCACTTTATTTTAAATTTATCCAGAGTCAGCGTTCGGCCGCTGATGCCGTCACAGAGCGCATGGATGTCGTTATTATCCCTCTGGTCAATGTCTGTCGGGAGGGCATGCGCCAGGGACAGTTTATGGATGCGGATCCCTATGTGATGGCAGCCATGATCTTTGGTTCGGTGGTGGGCCCTTTTGAGTCCCTGACATACCGGGATGAACCGCTCCAGGATCTGGAAAAACTCAAACAGGAAATTGTCCGCTTTTTGGACAAATGTATACTTAAGGAACAGGAGAGATCATCATGAAGCGTTTTTTGCTTGGTTTTGTCACGGCCGTTATTATTGGCGGTGGATATTTGTATTACTCAGGACAGCTTGCTTCCCCTTGGGCTGGGGAGCAAAAAGGCCAGGCTTCCTCCCAGTCCGAGCAGGCGCAAGCCCAGTCTGCCCAGGCCCGTCCACCGGTTGAAGTGTCCGTGTATACGGTCAAGCCCCAGGAAGTGGTATTCACCAAAGATCTGGCCGGCAGAACCTCTGCATACCAGGTGGCTGAAATTCGCCCCCAGGTCACAGGCATCATCCTGAAACGAATGTTCACCCAGGGCAGTTTGGTTAAAAAGGGACAGCAGCTTTATCAGATTGACCCGGCCACCTACAAGGCCGCATATGAATCGGCCGCAGCGAGCCTGGTTCGTGCCCAGGCCGACGTTAAGGCCGTGGAGCCCAAGCTTGCCCGGTACAGCCGTCTGGTGAAAATGGGCGGTGTCAGCCGCCAGGTTTATGACGATACCGTGACAGCCCTGGCCCAGGCCAAGGCCGGTGTAGCCGTTGCCAAGGCAAATCTGACCGCCGCAAAAATTAATCTGGACTATACCAAGGTGTTTTCACCCATTTCCGGGCGCATCGGCAAGTCATCGGTGACCGAAGGCGCCTTGGTGACGGCTAACCAAACCACCGCCCTTGCCGTGGTCCAAAACCTGGACCAGATTTATGTAGATGTAAACCAGTCCAGCGAAGAGTTGCTGGCCCTGAAAAAAGGGCTGACAAACCCCGAAGAAAATTCCATGGTCAGTCTGTTCATGGGTAAAGACGGCACACCCTATGACCTTGAAGGAAAACTGTTGTTCTCCGATGCCACGGTGGACCAGAGCACCGGCATGGTCCAGCTTCGCGTGCTGTTTCCCAATCCGGATAACGACCTTCTGCCGGGACTTTTTGTCCGGGCCCGGGTGGAACAGTCCCGGCAGGAAAAAGCCATTGTGGTGCCCCAGCAGTCCGTGGTCCGCAATACGGACGGATCTGTTTTTGTATGGGTTGTGGACAAGGAAGATATCGTAAAATCCCAGAACATCACACTTCTTCAGGCGGTTAAAGACCAGTGGGTGGTTTCTTCCGGTCTTGCCCCTGGCGACCGGGTGGTGGTGGCGGGCCTGCAGAAAATCAGCAACCAGGCCAAGGTCACAACCGTGGAATTCAACACATCCACCAACTCCTAATATCAGGATAAATGACAGCAGGATAAAATTATGTCTCGTTTTTTCATAGACCGCCCCATCTTTGCATGGGTTATCGCCATCGTCATTATGCTGGCCGGCGTTTTTGCCGTTATAACGCTTCCGGTGGAACAATATCCAAGGATTGCCCCGCCCAGCATATCCATTGAAACCTATTATCCGGGTGCTTCGGCCCAGGTACTGGAAGACAGTGTCACCCAGGTTATAGAACAGGCCCTGACCGGTATTGACTATTTAAGATATTTTTCATCCACCAGTGATTCGTCGGGTCAGCTTGAAATCGAGCTCACCTTTGAACCGGAAGCTGATCCGGACATTGCCCAGGTCCAGGTGCAAAACAAAATATCCAAGGCGGAAAGCCTTCTGCCCGAAGAGGTCCTGCAGCAGGGATTAATTGTTCAGAAAACCACCAAGAGTTTTCTTCTGCTTGCGGGCATGTACTCCGAAGACGGCAGTATGAGCGATGATGATATTGCTGATTACATCCAGTCCAACATGGCGGACCCGATTTCCCGTGTCCAGGGTGTCGGGGATCTGACGGTGTTCGGGTCCCAGCATGCCATGCGAATCTGGTTAAACCCTGAAAAGCTCAATGCCTTTAATCTCATGCCCTCGGATGTCACGGCCGCCATCCAGGCACGCAACACAGATATTTCTTCGGGCCAGCTCGGCGGGGCGCCTTCCATTGACGGGCAGCAGCTCAATGCCGTGGTTACGGCCCAGTCCAAGCTGAAGACCGTGGAAGATTTTGAAAATATACTGGTCAAGGTGAATACCGACGGTGCCCAGATCCGCGTAAAGGATGTGGCCCGGGTGGAATTGGGATCGGAAACATACGGATTTACGACCCGGTACAACGGCAAACCCGGATGCGCCATGGCCATCACCCTTGCCACAGGGGCCAATGCCCTGGACACGGCCCAACGGGTCAAGGACAAGGTAACGGATTTATCCGCGTTTATGCCTGCGGGTCTTCAAGTCGCATATCCCTACGACACCACCCCGTTTGTCCGTCTTTCCATCCAGGAAGTGGTCAAAACCCTGATTGAGGCCATTATCCTGGTATTCTTCGTTATGTATCTGTTTTTGCAGAATTTTCGGGCAACACTGATTCCCACCATTGCGGTGCCGGTTGTTCTTCTGGGCACCTTCGGAATATTGTCAGCCTTCGGATCCAGTGTCAATATCCTGTCCATGTTTGCCATGGTTCTGGCCATCGGCCTTCTGGTGGATGACGCCATTGTTGTGGTGGAAAACGTGGAACGTGTCATGTCCGAAACAGGCCTGTCGCCTAAGGAAGCCACCCGGCAGTCCATGGACCAGATCACCGGCGCCCTTGTGGGTATTGCCATGGTACTCTCCGCGGTTTTTATCCCCATGGCCTTTTTCTCCGGCTCCACCGGCGCCATCTACCGGCAGTTCTCCATGACCCTGGTATCAGCCATGGGACTTTCCGTTCTGGTGGCCCTGGTTTTGACCCCGGCCCTTTGTTCTACCATGCTCAAACCTGTGGAGAAGGGACATCGCGAAAATAAAAAAGGTTTCTTCGGCTGGTTTAACACAGGCTTTGATCTAACCAAAGTCACATACACAAAAAGTGTTAAATATGCTACCACCCGGATGTTTCGATTCTTTGTCATTTACGCATTGATCCTTGTGGCCCTGGTGTATGTTTTCAACGCAATTCCCACAGGATTTTTGCCCGACGAGGACCAGGGCATGATGATGACCATCCTCTCCGCGCCTCCCGGTTCCACCATGGAGCGGACCCAGCAATCCGTGGAAAAAGCGGAAGACTATTATTTGAACAAGGAAGCGGAAAACGTCGAAAGCCTGTTTACCGTTGTGGGCTTCAGTTTTGCCGGCAGAGGCCAGAATATGGCCATGGGTTTTTTAAATCTTCGGGATTGGGACGAACGTCACCGTCCGGAACAAAAGGCCGCAGCCATTGCCGGCCGGGCCATGCAAAACCTTTATAGTGTCAAGGATGCATCCATATATGCGTTTATTCCGCCGGCCATCATGGAGATGGGCAATGCCACAGGCTTTGACTTCATGCTGGTGGATAGAGGCGGGGCAGGCCATACCGCACTGATGAATGCCAGAAATCAAATGCTGGGCATGGCCGCCCAGAATCCCAAACTTGTGGGTGTCCGCCCCAATGGTCTGTCTGATGTGCCCCAGTACACGTTGAATATTGATTATGAAAAGGCCGAAGCCCTGGGGGTTACCACGGCGAACATTACAGGTGTTCTGCAAACGGCCTGGGGTTCTTCCTATGTCAATGACTTCATGGACCAGGCCCGTTTGAAAAAAGTGTACATCCAGGGGGATGCCCCTTCCAGAATGCTGCCCGAAGATATTGATCGGTGGCATGTACGAAACAGTCAGGGCAAGATGGTCCCCTTCTCCTCCTTCTCTTATGGTGAGTGGTCCTACGGATCGCCCAAATTAGAGCGGTATAACGGCACCTCGTCTGTGGAAATTCTGGGCGCTGCGGCCCCGGGTGTCAGCTCCGGCGAGGCCATGACCATTATTGAGGATCTGGCTCAAAAACTGCCCCAGGGCATTGCGCTGGAGTGGACCGGTTTATCCTATGAAGAACGTATGGCCGGTTCCCAGACCGGTCTGCTGTATTCGGTGTCCCTGCTGTTCGTATTCCTGTGCCTGGCCGCCCTGTACGAAAGTTGGTCCATCCCGTTCTCCGTTTTACTGATAGTTCCTTTGGGGATCATCGGTTCCGTGATTGCCACGAAATGGGCAGGTTTAAACAATGACGTCTACTTTCAAATTGCGTTGCTGACTACGGTGGGGCTTGCTGCCAAAAACGCCATTCTCATCGTGGAATTTGCCAAAAGCCTTTACGAGGGGGGGATGGGGCTGATTCACTCCGCCCTGTACGCGGCCGAACTGAGGCTTCGTCCAATTTTAATGACCTCCTTTGCCTTTATCCTGGGAGTGACGCCGCTGGCCATTTCCGACGGTGCCGGGTCTGCCAGCCAGAACGCCATCGGCATCGGTGTTATCGGCGGTATGGTCGCCGCCACAACCCTGGCGATTATCTTTGTCCCCCTCTTTTTCATCCTCATTGAACGAGGCAGTGAAAAGAAAAAACAGGCCGAAAGCGGCCAAGGAGAATGATTGATGGCAATTAAAATAATTACGTCAGCCGTTGTCGGCGCAGTACTGCTTTTTACTGCCGGCTGTTCCTTTATCCCCGAATACAGTCAGCCTGAAATGCCGGTGGCCGATGCCTGGACAGACAAGGGGCTGGAATCAGATACCGGCTCCGAACCGGTCGCCGCCGACATCGTCTACCAGGATTACTTTACCTCTCAGACCCTGCAGCAGATTATTGCCATGGCCCTGGAAAATAACCGGGATCTGAAGGTGGCCCTGCTCAATATTGAACAAGCAAAGGCGGCCTACCAAATTAAAAAATCCGATCAGCTGCCCGTAATTGCCGGCAGTGCCGGTCTGAGCCGCGAAGGTGTTCCCGAAGATAGCAGCATTTATGGGGAGGCATATACCTCGGATACCTCCATGAGTGTGGGGTTGGGTATCACGGCCTATGAACTTGATTTTTTCGGCCGGGTCAAAAGCCTGAGCCAAAGTGCCCTTGAGACCTACCTTGCCACCCGGGAAGCCGCCTCAAGCACCCGCATTGCCCTGGTGGCCCAGACGGCAGACGCCTATGTCAGCCTGCTGGCCCAGAGAAAGTTGACGCATCTTGCCCAGGAGACGTACAAGGCCCAGAAAGCCACCTATGATGTAATCAAGACCCAGTATGATGCAGGCTCCACAGACCAGCTTGCCCTGGCCCAGGCCGCCACATCCACCGAAAGTGCCAAAGCCTCCATCTACCAGTACAAACGGCTGGCTGCCCAGGCGGAAAACGCCCTGGTATACCTTGCAGGTCCCGGCGTGTATGAGCTTATCAAGGCGCCTGAAACCCCCTTTGAATCCATTGACGACATCGGGTTTTTGACCCGGCTGCCGGCAGGGCTTCCCTCCCGGATTCTTCTGGCCAGGCCGGATATCCAGGCAGCCGAGCATCAGCTAAAGGCGGCCAATGCAGACATTGGTGCGGCCCGGGCAGCCATGTATCCCACCATCAGCCTGACCGGCTCCCTTGGGTTTGCCGCAGAGAGTCTTTCCTATATGTTTGATCCGTCCAGAAGCCTTTCATGGGGCTTTTCTCCAAATGTCACCATTCCTATTTTCAATCGAAAAGGCCTCAAGGCCAACCTGGCGGTTGCAACCGTTGGAGAAAAAATTGCGGCGGCCCAGTATGAGGGCGCCATTCAGACCGCATTCAGGGAAGTGGCAGACCAGCTGGTGGCACGCAGACACTACAAGGGGCAGCTGGATGCCCAGAATGCCCTGGTATCTGCCTCCCGGAACGCTTATAATTTGTCCAAGGCCAGGTATGATAACGGCATAGATGATTTCCTCTCGGTTCTGGATTCCCAGCGCTCGCTTTTCGGCGCTGAGCAGGGCGCCATTGCCCTGAAACAGGCTTATTTAAGCAATCTGATTAACCTCTATAAAGTCATGGGCGGCGGAAGAATGGATACGTCCGCCGCTAATTAATAAGAAAAAAAGGACAAAACATGACACCGGAACTTACTGCAAAGCTGCAGCAGATTACTGAGCAGAATATAATGGATATCGAAGCACACAAACAAAAAGGTAAGTCTGTGGTGGGATACTACTGCCTGTACGGCCCCACAGAACTTGCCGTTGCCGCGGATGCCATCCCGTTGCCTTTGTGCGGAACCCGCCAGGACCCCATTGAAGCGGCGGAACAGACGTTGCCCAGGAACCTGTGTCCCCTGATTAAAAGCAGTTACGGATTTGCAGCCACCGGCACCTGCCCGTTCTTTAAATTTTCGGATATGATCGTGGCAGATACCACCTGTGACGGGAAAAAGAAAATGTTTGAAATCATGGGGAAAATGAAGCTTGTGCATGTACTCCAGCTTCCCCAGCAGCAGAATACCGCTCTTTTTTTAGACCCCTGGGTCACGGAACTAGAACAATTGCGGCAGGTCATCGGGGACCAGGCAGGGGTACCCATTACCGACGAACGCCTTAGGGCAGCCATCTGTCTTTTGAACCGGGAACGCCGGGCTAAAAAAGCGTTCATGGATGTGGCTGCCGTCAAGCCGTCCCCCATCAGCGGTACCCAGATGCTTGAAATTTTGTTTAAAACCGGTTTTTTTGCGGACAAGGAAAAAGGCATCGACCTGATCAATGAAATTACTGACGCCTGCCTGCAAAAGGCCGAAAAGCAAGAAAGTCCGTTTACAACGGATACGCCCAGAATCCTTTTGACCGGCGTACCTGTGGGATTAGGGTCGGACAAGGTCGTTAAGATCCTTGAAAATTCCGGGGCCGATGTGGTGGCCTTTGAAAACTGCAGCGGGTATAAGCAGGTGTTCCAGGTGGATGAGGATAAAGATCCCATTAGAGCCCTTGCCAAGCAGTACCTTGCCATTCCATGCTCGGTCATGAGTCCCAACCCGGGTCGTGAAGATCTTTTAATTCGTATGGTGGAGACGTTCAAGGTGGACGGGATTGTGGACCTTACCTGGCAGGCCTGTCACACCTATAATGTTGAAGCATTCCAGATCCGGGAACTTGCTGAACAGACCTTTAATCTGCCCTATCTGCACCTGGAAACCGATTATTCCGAATCTGATACGGAACAACTCCGGGTCCGGATTGAAGCCTTTCTTGAAATGATTTGATCCGGGCAAAAGCGTCAATTATTCCTCTATTCCTTAGGAACGGGTTTTAAACAACTTACCCATTTCGCTATATCCGGGAGCGCGGGCGTCCTGCCTGCAGTAAAAAATGCGGGCGGGACGCCCGCGCTCCCAGGTTAAGTGATTTTGGACTCATTTCGTAACATTCGATTGTCCTAAAGCCCCTCATTGATTTTTATTCATATTCTTATTAGACTGTGGATCAATTGATATTGAATACGCCCCGGTCCGTATTCATATTTCAACGCTAAAATTTCTTTTCAAAAAGGACAATGTGATGACCTTCCAGCGAAATATCGGCGCTATTCGTATATTGTTTATGGCTTACGCCATTTTTCTGGCCGTCTATGGCCCGGCCCATGCACGGCCTTCTGTCTATGTGCCCAATGCCCTTGCCCCCTGGGAAGAATGGGTGCTGCACGGAAAAGAAGAACAATTGGCATGCATTCCCATGTATAACAATGCCGGACAAGTCCTTTGCGCCTGGCCGGGACAGCTCAACCTGAATCTGACAGACAGCGGGGGCACATTTGAACAGTCATGGCAGGTGTATGCCCAGACCCGGGTCGATTTGCCGGGCTCCGGCCAAAATTGGCCCATGCAGGTTCTGGCCGGGGAAAAGCCTGCCGTGGTTCTGGACCGGGAGGATACCCCGGGGCTGATACTTTCACCGGGCCGTCATGCAGTCAGCGGGACATTTCACTGGCGAACCATGCCCGAAAAACTGAACATTCCGGCATCAACCGGCCTGGTAAGCTTAAAAGTAAATGATCGGTTCGTACCGTTTCCGGACCTGGACGATAAAGGCCGGTTGTGGCTGAAACACAGGGATCGTAATAAACGGGTGGAAGACCGGTTGAAAATTGAATGTTTCCGGCTGATCGAGGATGACATCCCGGCCCGGATGTCAGTCGATCTTACCCTGGAAGTGTCGGGCCAGGCACGGCAAATGGTGCTGGGACCGGTATACCAAAGCGATTCGTTCACTCCGGTATCCTTTGACAGCCCGCTGCCTGCGCGCCTGGAATCCGACGGTCGCATCACCATCCAGGTTCGGCCCGGACGCTATAAGCTTGCCCTTAATCTTCGCCATGCAGGGCCTTTGGAAACCGTGCGGTTCATCCGCCCGGACCAGGCATTCTGGCCGGATCAGGAGATTTGGTCCTTCGGTGCCAGAACCGACCTGAGACGGGTGCAGATTTCAGGAGCACAATCCGTGGACCCCAAACAGACAGCCATGCCGGCAAGATGGCAATCCTTTCCGTCATACCTGATGGCGCCTGACACCACATTGGTCTTTAAGCAGATCAAACGGGGAGACCCGGAACCCGCACCGGACCAGCTCTCCATGGATCGGACCCTGTGGCTGCGGTTTGACGGTGCCGGCTATTTTATTCAGGATAAAATTACGGGTACAAAGAATACCAACTGGCGGCTGGAAATGAACCCGGCCATCCATCCCGGCCAGGTCCTTGTAGATGGTCAAGAGCAGTTAATTACCAAAAAGGAAGATAGCGACAAGGCCGGTATTGAGCTGAGAAACGGCAGGATAAATATTGTGGCTGATGCCACCTTTGAAAACGGGATTAGCAGTGTGCCGGCAACGGGCTGGGACCATGATTTCAATGAGGTAACAGGCACGCTTCATCTGCCTGCGGGCTGGACCCTGATCAATGCCCGGGGTGTGGACCGCATCCCGGGCACCTGGGTGGGCAGATGGACCCTGCTTGATTTTTTTGTGGTCCTGATTTTTACCATTGCCCTGTCCCGGGTCTATTCAAAACCGTTAGCCATCTTGGCCTTTTTTACACTGGTGCTGATTTTTCACGAACACCAGGCACCCAAATATATCTGGCTTACGCTTCTGGTGGGGTTCACCTTACTTAAATATCTGCCCGGAGGTAAGATGCACAGCTTTGTTAAGTTTTGCCAGGGTCTGGCGCTGGTCTGTTTTGCGGCCATTGTGATTCCTTTTGCGATCCAGACCCTTCGCATCGGCATATACCCGGAATTGGCAAGGACATGGACCGACACCTCAAGTATCGTGATCCGGTCAGAATCCCGGGATAAGGTGATGGAGATGGCGGACGGGGGACAGAACCCGGCCAGGGCAAAAGCCGAGCAGCAGGCACCGGCCCCAAAGAAACTGATGCGTATAGGAAGCCTGTCCAAGTCCATGTACTCGGATAATGCGCCGACCTCAGGCAGCGGCCCTGCCCAGGTGATGCAGTATGACCCCAAAGCCCGGACCCAGACAGGCCCGGGCATGCCCCTGTGGCCCGCCTACGAAACCATTCCGTTTTCATGGTCCGGCCCTGTGAGCAAAGATCAGTCCATGGGTTTTTTCCTGATCGGGCCAAACGTCAACTTGGCCCTGGCCTTTTTGCGGGTCGCCCTTGTGGTGCTTTTAGGTGCGGGTATGCTCGGTATCGGCAGAGGCGGTATTAAAAAGGCCGGAGCAACGGGTATCAAACAAATGCTTCCTGCGTTTTGTGTACTTGTTCTGTGCCTTACGCCCGCATTGTCCCATGCGACAGAATTTCCACCAAAGGCGATGTTGGAAGAACTGGAAAAGCGCTTGCTCGAAACGGACAAATGCTTCAATAACTGTGCAAATCTGCCCCTGGCGTCTATTGAGCTGAACAAGGATATGATGAAGGTCCGCGTGACGGTTCATGCCGCCATTGATACGGCCATTCCAATCCCCGGAGATGTCGGACAGTGGCACCCGTCACAGGTCACCGTGGACGGCCGGGCCGCTGCGGGTCTCTTTAAAAAAGAGGGTCAATTCTGGGTGATGGTCCCCAAAGGCCACCACAATATAGACCTTGACGGTGCCATACGCCAGCAGGGCGGGTTTCAGCTTTTTTTTCCGTTAAAACCCCGGCACCTGGATATTGTCATGGACGGCTGGACCGTGGAAGGCAGTCACCCCGACGGCAGCTTTGATGCCCAGCTCCAGTTTAAACAAAAAGCCCGGGCAGACGGTAAAAATCAGCAAGTGCTTGAGACAGGTGTCCTGCCCGCCTTTGCCAGGGTTGAACGCACCTTGCTGCTTGGGCTTGTCTGGAAAGTAAATACCCGGATAATTCGTGAAGGCGAAAAAAAATCAAGTATAAAACTTGATATTCCGTTGCTTCCCGGCGAATCCATAACCACCCAGGGCATCCGGGTAGAGGGGAATACGGCAAAGGTCAATTTCCGGTCTGGACAAAAAACACTGACCTGGGAATCTTTTCTGGCACCCTCGGATAAAATAGAGTTACAACATGCCGATACCCGGGACTGGACTGAAATATGGAAAGTGGATGTCAGTCCTGTTTTCCACATGGCATACCAGGGAACCCCTGTGATTTTTCATAAAACCGGCACCCGGTGGTATCCCACCTGGCACCCCTGGCCCGGGGAGACTTTGACACTCAATGTGACCCGGCCCCAGGGCATTGAGGGTCAGACCATGACCATTGAAAAAAGTGTGCTGACTTTTTCATCGGGCAGGGTTGCCACCACGGCCCAGCTGGATCTTACCATCAACAGCAGCCAGGGTGGGCGTCACACCATTACCCTGCCCAAAGACGTTCAGCTGCAGGAGGTGAAAATTCAAGGCAGGATACGCCCCATCCGGCAGGATCAGAATCAGGTGACCCTGCCCATTGTTCCCGGATATCAGGAAATAGTGCTCCAATGGGTATCGGCCGCAGGTATCACCCCATTTTATAAAACACCGGCGGTGGACTTGGGCATGGACAGCGCCAACACCTGTGTGGATATCAAACCCGGCAGCAGCCGCTGGCCCCTGTTTCTGGGCGGGGAACCGGCGGTGGGACCGGCCGTGCTGTTCTGGTCCGAACTGATCGTGATCCTGATCCTTGCCTTTGTCCTGTCAAAAACTGGATGGACACCGTTGAATCTGTTGCAGTGGTTTCTGCTGTTCATTGGTATCTCCATGAATTATCCGGCAGCCGCCATCATTGTGGCGGGCTGGCTCATTGCCCTGGATTTACGGCCCAAAGCCGATTCGTTCACCGGCATGAAGTTCAACCTGGTCCAGCTGGGCATCGTGGTGCTGACTCTGGCATCGGGCGCGTGTCTGGTGTTCAGCATCTCCAAGGGACTTCTAGGCCACCCGGATATGAACATCCGGGGCAACGGTTCCAGCACCCATATTCTGCGCTGGTACCATGATGTGTCAGGCCCTGTACTGCCCCGGACCTGGATGGTGTCCATTCCCATGTGGGCCTACCGGGTTGCCATGCTGGCCTGGGCGCTTTGGGTCTCTTTCTGGCTGATTAATATTTTGAAATGGGGATGGACAAGATTTTGTACCCCCATTTTGTGGTCCAAGGTGCAATGGCGCAAGCCCACGCCTAAATCCCATCAACAGGCTTACTGGACACCGGTAGGCAAGGATCGGGAACAGGCCGGTTCTGACCAGGAAACAGATCCCGGGCCGAAAAAATAAAGATTGTAAAATGGATACCTTCAACCAGCATCTGGAGATGCTTTTCATATGAGGAGATGAAGCAGAGTATTGGGATTGACTCTGTTGATGCTGGGTTGTTGGTATCAGATGGGGCTGGTGGATGACTCCACACCTTGAAGGCATTGGGGATATTTTGTTGGGGTTCCTTCGTTACCCCAACCTACGGTTATGCATGCTTCTAATCCCTGTATTGTCCACCCCAGTCAATCGGTAGCAAACCTTGCCGGACGTAATGGTGAAAACTTGAATACGGCCAATCCTTTACCTGATTGACATGCTTATGTTTGACTGGGTTGTAATGGATATAGTCGATATGGTGCCGCAAGTCCCTATGATCGCGAATTAAGTGCTCCCAATAACGCCTTTGCCATATGCCGCGTTCGCCCTTGGCGATGCGGCTGTTGCTGCGTGGCTCAACTTTTGGCATCCGGCGTGAAAAACCGGTTTTAATCAACATCCAGCGCATTGGATAGTCGTTATCCCCAGGGGGCAATGTCCATAACGCGTGAAGATGGTTCGGTAGAACCACCATCGCATCAATGTGAAAGGGATGAGCCGATTTCACCTTTTGTATGACCTTGCGCAGCATATCCACATGCTCCACAAGCAGGGTTTGTTTCCGTTCCGCCAGATTAACGGTGAAAAAATAAGTTCCGCCTTCCACATGGGCCCGCCTATATCGCATTGTTCATCATTCCCATGGTCCATTGGGGCAATTTACATATACCGCAATTCGTAGGTTGGGGTGAGGTACGAACCCCAACAAATTTAATTTCACCCGTGCATTCAAGAAGCGCGGGGCGCATATCACATATTTTAATCCAAATCGTTCGCTGTTTCAATATTCACAAACCGTTATTCGTAGCTTGGGGTAAAGATTGTAACATAGATACCTTAAACCGGTATCTGGAGATACTTCTCATATGAATTGACTCTGTTGATTCTGGGTTGCTGTTATCAGGTCTTTTGTTGGGGTTCCTTCGTCACCCCAACCTACGGTTATGCATGCTTCTAATTTCTGTATTGTTCAGCCCGGTCAATCGGCAGCAGACCTTGCCGGACGTAATGGTGAAACCTTGAATATGGCCAATCCTTATTGTTCGTTATTCCTATGATCCATTGGGGCAATTGACATATACCGCCATTCGTAGGTTGGGGTGACGAAGGAACCCCAACATTGACTTGGAGATTAGTGCATATTTTATCAACCCAAAAAAATCTTGCATATCAAATTAAACTGATATACAGAAGTACTTCGCAACAAACACAATTTGCTGCACCTTTATTTCTATTTAAATTAATTTTTATTAGGAGAGTCTTAAAATGAAAAAGTTAACCATTGGTTTATGTATTCTGGCTTTTGTCTTTGGTCTTTCAGCAGCAGCCCATGCAGAGTTTATAACCGTGGGTTCCGACAGCATCCTTACCGTTGACGGTGCCGAGTACCAGCTGATATCGGCCAAGCCTTCGTCAGACGGTCCGGAGGTGCCGGACGGTACCGGCCTGATGTGGGAATGGAATTCAACCAGCACCACCTGGCAAGCCTGCCTGTGCCGACTGACGGCATTCCGGGCTCTACAGGCGTTGGAAACCAGTCTAAATCTGACCACCATAACTTCTGACCAGATTGATATTGTCACCGGATGGAACACCCATGGCCCGGAAGAGATGTATGTGGATCTTATGACCTGGGTGGAAAATGACAATTTCAGCTATGCCGGCGATATCACGCCCGGCGCCGACCTGACCCTGGATGATGCCTGGTTTATATTCACTATTGAGGGGATCGGCACCTATGAGGTCACCTCATCTGCCCAGAACTATGCGTTTGAACACGATGTTGACGCGGCGGGATATCAAGCCGACTGGGATTTTTTTGATTACAGGCGATATGTAAAAAATGGCGGCACAGGCGATGAATCAACTTATTTTTCAAGCGTTATACGCAGCCAGGTCGTTGAGAACCTTACAGGCACTACCTATTTTGAAGTCAATGCCGTACCGGAACCCGGCTCCGCAGTGCTCATGATGTTTGGGCTTTTGGGCATTTGCGGCGCAAACAGGAAATGGTCAAAAAAACAATCATCACAGGCATAACCGGTTATGACAGGGCTTTTTTTTATAAAGACAATCACCAAGGCTTCACTTTGTTTGTTCGCATGACCTTATTTTTATTATTAGATCATAATTTACGTTAGATTTTATTTTTTTAAGTAGTGCTAACATTTATCCTTGACAAGTAGAATATCAGGCGTTATAAAGCACTTGGTTTCAAATAAAAGCGATAAAAACTAGTTAACGAATATAAGAATACGTTTATTGGGGTTGATCATAAGATCGGCCATTCTCACTAACTCACCATTTTTATTCTACTTCTTGGCCTTGCAGGTAAAGGCATATTTTCAAGAAGCCATTCAAACATGTTGATCGGTTTGTTTTCAAAAAATCGTTCTGCCGCAGTGGTCCCGTCAGGCCTTTTTAAATGGAAGTTATGAATTACCGTCAAACCCTTCATTTTTCGATCACTCAGGCGGTGCATTCCATGGTGATGCAAAGATAGTTGAGCATTTCGTCCTTCTACACAGGAACTTGATCTTTGAAAAAGTCCAGCACACTCCTTGGCAGTTCTTACCATAGAGTCGATTTCACAATCATCAAATCCGGAAAGAGGCCCGGTTTTGTCCTTCAAGACTGAAAGTAATTCCTGTGATTTTTGTCGAATTTTCCCTCTTTGTTCGGGGTCCGTCTCCTTTTGGGCAACTTTGTGGAGGTAAAAGCCCGGAATCAACCAGTTGTGCATTAATTCGCGTTGGTCATCAGTCAAAGCCATCTTGTTGACAAGCGATTCGACCATCCAAAAAAAAAATGCAATGGTTGCTGTCATCTTTTCGGTGACGCGCCAGGCCTTCTCAATTCGTTCCTTGCATCGATCTGCCAAGTCTTCTGTCTCTTCCCGGATTTAATTAAAACACCCTTTCAGTTGAATACTTACAGAGGCTGAGTCCCGCCTTGCACCTGTGAGAGAGTCGTAGGGATGATAAGCCGTGCTTATTTCCTTTCTTGCTTTTGAAACAGTTTCCCGGTTTCCCCTTGTCTTATCCAGAGAGGCTCTTGCTTCTTGTTCTTTTTTCTGACAAATGGAGATTCTTTTATCAAAGTCGGGATGCCTGCCAACGGGCCGTTTAACAAGGTTTTCAAAATCTTCTTTACTTTTCAGTGCCCCATGGACTGTCTTTTCACTTTTTTCATGTTCTTTTTCGGCCTTTCGGATTGCGGCAGAGAGTGGAGCTCCGGTTCCCCTGCTGATTTCATACATTACATGAAAAAGATCTGGGGAGTGATGGCCGTTCAGACCTTTGGTAACATGATAGATCAGTCCTTTCCCCTCATCGCTGGTACCCTGGAGAACCTTGACGGGGAGATTAGCAATCGCCTCGATCACCGCCTGGTTCCAGGTATCTCCCGAGCGATTCTTTTCATATCTTTCAAGGATGATATAGTTGGAGTCAGGCTCAATAGCCACAAGGCAGATCTGAGGATGAAAGGTTTCGTCTTCACACAGGGTGATCCGTTTTTCAGGCATCAGTATTGAAAGACGAGCTTTTTCCATATCACCGAACTGGCCTATCAT
The DNA here is from genome assembly GCF_004319545.1 of Desulfobacter hydrogenophilus. Taxonomy (NCBI): domain Bacteria; kingdom Pseudomonadati; phylum Thermodesulfobacteriota; class Desulfobacteria; order Desulfobacterales; family Desulfobacteraceae; genus Desulfobacter; species Desulfobacter hydrogenophilus. The sequence goes on along the minus strand of NZ_CP036313.1, from coordinate 874,732 downwards.
GATGTCTATTTCATCCGAAATCTTTTGATGGGTGCCGTAGGATGAAGCCACAAAGCTTGATAATTGGGTTAACTCCAGGAAGTTAGATATATTCCGAAGGCTGGCACAACCTACCTTGGTGAATTCAAAATGGAGAGCCTGAATCAGGATATGTAAAAATTTAACCCCTGCCGGGCTCTCAAAAAAAGAGACCATGGACGGATCCGCATCAATTCGGTTCATACGGTTCAGCCAATTTTGGAGCGTCGTACGGGGAACACCGTTATCTTTAGCAAACTCCCGCTGGCTGAGTTTTTCTTTGTGGGTTTGAAAATCAATAATTTTCATGGAGACGTCGTCTCTATCCCACCTCTTTTTCAGATTTGCTTTTTGAGAAGACTCAGAGTATGTAATGGTCATGCTCGGTCTGTTGTTCCTTTATTTAGAATAGTTTTTGTTGGCGCAATATCTATTCTCAGACCGGGCTATTTTTGTCTATCTATTTTTCTCATAAATTTATTTTCTTTTGCTACCCCGTGGCCCATCTTATGATCAAGCCCCGTTTATTTAAAAAATGGATGTGTTTAACGGTGAATAAGTGTCTGATTTTTTAGAAAAAGAAAATAGATTTAGCCCGGGAGTATCCATGGTGGTGCACTGGGTGACGGCATTATTTACCTTCAACTTTTTCGCGTCGGGGATATACCATGCGTCATGGCATGCCATGTCGGATATTAGGCATTTTCATACCCCTTTTGTGTACCGGGGACCACCAGTTGATTCGGACATTGCCGGTGTTACACCTGCGGGTCGCAATCCGGCCCGGATAAAAACCACCTAACAGGCGGCACCCCGGGGTTGGTGCCGAGAGAAAAGGACAGGCGATTCATGAATTTGGCCCGGGAACACAACACGATACTGGATAAGATCCAGGAACTGTACGCGGATATATTTAAGCACAACGGATTTGGAGAGCTGAAGGTGGAAATGCGCTTTCTTAAAAAAGGCCAGAAAGAGGTCATTATCCGTTGCGGCAAGGACTTTAGATATGTGGTGGATTACGACACCCGGGAACTTAAACCCCAGGAGCCCCGCGCCAAAACAGCGCCTACCGCGATGACGTCGTAGCTTTTTTTACTGAAAGGAGGTGGAACACAAAGCGCCCCTTGTCCCGGCGCAAATTGGGACAACCATAAAAGAACACCCCGTGTCGCGGCAGGGCGCCGGAACGGGGGAAAAGCCAAAGCCAAACCCGCTGCAAGGCGGGGACGGAAAGCCCACGGATCCCTTTTCACTGTTCACCGGACGGTTCCGGTCCGGTCAGTGCAATCTCACCTGATAAGGGGGACAGCCGGGTTGCCTTGAAACCGCAGTATACTTTTTATTATTAATTTGCCGTGGCACGCCGCGGCCTCAAGTGCAGCAGACTCTGTGGGAGGGTTGTTTGTACTTAGCCTTAAATTTATTTTTATAGGAGAAGTACAAAGTGGAAAAGAAACAGCAACAACAACAAAAAAACATTAACAATCAAAAAGGTTTTACCCTGCTCGAAATCCTGGTCGTCCTGACCATCATGGGCTTCTTGATCGCCATGGTCGCACCCCGCCTTGCCGGCATCTCCGGCGGTGCCGTTGATACGGTATGCGATACCAACCAGAATCGGATGGTTACTTATATGTCTTCTTATTTTGAACAGACTAACCGGTATCCGAATAAGCTGACCAACCTGGTTATGACTGATGGTATAGATGCCGATCCGCTTAATAACAGCTACCAGATTCCGGTTGTTTCCGACCAGGATCCGGAAAACGGTGCCGAAGTTTTCGCCAACGAATTCTACGAGCGTAGCCCTTTGCGTGCTCACATTTTGACTTCTAACGAAGCTGCAGTCCTGAGAAACATGGGCATCACCACTGTCCTCAACCTTAATGACTACACCCAGCTTGCTGACGCGGTGGCAAATCCAGGCGATTACGATAACGATGAGCCTCTGGTCGCCGTAACCACAGAAGCACCGGCAATGGACGACGTGGATGTGGCCGAAGGCCTCGGTGTTGCCATGGTCGGCATGAGCGCTGATGCAGCTAGCGCTTGGACCTTGATCACTGGTTCCGACGCAGGCAACTACGGCGAACCGGATTTCTTCGGTCGTATCGTGCTTGGTATGGGTGCTGAGTGCAGCCTGATCACCTCTGGTGTTATTTCCAATGCAGCCCATTGCCCGGGCGGCATCCAAAATGCTGATAATGCCACCTACAACGATTACAATCTGGTTCTGCCGCGTCTTGAGACGACTGTAGACACTTTTGATGCAGTTGTTACGGGTATGGACTCCGATACTACCGACCCCGACGACGGTGTTCAACTGGCTGCCCTGTCTTATGACGAAGCATGGCCTGAGACTGCTTCATACGATATTGGAGTTAACAGCAACAACTATACTTCCCGCACCTTTACCTTGGACGCACAGGAAAACTGGGAGTTTACAACCATGTGCCCCGAGGGCCATATGTATCCTGAAGATGATGGTGAATTCTGGGCCATTGACCTTGGCGCAGATGGTAGCATCGACTAATTAACTTCGTTGATATTCGGTAAAAGTGGGGGGCGCTTCGGCGTCCTCCATTTTCTTCTGACCGTTTGAGGAGACGATTCTTTTTTTAGGGAAATTTCTCCTGAGCCGGACAGGAACGCAAGAAAGAAAAATAATTTTTAAGATATATAACCATGAAAATAAAACGGTCAATCAATAGCGCGCAAGGCTTCACTCTGCTTGAAGTTTTGGTGGTCCTCTCTATCCTGGGTTTTGTCATGGCCATGGCCGCTCCCAGGTTTGCAGGTCTTTCCGCCTTAGGACTCGATACGGCAGGACGCATGAACGAGGCTAGGCTCATCAAATTTATAACAGCCTATACCCAGGACAGCGGCAAGTATCCGGGCGGGCTCATCAATTTGGTGTCAACGGATTTAAGTACGGGCGATTATTTAAAACCCCAGGTTTCAGACCAGGACCCGGACAACGGTATGGAAGTCTTGGCATATGCCTTTGACCAACGGTGCCGGCTTTCCGTGCACTATCTCAATGGGGCCGAGGCTGATGAACTGCGGGCCATGGGCATTGTCCATGTGTACAATCTGAACTCTGCTTATGATTCCACGGTCTCCAACCCCTCTCCTGTCATGGAAAAGGTAGATGCCGGCACGGCCGTGCTCATGATCGGGGGCGGGGATAGTGATGATGACGGAAGCATTGACGCTTCCGAAGTGGATATGGATGAACCCGGCTGGGGAGAAAACGACCTTAATTTCTGCATTGTGTTCGGCCTGGGGCCGGAAAGCGATCTGATCAATGAAGGCTATATTTTTAACGCCTCCACCTGCCCCCACGGGATCAGCGCGCCCCGCAACTTTGACTATGCCTGGTATTCCCTTGTTCTGCCAAGGCTTTCGGCCACATCCAACCGGCTGGAAACAGACAATCCCCTGGGTTCAGATCTGTTCACCAGTTTTGCCATGGACAGTTCCACCAGTGCGACAGTAGCGGACCTGTCCCTGGCAAAGGCGCGTGAGACCAATCTGTACGAGGCCCAGGACCCGGCCTTTTTTACGGTGATCAATAGCATCGGGGAAAAGTTTCATCCCTCTTCCGGGGCCGGCTTCTGGGGCATTGACTTTGATTCGGACGGGGATATCGGGAGTTGATTAACATGAAGCCGATTTTTTTATTTACCACGAAGGACACGAAGCACACGAAGGGGAGGGCTACATGTCACAGCCGTCTTCGTGCGCTTCGTGTTCTTCGTGGTGAAAAATCAAAAGCCGATTTCATGATCAGCCAGTCAGGCTTTACCCTGCTTGAGGTCCTGATCGTGATTTTTCTGCTGGGAATGATATCCGCCATGGCCTGGTCCGGCCTGGGGATGCTGGACAATAACAAAAGACGGCAGATCACCATGGAGACCATGGAGCAGATCCGGGAAGCCATCATGGGCCCTGCCGGGGTGTATGACGATACCGGGCAGCGGGTGATCGGCGGGTATGTGAAGGACATGAAAAAATTTCCGGATCTCTGGGAAGCCCGGGCCGAGGTTAAGCCCAGCTTTGCGAGCACGGACTGGGATGATGATGATCCTGAAAATCTGTCCGCCGGACTGGGCCAGGGCCCGGATTACACCATGAACCCGGATTATGTATTCTTCCGGCCCTCGGGCGAATTTGTTAAGGACCGGTGGCAGTGGCTACCCCCGTACCGGAAGCTGACGGACGATACCACGAACAACTATGACCATACCGGCGGCCTTGAAACGGAAAACGAGGGCCAGCCCAGGGGGTTGTGGACTTTTTACACCGAAGATTTAAGATTTGATATCGGCACCCATACAGCACCCGGGGCCACCGAAGGCGACAACTGGAAGGGGCCCTATATCCTTGAACCCAAGGAACGAAAATCAGACCCGGGCGCGCATTATGCACAAAATTCGACTGAATATGAAAGCCTGTCCCCGGTCTGGATCAGTGCCTCGGGTTGGGAAACATGGGAGGACGGGGATTATGACGCTTCCCTGGGAGAGCTCTTTGATGAAAAGGAAAGCTTTCGGCTGCTGAATAATGACGGCAGGTTTACGGACGGCTGGGGCAGGTCTTTGCGCTTTTTTATCACCCAGGACCCCGACCGGGAGGGATCCAGTATTTTCTGGATTCTGTCCGAAGGCCCGGATTATGATGCAATCTATCCCACCAAAGGCACCTGCTCCGGCCACACCTGGGCCGTGGACGCAGCCGATACCATGTCAGAGGCATATGACGATACCCTGGATGAAAATCTGGATAATATCGTGATGAAAATTTATTCCCATGAATATGAAACCGTGTTTGAGCAGCAGGAACAGGAGAAAGAGGCAGCCACAACTGCAATTTTGTCGGCGGTCCGCCTTGCCCTGATCGGCCAAAGCCCAAACGACCTGAATACTGGATATACCGGCGACCTGCTTGAACTGCCCGCCCTGTTCCAGTGGGAGACCGATGCCACACCCCAATGGGATGACCAGGATTCAAGCAGTACCCCCTATACCAAGGGCCAGCCCCGGGGGCTATGGACCCGGACCCCTAACGCAGAGGATTCTGCTGACGACCTGGATGAAAAAAAATGGGGCATCGGCTGGGCCAGGTCCTATTTCCCCGTCCCCGGGGGCCGGGATGAAAATCAGGTGATCGTTGATGCCTGGGGCAATGCACTTTTGTTTTTCATGGATGATTCAGGGCCGGAACTTTTAATCCTGTCCCGGGGCAGCGACGGGCGCTTTGACTTCGGTACCACCGTGGACGGCAGCAAGGCCGAGCCCGATGATTTTACAGAAACCCTGGATATTGACACCTATGACCCAAGCCTGACAGAAAACCAGGACAATCAGGTGGTGTTTATTCGCTCTTACGCCTACAGCCCGGGGTACCTGACCCTGGGGAACCTGACTGTTATTGATGCCACGGCCACGACCACCAAAGCCAGGCTTTTTGTGGACGGCACCATTGCCGGGGACACCATTTTATCCTGTTCCACCCTGACGGACGAGGACGGTGACGGGACGTTAGACGACTGGAGCACCGGCACCTGGCCCGGAACTCCCTGCCTGGATTTCAGCGACACCTCGGCCACCACTCTGGCCACGGGTGCAAGAACCCTTGTGGTCTGGAACGATACGGATTCAAACGATGAGATTGATACCGGAGAGAGTTTTAAACGGGTAATTTTCAAGGTTTTGCCCCTGGCGGGCACCGGTGAAGTGGAATCCATTGAGATGGATACGGCTGTTTTTCAAACTTATTAATTGTTGTGGATAGATTATGCTCCAGCAGACCATACTGGCCGTGGAAGTCAGTGCAGAACTCATCCGGGGGGTCGTACTCAAGGGCCGAGGCAAAAAGATAACCGTCCTGGATTATGCCGGGATGAAGCGGTCCAAGCCCGATGAAGACCTGCCGGCCATTGACAGCTTAAAAGAACTCAAGGATACACTCAAGTACACGGGCAAAAATGCCGTGTATGTCACGGCCCTGGCCCGGTCCACAGAATTGTTCATGGACCGGAAAAAAGTGTCGGCCATGTCCCATTACCAGTTGTCCGAGGCGGCCAAATGGGAGATCGAATCCTACACCGGGATTTCCGGCAACAATGCCCTGGTGGGTGTGGAAAAAGAGACCCGGCCCAAGCCATCCCCCGGTGAAATTGTGTACGAGGATGAGACCGATGAGATTATGGTCAACATCTCGGCCATTGAAAAAAATGTCTATGTGGCGGTCCGGGAGCGGTTCAAGGCAGCCGGCCTCAAGCTTGTCCGGGTTTATCCGCCGGAAGTCAGTTTTTATATGCCCTTGTTCCTGGAAAGTCCGGACAGCCCCAGGGCCATCCTGGAGATGGGTACGGACTACTCCAATTTTGCCATTTTTAAGGGGCGGCATCCGGACCAGATTTCCACCTTGAACTTTACCTGTGACGCCATTAAATCCCACCTGGCATCGGCAATCGGCGCATCAGACCTGGAAAACAGCCTGAAGTTCACCCTGACCCAGGCCCCGGACCATGAGCCTGTGGTCCTCACCGGACCAGGCGCCGCCATCCCGGAAATCGTAGATTACCTGAACCGGCTCTCCCCTTCCGGGGCGCGGCCTTTAATGTTGTCAAAAGCCGTTCAGATCACCCACAAAGAAACTGATCCTGCCGATGCCGTATTCGGCACGGCCATGGGCGCGGGTATCCGGGAACTGGCCGGGAAAAAAATGCAGAAGGTGGGCATTGATGATTCCGAGCCTTTGATCGTGCAGATCAAGCGCAATGTCTATGTCATGCCCCTGGTGGCCACATCGATCCTGGCCCTAGGGCTTTTGGGCCACAACCAGTTCATGAAATATCAGGAGCGGCAGTTCAAGGCAGATATTAAAAAATACGCGGCAGAAGTGTCAAAAAATAAAACCACCATCCAGAAATATGATGACCTGCTCAAAAAATCCACCCAGTTGAAAACCGATATCCGCACGGTCCAGGAACGCATCAGCTATGTAAACGAAATTGCGGACAAAAAACTTGCAATCCTTGTGACCTGCTTCCAGGGGATCGCCCGGGCCGTGCCCGACGGCCTCGTCTTGGACGCGGTGGAACAGGCTCCCGATACCCCGGATACATTAACCATCACAGGTCGGACCTGGGACCTGATCCGGGTGGGCCGGTTTGCCATTGCCATGCAGGACAATGACTGGTGTACGGCGGCGGTGCTTAAATCCCTGGAGGCTGCGGGGGAAACCCGGCTTGCCTTTGTGATGCAGGTTCAGATCAACCCCCAAAGCGAGACAATCCAATGAAATCCATGACCAACCTTGAAAAATTCGGACTGGCAGCCGCCCTGATCATTGCCTGTACCTTTTTTTATATGAAATACATGTATGACCCCCAGACCAAGGTGCTCACCACCACCTTAAAAAAACGTAACAAGGTGGTGGCCGAATTGAACAAGCTCAAAGATATCCCGCCGCTGTTTCAGTTGGAAAAAAGCATTGAACAGGACAAAAAGCGCCTGGATGAACTGCGCCAAGAGACAGGCCACCTTAATATAAATACAGGCCATCCGGATGAGATTGCCGCGCTTTTAAGTAAGATTTCCACCATCATGGTCATGAATGATCTTAAAGCGCTCTCCATTGTTCCCAAGGAACGGGAACCGGGAAAATACATTGACTGGTCGCCTTTTGACATGAATATCAAAGGTGATTTTACAGGTTTTGTCACCTTTTTAAAGGAACTTGAACAGCTCCGCGATGCCGTGGAGGTCTCCGGCATCCGGATCGCAAGTTCAGGTGTGAAATCCTTGCCCTTGACCATTGCCTTTACCCTGAAAATTTAAATTTCCAATGACCCAGAGGATAGCCATGCAAATCAAAATAATCAGCCTGATCCTGTTTCTCTTTGTGCTTGCCACGGGCCTTCCGGATTTTTTACCGGCAGCAGAGCGAAGCCCGTTTGACGAACCTGCAGTCCCGCCCACGGCTCTTTACAACTATGAAACAGCCAAACAGCAAATTGAAATCATCGGCCTGATCACCACAAAGGCCCATGGAAACGTCATTGTGCGAACAGATCCCGAACGGCCGTCCGCGGTGTATTCCAAAGGTTCCAGGGTCATTGTGTCCCTTCACGGGATGGAGCATATATACCGGATTACCCAAATCAAAAACCGGAGCATTCTTTTAAAAGCCGGTAACGGGAAGACGTATGAGGTGGAGGTCAAGTGAGCAAGAAACTGGAAACAAAAAAGAAAAAGGACGGCGGTTGCCGCTTGGTATGGGCATGCCTTGTACTGGTCAGTTTGATGGTGGCCGGATGTTATGACCCAAGGCCCAAAAGCCCGGATGCCCTGGAATCGACCAATCCTTATAATACCCGCATGGCCATAGACGGGGAGGTGAAACAACATCCCACCATGGCAGATCTGTATCCCAACGGAGAAAAGCCCATTGTTAAGATCATTAAAGGTGAAAAGGTTGACCCGGCAAAGGCCAGAAAAATGCTTAGCGGCAAGCCCCCCGTAAATCAGAACCTTAAGGGCATGTCCCAGACCATTAATTCCCTGATTTTAAATGATGTGCCCGTGCGCCAGATCACCGAACTTCTCACCCGTTTGTGCGGCACCAACGTGGTGCCCACCAAAACCATTGAAAATATAAAAATCAGTATATACATGCAGGATATCAGCCTGCGATCCGCCCTTGAAACCATCTGCCGGTTGAACAATCTGTGGTACCGGGAGGGGCATAACATTGTTACACTCATGACCCGGAAAGAGTATGTGGATGATATTGAAATCCGCCAGACCGAGCACACCCGCGCGTTTTCCATCAAATATACCAATGCGGCGGATATGGCCAAGATCATCCAGGCGCTCATGGGCTCGGAGGTATATCTTTCCGCCATTGAAGATGAAGAGGTGTACGGCCATTTGGATCCCGAAGAAGAGGTGGACCTGGACGGAGAATATGACGGCCCGGACCTGGACAATTCCTCATCCCAGCGCATTGTGTTGATGAGTCAGTTAGGCAATCAGATGGACCGCAGCAGCAGGGCCCAGGCCGACCAGCAGCAGGCTGTTCAGGATGCCCTTTCCGCTGCAGCGGCTGCCGTGTCTGCCGCGAACAGCAGTGACAAAACGACAGAATCCAAGAGTAAAAAGCCGCTGCTGGCCATTCTTACGGTATTTAAGCGGAATAACTGTATCATTGCCCGGTCTTTGGATGAGAGTCTGCTCAATGAGATGGCCAAAATTATTGAAACCCTGGACACCCCCACAAGCCAGGTGCTGCTGGAGGTGAGAATCCTGCAGATCACCCTGGACGATGAATTTGAAAGTTTTTTTCAGTTCAATTACGGGGACTATTCCGGTAACACCGTGGACAGCCGCATTAACCCCGGCGAGATTGTGTATGAAGGGGGGTCATTAAGCACGCTTGCTTCGGGGGTGGCCTCGGCCTCCTCACTGGGCGGGACCATATCCTTTGACAATATCCAGGCAACCATATCCTTTTATGAATCCGAAGGCCGTGCCAATACCATATCCTCACCTTTTTTGATGTGCGCCAATAATGCCACGGTGAACTTTTTTGTGGGAGAGGAGGTGCCCCTGCGCGACGATGTGTCCAAGGAGACCGTTACCATTGGAGACGGGGAAACCATCAACACCTTTATTGTGGATATCCTGCGCGAAGAGCTTGGCACGGATCTTGAGATATCCACGTTCATCAATGAAGACAATACCGTGACCATGGATATCGAAGCCGAAATTTCATCGGCCCAGTACAGCATGACTTCGATCAGCCTGTCCGATGACTATGGAAATATAATAGAGTTTCCCCTGGACGGTCAGACCAAAAGCGAGATTGACTCCATTGTCACGGCCAAGTCCGGGCAGACCATTGCCCTGGGCGGTATTATCCGGGAAACCGTGGACAATTCGGTGATAAAGACCCCGATTTTAGGGGATATCCCGTTGATTAAATACCTGTTCCGCCAGGAAAATGATGAAACCCAAAAGACCGAAACTGTGATCATCCTTACCCCCCATATCATCAATCATCCCGGACTTGCCGGAGAGGAAACCGATCAGTTTCTTAAACGCAGAAGCTCGCACAGTACCATCATTGAAGGCAAGGATAATCTGTTGACCGATGAGGGGGATAAGTAATGGTAAAATTAAGATCAAGCAGAATGGGGGATTGCCCCTACGAAAAATGGCCGACAATAGAATCAAGCTCAAGAATGGTATAAACAGGCGATAACGGCATTGAGGCGGTATTATGAAAGTATGCGTGGAACTTCCCTTTGGTGCAGAGAAAAAAGAGGAAGATATCAAGGTATTGTTTACCCAGACCATGAAAATGGGGGCGTCCGACCTTCACCTGGCTGCGAATATGCCGCCCATGTACCGGGTCAAGGGCAAGATTGTGCCCCACCCGGGACATGCGCCCTATTCATCGAAAGAGATATCTCAGCTCATGGATCAGGTGCTCACCGAGCGCTACCGCCAGGTGCTGGAAGAGAAAAAATCCGTGGACTTTGCCGTGAGCATCAATGATGTGGGCAGATTCCGTGTGGCCATTTATTACCAGCGCGGGTCCCTGTCGGCGGCGTTTCGACTGCTGGCGGCGGGCATTCCTACATTTGAATCTTTAGGGCTTCCCGAAAGCCTGTCCAGGCTGCCCCATATCCGGGACGGCCTGGTTTTGGTCACAGGGGTAACAGGGTCCGGTAAGTCCACCACCCTGGCCACGGTGATCCACCAGATCAATGACACCTTGAGCCACCACATCATCACCATTGAGGACCCCATTGAATATGTGCATGAAAACCGCAAAAGCATTATCAACCAGCGGGAGCTGTATTCGGATGTGCCCTCCTTTGCCTCGGCCCTGCGCGATTCACTGCGTGCCGATCCGGATGTGATTCTGGTGGGCGAGATGCGGGATCTTGAAACCATGCGCACGGCGATTATGGCGGCCGAGACTGGACATCTTGTCTTTTCCACCCTTCACTCCCGGGATTGTGTCTCCACCATTAACCGGCTGGTGGGGGCATTTCCGGCCGGTGAGCAGCCCCAGATCCGCCAGCAGCTGGCATCCACCTTGAAAGCGGTGGTTTCCCAGCGGCTTTTGCCCAATGCCGGGAACACCGGCCGGATTCCGGGTGTGGAGGTGATGTTTGCCACACCCGGCATAGCCAATCTCATCCGCCAGGCCAAGGACGACATGATCTATTCAAATATTGAAACCGGGTTTAACGATGGCATGATGACCATGGAGCAACACCTGATTAAGCTGGTTAAGGCCGGTAAAATTTCGGTGGAAACGTCTATCAGTGCGGCAAAAAACAAAAATTTGATGAAACAGCGGCTTATGGTGGACCAGGCCCCGGAGCCGGAGGAGCAGCCGTCAGGTAAGCGTAAATGGTTCAGGTAATGTTTGAACGCAAAGTCACCCATCTGCGGCGTTGCAGAAAAATTTGGGGCTTTGTCATAACATCGGCCACAGCGTAGGTTGGGTTGAACGAAGTGAAACCCAACAACTTATCGGCGTTGGGTTTCGTTCCTCAACCCAACCTACCGGAAAATCGTATGGCCTAAATTATGACCAAGGCCAAAATTTGCGTCCAAACACGGATGTGGGTTCAGATACTAATTAGGTTAGATTAAGTATGGCAAGAAAAGAACGGTTCGGAGAGTATTTGGTCAACCGGGGGACCCTGACCCCGGAACAGGTAAGTACCCTTGTATCCAAGCAGAAGATCTCCAATGAAAAATTGGGGGATGCCGCGGTCAAGGACGGGCTTTTGGAACAGAGCGGCATGCTCAAGGAGTTGTCTGAGTTTTTAGGCATTCCCCTGATGTCCGAGGCGGTGCTGGATGTGCGCAGGGATCTGGTGAACATCATCCCCCAGAAAATGTGCCTTAAGGCGGGTGTTCTGCCCGTGGCGTTAGGGGATAACAACGAGATTCTGCTGGCCTGCTCGGGGCCTGTGCCCAAGGCCGTAATCCAGAATATGTCCAGGCTGTCCAAGCGGCAGATTAAGCTGGTGCTCACCGACCGGGCCAAGGTGAAAAAGCTGCAGAACCATTTTTACAGCATCGGTTTTGATACCAGCATCCGGCCCGAGGCCATGCTTGCCGGTGAAAATACCACCTTTATTATTGAACTGTTTGAAAAGCTGATGATCCGGGCCGTGAATGCCGGGGCTTCGGATATCCATGTGGAACCGGAACGCGACGAGCTGGTGATCCGGCTCAGGATTGACGGACAGATGACCCGCACGGAAATTTTGCCCTTTGAGCTGGCATCCCGGCTGGTCTCCCGGATCAAGGTGATGGCGAATTTGGATATTTCCGAGCGCAGAAAGGCCCAGGACGGTTCGTTTTTGTTTGAGCCAAGACTGCTCAACCTCTCCATGGACGGGGTGAATGTCCGTGTGAGTATCCTGCCCGTGACCAATGGGGAAAAGGCCGTACTCAGACTTCTGCCCCCCCATGACGAGATCATTGACATGACCGGTTTAGGCATGACGCCCGCAATGCTGGCGGAATTTAATCAGGCCCTGAAGGCGCCCTACGGTATTGTGCTGGTCACAGGGCCCACCGGATCGGGTAAATCCACCACCCTTTACGGATCTCTTCAGGCATTGAGAAGTGACACCACCAACATCACCACCCTTGAAGATCCCGTGGAACTGGGGTTGCGGGGAATCAACTAGACCCAGGTGGATTCCGGGGAAAAACTTTCCTTTGCCGACGCGCTGCGGGCCATTTTGCGCCAGGATCCGGATATTATTATGGTGGGCGAGATCCGGGATGCCGAAACCCTGGAAATTGCGCTGCGGGCTGCCGTTACAGGACATCTGGTTTTGTCCACACTGCATACCAATGATGCGCCTTCTGCCTTTTCCAGAATGATTGACATGGGGGCCGAGCCTTTTCTGGTGGCGGCGTCCGTGCGGGCAGTGCTGGCCCAGCGTCTGGTCAGGAAGGTGTGTCCGGCTTGTGCCGTGCCCAATGCTGTGACAACCTCGGAACTGTCCATGCTGGAATGTGAACAAGACCAGTGCTTTGACGTGCAGCGGGGCACGGGGTGTTCCAACTGCACCAATGGTTACCGGGGCAGGATGGGGATCTATGAACTGCTCACCGTGGATGAACAGATACGTTCCATGATCATGGAGCGGGCGACCTTTGAGCAGGTACGCGATTATGCCCTGTCCCACACCACATACAGGACCATACGCACTGACGGGATTGAAAAAGTCCGCCAGGGCCGGACCACGCCCGAGGAGATTGCCCGGGTGACATTGGGATAGACAGGAAACAAAAAACAAAAGTGGTGAGGTAAAAATAAACCATAATGCCCATTTTTAAATATTCTGCGGTTGACCCCGAAGGCAACAAGATTAAGAACACCATCACGGCGCCGGATGAGGGGGCGGCTGGCCGGCTGCTCACGGCGGACGGGTTTATTATTCAAGAAATTCATGAACTTACCGGTGCCGCGGCCGGTATGGGTACAACGCCCTTTTCTTTTGGTGTGGGCACCAAGGAGCTGGTGCTGTTTTTCCGGATGTTTTCTTCTCTGATTCATTCCAATTTAAGTATCTCCGAGTCCATGGGCATTTTGCACATGCAGTCCGAATCCCGGACCATGAGAAATGCATTGATTAATGTTAAAGGGGAGATTGAAGCCGGTGTCCGGCTCTCTGATGCGTTTGCCAAATATCCTAAAATTTTTTCCACGCTTGTGGTGAATATGATCCGGGCCGGTGAGCTTGGCGGGATACTGGATGTGGTGCTGGTTCGGATATCCGATTACCTGGAGGGTAAAGCGGCCCTGCGGCGCAAGATGGTGTTAAGCATGATCTACCCGGCTGTGATTTTAGTGGTGACTGTGGGGGTAATCGGCTTTTTTATGGGGTTTGTTATCCCCAAGTTTGCTTCCTTGCTGCAGGGGCGAAGCCTTCCCGCGAACACTCAGTTTTTGCTGGATTCATCCGAGTTTCTGCAGTCCAATGTCCTGGGTATTCTTACCGGCAGTTTTATCGTGACCGGACTCATTGTCCTGCTTCTGGCTACCCCATCCACCCGGATTTATATTGACCGGTATAAAATTTATGTCCCTGTTATCGGCCCTATCATGCGCTACGGGGTGATTGTTCAGTTTTCCCGAACCTTTGCCTCGCTTCTGGAAAGCGGGATCACGCTGATCGACAGTCTTAATTCCGTAGCCGGTACCGTGCCTAATCTTGAGGTACAGCAGTTGATCGATGAGATGAACCAGCGAGTGATGGCGGGGTTGGCCCTGTCTTCCGCCCTTAAGGGTAAAAAGTTTTTTACGCCCATGTTCCAGGCCATGATCAAGATCGGCGAGGAAACGGGCCTGATGGACCAATCCATGCGGTCTGTGGAGAATCTGCACAATCAGATTCTGGAAAGCAAAATCGACAAGATGACGGCTATGATCGAGCCGGTGCTGATCATGATTCTGGGGTCCATTGTGGGGTATGTGGCCTGGGGGCTTGTGGCCGGGATGTTTGCGCTTTATACAAGCTGATCGGCAAAAACGAGACAATACATTTTTAATATATTTATGGAGGATTTTATGAAAAAGACGTGGGTGTTAGGCCTTTTGGCAGGTGTTGTATGTGGCAGTGTTTTATTTGTCTGGGGATGTCAGCCCAAGAGTGATCCTTTGGTGGAATTTGACGGCGGGGTCCTGACAAGCCAGGATCTGGATGCCCATTATGAAAAATTGAAAAATTCGTCACAGTTCAGGGGACGTACAGAGCAGCTTACACCGGAATTTGTCTTTGACCATGCCGTGAACATGGAGATGATCATTACTAAGGGCCTAAAGGAAAAACTGCACCAGGATCCCCGAATTCGGGCCCAGATCCATGCCTATATGTCGGATCTGTTTTTGAAAATCATGCAGGATCAGCTGGTTCCGGAAATCAACAAAGACGACTTCACCGAAGATCAGCTTAAAGCGTTTTACGAAGACAATAAAGACAGCTATACCACGCCTGCCATGCTCAGTGTGAAAATGATAAAAACCGATGATGAGAATACCGCCCTGGAAGCCAGGGAGCAGATCAATTCGGGCGACCTGGATTTCATCCAGGCGGCTGCCAGATACTCCACTGACAAAAAAACCGCGAACCGGGGCGGGGACATCGGAACCAGAGCGTTGAAAAAATTTAAGCCCGGCTGGCGGGAAGTCATTGGGGGCCTTGAACCGGATGTCTTATCCGGCCCCCATCAGATACTGGACGGGTGGTTTTTGTTTGAACTGGTTGCAAAGACAGAACCTGTGGTTCACACCTTTGAGGAGAAACAGGCCTATATTAGAAATGATCTGATGTATAACCAGTACCGGCAGGCCTGGCAGAATACCTATGACCAGCTTAAAAAAGA
This sequence comes from Desulfobacter hydrogenophilus, assembly GCF_004319545.1. Lineage (NCBI taxonomy): Bacteria > Pseudomonadati > Thermodesulfobacteriota > Desulfobacteria > Desulfobacterales > Desulfobacteraceae > Desulfobacter > Desulfobacter hydrogenophilus. The sequence goes on along the minus strand of NZ_CP036313.1, from coordinate 859,268 downwards.
ATATGAGGTCAAGGTGGACCAGGACCAGCTGGATAATTTTATCCGGGAACGTACGGCCAAAACAGACGATTCGGGCGAAGCGGCCTGATGGCTTACAGGCTCTGATGGATTTAATTTTGGGGCTTGATTCCATTGTAGGCCATTTCTCGTAGGAGCAATTCCTCCGTGGCCTGCCCCCACAGCGTTCGACGTTAGAACCAATCCCTAATTTTTAAACAGGAGAGAGGGTTTCATGAAAAAAATTATGCTGCTTTGTCTGGCCCTGGTCTTGGGGTTCCAGGCCCAGGTCATGGCCCACAGCACCAAGGGCCGGCTGAAAGTGCCCCTGGACAAGGAGGTGCTATCCATTGATGATATTGCCTATTTTTTTGAGTCCTATGTCTACAGGGAATTTTACAAAGGAAAGTATGAAAATCCGGATAAACGGTTCTACGTGAACAAATTTTTAGGCGTGGATCAAAAGGGCGATCACGCGGTGGTCCGGTTCAGGACCCTGGACATCAGCAAGAAATTCAGAAATAAGGATATCAAACAGGGCAAGGGGACATTTGAGGACCAGGCGTTCATGGTTCGGTTGCCGTCCGGTGTCTGGGCCATTGATATGCAGGGCAAGGCCCCGGTTGAGATGTATACCTATGTCGAGAAATGGGGATATTACTACAAAAAATATGTGATGCCGGTCAGTGTGGTCGGGTTTGCATTGGGAGTGGGAACCCTGGCCCTTCTTCGAATCAGAAAACGCAAAAAAATCGGCAGTGGCGATCCCGGCGGCAACACCGTGGCGCCTCCGGCCGCTTGAGGCCGGTAACTGACCATGGTTGAAATCATTAGACAGTTGATTATGGGCGGGGTTGCCCTTGGCATTATTGTTGGCAACTCCGAAAGTATCCTGCAGTATTACGATGACACCGTTGCTATGGCCCGCCAGGTGGCCACAGCCGGTGATTTGCGTTCTATCAGCCTGATGCTTGATTATGAATTTATGAAACGGGGCCGGCTGCCAAAGAAAGAGCGGTTTGGGCGTTGGCTGGGAAAAAATTTTAAGGAAAACGAACTAAAGGCCGTCATGGTGGATCACTGGGGAAATGACATGGTCTACCTGCTGTCCAGGGACGGCAAAACCTATACGCTTCAAAGCCCCGGGCCGGACGGTCTTATGGACACCGAAGACGATATGACCCGCACTGGGCCTTAAAAAGGAGTACCATGAAAAAAAAAATAAAACGGAAAATCATCGTTAATCCCAAGCTCCAGCTGGGATGGGCCTTTTTTGTGGCAATGCTGCAACTGCCGGGTATTGTGATCACCGGGTTTGCCATGTCCTGGTTTTATCTGATTTATCTGGACAACAACCTGATCGTGTCCTGCAATACCAGGGTTCTGGTTGTCCTGACCGTGCTCTGCCTGTTTTTAATTACAGGTGTTATTGTGTTCATCGCCAGGCGGACGACCACCATTGCAGGACCTTTAAAAAAACTGCAAACACTGATGTCTGAAATGGCCCGGGGACGTGTACCTGAGAAACCGATCACATTCAGGAAAGGCGACTGGTTTTCGGAGCTGGAAAAGGACCTCAATGCCATATCACAATCCATGAACCAGGCCAATCAAGTCCGTACCCATACCCGACAGACCCTGGAGCGGTTCAAGGAAGATATGGAAACCGGACAGGAAATCCAAGGGGAAGCATATATTCAAACCATAGATAACTTAATCAAAGAGTTATAATGAGAAATCATGAAGGGGTGACGTTTGTTACAGATGAGTCGATACGTCATCGTGCTCTAAAATAAAATGAATGGCATTCGTAGGTTGGGGTGACGAAGGAACCCCAACAAAATACGCCACCGAACCCCAGCAATGTTGGGGTTCCTTCGTCACCCCAACCTACGGCTGCTGCGTAATATTGTCTAAAATGGGTTTGTCTTATTCGTCCATAAGAACCAGCCCGTTGACCAGACAGCCTTGGGTCTATGTATCCTTTTTCTTGAGTTTCCCTGCCAAAGGGGGTCACCTCCACCATTCTGAAATGGCCCGGGGACGTGTACCTGAGAAACCGATCACATTCAGGAAAGGCGACTGGTTTTCGGAGCTGGAAAAGGACCTCAATGCCATATCACAATCCATGAACCAGGCCAATCAAGTCCGTACCCATACCCGACAGACCCTGGAGCGGTTCAAGGAAGATATGGAAACCGGACAGGAAATCCAAGGGGAAGCATATATTCAAACCATAGATAACTTAATCAAAGAGTTATAATGAGAAATCATGAAGGGGTGACGTTTGTTACAGATGAGTCGATACGTCATCGTGCTCTAAAATAAAATGAATGGCATTCGTAGGTTGGGGTGACGAAGGAACCCCAACAAAATACGCCACCGAACCCCAGCAATGTTGGGGTTCCTTCGTCACCCCAACCTACGGCTGCTGCGTAATATTGTCTAAAATGGGTTTGTCTTATTCGTCCATAAGAACCAGCCCGTTGACCAGACAGCCTTGGGTCTATGTATCCTTTTTCTTGAGTTTCCCTGCCAAAGGGGGTCACCTCCACCATTCTGAAATGGCCCGGGGACGTGTACCTGAGAAACCGATCACATTCAGGAAAGGCGACTGGTTTTCGGAGCTGGAAAAGGACCTCAATGCCATATCACAATCCATGAACCAGGCCAATCAAGTCCGTACCCATACCCGACAGACCCTGGAGCGGTTCAAGGAAGATATGGAAACCGGACAGGAAATCCAAGGGGAAGCATATATTCAAACCATAGATAACTTAATCAAAGAGTTATAATGAGAAATCATGAAGGGGTGACGTTTGTTACAGATGAGTCGATACGTCATCGTGCTCTAAAATAAAATGAATGGCATTCGTAGGTTGGGGTGACGAAGGAACCCCAACAAAATACGCCACCGAACCCCAGCAATGTTGGGGTTCCTTCGTCACCCCAACCTACGGCTGCTGCGTAATATTGTCTAAAATGGGTTTGTCTTATTCGTCCATAAGAACCAGCCCGTTGACCTGCCTGACTTGGGTCTAAATTTTGAACGTCTGTTTAAAAATTTAGACCCAAGGTTAATATCAGGCCTCGGTATCCTTTTTCTTGAGTTTTCCGGCCAGGAGATGGCGTTTGCTGGCATTCAGTTCCACCTTGCGGATGCGGATGGATGAGGGGGTTACCTCCACCATTTCATCGTCCCTGATAAAATGTATGGCTTCTTCCAGGGTCATGGGTTTAACCGGGGAGCAGGTGGTGGCGTCGTCTTTTCCTGAGGCCCGCATATTGGTCAGCTTTTTTTCCTTGCAGGCATTGACGTCAATATCCGAATGACGGTTGTGTTCGCCAATCACCATGCCTTCGTATACCGGGGTGCCCGGTGAGATGAGCAGACGCCCCCGGGGTTCCAGGTTGAACAGCGCATAGGGCACGGCCTTACCCTGGCGGTCGCACACAATGGAGCCGGTGTAGCGCACGGGGAAATCCCCGCGATATGGCTCATATCCGGACAGGTAGGAGTTCAGGATCCCCGTGCCCCGGGTATCGGTCATGAATTCGTCCCGGTACCCGATCAGCGAACGCGACGGGATAGAGAACTCCAGGTGGACCCGGCCCTTGCCGTTGTTTACCAGGTTGGTCATTTTGCCCTTTCGCACGGACAGCTTTTCAGTGACCACGCCCATGAAATTTTCATCGCAGTCCACGAAAAGATGTTCGATGGGCTCCAGGGTTTGACCGTTTTCTTCCCGGTAAATTACCCTGGGCCGTCCTACGCATACTTCAAAATCTTCCCGGCGCATGGTTTCAATGAGAATGGCCAGCTGCAGTTCCCCGCGTCCCTTGACCACAAAGCTGTCGTCATTACTGCTTTCCTCCACTTCAATGGCTACGTTGAGCAGGGTTTCCTTGAGCAGGCGTTCCCGGATTTTTCTGGACTGAACATTTTTACCCTCTCTGCCGGCAAAGGGCGAGGTGTTAATGGCAAACCGCATGAATACCGTGGGTTCGTCCACTGAGATCCTGGGCAGGGCTAATGGATTTTCCCGGGTGCATATGGTGTCACCGATTTTAACATCCTCAATGCCTGCTAAAACGACGATATCTCCGGTGTCTACCTGGGCCACCGGCACCAGCGTTATGCCGTCATAGGACTGGAGTTTGGACACCTTAAGCTGTTTCTGGGTGTCGTTCTCACCCATGCATACCAACGATGCATTGGAAGCGGCAGACCCGTTGAACACCTTGCCAATGGCAAGGCGCCCCAGATAATCGGAATAGCCAAGATCTGACACCAGCATCTGGAAAGGGGCCTCAGGATCATAAGACGGTGCGGGCATTTCATTGATAATGATATCAAAAAGAACCGTCAGGTGATCCACGTCCTCTTCAAGTTCCCGCTTGACAATGCCATCCCGACCAATGGCGTAAAGATAGGTGAAATCCAACTGTTTGTCTGTGGCGCCAAGGTCGATAAACAGGTCGTAGACCATGTCCAGCACCTCGTCGGGCCGGGCATCCTTGCGATCAATCTTGTTGATGATCACAAGTACGGGAAGACCTGCCTCAAATGTTTTTTTGAGTACAAACCGGGTCTGGGGCAACGGCCCTTCGGAGGCATCCACCAGCAGAATGGCGGAATCCGCCATGGAAAGTGCGCGCTCTACCTCCCCCCCGAAATCAGCATGGCCCGGGGTATCAATAATATTGATTTTTATCCCGTTGCAGGTCACCGAGCAGTTTTTAGCGGCAATGGTAATGCCCCGTTCCCGTTCCAGGTCCATGGAGTCCATGAGCCGGTCATCCACAGCCTGGCCTTCCCGGAACATCCCGCTTTGCTTAAACATGGCATCCACCAGCGTGGTTTTCCCATGGTCAACATGGGCGATGATGGCAACATTTCTTAATTTATCATTTACTGCACTGTTTTTTTTCATATTCTCCTACGACGTAATGTCTGAACGGAAAGTTGTGTTTGGACGCAAAAATGCCCAGATGCAAGGCGCAGAAAAATTTCCAATTTTCAACCGGCGCATACTAACGTATGTGGGGATTGGAAATGTTTTTGCAACGTCGCAGATGGGTGATTTTTTTCAAATACTATTTAGATACTCGGGTGGTGCCGTCCGGGGCTGTCAATACCCGCACCCTGTCCCCGGGAAACATAGGCACATCCGCCTCCTGGACCACCACAATGGTTCGTCCACTGTCAAGGTTAATAACAATTTCAAAACCGTTTTTTGTTCCGGCATCATGTTCAATGGCTGCACCAATGGCCGCACCTGCCAGAGCCCCGACAATGGTGGCCACATCCCGGCCATGGCCACGGCCGACGGTGCTGCCGAGTACGCCGCCGGTCACGCCGCCGATGGTACCACCGGCAACCGGGGGATTCGAGGCCTGGATGATGATAGATTTAACAGATTCAACCGTCCCTGTATCCACGATCTGGGCCTGCATGGTCTGCTCATAGGTATATACATTGGAGCTGGATGACGCGCATCCTGCCATAATCATCATTGCTGCAGCCATGATGCAAACAACAAACTTTATGCCTGATCCGGCTGTATTCATGTTTCTACCTCCTGTGTCTTAACATATAAACTGGGTGCCAAAGGCGCTTGGCCCGCTTGTTTCTTGCCATTAACGCCTGAGTTAATAACATTCAAATATCATTATACCGCTTGCAGCCGGCAAAAGGAAGTAATCATTGCATGAGAGTACGTCAATAGGATAGGGTAATTGCGTAAAGGCAGGATCATCAGCTTCATAATCGGATTTTATTGTTCCGTTGTTATTTATAATCGGACTTATCAATTCTTTTTATCTGTTTCCCGGGTGGTAGCGTCGGCCTTTATTTGCCGATTTTGCCCCGGCCGGAGCCTGTTTTCCACAAGATTCCTGGTTTTCTATTGTATGGTCTCTATTTTGCAATCCTTCCAATGTTTTTTAACCCTTTGAGAGACAGATGCGTTGATAACCCAGAATGAAAAGATATCCTATGTAAATCGGATAGAAAAAGACTATGCCGGCGTTTATGAAACCATGAACTGGCTGAATTCCCCAGGAGCGATGGAAACCGCTACTAAGGCAAGGGAAGAATTGATTTCAGCTATATTTGTCAGACCCGATTCTCCTGCCGCATGGCAATTTGCCGGCACCAAGCCCTACACCCATGGCATTTCGCCTGGATGCGTCTTATGCGGCCAGGGAAAATGGTCCTGCCTATTTATCAATAATATTTGTAATGCCGCCTGTTTTTATTGCCCCTCGGGGCAGAATGACAGAGGCTTGCCCATGACCAGCACCGTGACCTTTGAAAAGGACCTGGACTATGTGCGTTATGTGAACCGTTTCGGCATAGAGGGCGTCGGGTTCAGCGGGGGCGAGCCCCTGATGACCGTTGACAGGGTGCTGGACTACCTCCGTGCCATTGGGGAGCATGCCTGCCGCCCCATTTATACCTGGATGTACACCAACGGCATCCTGGCAACCGAGGATAAACTAAAAGCGCTTCGGGACAGCGGACTCAATGAGATCCGTTTTGATCTGTCCGCAGACAATTACAATCTTTCCGGTCTGGAAAAGGCCGTGGGAATTATTCCGGTCGTCACGGTTGAAATCCCGGCCGTACCCGAAGATCTTGAAATCACAAAGCCTCTTACCGCCGTCTTAAGTTCAATGGGGGTAAACTATCTGAATCTTCACCAGATCCGGTGCACCCAATTTAACCGCCCCAAGCTGGTCCGGCGCGGCTATACCTTTATCCACGGCCCAGGCGTGTCCGTCTTCGAGACTGAACTTGCGGCACTGGAATTGATCCGCTACACCTTGGACCGGGACATTCCCCTACCAGTCAATTATTGTTCCTTTACCTTTCGCAACCAGTTCCAGAAGGCGGCAGCCCGGCGCAGGAACGCCAATTTGATAAAGAAAGACTGGGAAGAGATAACACCTACAGGGTTTATCCGCGCCATGAGCATTACAGGGCCGAATGAACGGCTCGGCCTGGTCCTGGAGCGGTTTCGGTCCCAGGAGGACGAAGGCTGGGCGGTTTCAACTAAGCAGGACCGGATTCTTTTTCATTCAAGACTATGGCAACTAATTGACTTTACCGGGCTTGAACTCAAAGTCAAATATAACACCACCGCCCTCAGGCCCGCAGCCACCCTCCGGTACCCCTTTACCAAGGTTCGGTTGAATCAAGATAAGGCCGTGGTCATTGAAAGGGATGACCGGCATCAGGGAATACGGCTCAAAGGGGATGAGATTCCGGCTTTTGCCCGGCAATTTCTCACTCCCTCAGGCTCCGGGGCTGATCCGGTCGGGCTTTCACCGGAACAGGACCTGGCATTTTCCCGATTTGAAACTTTTGACCAGGGTCTGGCCCCTCTGTATTGATTGGGAATGTCTCAGACCCTTTTTATATGAAAGTTCCAATAAGTCACTGAATTACTTCCATGCTTTGTTGTGGGTTGAACCTCGGGATTGATAGACCAAGTCAGCCCATGGCTGTTATAAAAAAGATCTGTGTAACCCACACAGATCTTTAAATATTCGTTGTGGTTAAATCCTGTCTGATCGATGCCTATCCCCTGATTCGGAAAAATTATTTATTTTCAAGGGCGAAATGGCCAATGACAGCGCCGGCTGCGCTCCATCTTTCTTCACAATAGATCTGTATTTTTGTCTTTAATGCCTTAAGTTTTTGGTTAATGCATGAATCGGGAAAATAGTTTTTGCCGGGGAGGGGGCTAAAATGGGTGGATTTGCCCATAGAATCATTGTCCTGAAATGGTATAATTTAGATTGGACCATTAGCCTTGCCTATGTTACCGGACGAAATAAAAAATTGATCCATGAAGCCATCCATACCTATGATCTGCCAATACCCGATTACGCGGTGGGGGATGTGGGCGCAACCATATACAAACCGGACAAGAACTGGTCAAATATTGTCGAATGGCAGGAACATATCCAAAAAAGCTGGCATCATTTGGGATGGGAGGCCTTGAAAGAGGTGTTGCAGGATCTTTCGTTCCTTCTTCTTCAGGAACCTGAAAATCAGCACGAATATAAGCTAAGCTATTATGCCGATCTTGAAATTGACAAACACAGCCTGAAAGAAGACGTCTTCATTGCTCTATCCGGACCGCCTTTATATGGCCAAAGGTGATTTTCTGGGAATGAACCGTCGCTATAGTGCCGATATTCTGGAAGGTCTGGTGCCTTTTTTTTCTGGTACACGTGCCTGGATGGTGGCAGCCTGATTCACGTGAATTTGAAACGGCCGTTGCAGTGGAGATACAGGCCCCTGTATCGGGAATTGGAGGATATCCCCCATGGTCTGTTCCGGCCTTTCATGGGATAATAAAGGTTCTATTGTATCGACCGATGGCAAGGATTCATGGTCGGGGATCGAAAGCCCCGACCCAAACCCCAAAAGGAGGACACCATGCCCTATGCATTCGACGAAATACAACTCACCGAGGAACCCGGCGGCACCGTGGTCACCCTGGTGTTCAAGGACAAGTTGAAAAAAGAGGATTACGAGTATTTTGTCCCCCAGGTGGAAAAAATCATGGAATCCCGGGACAAAATTCGTATGCTGATCCAGCTTAAGGATTTCAAAGGCTGGTCCGTCGGCGCCCTCTGGGAAGAAAGCAAATTCGGCGTCCGTCATTTCACCGATATTGACCGTCTGGCTATTGTAGGGGAGAAGCAGTGGGAAGGGACCATGGCCGGATTCATCGCCCCCTTCACCGGAGCTGAGGTAAAATATTTTGACATGATGGACCTGCCCCTGGCCAAGGCGTGGGTCAGTCAGCCATAGCAAGGAGAAAGAACCATGCTTTATTCAGGACATTTTTCATTTGATGAAGTCAACGGATCCGATGAGGAGCGCCACGGATACTTCACCTGCATTGCAACCGCGGCAACGCCTGAGCTTGCCCTTCAAAAATTCCGTCAACGAATCCATACCATAAAAGAGGAGGATTTAAGCCCCCTGTTTAAAAATATCAGGGCGGTGTATGTGGAGGACATTGTTGAAATTTCGGAGAATCCCGAAGCCCCAGTGATCACTAGGTTTCAGTCTTCGGAAGGGCCTTTCCCCAAATCCGTAAGCTGCGCCCTGCCGGCCTCAAACACAGATGAAGTCCGCGTCTTTCAATGGGTATCGGACACCTCCCCGCCTGTACATCGCCAGGTCGATGCGAAGCAGGAGTATAACGAAGCGGCTCCCTTTATCGAATTCGTTTAGAAGCGGAATCTAACTATTAAAAGGCCGGGGCTAACCCCCGGCCTTCTCTGTTTTTTCTGGTCCCCCCCAGTACCATCAAATTGTAGTTGCCCCTGTGTTTGGTTAAGAGATGCTTATATTTTATAATCCATATGAACCATTCGAAATAGGTATTAAACTGCAGGCTGGTTACCCTGGTGAAGAGGACGGAATGACTTGAACTTCACGACATTTAATGTATAAATAGTACCGTCCCGGTCTAAAAGGCGTTAAAATTACCATTAAATAAGGCTTTTCTTAAAAATATAGAAGGAAATATTTCATGACCGTTATAATTGTATCTGCCGTGTTTATTATTGCGTTATTTTCACTCGGCCTGATTATCAGGCGCCTGAAAACACCAAACGTGTCATCAGAGCCCGGAGAGCAGTCCCCGTCAAGCCCTGAAGAAAAAGACCCGGGTGCTGATTTCAAGCAAATCCTTGATACCTTGATCAAGTTGAATATTTTGATCCGGACCGACCGTGGGTTTTCCATGGACTTGATTTCAAAAATAGAGTCCATTATTGATGATCTTAAAGCGCTTATCCCGGATATGATCACCCGTTATCCGGGGGAGACCCTGACCTATGAATTGAAAAAAATTGGGGCAACCCATCTGTTTAAAACCGTTAAAGAATATCTCGACCTTTCCCCGGACAGCAGGCAGACCCAAAGGCAGGTCTTTGAAAAAACCATTGAAAGCCTTCATGACGTATGCGTAAGATCCCGGGAGATTGTGGACAATAATGAAACCGCAGAATTTAAAACCATGGCCCATTTTCTTGAGGGTAAATTTTCATAAAGGAGAAAACCTATGTCCAGTTTGGCTCAGGAACTTGCCAATGTGGCCGGTCAGGCCAAAGCACCTGTACTAGCAGAAGTCACACAAGCATCAGGGCAGGGGGCGCTGACACCTGTCCAGGCTCCCAACCAGCTGGTGCCGGTCCAGCCCGGGCACCTTACTGTTGAAGATATTAAAGCACTTGAAGAGAAGGCTGAGGGTTTTGTGGAGAAGGTCAAAACAGATCCGTCGAATTGGCAGCTTGGCAATTTTGTATTTTCCCTGGGCCGGGAAATCATGGAAAAAACTCAGGCCCAGGTCTCCCTTTACGACCGGAAAATGGGCTCGGTGTTAAAAAATGTGGCCGTCGAGGACAGCTCGCCTGTGGCAAAAAATATCCTGGCCATCAAAACCGAGTTGGACAAGGTCAACCCCACCATGGTGGCAAAAACGGAAATGCCTCTACCTAAGAAGGTGCTGGGGCTTTTTACCCGCACCGTAAACCGTCTGCCCAAGGGAGACGAGATCCTGCGTATCATTGCCGAACGTAAGGAAACCGTGAATTCCACCATTGACGGCATCCGGGACCACTTGCGCAACGAGGCCGACCAGGTGGCCTTTGACGCGGCGGAACTGTCCCAGATCTGTGATGCCTTAAAAGAGATCCAGCCGGCCCTGCAGGAACACATTTACCTGGGCCAGCTGATCTGGGAAAAGCTCACCACTCACCTTGACACGGTGGATGATCCCCGGGTCAAAGAGGCGCTGATCACCCTGACTTCGGATCTGGCCATGGCGGTTGTGGACCTGCAGACCATTGACAACTCCAATCTTCAGACCCGGTTTGGCGGGGAGATGATGGTCAGAAATTCACACCTGGTCCAGCGTCTGGTCCAGCGCACGGACATGATCCTGGCCACGGCCGTGAAAAATGCCCTGGCCGTTCGGGTGGCCGCAGAACAGCAGATGGATACCTTGAAACACCTGGACATGGTCCAGCAGGCAGCGGCTGAGACCATGACGGACACGGCAAAGGTCATTGGCGATGCCGCGGTTAAAGGCGCAAAGATGAGTCAGAGTATGACCGTGAATATTGAAGCCCTGGAAGAGGCATGCAATACCTATGAGCAGGCTTTTGAGGCCTACACTGCCATTTCAAAAGAGACCATCAGCATTGCTTCCCAAAGTTCCAATGCGTTGGGTGTTATGAATGACCGTTTCAGAGCAAGGACAGATGCATTGACATCAAGGCGTCAGGAGGATTAATTATGATATCCGTTTCCGAACAAAAGTCTTTTGATCAGCGATTTTCCCTGATCCGAACCCTGGCCCCGGACAAGGTATTGTCCCAGGAGGAACAGGCCCGCCTGACCATCATGGATGCAGGGGTGGGTGACTGTTTTACCTGTTTTGGCAGTACCTATTTCATCCAGGAGATCAACAAATACCAGGAGGCCAGTGAGGATTATTCAAAGCTGAAAGATTACTTTGTCACCGAACTGACCTGTCTGTGCCTGGAAACCGGTGCGGTGGGCCATTTTGAATGGGAAATTGATGATGAATTAGAGATGAGCATCACCCTGGACCAGACCAAATTCAAACAGTTGACGGATGATGAAGGCCAGCCCATTGATGGAGATGATTTGGATCAGATTGTCGAGGATGAGGACAGTATTGTTTATGCCGGGGATTCCTTTGATTATGACGACGACTGGGCTGCTGTGTATCGGCGCAACGGCAAGGAAGAACAGGTTTATATGTATGAATTTGTCAATGATCGCGCATCCCTGTTTCTTACCATTGAGGAGTGGCAGGACCCCGATAAAGATGAATACCGGATTTATATTTCCAAACCCGTGAACCCGTTAGAATTGATTTTTATTTTCAGGGGGGAGGCAAACGATGAGAGGGCGTAACCCTTGTATTAAAACAGAACAAATATTCACAAGTGTGGTGCTTGTTTTGTTGGCTCTGGTTTTTCTCACCGGCTGCGGCCAGGGACTTTCGGATGCAACCAAAACCCAGGCCAAAACAGTAAAACAGAACCTGAACGTCACCCAGGATTTCATCGAAGCCCAGAAAAAAAAATATGACCGTCTGTCGGCGTCCCCGGATTTTTCTGCCATGGCTGAGTATGCGTCCAGGGAAAAATGGAACACGGCATTTGCCAATGCCGGCGCCACCCTGACCCGGGCCCAGAAGGTGTATGATAAGGGGTTAAAAGTCACCATCAAACAGGACAAACCCGAAGGCGAAGCCCGGGCCCAGGCCCAGATCAAGCAAGTCAATTCGGTGATCCGGGAAGCTAAAAATCAGGCAATGGCGCCCTTTAAACGTGTCAGCAGGATCAAGGCTGCCATGACAGGGACCCTGGCCATGGAAAAATCCGCCCTGGCCTCGGCAGAGACCATCCTGTCAAAGGTGCAACGTCTGGAACAGGGGCCCGTGGCCAAGGCAAAGGAAACATTTCCCGATTCAGAAGCAAAAATTACGGCCCGGTTTGCCCCGTTTTCCAAAATGGCGGATGAGACAAAAGCCAATACAGATATTGTAGAATCCCAGTATAAGGCTCATACCGCAGGGCGTGCCGACTATGCTGCCTTTGTCACGGCAGCCGATGCCATTGAACAGGCAAAGAAGACGCTTTCCAAGGACGGACCAAAATTTGAAAAGGATCTGGACCAGTTATACCAGAGTTATACCAAAATCCTTGAAGACATGAAGGTGGACTATTATGTCAACATTCATCGTGAATCCTGGGATGAAAGGTCAGATTTTTACAACCCTGGAATTTTCGTTTATACCATCCCGGTATCCCCTGCGGTTTTCCAGGCGTTAACCCAGTCCGAAGCCGAATCCATTGCAGATCTGACACCGGGTTTCAGCGGGATGAATATGCGGGTTACCCCGGGCCTGGAGTCCGCCTTTAAATCGCTGAATCTTGATCTGGTCAAAGGCTGGCCTGATTCCCGGCACAATGCTGCCACCTTCTATCTTGAAAGCAGCCAATTAAATTATTTTCATAAATACCTTAAGGAAGAGAACGGAGAAACTTCAGAAACCGGCTGGGAAGCGGTGAAGGCCTCTTTTTATGAACAAAACCTGGAAAACTTAGGCATGGCGATTCTGTCCAAGCCCTATGGTGAGTTTGAACCTGATTCCCAGGCAGCCCCGCCCGGCATGGCTTATGTCGGCAATTCTAAATACGGGGAATGGAAAAAGGATGAAAGTGGTAACAGTTTCTGGTCCTGGTACGGCCGGTATGCCTTTTTTTCCAGCTTGTTCTTTTTTCCGCCCCATTATTACTCCTATGGATCATGGAACCGGTGGAACACGGACTACAGATATAAAAAACCCTATTACGGTCAGACTAAAACAGGAAATACCTTCGGCTCCCAGGGGACCCGCATGAAACAGTCGCCACGGTATCAGAACAGCACCTTTTCAAAAACCGGCGGACTTAAAACCGCTTCTGCCTCGGTAAGGGGTGGCGCTTCGGGGCTTCGGGGCGGCGGCCCCAAATCAAAAGGTAAATAAGGAGAATAATTTATGGATTATACAGCAACCTTAAACAGTATGGGGCAGGGTTTATGCTATGCCCTGGTGAGCATTTTATTCATTTTTCTGGCCAAAAAGCTGGATGACTGGCGGACCAAGAATTTTGATGACGACCGCCATATTGACGACGGCAATCTGGCCGTGGGGTTAAGGCGGGCAGGGCTTTACCTTGGCATTGCCATCGGTATGATCGGAGCGTTGTCCGGGGAATCTGCAGGGTTCCGGACCGATATGCTATATCTTTTGGTTGACGGTGTCCTCATTACAGGGTGTCTTTTCTTTTCCCGGTTCATCAACGATTTTGTCATGATGGGCAATATGAACAACGACCGGGAGTGTGTCAAAGTATTTATCCTTGGAGACGGGCGAACCGTTACGGGCAATACTGCCCTTGGCACGGTGGAGGCCGGCATGTACATTGCCACCGGCTTTATTCTCAACGGCAGCATGTCCGGCAGCGGGGGCAGTTTTGTCCAGTCCCTGGGATCTGCACTGCTCTTTTTTGTTCTGGGCCAGTTTGTGCTCCTGGGGTTTGGCCTGGTGTATGAAATGATCACCCCCTTTAATCTCCGGGATGAAATCAAGCAGAATAATCCGGCCGCAGGCATTGCTCTGGCCGGTATTCTCATCGCCCTGGGTATTATTCTGAAAGCCAGTCTTTCCGGTCCGTTTACCGGTTGGGTAAATGATATTGTCGGCTTTTTTGTTTATACGCTATTCGGTATGATTCTGCTCATTGGATTCAATGCTCTTGTGGATCGGTTTCTACTGCCAACCACAAACATTGCAACTGAGATCAAAGAGGACAAAAATGTTGCTGCCATGGTGTTGGTCCAGGCGACCATCATTGCCGTGGCCCTGATCATTGCCCATGCCATCTGATTCATCGGGGAGCGCCCGGGAATCCGGTCGCTCCCGGCTCAACACAGCCTCAACCCTGCTGTGCCTGTGCATGTTCGCATCCGGGGCCTGCGGTATCATCCTTGAGTACATCCAGGCAAGCCTTGCCTCCATGATTTTGGGAAATGCCTTTGAACAGTGGGCCATGGTCATCGGCTTGATGATGTTCTGGATGGGATTCGGCAGCCTGATTCAGGCCGGAATTTCCAAGGAACGCCTGGTGCATGCCTTTATCGGCATTGAAATTGCCCTGGCCCTTGCCGGGGGGTATTCACCCACCCTGACCTATCTGTCCTACGGATATACCAGCCACTACAGCATAGTACTCTATTTTTTTGTATCCGTGATCGGCATTCTCATCGGCCTTGAAATTCCGGTGATCATACGGATCAACAACGATTTTTCAAAGGAGTTGTCCACTAACCTAGGCAATATCCTGTCCGCCGACTATATTGGATCTTTGGCCGGGGCCCTGGTCTATGTGTTCATCCTGCTGCGTTTTTTTCCGATTACGGAAGCGGCTTTTTTAACCGCCGGTATGAATTTTTTTCTTGCCCTGATTACCTTTATTTATTTCACCCGCAAGCAAATCATCCGGGGCAATCTCCCATTGCTTGTGATCATGGCTGCCACCTGTGTCGCCGTGATTTTCGGGTATATGAACAACCGTAAGTGGCAGATTACCAACGAACAGTCCCTGTATGATGACCCCATCGTTTATTCTAAAACCAGCCAGTACCAGCACATCGTTATTACGCATTTCAAACCCCTGGACGAAGTCCGGCTCTTTTTAAACGGAAACCTGCAGTTATGCAGTACGGATGAGGCGCGATACCATGAGTCCCTGGTGCATCCGGCCATGGCCCTGGCCCAGGACCGCCGCCGGGTACTCATTCTTGGGGGCGGTGACGGCTGCGCGTTAAGGGAAGTGTTAAAATACCCGGATGTTGACCGGATTACCCTGGTGGACCTGGACCCGGCCATGACAACGCTTGCCGCCACCCATCCGCTGTTGTCCCGGCTCAATGATCATGCGTTTGATAACGCCCGGACGACCATTCTGACAGGTTCTGGGATTTCACCGGGAGATTTTCGTCAGATATACCAAGCGTCGTCTGACAGGAAAAGAAAACCGGCCGAGACACGGCACGTGGCCGAGGTTCGGGTCATGAACCTGGATGCAGACAAATTTCTGGAACAAGTGACGGGGGTGTGGGATGTCATTATCGTGGACATGCCGGATCCGTCCACACCGGAATTGACCAAGCTCTACTCAAAGGAATTTTATCTGAAAGTCAGGCACCGGCTGGCAAAAAACGGCATCGCATCGGTCCAGTCCACCTCCCCGTACCTTGCCAGGGAAAGCTATCTTTGCATTGGCCGGACATTGACTGCTGCCGGATTTTTTATCCTGCCATACCATGAAAATGTACCCTCGTTTGGGGATTGGGGCTGGTTTCTATGTACCCGGGAAGATTGGAATAAAAGCCTTGGGAAACAACGAATTGCAGAACTTGAATTTACTGTTCCCACCCGGTTTCTAACCCCAGAGGTGTTCAGAGGCGAACTTGTATTCGGCAAAGACATGCATCAAAGCCGTCACACGGAAATCAACACCCTTCTTTTTCCTGTGCTGCTCTCCTACTACAATCACGAATCCTGGCTTTTGGAATAGATATTATGGTTGATTATTTTTTCTCCATCGCCGTCTGTATGGTTCCTGACAGCTCCTGGATGGAAAAAGGTTTCTTCACAACGGCGCTTACCCCTGCGGCCATGGCATGTTCCCGGGTAAAACCGTCATGATATCCTGTACAGAGGATAATGGGGATGTCTTGCCGCACTGACAATAGTTTTTTCGCCAGGGTGATGCCGGTCATCTTTTTCATATGAAGGTCGGTGATCACCGCGTCAAACATGTCGGGCGTCGACCGGAATCTGTCCAGGGCCTGTTCAGGGCATTTTTTTACCTCAACCTCATACCCCTGGTTTTCCAGGAGTTTGCGGCCAGTGTCCAGAAGTTCCTGGCGGTCGTCCACCAGGAGGAGGCGGCCGTGGGCCTTTTTTCCCTTCGCATCCGGCATGTGGGGCTGCCCCGCCTCCTTTTTTTTTGCCTGGGGCAGGTAGACATGAAAGCAGGTACCCTCGTTTTTCCGGGATTCAAACCTGATGCTGCCCCCATGTCTTTTTACGATGCCGTGGGTTGTGGCAAGCCCAAGGCCTGTGCCGGTATGTTTCGCCTTAGTCGTAAAGTATGGCTCAAATACCCTGCTTTTAATATCCTCAGGGATGCCGGAGCCTGTATCAGCTACGCTTATTTTTACATATTTTCCAGGTGCAAGTTCAAGGTGCGGACCCAATTTTTTGGAATCGACATCTATGCTTTCCACAATGATTTTGATCTGCCCCGGTCCTTCGCCCATGGCCTGGTAGGCATTGGTGCACAGGTTTAAAATCACCTGGTAAATCTGCCCGGGATCTCCTGTAACCCTTTCCGCTCCGGTCACATCAGCTTTCATCTCAATGGTAGGCGGCAACGTCGCCTTTAAAAGCTGCAATATCTCTTTGACAATCGGCCGAACCATAAAGGAAAGACGCTTCTGATCAGTCCGGCGACTGAAGCCCAGGATCTGGGTGACCAGATTTGCGGCTCTGCTGCATGCCTTGAGGACCTCTTGCAGTTTTTTCTGTACCTTTTTTTCTTCTGGAATTAATGCCGCTGCAAGCTGGGTGTACCCCATGATTGCAGAAAGTATATTATTGAAATCATGGGCAATTCCACCTGCCAGGGTTCCGATGGCCTCCATTTTTTGGGACTGAATAAGCTGTGACTGAAGCATGACCTGTTCTTGTTTTAAATGGGTGCTTTCCGTAATGTCCCGGACCACAAGGACCGATCCGGCAGATAGATTGTTTTCATCCAGACGGGGAAACGCCTGAACTTCAAAATGCCGGTTCAGGTCCTTGGCATAAATCTGGACCGGTATATCTCCTAAAAAAGAGCGGTCTTTGTCTTTCATATACCTTTCTATGGCCTTAGCAGCCCCGTTCTCTGCCGACCTGTTAATCAAAACAGGGTGTCCAGCCCTATCCAAAATGATGATGGCATCGGTAATGGAATCAAATGAGGTTTCCCAATCTTTTTGGGCCTGGAAAAGCTTTTGCCCCATGGTTTCCAGCTTGAGAACATG
This sequence comes from Desulfobacter hydrogenophilus, assembly GCF_004319545.1. Taxonomy (NCBI): domain Bacteria; kingdom Pseudomonadati; phylum Thermodesulfobacteriota; class Desulfobacteria; order Desulfobacterales; family Desulfobacteraceae; genus Desulfobacter; species Desulfobacter hydrogenophilus. The sequence continues at coordinate 841,561 of NZ_CP036313.1, read as the reverse complement.
GGCTGAAACCAGGGCAATGGTTAACACCACCCAAAATGCGACAGGCGGCATCCAGAAATGAAACCAGTTGAGCAGCAAAAAGTCCATGATGGTAAAAACGATTAAAAACACCGTCCAGCCTGCCAGAGCCCTGACAGATCCCAGACGACTAAACCCCAGGGCGCTGAGTATAAAAACCAGGACAATACCTGTCCATTTACCCCCCATGCATATGGTACGGATATGGGAACCATCCAGAAGATTATTCAGCACTGTGGCTTGAATCTCCACCCCGGGCATCCGGTCACGATTTTGGGTAAAACTGGTTAAATGGTTCTGGTCGATTCCAGCAGCAGTAACCCCCAGAACCAGGATTTTGCCCTCAAAAAAGGCGGGGGGATATTTGTTTTCCAATATGTCGGAAAACGAAAGGCGTGGAAAGATTCCAGCAGAACCGTAATAATTGATGCCCCTGCCGTCCTCCTGGATGATGCTCCCAAGACAATCACCACCGTTAGTTCGAAACTGATCGGCCCTGACCCTGGGGTTTCCGGATATGATGTCAATCAGGGCTGACGAGATAGACGGCAGTCTTTTACCGTCAAGAAAAAGGGTATGAAAAATATCACGAACCACACCGTCCATGCCAGGCTCGGTATGGACATGGCCCAGAGCCGGGTTGCCCATGGACGGGGCAGGTAAAATAAGATGGCAGCCGCTGTCCACATAAGCCGGCAGTACAAGCCTGGGAAACCGGGCCATGGCCTTTTCCAAAAGTGAGTCACCTGCAGCGGGTTCCGCCAGAATAATATCCCCAAGAATCCCTGATGCCCGATCCGTTTGATCCAGAAAGTGGGCATAATGGCGCCGGGGAATGGGCCACGGCCCCAGTTTCCCAAGGGTTTTTTCGTCAATGGCCACGATGAGAATATCTTCCGTCGTGGTCTGGGTGCCCCTGAGTCTGAAAAAAAGATCATAGGCATAAAAATCCATGCCCCTAAAAAAGCCCATGGTATCCACCAGACCGACCACCAAAAGACAGACCAATCCCATGAGCAGGTAACGGAGGTGATGTTTTTTCCCGGTTAAAACGATTCCGGGAGCCAGTGAATCTGGTCTAACCATTTACTTACCCCGGCTCAAGCGCTATAAAATAATTAACAATGCCCCCAGCAGCCATGTGGCAATGACCCCTGCTTCTATATATGGAAACTTTTCAATTTCAAAGGTCTGAGCAGGGGAAAATTCACCTTCATAGCCTTCCGCATCAATGGCTTTGATCCGTACAAAATAGGTTCCGCCGTCTTCAGGTTTGTCAAAGGTGATGTTAGCTTGTTTCGTGTTTTTATCAATAAGAAGTTGTGTGAAAACGGGGTCTTTTGCCATTTGAAACTGATAGCTCATGCCCGGGCCAAGGTCCTGCCAGCGGAGTGAAATAGAGTCCTCATCCATTGTGGGCGCCTCTGCGGAAGGTGATTTTGGAGGCGCAACAAAAGAAAAGTGTACCCTATCGGACCAAAGCCCCTCAAACCCGTCCCCGGCAATGGACCGGACCCTGAAATAATAATCTCCGTAGCCGTCCAGATCAATGGACTGGCCATTTGATTTTATGCCGTCAACCCGTTTGTAAAAATCCTTAAAATCGGGCTGCCGGGATACCTGAACCTGGTATGACGCCGCGTCACCGACTTTTAACCACTCCAGTTCAACAGAATCCGTTTTTACTTCACTACCGTCCAGGGGCCGTTGAATAAAAGGCGGCAACGGGTTGATCCTGACTTCAAAAGGTACGGCCCGGGAAGGAATCCCTTCAAGGCCGGCCGCGTTAATGCTCAGGACTTGGCAATAATACCTGCTGTCTAACAACATGGCCTGGGGAACCGGATCCCCCCGTTTTACAACATCCTCTTTTACGACATCTTTCATATCCGGATCCTTTGCCAAAATGACCCGGCAGGACACGGCCTTTTCAACCGGGTCCAGGTCGAATTGAACCGGCAGGCGCTGGTAAAGGGGGGCCAACGCTTTCAAAGCAGGCGGCAACAGCAAGGTTTCAGGTGCCACAGGGCTCCTTCCTCGTTTGACCCATGTGCCCTCTCCCGGGTCCAGGACCACCTCTTTTCCACGGCCAGTTACCCCAACCACCCCATCCAGAACCTCGGTCCGGGTAACGTCTTCCCCGTCAACGGAAACCCTGAACCGGGTTCCCCGGGCAGCAGAAATAGACGAAGGTGTATAAATTTCAAACCGGGAGTCCTGGCCCGTGCCTTTTTTTATTTTCATCAGGGTTCTTCCGGCGGGCACGAAGAGTTTCCGGATCATATAATAGGTTTTTTTTGCCGGGCGGTGCGAATACCAACCCGGGTGTTGGGTCTGAGGAAAAAAGAACTGCCGTCTTCAAAGGTAATTTCCACCACACTGTCGTTTCCGGTTTCAATCTCCGATCCCTGGTTGATGATATCTCCTTTTTTCAAGGATACCCGGTCCAAGGCCCCGGGACGCGCTGAGGTTACCTGCCCTTTGAGAAAGGTAATTGTCCCGTCCATGGGAACACCCTTGAGTAGATTTGCCGGGATCTTCAAGCATTGGCCCGGATAGATCAGATGGGGATTTTCAAGACGGTTAAATTCGGCGACAGCGTTCCATGCCTGGGGATTTTCAAGCCAGGTTTTGCAGATATTAACCAAATTATCTTGTTTCACAACGATGACTGTCACGGTTTTTTCACAGGACATTTCTGCACAGACAAAGAAAGGGAATAAAAAAACAAGAAAAATATACAGAACTGACAATCCTAAGAATTTAGTTCGCATTGAGATCGTCCCGGATAAAAAATGTTTATATTTAGACTAAATCACTCATATCATCCATAGACGGTTTTGTAAACGTTCGGAATTCAGGAATTCCATGCCCGGCAAATAAATCCTTCGTGGACCACCACACAATTGCGAACCGGCCTACTTTATAATTGTTGTCTGTTTTTTTGAATTTGACTCATCTACTCATATTCACTATGTTCTTGTTTTTATGGACTGATCATTGCTGAATTTTAAACCGTGTGATCCATGCAGGTGCGCTATGAAAACAAAACCAAACCCGGATCAGGCCGGACATGAGATACTGACGCAAACAGACCGGATCCCGGCGGATATGATGTGGTTGTTCACATTTTCCCGTCTGTGCCGCCGGGCCATGTTGTATGCTGCTGAGGCCTCCGGACTTCTGGATGACATTGTCGGGGCGGTGGAAAGTCAAACACCTTATTATACGGTTTGTTTTAAATCTGCTCTCTATTCTGAATCCGGATTGGATGTGAACGATTTGGCTTTTTTTTCCGGAACGTGTGTAAAACCAAAAACAAAAACCCCGGGGAGGGTCACGGATACGGATCTTCCCAAACCCGTGCAAAAACGTCTTGGTCTGAAAAGCGGGACCCCGATCACGGCGTTTTATTTTCCCATAAATGACCCTTGCGAAAAAGGGGTCAAGTACCAGGTCTTTTATGCCCCTAACGGGTATGTGCCTGATTCACTGGAAATTGGGGTTTTAGAAGAACTTGCGGCAGATCTTGATAAAACCCTGCACCGGCTGTACAGGGCCAGGGGCGTGGAAGAACAGTTCCTGGCGCTGACCCGGGAAAAGGAGATGTACCACAGCGTTTTTGAAAATACCGGTACCGGCACCATCATCATTGATCCGGATATGCTGATTCTTTATGTGAATGCCAAATTTATGGACCTGGTGGGGCTTGAGCGTAACGAAATCGAGAACCGGATGCGGTGGTCCCAGTTTGTGGTGCCCGGCGATAATGAAATGATGCAAAATTACCATTACGGTCGGCGAAAAGGTCTTGCCGGCATCCCCTCCGAGTACGAGTGCCGGATTTTTGCCAAGTCCGGGGACATCCGGTATATCGATATGAAGGTGGGCGTGATTCCCGGGACCGGTAAAAGTATTGCGTCGTTTATGGACATCACAAAAAGAAAACTTGCCCAGAACCGCCTGCGGCAAAGCGAAGCCCGGCTCAGTGATATTATTCGCACCTTTGAGGGATTGATCTATACGACATCCAAGGATTACCGGGTTGAGTTCATGAATAACGCGTTGCAGGAAAAAGCCGGCCGAAGCGGGGTGGGTGAAAAATGTTATCAGGTGGTTCATGGTTTGGACGCCCCCTGTCCCGGGTGTCACCTTGAAGAGGTTCTTTCGGGAAAGACGCGCAGGTGGGAACTGAAAAGCCCCCGGGACGGTCAATGGTACTGGTCCATCCAGTCTCCGGTCTACGATAACCGGGGACGGATTGTCAAAGCCCAGACCATCCATATGGATATCACCGACAGAAAACGCCGGGAGGAGAAGATCAGCGAAGATGCGGATCTGCTTAGAAATGAAAATATCGTCCTTCGGTCCGCCATGAAAGAGCGCTACCGGTTTGAAAACATCGTGGGCAAAAGCCGGGCCATGCAGACGGTGTATGAACTGGTGGGTCGGGCCGCCGCAAGCAACGCCCATGTGATTATCTATGGCGAATCAGGAACCGGAAAAGAACTGGTGGCCCGGGCGATTCACAATTTGAGCAACCGTTGTGAAAAACAGTTTGTGCCCGTCAACAGTGGGGCTATCAGTGAAAATATTATAGAAAGTGAGTTTTTCGGCTACCGCAAGGGGGCGTTCACCGGCGCAGAAAAGGACAAGGAAGGGATTCTTGGCACGGCTGACGGCGGTACTCTGTTCCTGGATGAAATCGGGGATATCGGCACTAATCTCCAGGTCAAACTGCTCCGGGCCATTGAAGGCGGGGGATACACCCCTGTGGGCGGTAACCGGGTGATTAAACCTGATCTGAGAATTGTGGCTGCCACCAACAAGAATCTTAAACGTCTGGTGGAAAAAGGATTGATGCGGGAGGATTTCTTTTACCGGGTGCATATTATCCCCATCCGCCTACCTGCCCTGCGGGACCGTAAGGAGGATATTCCATTGCTGGTAGACTACTTTTTATCCGCCTTTGATGATGGGGGGCAGATTCCCTCCATGGGAGGCAAAATGATGGAGGCCTTTCTCCGGCACGACTGGCCTGGAAATGTCCGGGAACTTCAGAACGTTTTGCACCGTTACATGACCCTGGGGAAAATTGATTTTATGGGCAATTCGTCTGATCCCAGGATAGACGGACCGGAACGGGTCTGTTTTATCCGGAAATCTCCGGATTTTTGCGGGCCTTTGAATGGGATTGTGGCGGAATTTGAAAAGGGGATCATCCTGAACGCCCTGGAGGAGAACCAGTGGCAAAAAGCCAGGACAGCGATTGCCCTGGGGATTCACAGAAAGACCCTGTTTACCAAAATGAAAAAATTTGGACTTGAATAGCCCCAAAACGTGGCAGTATGGCCACGTCTTCGTAGTGCCTTGAATTTTAATAAAATTATTCACATTTATATTGTATTTTTTTTATTTTGCGTGGCGTTATCGCCACTCATTTTCATCGGACTGCCCGTCCCTAAAATAGATCTAACATAGGAAAATAGAACTTTAAATCAATTGGTTAATAAATAATCGGACTGCTTGGTATATTTGTTGATTGCCATATCCGAAGCTTTTAGAACAGTCGTTCAGTTTTTTTTAGGACCCATGGGTGTAAAAATCTAGAACACCCGTGACCGCTTGTAACCAAAGCTTTTATAAAGGAAAAGTCTTATGGCACAATTGATTGCAGATCGAAGGGATGTGGATTTCGTATTACATGAACAACTGGGCGTGGACAAATTAAGCAAGGATGAACGTTTTGCCGAGTTTAAGAAAAAGACCGTTGATTTAATCGTAAACGAAGCCAGAAATCTTGCAATTAAAGAGATCCTGCCCCTTCAAACGATAAGCGACGAAGGCTGCTCTTTTAATGCCGGTGAAGTAAAAGTACCCGAGGCCTTTCATCGTGTCTATGAAGCGTATAATGAAGGCGAATGGCTGGGAATGACCGATGATCCCGAATGGGGCGGGCAGGGGATGCCGCATACCGTTGCCATGGCCGCCAATGAGTATTTTTACGGGGCTTGTAATTCCTTTATGCTTTATAACATGCTCACCCATGGCGCGGCCAAACTTGTGGAGAAGTTTGGCACGGATGAGCAAAAGCGAATCTACCTTAAAAATATGCTGTCGGGAAAATGGTCCGGCACCATGCTTTTGACAGAGCCTGATGCAGGCTCTGACCTTGCCGCAGTAGCGGCTACGGCCAAGCCAAACGGGGACGGAACCTATTCTTTGTCCGGCAACAAAATTTTCATCTCCGGCGGTGAACACGACATGGTGGAAAATATCGTCCATCCGGTTCTGGCCAGAATCGAAGGCGCGCCCGAAGGTATTGCAGGCATTTCCCTGTTTCTGGCACCTAAATTCAGGGTGACCGCAGATGGTAGCCCGGGAGAATTCAACGATGTGGTCTGTACCGGCATTGAGCATAAAATGGGCCTGCATGGCAATGCCACCTGTTCTCTGACTCTGGGGGGTAAAACCGGGTGTATCGGCACACTTTTGGGCCAGGAAAACAAAGGCGTTGCCGCCATGTTCGAGATGATGAACGAAGCCCGCCAGATGGTGGGACTCCAGGGGTTTGCCAACGCGTCGGCCTCATATATATATTCCCTTAATTATGCCCGGGACCGGATTCAGTCCCGGGAACTCAAAGCCCCGGCCGGTTCAAAACCGGTGTCCATCATCCGGCATCCTGATGTAAAACGTCAGTTGATTACCATGAAAGCCTATGTGGAAGGGTTGCGCAGCCTCAACTATTTCTGCGGTATGTGTCACGACCTGGTTGCCGTGTCCACAGATGCGGATCAGAAAACCCATTATGAATATCTACTGGAAGTCCTGACACCCATTATTAAAGGGTATGGCACGGACAAATCCTTTGAGGTGTGCAACCAGGGCATTCAGATTTACGGCGGATACGGTTTTATTGAGGAGTTCCCTGTGTCCCAGCTGCTGAGGGATTCCAGGATCTTCATGTTATACGAGGGAACCAACGGCATCCAGTCCATTGATCTTTTGGGCCGGAAACTTTCCATGAAAAAAGGCGCGGCCTTCAACGCCTTTCTGGAGGAAATCAAGAAAACCTTTGCCCTTGCCAAAGCAGCGGACGGTCTTGACGATCTCACCGCCCGGCTGGAAGGTTTTTTCAATACCTACTCGGAGGTGGCTGCCGAACTGCAGGCCCAATCCAGGTCCGATGAATTTTTGACGGCCTATGCTTTTTCATACCCCTTCATGGAGGTCACAGGCGACCTTGTCATGGCCTGGATGCTTTTATGGCGGGCCGCAATTGCCACAGCCAACAAGGGCAAAAAGAAAAAAGACAACATGTTCTACGACGGACAGATCAAAACCGCCCGGTTTTTTATCAACCAGATCCTTGGGACGACCGCAGGAAAATTGGACGCGCTTAAAGCGTTTGACAATGCAGTGGTTGAGATGGATGAGGCAGCCTTTGGAAGCAAGTAGCAGGATTTTTTAGCAAGGAGAAATGTTATGAAAGATGTAGTGATTGTCAGCGGTGCCCGAACTGCCATCGGCAGTTTTGGCGGGGTGTTAAAAACAGTTTCATCCGTCGACCTGGGCGCTATTGTGATCCGGACCGCCATGGAAAGGGCGGGGCTTCGGCCCGAAGTCAGTGAAGAGATGTTGGCCTTTGCACCGGATAAACTGAGAGACCGGGGTAAGACCGATCTGGAAGAAGCTTACGGAAACTGGAATACCGATGCCACACCCATTGCTGTGGACGAAGTGATTATGGGCAATGTCTTGCAGGCAGGCCAGGGCCAAAGTCCCGGCAGGCAGGCTATGATCCGGGCGGGTGTACCCAAGGAAACCTATGGTTTTACGGTGAATAAAATATGCGGATCAGGGCTTAAGTCCATTGCCATTGGGGCTTCATCCATCATGAGCGGGCAGGCCGATGTGGTGATTGCCGGCGGTCAGGAAAGTATGAGTAACGCGCCCATGGCCATGACGCGTGCCCGGTGGGGATACCGCATGGAGGTCTCCGGAAAAGGGGATATCTATGACCTGATGGTGTATGACGGCCTCTTTGAAATTTTCAACGGGTATCACATGGGCGTGACGGCTGAGAACATTGCGGAACTTTATAATATTTCCCGGCATGATCAGGATAAGCTGTCCTGCATGAGCCATGCAAGGGCACGGGCTGCCATTGAAAACGGTACGTTTAAAGAAGAGATCGTGCCGGTGACCACCCGTAACCGCAAGGCCGAGGTGATTGTCGATACGGATGAACGGCCCATGGAAACCTCCATGGAAAAGATGGCCAAGATGAAACCCGTGTTCAAAAAGGACGGTTCCGTTACGGCGGGCAATGCATCGGGGATTAATGATGGTGGTGCCGCCGTGGTCATGATGAGCGCAGATAAGGCCAAAGAACTTGGGCTGACGCCCTATGTCAAGATTAAAGGGTTTGCCACAGGCGGCGTGGATCCGGCGTATATGGGGCTGGGGCCGATTCCTGCGGTGCGTCGGGTGTTGAAGTCCACGGGTATGTCCATAAACGACATGGATATCATTGAACTGAACGAGGCGTTTGCGTCCCAGGCTTTGGGGTGCATGATGGAGCTGGACATTGATCCTGAATTTGCCAATCAGCTGGGCAGCGGCATCTCCCTGGGCCACCCCATCGGGTGCACCGGGGCCCGGCAGATGGTTACTCTGATCCATGAGATGAAGCGCAAAGGCTATGGCACAGGACTTGTGTCCATGTGTATTGGCGGGGGTATGGGGATGGCCATGGTTGTGGAAAATATAATTAAATAACAACTGATGTGATGAAAGGTCATACTTATATGAAAAAAATATGTGTAATCGGTGCGGGCACCATGGGTGCCGGAATCGCCCAGGTTTTTGCCGTCAATGGCTATATGGTGGTGTTGCGGGATATTGAACAAGAGTTTGTTAACAAGGGCATTTCGATCATTTCTAAAAATTTGAGTCGCATGGCATCCAAGGGTAAATTGGAAGAGGTCATGATTCAGCCCATTCTTTCCCGGATTATAGGCACCACAGATCCAGCAGATGCCCAGGATTGCGATCTTGTGGTGGAAGCTGCCGTGGAAAATATGAAGATCAAAAAGCAGATTTTCAGTGAACTTGACAATATCTGCAAACCGTCAACCATTTTGGCCACCAACACCTCTTCCCTTTCCATTGCCGAGGTGGCCACGGCCACAAAACGTCCGGATAAGGTGATCGGCATGCACTTTTTTAACCCGGCACCTGTTATGGCCCTAATAGAGATCATCAAAGGGGTTGCCACATCTGACGAGACATTTGACGCTGTAAAGGCATTGTCCCTGGATCTTGGCAAGCAGCCGGTACAGGTGGATGAAGCACCGGGGTTTGTGGTGAACCGAATATTGATTCCCATGATCAACGAAGCTGCCGCCATCTATGCCGAAGGCGTTGCCAGCGCTCAAGATATTGATACGGCTATGAAACTGGGCGCCAACCATCCCATAGGTCCCCTTGCCTTGGGCGATCTGGTCGGATTGGACGTCTGTCTGGCCATCATGGATGTCCTTTATGAAGAGTTTAAGGATTCCAAGTACAGGGCCACGCCGCTGCTGCGAAAATATGTCCGGGCCGGTTGGCTTGGTCGAAAAAGTGGCAAAGGATTTTTTGACTATTAAAGTCTTCTAAACTAATACCTGAGTTAGCGGCATAAAGATTGCTTTTTTGAATATAACACATTGAAATTTTAATATAAAATTAATATAATGGCATTAAAAAAACATTCACTTCGGAGGTGAAGACCGATGCCGACCACTATCAATGTAAAACATGGAAATGAAAACCTTGTCAGTCAAAGCGGATTGCTCCCTGTAGGTGCATTGCTTAAGTCCATTAATTTTGCTGAGCGCTTCAAAAATTTACCGGATGTACATTGTGTTGATCCTAATATTTCTCATGGAGAGATCCTTTCGTCCATGTTAGGACTTATTTGTGTTGGTAAGCCAGACTACATCGCTATTGAAATTTTCAGGCAGGATCCATTTTTTTTTACCCAAGCTATGGGAATCAGCAATTGTCCTTCCCAATCAACCTTGCGTGAACGTATTGACCTGATCGGGGAATCTGCCAATGAACTTATCAAGGAAGCTTCAGTTGAAATGATTCGAGGCAAAGCACCCGCCATTTCACCAGTTCAGACGAGTGTCGGCAATTATATTCCCTTAGACCTGGATGTCAGCCCCTTTGACAATTCAAAAACGAAAAAAGAGGGGGTTTCCAGGACATACAAAGGTTGTGATGGATATGCACCGATGTTCGGATATCTGGGAACTGAAGGATATTTAATCAATGTGGAGCTTAGAAAAGGCAGTCAGCATTGTCAAAAAAACACCCCGGCATTCATTCAAGAAATATTGAAATTAACCAGGCAGATCACCCAAGAACCTCTTCTTATGCGTCTTGATTCAGGAAATGACAGTCAGGATAATTTTGAAATAATAAAAAAATACGAAGGTGTTGATGTCTTGGTTAAGCGCAATTTACGTAAAGAATCTTTGGATGGCTGGTTTATCCTGGCTCAGAATACTGAAAACGTTAAATTGATTCGCTGTAAACACAAAAGTGTGTGGGTCGGGCAAACAACTGTTGACCCCAAAGGGCATGCATTGCCACGTCCGATTGTCTTCAAAGTGACTGAACGATATGAAGAAAAAGGAGAACCCCTGCTTTTTCCCAAAATCGAAGTAGAGACCTATTGGATTACCATAACCGGGCTGAGCCCCCAAGAGGTCATTAATTTATACCATGATCATGGAACCAGTGAACAATTTCACTCAGAAATTAAAAGTGATATTGGGTTAGAACGGTTCCCCAGCTGCCATTTTAGCAGCAACAGCCTGATTCTCCATCTCGCTCTTTTGGCGTACAACACCCTTAGAATCATAGGCCAAATTAGTCTTGAGGAACAGGATGAGAACAATCTTCCGGTCAACCGTAGAAAAACAGTCTCACGAAGGAGGTTAAGAACAGTCATGCAGGACTTAATGTATATGGCCGGCCGTTTAATTTATAGTGGCAGGCGGTGGAGCATTTCATTTGGTAAGATTAACCCATTCGCCCAATTGGCTGAGAACGTATTGCACCGATTACGTTGTTCTCCCGGATAAGCGCATTATTGGGTGAAAACTTGGGCTGGAAAAGTTATGCGCAGAGCGCTAATGGTGAACTATTCCTATCTGGCGTGATTTGAGCATGGGAATTGAGTATAGTTCAGTAAAAAAACGGATTAGCTAGGATTGCCAGCCAATAAACCATCAAATATGATCTTAGGTCAGGGTTTGCAGAGGCCAAACCTCAGCAGATTTTTATGTATCAGAGGGCAAAGGCTGATTAGGCAAATTTTATGCCGGGAATTCAGGTAATAGGCGCAAAATCAATTTTAAAATTTTATTTTGCGCCTATTATCTATAAAATCATAGAGACCTCCGGGGTATGGGTTTGGCCCGGTTGGATTTAACAATTTTCCGGTTCCCTTCTTTTTGTTCCACTCTCAATTCTCTTGCAATGATCATACAAGTTCGGGCGCGTTTGTATATCCAATTGGTAAAAATTGGAATCCGGTTTTTCTTCGGGGCTCATCCTACAAAAATTTATAAATTTTTATAGGTTCTATATATTTTTTTATGAAATTATAATGATGGAAATAGTTAATTCGTTTCGTTACGATCTCCCCATTCGCTTATTTTTTTTAGTGTTTTGTTAATTTTTACACACAATATATTGTGTTATAATACTCTTGCTCAGAAAAATTATGTCATATTTGGAATGCAAAATCATAATTTTTATATGCAAAAAACAAACCATATAAGAATTAAAAACTAAAATTATTCAGGATTGTCTTTTTTTAGGCAAATAATGACTCCCCATGATTATAAATTGGCTTTTCTGATTTCAAAATAAGCGAATGGGGAGTTACGATAGATCCGAATAATCAATTTGATCAGGTCTGATTCGGTCATTTATAATATCAATTAAATTTATGATACGAAATCATAACAGCAATAATGGAGGTATTATGGAAACAAATTCCAGCAAGAAATTTTATGAAGTATTAGAATCAAAAGGGGTCTCAAGAAGAGATTTTCTCAAGTACTGCACGGCCCTGACTGCGACCATGGGCTTGTCATACTCCCTTGTGGGACAGGTGGCCGCGAAGATTGAAAAAGCAGCTGCGATACGTCCCCCGGTGGTGTGGCTACATTTTTCTGAATGTACCGGATGTTCGGAAGCATTTTTAAGGACCCCGGATGTGGGTGGCATCATCCTGGAAACCATTTCCGTAGAATACCATGAAACCCTTATGGCTGCGGCTGGTGAGCAGGCAGAAAAAAGCCTGCACGATGCTGTTGAGAAGTACAAAGGCAAATTTCTCTGTATTGTGGAAGGTGCCGTTGGAACCAGTTACAACGGTTCATACGGCAAGGTTTCCGGAAAAACATTCCTTGAAATTGCCCGGGAAGTCATCCCCAAAGCTGCCGCAACCATCTGTGTGGGGAGTTGCTCCGCATACGGCGGTATAGCTGCTGCTGCTCCCAATCCCGGCGGGTATAAAGGCGTAAAAGATGCCATCGGCATTGATACCATTAACCTGCCCGGTTGTCCTTTCAATCCCTTAAATTTGCTTGGTACCATCCTCAAGTATTTAGACAACGAAAAGATAGAACTTGATGATTACGGCAGACCCCTCTTTGCTTATGGGGAAACTGTGCATGACAATTGTCCGCGACTCGAACATTATGAAAACGATGAGTTTGTCGAGGAATTCGGCTCCAAGGAAGCCGAGCTTGGATACTGTCTTTATAAAATGGGTTGTAAAGGCCCTGAAACCTATAATAATTGTCCCACTGCAAAATTTAACGATGCGACGAGTTTCCCCATTCAGGCCGGTCATCCCTGCATTGGCTGCAGTGAACCCGGCTTCTGGGACGAAATGACGCCTTTCTACGAAGAAATGTAGAGCTTTTAGTTGGCGGTCCATCATTTAAAATTAAAACACAGCACATCTGATGCGAAAGGATATTATTATGGGTAAAAGAATCATTGTTGACCCCATCACCAGAATAGAGGGGCACCTTAGAATCGAGGTGGAAGTTGAAAAGGGCAAGGTGGTTGACGCCTGGTGCTCCGGGCAGATGTTCCGGGGCATTGAGATGATGCTCCAGGGGCGTGACCCCAGGGATGCACATCATTTTGTTCAGCGCTCCTGCGGTGTTTGCACTTATGTCCATGCACTTGCCTCCGTACGCGCGGTGGAACAGGCCTGCAACATAGAAATTCCGGAAAATGCACGGATCATCCGGAATCTGCTGCATGGCAGTCAGTTCCAGCATGACCACATTGTTCATTTTTATCACTTGCATGCCCTGGACTGGGTGGATATTGTCAGCGCCCTGTCCGCGGACCCGGCTAAGACGGCAAAACTGTCTGAAAACGTATCCGGACGGCCCCAGAACTCAGCATACTTCAGCGAAATTCAGACCAGGCTGAAAACCTTTGTAAACAGCGGGCAGTTGGGCCCCTTTAATAATGCATATTGGGGACATTCAGCCTACAACCTGCCAGCCGAAGCCAATCTTATGGCTTCGGCCCACTACATTGAAGGCTTAAAGCTTCAGGCCAAGGCTGCGCGCATGCATGCCATTTTCGGCGGCAAAAATCCACATCCCCAGTCCCTGGTTGTCGGTGGTATTACATCCGTAAGAGACCTGACGCCGGAGAGAATTGACGAATACACACAGATCTGGAAAGAGACCAAGGCATTTGTCGACGAAGTATACCTGCCTGACCTATTGGCCATTGCATCTTTTTATAAAGAATGGGGTGCCATCGGTGGAAACAATGATGCCTATCTTGCCTATGGCGAATTCCCCCAGAAGAAAGTTGATGACGACCTGCTGCTGCCTGGCGGTGTTGTCGACGCAAGTCTGGCCTACGCGGCCGTAAACACCGACAAAATTGCCGAGGACGTTACCCGGGCCTGGTATGAAAAAGGCGAGGCTAAACATCCTCTTTCCGGAGAAACCAAGCCCATCGCCGGAGAGGTTTTCTACAACACCGACGATAAATACTCCTGGATCAAGGCCCCAAGATATGCCGGCAAGTCTGCGGAAGTTGGTCCTCTGGCACGTGTGCTGGTGGCCTATGCAAAGGGACATGACCATGTGAAAAAATTGGTTGACCATACCCTGAAGACCCTTGATGTGGGGAAAGGCGCCCTGTTCTCCACCCTTGGCAGGACAGCTGCCCGGGCCATTGAAACCGTGGTCATTTCAGACGCCATGGAAGGCTGGATCGAAACATTGAAATCAAATATCGCATCGGGCAACAAAAAAACCTATCAACCCTGGACCATGCCGGACAAGGGCCAGGGCGGTGGCCTGAACGATGTTCCCCGTGGTGCGCTTGGGCACTGGATTGATATTAAAGGCGGCAAGATTAAAAATTACCAATACGTGGTGCCCTCCACATGGAATTTTGGTCCCCGTGACAGCAAAAAACAGAAAGGGCCGGTGGAAAAATCACTTGTGGGCACACCTGTGGCTGATCCGTCCAAACCTATAGAAGTGCTTCGGACCGTCCATTCCTTTGACCCGTGTCTTGCATGCGCGGTTCATGTGATTGATCCCCACACCAATCAGACTTACGAGGTTAAGGTTATTTGATTTGATCCATACATGTACTTGAAAAATCGAGGTTGCGGCAGTATATATTGCCGCAACCCCTTAATTTATAAACGGGACGGATATGGATAATAATAATATAACAGTTCTGGGTGTGGGTAATATTCTTTACACAGATGACGGTGTAGGTATCCGGGTGGTTGAAAAGCTGGAAAAAGAGTACGAATTTTCTGAAAATATCGATATCATAGACGGTGGGGTTCTCGGTGTGAACTTGTTGGGTGTAATCTCTAATGCCGGCCGGCTTATTGTGGTGGATACCGTTCTGAATCATGCCCAGCCCGGTGATCTGCACCGGCTTGATCATGACCAGATCCCCAACAGGATTCTGGCAAAAAATTCGTTGCACCAGGTGGATCTTATTGAAGCATTGACCCTGTGCAACGCCCTGGACCATGTACCCCAAACCACCATCATCGGTATTGAACCCAAGGACATTGAAACCTTAAACGAACACCTGACCCCTGAAATTGGAGCCCGGCTGGATGACCTTGTACAAAATGTTCTGGAAGAAGTTTTACGCCTTGGCGGATCATTTCAGCCCAGGGCATAACCTTAACTTTAAACCCTTGAAAAGGAGGCGGTTTAGGACCGCAGATTAAAGAGAAATTTGTCCCGGCTGAACTCCTTGTATAGAATGCAAAACAAGTATTCAAACATGAAAGGCCCAAAACGGCTTGCGACCGTCCTAAGGATGACTGACTGATGAAAATATGGCCCCTGCTGTTAAAGGCGCCTAAATATCTTGGCTTATGGATGCTGGCGGATATTGCATATGTGTTTTTTCTGTCCTTTTTTATTGATGCAATTATTCCATTAAGCTTTTCCAAATTTGTTTTTGTCCATTTTCTGGCCATTGGTGTCGGCGCCATGGTGATGTTCACCGGTTTAGGCGCGGGTATTCTCTGGATACCGGTTTTGACCTTTCTGGAAATCAGGCCTTCCGAAGCGGTTGCCATTTCAATATTTACCCAGATCGCCGGCAAAGGCACCGGCTCACTGACCTATCTTTTTAATGGCATGGTAGACGTAAAAACAGCCGTTGCCTTTATTCCCATGGCATTGGTTGGTGTAACCCTGGGATTTTTATTCAGTTTCTACATGAGAGGATACGAACAATTTTTACTATACATTTTTGTTTTTATTGCATCCTATCTTCTGATTCGAACCATCCAGTCCCTAAGAAGCCTGACCCCTGCTATTAAAGCGCCGCAGGTTATACCTCCGCCTGTTATTTATGCCGGAAGCTATCCTGTGGTAATTTTGTCTTCATTTTTTACGGGGCTGTTAAGCATCGGCAACTCTGACTGGCTTATTCCCCATATGGCGCTTAAACTTAAAATGCCAATCTCCCGGGCGGTGGCCACCAGTCTGCTCATCATGTTTGTAACCATTTTGTTTTACCTTGTTCTGACCTGTCTCGGTGTCTGGCAAGGGTATGCGTCCTGGCCGCATGGTACCTATCTGTTATTTGCAACCTGTAGCGGGGTTATCGTGGGCGGGCAGATCGGCACCCGCCTGATTCGCATCTCATGGTTTGAAAGATATCAAAAACATACGTTTATTGTGTTATTGGGCGCTTCTATTATTCATTTGCTGTGTTGAAATATATGTATTTAAGTGAATAATATTCAGCCAGGCATTCGTTAAAAAATACTAAAGGAGGTACGTTATGGTGTACGAAACCATTATTGCAGAAACCCTTGACGGCCATGTGGCCAGTGTGACCCTGAATCGCACCGAGGCGATGAACACCTTTTCCAGTCAGATGGCAGAAGAACTGTATGATGCACTTAAAGAATTTGAAGCAACCCCCGATGTTAGAGTCATTCTTATCAAAGGGGCGGGCAGGGCATTTTGTGCAGGTATTGATGTCAATGAGCTCAAAGGCAAAACAACGAATCAATATCGTGAATGGATTGAAAAAATGGAAGCCCCTCTGGTGCTGATATCTAAAATGCAAACACCGGTGATGACCCAGGTCCATGGGGCAGCGGTAGCCAACGGCATGGGGCTTGTGGCGGCATCGGATCTGGCCATTGCCGCCGATAACGTAAAAATGGGGCTGACCGCCATCAATGTGGGCTTAAACTGCGTGGGGCCGGTGATTCCCGTGGCCCGTTGTGTGGGGCAAAAAAAGGCACTGGAACTTCTGCTTTACGGGGAACTGATCAAGGCAGACCAGGCATTGGAATTAGGGCTTATCAACCGGGTGGTCTCAAGGGACTATTTGGATGAGGCCGCCCTTGCCTGGGCCCGGGATTTGGCAAAAAAGAGTCCGATGGCTGTAAAAATAGCCAAGTCGGCTTTTTATACGTCCCGGGATATGCCCTATGAAGCCCAGTTCGCGTACATGAACGAAGCCTTTGCCCGGTTGTGTGATACCAGTGATGCCAAGGAAGGGGTGGCGGCTTTTTTTGAAAAACGTCCACCGGTATGGCAGGAGAAATAAACCTTAACTTGGCATAAAGGTAAAAATATTTAATGATTCATTGGATTAACGCCCTTCTCCGTGCCGGGTTCCAGAGCCGAGGGTTGACTCTTGTTTTTGCATATATGCTGCTTTTGGCTGCCTCCACCGGACTCATTTGCATTGCCGAACCATCAGGCAGCGCCCTGACCCATCCGGGCCAAGCCCTGTGGTGGAGCATCGTCACTTCAACCACGGTGGGATACGGAGACATGTACCCCACCTCATCATGGGGGAAGGTCATTGCCGCAGTTCTTCCCATGTTCATGGGGATCGGTCTCGGGGCGGCCTTTATCACCCATATTGCGTCGGTTTTGATAGAAAGGAGAGACAAAAACATGCACGGGGAAACACCGTATAAAGGATCAGGCCATATTCTGCTTGTGGGCCATACCCAGGAAACCGAATATCTTGTGGAACAGATCCGGGCAGACGAAACATATCGGGACAAGGATATCGTGGTCCTGGCCAACCAGCCCCGGCACCCTTTCCCGGATCAGTCCCACACTTTTTTTGTCAAGGGGCGGCCTGATACCATCCAGGCCATGAACCGTGCAGGAGCAGCCGATGCAGAGCGGATCATTATTCATACGGGCAGTGATGAACTGTCTCTTTTTGTCCTGATCAATGCCCTGAATTTGAAAAACGAAACCTGTGAAATCACGGTAAGGTGCTTGTCCACCCAGAGCCTTGAAACTTTTTCTTCGGTGCCCGGGCAGTTTGAAACCGTCATGCAGATGACCGTGGAGATGATGGTCCAGGCCATGCAGGATAAGGTCCATTTGCCCCTTCAGATCCTGCTGAAAAATGACGAAGGCGAAGAGATCTATTATGTAAGAACCTCCCGGATAAAACAGGGCATGACATGGTGGGCACTTCATCTTTTTTTAATGGAAAAATATCGGTTTTTAAGCTTTGCGCTTCAGTTGCCGGACGGCAGCATAGAAATTAATCCAGCCCGGGATGAACCGGTGACTGAGGACTGCGGGATCTGGCTCATTGCCGCAATCCGGCCCCTGCATATCCAATGGCCGGAATAATGATACGTAGTCGTAATTTCCTGTTTATAAGCACGGAAGATACGCAAAAGCATTGAGGGTCAGAGCGCTAATCGCTTAATTCCGTATTCATCCGTGCTTATAATTGCGGCGATACAGAACAGGAAATAAAAGAACGCCTAATGCCATGACAAGGCTCCCGCAGGGAAATGCATAGGAAAGGCTGAAAAAGTCCATGGCCAGGCCGGCCATGACCGAACCTGTGAACATGCCAAGGGAGTGGGCGGCCGTCAAAATGGACATCACGGAGCCCTGGGCCTGTCTTTGCTCACCCTTAACCACGGCAAGGGCCGTCAGGGCCGGCATGGCAATCCCTCCGCCCAACCCGAAGATACAGACGCCTGCAAACAGATCCATAAATGAAGTGGCCCAGAACGGGTATAAAATACCTGCGGAAGAAATCATACCGCCGACAACCACCATGATATTCCTGTTCCACCGGTCTGCAGCATATCCCATCGGTAACTGCAAGGCACCAGAGACAAATACGCCGGCGGTCACAAGCAATCCGATTTTTCCGCCGGAAAGGCCAAAGGTCTTGCCGGCATACAGGGGCATGAAACACCAGACAATGCCGATGCAGGCCGTGTAGGCATACCTGAAAACCACAAGACCGGCCAGTTCCCGGTCCCGGATCACCACGGCCAGGGAGGCCGGTGCGCGTCTATTGATTCGAATCTGCTCTTTGGACAAAGGCGGCAGAAAGATAAGACAAAGGACGGCACCCAGGGCAGACAGTACGGACATACAGTAAAATGCGGCGTCCAAAGACCAGGCCTGCTGTACCATCCCCCCCATAATCGGTCCAAAAGACAGACTTAAGAACATGGACAGGTTGAACAGCCCCATGGCATATCCTTCGGCGCCTTCATGACAGATTTCCCCCACATAGGCCTGGACCACGGGCATGATCATGGCAGAGCCTGCCCCCTGGATAAACCGAACGGCGATAAGCCCCTCCACATTGGACGCCCAGATAAAGGCAATGGCCACCATCATGTAAGTCAAAAGTCCTGCCAGGATGAAGGGTTTGCGTCCCTTCTTATCTGAAAGGCTGCCAAACCAGGGGAGAAGAAACGCCCGGGAAATGGAGAAGGCCCCGAAAATCATGGCCACGTAAAGGCCTGTCGCGCCAAGATCATGGGCGTAGATGGGCAGCAGGGGCACCACAATGCCCACCCCGGTAACCGTAATAAAAATAATAAAAAAAAGGGTGATGAACACCTTTTTGTGGTCCGAAGGGATGGCCCGGGATCCACGGTGTAGAATTCGGGCAGCAGCTTGGGATACCGATTCACGTAAACCGAAAAAGAAATCCATATCAAAAAGTACGCGCCTATGCCTAGGCTATGCACTCCCGTACCTGATCGATGAACCGGCTGGGGGTGGCAAAATCGCCTTTGCGGTAATTGACGTGGCTTAGGTACAAAAAACGCTCAGCCCGGGTCATGGCCACATACATGAGCCTGCGTTCCTCGGACAGTGCGGCATCGCCCTCGTCAATGGAACGCCAGTGGGGGAACAGCCCCTCTTCGCACCCGACGATGAACACCACATCAAACTCCAGCCCCTTGGCCGAATGAATAGTGAGCAGACCCACACCGTTTTCATCCTGGTCGTCCTCGTCTTTGTCCTCCCGTATCAGGGCTGCCTCTTCCAGGTATTCCAGCATGGTGTCTTTGGCACGGGCCGTGTGGATCAGCTGTTCGATATTTTCTTTTTTGGAAACGAACTCCCCATCGGTTTTTGCCTTATTTTTCAGGAAGTCTATATACCCGGTGCGGGCAATGACGGTTTCCATGGCCATGGCCGGGGCCATGTCATGGATGGTATCCAGGATGTCCAGGACTTCGGACATATTTTCATGGACCTTTTTAGTCACAAGCCGGTCCCGGACCATGATCCTTGCGGCACCCTGCAGAGAACCGCCTTGATCGCGCAAGGCAGCCAGCTTCTTAATCATGGCAGGTCCGATTCCCCGTTTTGGCGTATTGATAACCCGCTCAAAGGAGAGGTCATCATTGGGGAAAAACGAGGCGCTTAAATAGGAGTTGATGTCCAGCACTTCCATACGTTCAAAAAAGCCCTGGGCGCCCATCAGCCGGTAAGGAAGGCGGAATGCCCTGAAGGTTTTTTCAAAGGGCAGGGAGCAGAATTTGGTCCGGTAAACCACGGCCATCCTGTCAAGGGGAATGCCCTGTCCCTGTTTGTGAAGATTCAGGATACGCCTGGCAGCCCATTCGGCTTCATGGGCATCTGACATGAATTCATAGATCTCCAGCACCCCGCCTTTTTTCTGTGAAAAACAGCGTTTTTCCATTTTGTCGGGGTTGTAGTCAATGAGATCATTGGCTGCCTGGACAATCTCGTCGGCAGACCTGTAATTTTCCTCCAACCGGAAAATTTTTGCATTTTTGTATTTTTCTCCAAACCGTAAAAAGTGGTTCACATTGGAACCGCGGAATCCATATACGGCCTGCCAGTCATCCCCGACGCAGAACAGGTTGCGGTGCTCGCCTAACAGAAGCGAGGTCAGTTCCTCCTGCAGGTTGTTGGTGTCCTGGTACTCATCCACCAGGATATAGGAAAAAAGATTTTGGTAGAAATTTCGGACCTCTTCATTATCCCGGAGCAGGTCCCGGGTCTTGAGCAGAATATTGTCAAAATCAACACAGTTCATTTCCGCCAGGCGTTCTTCAAATTGGGCAAAAATATCGGCCATTCGAATGTTGAGAAATCCGGGTTTGCGATCAAAATATTTGGCGGGATCACCGTCGTTCTTGGCCCGGGAAATGGAGGACAGAATCCTGCGTGCGTATTTTTTATCAATATTGTTTTTTACGCACAGCTCCTTGGTCAGTTTATCCTGCTGGTATACGGTAAACACCTGTAAGGGTGGGGTGTATCCCATAATTTGACAATGCCGTTTCAAGATCATCAGACAGGCGGAATGATAGGTTCTTACCCATTCAAAGCGCATCTGGGGAAGATCTGTCATCTCCATAAGCCGGGTTTTCATTTCCTGGGCGGCTTTATTGGTAAAGGTGATCGCCAGAATACGTTCCGGGGCATGCCCCGTGGCAATGAGATGGGAAAATTTGGCAGTAAGCGTTCTTGTTTTACCGGAACCGGCTCCCGCAACCACGAGGGCCGGGGAGCCGGTATGATCAACAGCGTCCTGCTGGGGCTGGGATAGTTGCATAAAAATTAACTACGTGTCCTCAATGATTTTTTTCAAATCTGTTTCAATTTTGGTTTTAATTTCTTCCAGACGGGGTTCGGTCAGGGCCTCAAAGCGAAGCACCAGGGCCGGCTGGGTATTGGAGGCCCGCACAAGACCCCACCCGTCTTCATAGATGGCCCGCATCCCGTCAATGTCAATGACCTCTTGGCGGGCTTTATACAATGCCACTATTTTTTCCACAACCTTGAACTTGACCGCGTCCGGGCAGTCAACCCGGATCTCGGGCGTGGTATAGGTTTTGGGCAGGTCTTTAATTAATTCGTCCACACCAAGGCCGGTGCTGTCCATGATTTCCAGAAGCCGGCAGGATGCATACAGGGCATCGTCATATCCGTAGTAGCGGTCCTTGAAAAACATGTGCCCGCTCATTTCTCCTGCCAGGGCCGCATCCTCTTCCTTCATTTTCTTTTTGATCAGGGAGTGGCCTGTGCGCCACATGATTGGGTTGCCGCCCATCTTTGTGATCTCATCATACATGACCATGGAGCACTTGACCTCGGAGATAAAGGTTGCACCGGGATGGCGGGACAGAATTTCCTTGGCATAAATCACCATGAGTTGGTCCCCGTAAATGAGGTTGCCGAACTTGTCCACCACGCCGATGCGGTCTGCATCTCCGTCATAGCCGATGCCAAGGTCCAGATTATTCTTTCTCACCAGGGCAATGAGATCCGTCATATTTTTTTTCTGGGTGGGATCAGCCTCGTGGTTGGGGAAGGTGCCGTCCAGATCGCAGTAAATATCATGGACCTCGCAGCCCAGTCCCCGCAGCACCGGCAACGCGGTTATGCCGCCGGTGCCGTTGCCCGCATCAATGCCCACCCGGAGTTTATTTTTCAGTGTGATGTTCTCTTGGATCATGGCCATATATGGAGAAATCACATCCGCCTTTGTCAACGTGCCCTGGCCATGGGTATAGGCCTGGTCTTCGATGATCTTGCGTATATCCTGCAGCCCGTGGCTGTGGATGGAATCCAGTCCGCTCATCAGCTTGAACCCGTTGTATTCCGGAGGATTATGGCTGGCCGTAATCATGGCCCCGCCTTCAAGGCTAAGTTGGTGAATGGAAAAATAGAGAACCGGGGTAGGGCAGACACCGATGTCCACGACATCGCATCCTGAGGACAATACCCCGTCAATAAATGCCTTTGAATAGGCTTCCGAAGTGATGCGGCAGTCCCGACCAACAGATACTTTTTTGCGGCCCTGGACCATGAGCATTGATCCATATGCCTTTCCTACGGCATTGGCGTCTTTTTCGGAAATCTCTTTCCCTGCAATACCGCGGATGTCATATTCCCTGAATATTCCAGGATGCATAGTTTACCTCCTTATAGAAAATTTGAAGAAAGCGCCAGAATTCCGGCCAGCCAGCAATAGGGTGCAAATAGATGAAATTTGCCTGTGTTCACCAGTTTTAGTAATAGTTTTAATGCTGCCAGCCCAACGATGAATGACGCGATTGTGCCACAAATGGTGGCAGGGTCAATGTGGCCCTGGGATTCTATCATGTCTTTTACACTGATCACCTGGGCACCGAGAATGGCAGGGATGGATAAAAGAAATGAGAACCGGGCCGCTGTTTTTCTGTCCAGTCCTGTGAACAGTCCGGTGGCAATGGTGGCACCGGACCGGGAAATGCCCGGAATAACGGCAAGCCCCTGGACAATGCCGATGATAACAGCCTTTGAAGGGGTCAACGGTTCACCTTCTTCAACCCTATAATAATGCCTGGACACCCATAAAAAGCTCCCTGTTACTATAAGCATGGCACCTACCAGTAAAGAAGAAGTAAACAGAATCTCCTCAAACTGTTTCAGCACTAATCCGATTATTGCCGTGGGTACTGAACCGATAATGATTGCGGCAGCCAGGGCCAGATTCGTTTCATGTCCTCTAACATCCCGGGTTCCGGCATAGTGCACCAGGCTTTTTAAGATTTCCTGGATATCTTTAAAATATACAATAAATACAGCGCCCAGGGTTCCCATATGTACGGACGCATCAAAAACAAGGCCACATTCAGTAATTCCAAAATAGATTTGGCCCAGGACCAGATGGCCTGAACTGCTTACCGGCAGGAACTCTGTAAGCCCCTGGAGGATACCTAGAATTATACCCTGATAGATCTCCATATTTTTATCCTGATTTGAGTGTTCTAGTAAATATTAGAAAGTTATGCGTTAAGCTTTGGACGTATATAATTGTTTGCGTAAAATTGCAAGGTTCCAAAAGTCTCCCAATTCACCCTATATTAAAAAAGAACAGTTGATTTCATCTATTTTCTTTTGTAGAATATTCCAAATTCTTTGTACGGGCAATCATCAATTTGAACAAGAAATTAATACTAATTGTAAAAAAGGAGATCAGATGAACAAGAAACGTTTAGTGCAAACACTTTTAACCATCACCGCCTTCCTCTTTCTGTTTGGTTGCGCTGCGAAAGAACCTGCCGGGCTTCCCTCATTTTCCGCTAAACAGTTTGATGCGTCCATGTATCAGTCCAAAGTGAATAACTTTGTTATTATCCTGGATGCCTCCAGCTCCATGGAAGACTACTGTATGGGCAATCCCAAATTCATGATCGGCAAAGCGATTGCAGAACATATGAACATGACCATTCCTGAACTCGGACAGACTGCCGGGTTGAGAAGCTTTGGACATGCAGAATCCATCTCCAAAAACGAAACCGAACTGTTTTACGGCATGGAAGAGTACAACTCAGCTGCCCTGGCTGAAAAACTCGGCGAGATTTCAAAAGCCGGCGGCTACAGCCCCATTGGTTCAGCCATTGCCGCCATGGGTACTGACCTTGAAAGTCTTTCCGGAAAAACCGCCGTTATTATTATTTCCGACGGTTTGGACATGGAAGCGGATATGGCCCAGGCAGCGGCTGTTAAAGAACAGTATGGCGATGATATTTGCTTCTACCCCATTCAGGTCAGCAATGACGAAGAAGGTACGGCATTCCTCTCTGAGATTGCAGAAATTGGTGGTTGCGCAGGTTTGGTAAACGCCAGGGAACTTATGTCCGCCGAGGCAATGGCCGCGTTTGTTGAAAAGGTATTCCTGGAGAATGCAGATGCTCCTGCTCCTGTGCCTGCCCCCATGGACAGCGATGGTGATGGTGTCCTTGATCCTGATGACCAGTGCCCCGGAACACCTGCCGGTGCAAAAGTAAATGCCGTTGGTTGCTGGGTTCTTGATAACGTATTGTTTGATTTTGATAAAGCCATTGTCAAACCTGCAACCTTTGCACAGCTTGATGCCGTTTATGAAATTTTGGAAAAAAATCCTGCAATGAGTGTTGAACTCCAGGGCCACACGGATAATATCGGTTCTAAGAAATACAACATGGAACTGTCCCTGAGACGTGCGAATGCCGTTGCCAATTACCTGGTAGACAAAGGTATTGCCCGCAACCGTCTGGCCACCACAGGCTTTGGCTTTGACAAACCCGTTGCCCTAAACAGCACCGATTTTGGCCGCTCCCTGAACAGAAGGGTTGAAATTCATCCCTACTAAATCTTAATGTTCCGCGGTTAAACGCAGTAATTTAAGTAAATAAAAAAACCTGCCGAAAATTATTTCGGCAGGTTTTTTTGCGTCAACGGGTGTCTATTCGCATATTTTCCTGCAACGCCGATGGGGCTTTTTACGCTTAAACACCATTTAAGAATATAAGGCCTGTCTGGGTAAAAACATCTTTTTCTGGTCAGCTTCAAACGCTTCCAGTGCTTTGATGGACATGGTAGCAAAAGGAATCGCTTCCAGACGCCGCAGTCCGATCTTATCGCCGGTTAGTTCACAGTATCCGAAACTTCCGTCATCAATACGCGCCAGCGCACGATCCACCTGCTCAATCATATCTGAATGGCGCTTGAAACTTTTTACCTCAAGTTCCAGATCGATATATGAGTTGATCCGATCAAGGATATCGGCCTGGGCTGCTTCAAGGGTTTTAATCTTTTTTATGGATTTTGAGATTCTGTTGCGCAGCTCGTCCTTTCGCTGCATCAGTTGACCTTTAAAATAAGCGAGCTGTCCGTCGCTCATGTAAGGCTCGTTGTCCAAAGGAGAATACTTGTTTGAAGATACTTGCGAAACCTGTGTCATTTTCTGTATTTGCCTCCATGACAAAAGAATTTAGGAAAAATACAGGAAAATTATTACCAGGTAAGGGTTGAAACAATATTATAACTTCGTTAGATTATTGTTTTAAATAGACCGGAACAATTCTTTTCCGGTTCTTTCCACCCCGTATCCCCCCAAGACCAAGACTCGCTGTTTGAATTCATCAGATTGAATAGTATAAAGAAGGGCCTGGATTTTCGGTAGATCATAATAAATTTCAGGGATGACTATGTCGTAGGATTCAGTGACAACAGGTAGAAAATCCAGTTTCAGGGCCAGGGCCGCAGCCTTGATGCCAAGCCCGGCCCTGGCCCGGCCCGATAATACCGCCACAGCAACAGACATGTGGGTATATTCCTCATTTTCATAACCAGGAATATCTGCCGCTGACAGGCCATTTTCCTTTAAGCTGAAATCAAACAAAATCCGGGTGCCCGAGCCGGGCTGGCGGTTGATAAAGGCTAATTTTTTTTCAACAATATCTGCAAGTCCTTTGACCTTGTCCGGGTTGCCTTTGGGCAGAATTAATCCCTGTTGGCGCATCACAAGATTGACCAGGCGCACCGGCACATCAGGCAGGTACTTTTTAAGGTATGAGATATTATAAGAGCCGTCATCGGGGTCCAGCAGATGGCAGCCGGCCATGTGGCAGCCCCCCCTTTTAATGGCCATCAGCCCGCCCATACTTCCCACATGGCTGGAAGAGATTCCCATGCCCGGATGTTCAAGCCGAATCTGATCTGCCAGCAGGTCGAGGGTATTGTCATGGGAGCCTGTGATCACCACCGTATTTTCAATGGATGCCTGGGACCGAAGCAGATGGGCCTGCACTTTTTCGCCGGCCTCGATACCTTCCACATGCTGCGGGATTCGTATGATCCCATCGGCTTCTGTCAGGGTGGTGATACTGCCTGCTCCC
Organism: Desulfobacter hydrogenophilus; assembly: GCF_004319545.1. Classification (NCBI taxonomy): domain Bacteria; kingdom Pseudomonadati; phylum Thermodesulfobacteriota; class Desulfobacteria; order Desulfobacterales; family Desulfobacteraceae; genus Desulfobacter; species Desulfobacter hydrogenophilus. The sequence continues at coordinate 815,001 of NZ_CP036313.1, read as the reverse complement.
CGGGGTAGCTGGGAAGACATGAGTCTACCGTCCACGGAACCGATTTTTACCCTTAAGAATTCTTCCTGCCCCAGTTTTGACGTGACTTTCCTGACTGGGAAGACTTCTACGACCTCCTGTTTTAACGGGGGGAGATGCTGCATGGTCAGCAGCAGAGGCCCTGCAAATATTTCAAAGGCAACAATGGCGGATACCGGATAGCCGGGAATCCCGAAAACCGGGGTTTCTCCAATCCGGCCGAACATCAGGGGTTTACCCGGCATCATTGTCACCCCGTGGACGTAAATTTGCCCTAACTTTTCAATCACCGGTTTTGAATAATCCTTGGACCCGGCAGAGGAACCGCCCAGGATCATGACCATGTCATATCCCTGGTCCACGCCTTTGGACACGGCCATCTGAATGGTTTTAAGATCATCTTCAAGCATGGGATTGACCGTGGCGTCTGCTCCGTGGTCGGCGCACAGGGCAGTCAATACAGTGGCGTTGGATTCCACCACATCACCGGACCCCATGGTTTCCGGCGTCACATCCTGCCAGCGTTTAAGCTCCGATCCCGTTGGAATAATCAGCACCCTGGGCCTTTTTCTCACTGACACCTTGAACACCCCGCCGGAAAGAAGTGCACCCATGGCATAGGCATTGATTTTGTGGTGCCTGGGAAACAGCAACTGGGTCGCCACGATATCTTCACCCATTTTGCGGACATATTGCCAGGGAAAAGCCGGTGCCTCAATTTCAATGGTGTTTTCATCCAGGATATTGAGGTTTTCAATCATGATGACGGCATTGGTGCCTTCAGGAAGCACATGTCCGGTATTCACCCAGAAAGCGGTTTTTTCAATGGTCAAAGACTTTGGGGCCTCATCACTTGCCCCAAAGGTGGATTTGGCATCCACCGCCACACCATCCATGGCGGCAGCATGAAAATTGGGCGAAGATATGGCTGCCACAGCAGGTGCCGCCAAAACCCTGTTCCGGGCCTGCACCACATCCAGGGTCTGCACACCTGTTTCCAGATGACCAAAATTTTTAAACAAACAATCCTGGGCTTGTTGGATTCCCACCATATTCAAATAGACATTGCGTTTAGTTTCCATACGGCCTCTTTCTGTTTTGTGTCTGAACGAAAACCTGGAAGTTTTGTCGAGTACAAGGCGGACGGAAATTTTAACCGCAGTCATATATTGAATATTTCGAGGATTAAAATTTTCGCCCAACGAAGTACTCGACAAAATTTAGGGTTTTCGGTCGGGCACTATTTTAAAAGAATTATATCTACCATGCTGCCTTTCTCCAGGCCTTCTACATGCTCACCAATTTCAAGCAACCCGTCTGCCTGGACCATGGTCCGGATCAATCCTGACTTGCCAAGAATGGGGCGGGCCACAAGCTCATGACCTTCCTGCTCCAGAACCACCCGCACAAAGTCCCGCCTGCCCTGGGAAGATGCCAGATTCCGGGACAAACGAGCCGATGTTTTTACCGGGAAAACCGGCCGGGACAAGCCCCTTAGACGGTGGAGGAAAGCTGTTACCACCATCTGGAACACCACCATGGCTGAAACCACCTGGCCGGGCAGCCCCCACACAGGGATATGGCCGGATTTCGCAAGGATGGTGGGTTTGCCCGGGCTTACGGAAATACCGTGGACCAGAATGTCCGTATCCGGCAGGTCTGACAGCACCTCAACCGTATAATCCCTTGTGCCCACGGAAGAACCGCCTGAAAGCAGCACCATATCCGTGTGGGCCAGCGCTTTTTTACACATTGATTTTAAAGCCCTGGGATCATCTTTTACGATGCCGTACCGCACAGGTTCTCCGCCTGCCTGGGTCACCAAGGCAGACAAAGAATAGGAATTAATATCGCGCACCATACCGGGTTCAGGTGTTTTATCCACAGGGATTACTTCATCCCCGGTGGAGATGATTCCCACCTTTGGTACCTGATATGTCCGGATTCGGGTGTGCCCTAACCCTGCAGCCAGACCGATTTCCTGGGGCCGCATCAGGCGGCCTTTTTCAATGACGGTCTGACCCTTTGCAAAATCCTCGGTGACATCAATGACATGCTGCAGCGGGGCCACGGATTTATAGATTTCAATGGACTGTTCGTCCACAGCCTCGGTGTGCTCCACCATGACAACCGCGTCTGCACCGGCTGGCAGCATGCCGCCGGTGGAGATCCGGGCGGCTTCCCCCGGTGCCAGTTTAAAGTCCGGAATATCCCCCATGGCAATGGCGCCCTTAAGGGTCAGCCATGCAGGACCAGATTCCGATGCCCCAAAGGTAGACGCGGCGCTCACCGCATATCCATCCATACAGGAGCGCCTGAATCCGGGCAGATTCTCTCCGGAAATCAGATCCTTTGCAAGGACCCTTGAAAAGGCATCCCGGGTGTGCAGTTCCTCTATGCCCACAGGGGAAAAAAGCTGCGTCATCCCCAGAACCTCGTCCAGGGATTTTACCTTGAAAAAACTGGTCATTTTAAAACATTTTTTAAGCGCGCCATGGCCTTGGCTACATTTTCAGGACTGTTAAACGCAGAAATTCTTATGGATTGCGCCCCACACCGCCCAAAGCCCCCCCCGGGGGTACAGACCACACCCGCTTTGTCCAGCAACAGGTCAAAAAATTCCCAGGAATCCCGGCCATTGCCGTCGATCCAGATGTATGGAGAATTATCACCCCCCACATGGTCAAGTTCAAGGTCTGTCATGGTTTGGCGAATCACCCCGGCATTGGCAAGGTAATAGTCGATATTTGCTTTAATCTGGGCCTGGCCCTCGGGGCTGTAAACCGCCTCTGCAGCCTTTTGCACCGGATAAGAGACGCCGTTGAATTTGGTGGACTGCCGACGGTTCCACATGTCATGTAAGGAGACCTTGGAGCCGTCGGCCGTATAGATCATGCATGCCTTGGGCACCACCGTAAATCCGCAGCGGGTGCCTGTGAAACCAGCTGTCTTGGAAAAACTTCTGAATTCCACAGCCACCTCTTTGGCCCCGGGGATTTCATAAATACTTCTGGGAAGATTTTCATCCCGGATAAAGGCTTCATAGGCGGCATCAAACAGGATCAGGGCTTTATTGTCCCGGGCATAATCCACCCAGGCAGCAAGCTGCTTTTTTGTGGCAGTGGATCCTGTGGGATTGTTGGGGAAACAAAGATAGATCAGATCCACGGACGAATCGGGCAGATCCGGCATAAACCCCTTTTCTTTCAGGCAATCCATGTAAACAATACCCTGGTACCGTCCGTCCTTGAACTCACCGGTTCTTCCGGCCATTACATTTGTATCCAGGTACACCGGATAAACCGGATCCGGAATGGCAATGGTGATATCATTGGAGAACAGCTCCTGAAAATTGCCTGTATCGCATTTGGCGCCGTCGGACACAAAAATTTCATCCGCCTCAATGTCCGCACCCCTGGACTGGAAATCACCAACGGCAATAGCCTGTCTTAAAAATTGATATCCCTGTTCAGGACCATATCCTCTGAATGTGGCATCATCGGCCATTTCATCTACGCCCTTTTTAAATCCCTGAACAACCGCAGGGGGCAGAGGCAGGGTAACGTCGCCGATACCAAGGCGAATCACCTCCTTGTCGGGGTTGTTGTCCTGGTAGACTTGAACCCGTTTGGCTATATCTGCAAATAAATATGAGGCATTCAGTTTGTTGTAATTTTCATTGGCTGTAATCACGCGTAAATTCCTTATTTCGTTTCTATCGGTTCCAGTTACCCGGCGGGCTGCCGGACAGAATTTGTGTTTGTCCATTTGTGTGTACTAAGACAATATCTGTTTTAAGTCAAAACAGGCACTGATGTCAATTTTCAATAGCCATCCCCAAACGGTAGAGCAAAGAGAATTTTTTCAAAGAGAAAAGACTGCAGGGAGTCGTTTTGCCGCCTGGAACGTAAACTGATGTTTCTATTCAGTGCGTAAGCGCAACTCTGAGTTTGGACGAAAAGTTACTCAGATGCAAATTTTTCTGCAACGCCGCAGCAATGGTTGAAACAATTTCATTGATATCTTCCACCACTTTTGTGATGGAGATGATTTCTGCCGTGGTACCCTCGGTGGACTGTTGGATTCCGGCCACGCGTTTTTTGAATTGGCTGGAGGCATCGGCTGTCTGGTTTGCCAGCTCCTTGATTTCATTGGCAACAACAGCAAACCCCTTGTCGGCCTCGCCGGCTCTGGCCACCTCAATGGAGACATTCAGGGCCAGCAGATTGACCTGGGAAGAGATTTCCGTAATGGTCTCCACCACGGTAAAAATTTCTTTGGCAGCCGTACCGAGTTCTCCCATCTGTTTGCTGGCATATTCTGTCTGACCAACGGCCTTGATTGTAATATCCCGGGCTTTTTCGGTATTATGGGAGATCTGAGAAATAGTTGGATTTATCTTCTCGAATGCGGCCGAAATCATGTTGATATTGTCGGCGGCCTGCTCCATGGCTGCGGACATGGAATCCATATTTAGACTCATTTTTTTCGATGCCGACGTAACGGCATCTGCCCGGCCCGATATCTCTTCGGCGGCTGAACTCAATCGCTCGGAAACGTCGGCAAGTTTTGAGGAGGAGTCCGTAAGATTCCCGGTATCACCCTTTATTTTCGCAATCATGGTCTGGACATTTTCAATGAACCGGTTAAATCCGTCTGCCAGTTCCTGGGTCTCGTCACCGGAGTCATCAATAATTCGCTTGGAATTATAAATGAAAAAATAGCCAAGACTGTTTTTTCCATACCGGATGGAGCCGATGGTTCTGAACGCATCCTGCTGGGCCTCGTTTTCAGTGGATTCAAGGTAAATGCCGGCACCAATGATCCAATTCCAGGGTGTAAACAGTCCGGATCTTTTATGTCTCCAAGGGGTTTGCCATTTAAGTATTTGCTTAAGTGATGATGAACCATGTGTCCGGTCATGTCCTGGAACCAGAAATAGTTTTTGCCGTCAACGCCCCAGCGCATTTTGTCAATCACTTTGACGGCATCTGCCCGGCGATTTTTCAGAAGCCTAAAATTGTCGGGTGTATTGTTGGCTTCGAATACGGCAATGGCCTGATTTACTAACGCTTTGACGTTATCTCCATATGTTTTTCGGATAGCATTTTTATCCATTGCCACATCAAGGCGGGCTTTGGCAATCGTGTAAGCAGAATCGACTAAGTCCTTGATGTGTTCCCCCCACACAGAAATTTTTATGGAAAAAGAATAATTCGTTCTTACGAAATATCTATGATGTGCCTTGCATCGACGAGTTGAGAGGCGATTAGAATTTTTTTAAAAAATAGCATGGGTTAATTTTAATGTAAATGAAAATATCTTAGCTGTTTTAGTTTTTAACTTGGGACGATTTTTCGGTGTTGCGATTCTCTAAAAAAAACATTATTTAACGTTGTCCTTATATTAATGATATAAGGACAACAGGGGGAAACAGTCAATAATTCATGCCGCATGAAACAATAAAAAGAGAAAGGAATATGAAAATTGATTTTCCTGGGAAAAAATTTCAAAGGATGGAGAATAAAGAGGGATGCAATGGATATTAATCCTTTCCCCTTTTTGTTCAGAGTCCTTGGTAAATTTATTTATGCAGGGATGGGATGGACTTACGACCCGTTGCCGGACTATTGGGAAACCAGATGCGTGGTCATAGGTTTTCCCCACACAACCAACATGGACACGATTCGGGCTCTGACCTATATTAAACTTGCCGGGCTTAATGCCAAATTGCTGATCAAATCCAAATGGTTCTTTTTTCCCATGTCTGTTTTTTTAAAAAGTCTTGGCGGCCTTCCGATACAACGAGACAAGTCCTGTGGCTTTGTGGACAGCGTAATTAAAAAATATGAAGAAAATGAGAACCTGGTGGTTGCCCTGGTGCCCGAAGGCACCCGTAAGTCGGTGTCCACAATCAAGACCGGATTCTGGTATATTGCCAAAGGCGCAGATGTTCCTATCATCTGCTGGTATCTGGACAACCGGAGCAAAAAAACCAGATGGCTGGGCAAAATACACCCTGGGGAGAGCCTGGAACAGGACCTTTACAAAATACATTCAATTTATAAACGTGCCGGGTTTTTAATTCCCTCCAAAATTAAAAATAGGTAACCTTTCTTGTTTTTAATATTATGTAAAAAAAGTACGGCAGCAAAGTTTTTACATATTTGTATCTTTTTGGCAGCAAAGTTTTTGCATATTTGTATTTTCCGGAATATAAATGGCGTTCTGTGAATAAAATCTAATATTTCACATATTTATTTGATATCGTCGGTATTCCTGTATGGCACCCCAGACCACAATCATTCGTGTTGAGAAAATAAAGATTGACAGTCTTATTAAGTGCCCTTAATATTTGAGTTTTGAAATTTTGACCTGCAGTCTTTTGACTGCTTAAAGAAAAGACCATAAGGAGTTGAAAAAATATGTGTCGTCTGTTTGCAATCACCAGCAAGGAGCCTCAGTCGCCTATGCTGGCCATCAAAGCCCTTGACGTAATGAAGGAAGGGCATGACGGCTCCGGCATGGGGCTTTTGCTCCAGGACCTTGGTGGCACCTTTGAAGAGATGAAAGATGCCCCGATTCTGTCGGGGATCTTTACTGAAGAAGGCATCCGCCGTCTGGACCTTTTTATGATGGATCTTGGTTTTCTGACCAAACATAAAGTCTCTTTGAAACCACCTAAAACTCCGGTAGAAGGTATTCCCAGACGACAAATTTATTTGATCAGGGCCTATGAGCTGCCCGACGGCTGGGATGAGTTGTCTCAGGAGGAGCTGGCCACAAGACTTCTGGATGTACGGCTTAAGATACGGCAGATGGGTGAAGAAAAAAAAGACATGATCGTGTTTTCCTTTTGGCCGGACACCATCATGATCAAGGAGCTCGGGGATCCCATGAAGCTGGGAGAATATCTGGGCCTTGACAGGAAAGAACTTGAAGCGCGGGTTATCATGGCCCAGGGGCGGCAGAACACCAATTATGCCATAAACCTGTATGCATGCCATCCGTTTTTTATCAAGGGATACTGCACCATGACCAATGGTGAAAACACGGCGTTTATCCCCATCAAGGATTTTCTCTCCTCAAGGGAGATCCCCGGCTATACCGGCTATCAGTCCGATTCTGAGGTGTTTGCCCACATCCTTCACTTTTCCATGGAAGAGCTGGGCTTAGGCATTGACGGTTATAAACATGTGATCACCCCGCTTCAGCGTGATTCCCTTGAAAAGCATCCCAATTTTGAATTCCTAGATCATTTGAAAAAGAGCTGCCGCCCCTTAATTATCGACGGCCCCAATATGGTCATCGGCACCCTGCCGGACCACTCCATGTTCATGGTTCAGGATCGCAAAAAACTGCGGCCCGGTGTGGTCGGGGGCAAACCGGGTATGTTTGCCTTTTCATCCGAGATCTGCGGACTGGATGCCGTTATACCTGACAGAGACAAAACCATGGATCTTCAACCCATGCACCTTGATACAGCCATTGTAAGCCCTGATCGGCAGGAGGTAAATATATGTCGTCAAACAGAAGCCTTGAACCTTCCTCTTTAAGTTTGAATGATCTGCCCTGGCAGATCGAATATAATAATGATCGGTGTACCCTGTGCGGTCAATGTACGGCTGTGTGTCCGGTCAAGGCCATCGCCCTTCATCCGTTCCAGAAACGGATTATAAAAACATCTGTGGGTAAAAATACCGAGCACAGTAATGATTATGATACCTTTTACGGTATCCGGCAGGACACCCGGGTTGAGAACGCCTGCATCGGCTGCGCCATGTGTACCCTTGTCTGCCCTAATGATGCCATCCGGCCGATACGAAATCCGTCTATGGACAGGATGAAATTTCACATCAACCAGCATGGCATTCCCCGGCGCAGAGGCGGCCGGCGCAACGATTCGGGGTCGGTGCTTGACAGAATCAAGTTCACCAGAATTTCCATGCTCACGGACCCGGCTCTGGATGCCGGCCGCCATGAATTTGAGATGCGCACTCTTCTAGGCCGGGTGCTACCCCCTAGAGAAAATATGAAACAACTGCGGGAAAAGGGCTGGATACCGCCGGTCAGGGAAATTTATCCTTTAATCATCGGCGGCATGTCCTTTGGTGCGCTGTCTCCAACCATGTGGGAAGGTTTGCAGATGGGGGTTGCCTATTTGAACGAAGAGATGGGCATGCCCGTTCGCATCTGTACCGGTGAGGGGGGGTGCCCGCCACGCTTACTGCGTTCTCGGTTTCTTAAATATGTAATCCTGCAGATTGCTTCCGGCTATTTTGGCTGGGACGAGATCATCCACGCCATCCCGCATATGAAGGAAGACCCCTGTGCCATTGAGATCAAGTATGGTCAGGGTGCAAAACCCGGTGACGGCGGTCTTTTGATGTGGCATAAAGTTAATAAACTTATTGCCGCCATCCGGGGTGTGCCCCAGGGCGTAAGTCTGCCCAGCCCCCCGACCCATCAGACCCAGTACTCCATTGAAGAGTCTGTGGCCAAGATGATCCTGTCCATGTCCATGGCATGGGGATTCAGGGTGCCGGTATATCCAAAAATTTCCGCTACATCCACTTCCCTTGCGGTGATGAACAACCTGACCCGTAACGAATATGCGGCAGGACTTGCCATTGACGGCGAAGATGGCGGCACAGGCGCTGCATACGCTGTTTCCATGGACCACATGGGCCATCCCATAGCCAGCTGTGTTCGGGACAACTACCTGAATCTGACAGCCCTCGGCAAACAGAATGAAATACCCATTTTTGCCGGGGGCGGTATTGGTAAAAACGGCAACATTGCCGCCAATGCAGCCGCCCTGATCATGCTGGGGGCATCCGGAGTTCAGATTGGAAAATATGTGATGCAGGCCGCAGCCGGCTGCGTGGGTACGGAAGAAGATCGGTGCAACGTATGCAACCTTGGTATCTGCCCTAAAGGCATCACGTCCCAGGACCCTAGGCTCTACCGCCGCCTTGACCCGGAAGATGTGGCCCAGCGCATAGTGGACATTTTTGTTTCCTTTGACACGCAACTTAAAAAAATTGTAGCGCCCTTGGGACGCTCTACTTCCCTTCCCATCGGCATGTCCGATGCGCTGGGGATTGATGATAAAAACATTGCTGACCGTCTCAGTATTAAGTACGTGGTGTAAAGGAGGACGGGATATGATGAAAAGCGACTATATTTTTATAGCAGGTAAAAGAGACGAAAAACGAATTTCCTCGCGGGTACTTGAAGAGACTATTCACCAGCACATCAAGCGAGGCAACAGAAAGCTTGAAGTCCAGGCCTTTGGCCAGCATGGTATTGGCGGACGACTCTGGGATTGCGCCCCTGACAGGATAGACATCCGTATTATTGGTCATTCCGGCCAGCGCACAGGCTCCCTTGGCACACCCAATACAAGAATAGAAGTCATGGGTCCGGCCTCGGATGATATTGGCTGGCTCAACGCCGGTGCTGAAATCATTGTGCACGAGTCTGCCTCCAACGGGGTCATGAACGGTGCAGCCCAGGGCAAGGTGTTTGTGGGCGGCTCCATCGGTGCCCGGGGTATGACCATGACAAAGCGTAATCCCAGATTTGAGCCCCCTGAGCTGTGGGTATTGGGGACGGCAGGGGATTACTTTGGTGAATTCATGGCCGGCGGAATTGCTGTTGTCTGCGGTTTAAACGCTGTTAACCCGGAACAGGTGCTGGGTTACAGGCCTCTGGTGGGCATGGTGAGCGGCAAGGTTTTTGTTCGTGGTGATGCCAAAAGTTATTCCGACAAGGATGCCAAGGAAGTGGACCTTGATGATCAGGAATGGCAATGGCTGACCCAGGGCCTTAAAATTTTTCTTAAAAAAATTGAACAGCCGAAACTGTTTGGCGAACTGGCTGTGCGAGAAGACTGGCGGCTGTTTGAAGCCAAAAATCCCCATGAAAAGGCCGAAGGGCCGGAACGTAAATCTGTATCCTGGTTTAGGGAACAGGTCTGGGATGCGGAACTTGGTCGCGGCGGCCTGATCGGAGATCTCCAGGAAACGGAAAAAGGGACTGTACCGGTCATTACCAAGGGCGAGTACAGAAGATATATTCCGGTCTGGGAGCACGGTAAATATATCTCGCCGTGCCAGGCATCCTGCCCCACCGGAATCCCGGTCCAGCAGCGCTGGGCCATGATCCGGACCGATAACATTGATGAAGCCATATCCATGGGCCTTGAGTATTCTCCGTTTCCGGCGACCGTGTGCGGTCACCTGTGCCCCAGTCCGTGTATGGCGTCCTGCACACGGAACCTGTCCTATATGGCTCCCATTAATGTTCGTCTTTTGGGTCAGGCTGCCCAAAATATCAAACCGCCAAAACCGGCCAAAGAATCCCGAAAGAAAGTGGCCGTCATCGGCGGGGGCCCGGGTGGTATTTCTGCGGCCTGGCAACTCACCATGAAAGGCCATACCGCTACGGTATTTGAAGCCGGACAGAACATTGCCGGGAAAATTTCCGCTCTGATTCCCGAATCCCGAATCCCTGCCGACACCCTGAATGCCGAAATAGACCGGATAAAGTCTTATATAAAAGATATAAGACTGGGAGAAAAAGTTGATGCGAAAAAGTTCAAAGAGATAAAAAATAGCCATGACTATGTTGTGGTGGCAGCCGGGGGCAATAAACCCAGATCCCTTCCGATCAAAGGTGCCGAACGGGCTCTTTTTGCCAATGATTTTCTTGAGAAGGCCAAAGCAAACAAGATAAAACCAGGCAAAAAGATAGTGATTATCGGTGCCGGTAATGTGGGCTGTGATGTGGCCACCGAAGCCCACCGGCTGGGTGCTGTTGATATAACCCTTATTGATGTCCAGAAACCGGCTGCATTCGGCAAAGAAAGAGAGGATGCCGAAGAATGCGGTGCTCACTTCCGCTGGCCGGTATTCACCGAAGAAATTAATTCCCAAGGGATCAAACTTGAGAGTGGCGAAATACTGCCGGCTAATACGGTGGTGATCTCCATCGGAGACGTGCCTGATCTATCTTTTCTTGATGAGGGGATTGAGCTTGAAAGAGGGTTTGTCAAGGTGAACGAAGCCGGCCGATCCTCGGATGAAAAGGTCTTTGCCATCGGGGATGCGGTGGGCCCGGGACTTATCACCAATGCCATCGGCGCAGGCAGACGGACAGCCATAGTCATTGATCAGCTGCTCAAAGGGCAGGCTCCTGATATGGAAGGCCTTGCCCCCATGATCGATACCCGGCGTGTAAATTTGACCTATTATAACCCTATACATGATGCCAATACATTAGAAGCGTGCGGTGAGGAATGTGCCTCCTGCGGAAATTGCAAGGATTGCGGCATCTGCGTGGCAGTTTGCCCTGAAGGGGCTATCAGCCGGCAGGAAAAGGCAACCGGCTTTGAGTATGTGGTGGATGGATCCAAATGCATTGGATGCGGATTCTGCAAAGGGGCATGCCCCTGCGGTGTGTGGGAATTGATACCCAATACGCCCCTGATGTAACAATACAATAATTGAGGTCAAATCAAAGTTTTGATTTGACCTCAATTATTGCAATCATCAAAAAAAACAATCGAAGAAAATTGAAAAACGGTGCTGTCGATAGACAGCACCGTTTGCTTCGATTTTTACATGAAAGTTTCAATTAAGTAATTAAAGGCCTTTCATGTTCTGTTGTAAATTGCGTCTGGGGTGTTGATAGATCAGGTCAGCCCATGGCTGTTATACCCAAATGCCTTTCTTTGGCGGATTGCCATATGAATCGAAAGAGTCCCCATTCATCTTCAATACCGCTTGCAGTTCTTCCACAGTAAACTCAAAACCATCTTCTTTTGCCATGGCGCAAAATTTTTCCATTGAAAAACAGTTGTCGTACTTTACGCGGAATTTGCGGTCATCTGCTCCCTTATCTAAAAAGGCTAGAACGTTTTCTTTTGACATTGTGCTTCTCCATTAATTAATAAGTTAAATAAAAATAAAACTAATGCAAAGAGTATTCCAGGTCCGAAGAAATATTATATTAATAATAAAAAAAGGCCCATTTGTAGCTTGAAAATATGGCTTGACATTGTTTTGCCGTCGATGATAACCGTATTCCGAATAACAGCCATGGCCGACCTGGTCTTCCACCGCGGTTAGGCCACGACAGATTATGAAAGAAACTAACCGGTTAGTTCAGTTCTTTCATATAAAACAGCCACGGGCTGATCTGGGATATCGATGCCCAAGTTCGACCCACAACAAAGCATGAAAATAAAACAATAATGTATTTTGATTTTTATATGAAACGGATAAATACGAAAAAGGAGGGTTTGACGTGAAAAAGGTATGTGTATTAAACATTTTTGTTGTTTTTATACTGCTGGTGTTCAGTACCTATGCCCAGGCTGGGCAGGTTCGTGTTTCAGTGGCAAAGAGTATGAGTAATCTGTGCAATAATTTGATAGTACAGTTTCAGGAACAGTATCCGGATGTGAAAATTGTCCCAAATTTTGGGTCATCCGGCGCCTTAGCAAAGCAAATCGAACAGGGGGCGCCTGCAGATATTTATGTTTCTGCCAATCCGAAGTGGATGACGCATTTGATTGAAAAGGGCAAGATTGAGTCGGACACCAAAAAAATATTTGCACATAATGCGTTGGTTTTTGTGGGTAAGTCAAGTACGGATGCTCAATCTATGAGCGATTTACAGAAGCTGACGCGTGTTGCCTTGGGCAGTCCCAACAGCGTGCCGGCCGGTCAGTATGCTAAGCAGGCGATGGATAAAGAGGGCATATATGATGAAATGCTCAAGAATGGGCAACTGATCATGGCAAAGGACGTCCGCCAGGCACTGATCTATGCCGACCGGGGAGAGACCGACGGCGCGTTTGTTTACAAAACGGATGCGATGCTCGCCATCAATGCCAAGATTCTGTTTGAAGTGCCTCTTGAGTTTTATAGTCGAGTAACCTATCCGGTTGCAATGACAAAGGACAGCGACGGGAACGCCGATGCCAAACTCTTCTATGACTATATCGTTTCTGAAGCGGCCCATTCGGAAATGATTCGTCTTGGTTTTACACTGCCCTGATACGGGGCATGGTAAATGAAATTACAATGCTGACACTTTCTCCCCAGGATATTTCTGCCGTCGGGCTTTCCCTGAAGGTTGCCTGCTCGGCGACCTTGATCTCCACCCCCTTTGGCATTGCTTGTGGTTACTTTCTTGCCTTCGGTAAAATTAGAGGCAAGGCCGTGGTGGAAGGGCTTATCAGTCTGCCATTAGTCTTGCCGCCGGTTGTGGTCGGATATTTGTTGCTGCTGTCCTTCGGGTCCAACGGTTTGATCGGTAAGTTTTTGAACCTTTTGGGTATTCAGGTGGTTTTTTCACTCACCGGTGCTGTTATTGCCTCGGCGGTTGTCGGATTCCCCCTGATGGTCCGTTCAATCCGTATTGGTATGGAGGCGGTGGATCAATCCTATATTTCAGTATCTCGAACCCTTGGTGCGGGATGGTGGGATAGCTTTTTTACCATTGTTCTGCCTTTGAGCGGTCGTGCGATTTTTGCCGGGATGTCGTTGATGTTTGCCAGAAACCTGGGTGAGTTCGGCGCAACCGTTATCCTTGCCGGCAATATCCCGGGGGTGACACAGACAATACCCTTGGCAATTTATGAATACACCTCTGTTCCGGGTGGAGACAGGATGGCGCTGACGCTGTGTCTGGTCTCCATCAGCCTTTCTTTTGCCATCCTTCTTATTAGTGAGGCAATAAACCGCAAGTTCAGGAGAGGGTAGCAGTGCAGTTAGATGTTGAGTTAAAAAAAAGTTTCAAGGATTTCACCCTTGATGTGGCCTTCAGTCTCTCCTCACCAAGGACGGGGATTTTCGGTCCGTCAGGAAGCGGAAAATCAACGATTATGAATCTGCTGTCCGGCCTGGAACTGCCGGACAGCGGTTTTATTCGATTGGGTGATACCGTTCTTTTTGATGCAAAGAGAAAGATTAATTTGAAGCCGAATCAGCGCAACATCGGTGTTGTGTTTCAGCATGCCCATCTATTCCCCCATATGAGCGTTAAAAAAAATCTCTTCTATGGATATAAACGGATCAAACTCGAAAATAGACAGATTGATCCCGAAGGCCTTTTTAAGGTTCTTGGTATTACGCAGCTTTTGTCCAGGGATGTTTCCACCCTGTCAGGCGGGGAACGGCAGCGTATTGCCCTGGCAAGGACGGTTCTGTCAAATCCTCGGCTTATTTTGATGGATGAACCGCTTTCGGCTTTGGATGAGGGGCATAAATTTCAGATTATTCCGTATTTGAAAAATGTCTTCAACAATTACGGCATTCCCATGATTTTCATCAGCCATTCGGTGCTGGAGATGCGGATGATGACCGATGAGGTTTTTGTGATCCAAAAGGGCCGTATTCAGCGGCACAGTGCGGCTGAGGAACTGGTGAGAAAATCGTGGGGCAGCGGTCTTGAAAGTTATGTCAACTTGATTAATCTGGGTGGTGCCACACCCTGTAAGGATCTGTTTCGTTATAAGTGGGGGCATATCAATTTCATTCTCACTGAACCGGCAGAGGGTGAAGAAAATCTTTTTGAGCTCGATTCCCGGGACATTCTTCTTTTCAAGCGGCATCCCGAGGCAACAAGTGCCAGAAACCTTTTGCAATGTACTGTGACCGATATTTATAGCAGCGGAAATCGTGTGCGTGTGGGGCTTGCCTGTGGTAATGAACATCTGATTGCCCAGATCGTTTCCGAATCTGTGCGTGAGTTGGGGATTGAAGAAGGCGCGATGGTGGTGGCGGCAATAAAGGCATCGGCATTCAAGAAAATATTCTAAGGAAAAAAGTTATGGAAATTATCATTAAAGATGCACGCCCTATCGATATTGATCAGATGTTGCCTCTGCTGACCCAGCAGTTTGCAACAGAACAGGATTTTAAATTTAATCCCGGTGTCCAGGTCCAGGCCCGGGGTCTGCGACTGATGCTGGACGGCTGCGGGAAACACAGGGCTGTGAAGGTGGCGTGGATGAATGACACAATTGTAGGCTTGTGTTCGGCCCAAGCTCAAATTTCAATGGTCCAGGGTAATCTCAATGCGGTGGTAAGTGATCTAATTGTGGATCGTGCATACAAGAAGAAAGGACTATCAACCCTTCTGCTGTCTGCCATCGAAGGCTGGGCTGTAAATAAGGGGATAAAATCCATCTCTCTGCTTGCAGACAAAGACGACAAGGACTGTCTTGATTTTTATAATAAAGACGCGTGGAAACGCACCTCATTGATCTGTCTGGTCAAATCCCTGGATCAAGAACGCCTATAACAAGCGTGTGGGTTGACCTGGCTTCTCACCGTGGCTCAGCCCACAGAAAAAGTTAAAAGATCTGTGTGGGTTGCACAAATTCTCTTATAAAAACACCTTAAATCAGAAGATATTCTTCACATATCCGTCAGCAAAAAAAAATAAATTAAAAACTTACACTTTTGGAGTCTTTAATTATAGCCAGATTAAAAGTGCTCTAATAGCTAACATCCTGTTCGTTCTCATTAAAATTTTCCAACACCCCCCTTTTAACACCCGGTAAAGATCAGTCTTATGAAGAATAATCAATCTATTGATAAAATATTACATATTTGAATCGATATATGTTTCGTATTTGTAATATATATACCCCTGTCTAAACTCGGCGCACATAAATAAAAAAATTTTTTTATTTAAATCAATTTGTAATTCAAACAAGTTAGATCTTTTTGCAGTTCATCCCAAATCACGATGGAACGTCCGTTGCAGTTACTGGCATTACGACAACGGACAGGTTCTTTGCCTGTTAAAACTAAAAACAACGAACGCTTAATTAAGGAGCTAAAAAGACAATGAGAAAGGTAGCAATCTACGGAAAAGGCGGCATCGGCAAATCCACTACAACTCAGAATACGGTAGCAGGACTGGTGGAGGCCGGCAAAAAAATCATGATCGTGGGCTGTGACCCCAAGTCTGACTCCACACGGCTTATGCTCAATGGCCTGGCCCAGAAAACCGTTCTGGATACCCTGAGAGAAGAGGGTGAAGATGTTGAACTTGAAGATGTCAGAAAAGCGGGATACGGCGGGGTTATGTGCACGGAATCAGGCGGACCGGAACCCGGTGTTGGCTGCGCCGGCCGAGGGATCATCACCTCCATCAACCTGCTGGAACAGCTGGGCGCTTATGACGAAGAGCAGAATTTGGATTATGTATTTTATGATGTTCTGGGTGACGTTGTCTGTGGCGGATTTGCCATGCCCATCCGTGAAGGCAAGGCCCAGGAAATTTATATTGTCGTCTCCGGCGAGATGATGGCTATGTACGCGGCCAACAACATCTGCAAGGGTATCGTAAAATTTGCCCAGTCCGGCGGAGTTCGTCTCGGCGGCTTGATCTGTAACTCCCGTCAGGTCGACAACGAAGAGGAAATGATTTTACAGCTGGCCAAGAAACTGGGCACCCAGATGATCCACTTTGTTCCCAGGCACAACATGGTTCAGCAGGCTGAGATCAACAGAAAAACGGTTATTGATTTTGCGCCGGACCACCCCCAGGCAGATGAATACCGGGCCCTGGCCAGAAAAATGGATGAAAATAAAACGTTTGTCATCCCCACGCCCCTTGAGATTGAAGAACTGGAGTCCCTGCTCATTGAATACGGGATCGCGGCGTAACCAAAAACCTAAGAACCATAAGGAATATTTAAATGAAAGTAATGATTAAAGCCATCGTTCGCCCTGAAAAAGTTAACGCAGTCATGGCCGCCCTCATGGAATCAGGATATCCGGCGGTCACCCGGATGAGTGTGGCCGGACGTGGAAAACAGCGGGGAATCAAAATCGGTGAAATCACCTATGACGAAATTCCCAAGGAGATGCTTTTATCGGTTATCGATGAAAAAGATCGTGATTTTGTCCTTAAAACCATTTTACAAACCGCAAAGACCGGTGAGAAAGGCGCCTTTGGCGACGGCAAGATTTTTATCTCTCCGATCATTGAGTCTTATACCATCAGCTCAGGCAAAAAAGACATAGACCTTGATGAAGACCTGGCGGTGGCATCATGAAAGAGATCATGGCTATTGTTCGCATGAACAAGATCAATGCGACCAAAAAGGCCTTGATTGGCGCGGGTGTTTCTTCCATGACCGCCCAGGAGTGTCTGGGACGCGGCAAAGCCCTGGTGAGCATGGAGCTGCTTAAGGGTGCGCAAGAGGGGCATGAAGAGGCCATTGCCCAGCTGGGCCAGAGCGACGGCCTCCAGCCCAAGCGGGCCATCTTTGTGGTTGTGCCGGACAAACTGGTTCAAAAAACCGTAGACACCATTATAGACGCCAACCAAACCGGAAAAACAGGAGACGGGGTCATATGGGTCATGCCCACCGACGACTCCATCTCCGTGAGGACATCTGAAAGCGGAGATGCCGTTCTTGACGAATTTTAAGTAAAATAACATGAGAGAAAAGATAGGGGTATAAACATATGACAGGCGAACGAACCCATACCGTTAACCCGGAAGATATAAAAAAAGAAATACTGTCCAAGTATCCGCCCAAAGTGGCCCGGAAACGCGGCAAACAGATCACCCCGGTTTCAAGCGATGATAAAGAGGGCCTCCAGGTAGGCGCCAATGTCAGGACCGTTCCGGGCATCATCACCCAGCGCGGATGCTGCTATGCCGGCTGCAAAGGCGTTATTATGGGTCCGACCCGGGATATCATCAATTTAACCCATGGCCCCATCGGCTGCGGATTTTATTCCTGGCTGACCCGGCGCAACCAGACCCGTCCCCCATCAGACGATGCCGACAATTATATGACCTACTGCTTTTCCACGGACATGAAGGACGAAGACATTGTTTTCGGCGGGGAAAAGAAACTTAAAGCGGCCATTCAGGAGGCCTATGACATTTTTAAACCCAAGGCCATCTCCATCTTTTCCACCTGTCCGGTGGGTCTGATCGGCGATGATGTCCATGCCGTGGCAAGGGAGATGAAGGAAAAGCTTGGCATCAATATTTTTGGATTTTCCTGTGAAGGCTACAAGGGCGTGAGCCAGTCCGCTGGCCATCATATTGCCAACAACGCCATTTTTAAACATGTTGTGGGCTTGAATGACACGGTCATGGACGCGAAATTTAAAATTAATTTGCTGGGTGAATACAACATCGGCGGCGACGGGTTCATCATTGACGAATTGTTGCATAAGTGTGGCATTGACCTTGTTTCCACATTTTCAGGCAATTCCACCGTTGACCAGTTTGCCAACTGTCACACCGCAGATCTCAATGCGGTCATGTGCCACAGATCCATTAACTACGTCGCAGACATGCTGGAGACAAAGTACGGCATTCCCTGGATAAAAATCAGCTTTACGGGACCAACGTCAACCGCCAGCAGCCTGCGTAAAATAGCCGCTTATTTTGAAGACCAGGAACTCATTGACCGGGTGGAAGAGGTGATTGCCGAGGAGATGATTCCCGTTGAGGCCAAAATCAAAGATGTCAAAAAACGGTGTGAGGGCAAAACCGCCATGATGTTTGTGGGTGGTTCCCGGGCCCACCACTACCAGGAACTGTTCAAAGAGATCGGCATGAAGGTGCTGTCCGCCGGATACGAATTTGCCCACAGGGATGATTATGAAGGACGCCATGTCATTCCGGATATCAAGGTTGATGCCGATTCCAGAAATATTGAAGAATTGACCATAGAAAAAGATGAAAACCTGTACAGCCCCAGAAAGACCCCGGAACAGATGCAGGCGCTGGAAGAAAAGGGGTATCCGTTTAAAGAGTATGAGGGTCTGCTCCCTGAAATGACCAAAGGCTCCCTGATCGTTGATGACATCAGCCATCACGAAACAGAAACCCTGATCGCCATGTACAAGCCGGACATCTTCTGTGCCGGTATCAAGGAAAAATATGCAGTTCAGAAGCACGGTATTCCCATGAAACAGCTCCACTCCTATGATACGGGTGGGCCATACGCGGTATTTAAAGGCGCGATAAACTTTTTTGAAGAAATTGACCGCATGCTCAATGCCAATATCTGGCAATACCTGGAAGCCCCCTGGCAGAAGGACCCCGAATTGTCCGCCACGTTCGTTGGGGAATAACGGCCATGGGCCAAGGATTTCATATAACAGCCATGGGCCGACCTGGTTTATCAATACCCAGGCACAGCCCACAACAAAGGTTGAAAGATCTGAGTAACTTATCCAGACTTTCATATAAAACAGCCATGGGCTGACCTGGTCTATCAACACCCAGACTCAGCCCACAACGAGAGTTGAAAGATCTGGGTAGGTTACACAGACTTTCGTATAAAAAATACCTGAAAACATAGATAAAAAGCAACAGGAGTAAACTTATGCTGCTTCGACATACACCCAAAGAGATTAAAGAAAGAAAAGTCCTGTCTGTTAACCCGGCGAAGACCTGCCAGCCCATCGGGGCCATGTACGCAGGCTTAGGGATCCATGGCTGCCTGCCTCACAGTCATGGTTCCCAGGGCTGCTGCGCCTATCACAGGTCCGCGCTGACCCGTCATTACCGTGAACCCATTATGGCGGCCACCTCCTCCTTTACTGAAGGGGCATCGGTATTCGGTGGCCAGGCCAACCTGCTTCAGGCCCTTCTAACCATCTTCACCACGTATAAGCCGGACGTGGTTGCGGTGCACACCACCTGTCTGTCGGAAACCATTGGCGACGACGTGAACCAGATTGTCAAGAAGGCCTATAAAGACGGCACAATCCCCGAAGGCAAGTATGTTGTCCATACATCCACCCCATCCTATGTGGGATCCCATGTCACAGGTTTTTCCAACATGGTTAAGTCTATGGCCCTCCAGCTTGCTGAAAAGACCGGCAAATCCAACGGGAAAGTCAACATTGTGCCCGGATTTGTGGAGCCTTCGGATATGGCTGAAATGAAGCGGATCGCTGCGATGTTGGGCATTGAATCCATCCTCTTCCCGGACACCTCGGGTATTTTGAACGGCCCTATGACCGGCAAATTCAATATGTACCCCAAGGGCGGCGTTTCCATCGAAGAATTGAAGAGTATCGGCGACAGTATCGGCTCCATCGGGCTGGGCGCCTGGGCCTCGGCAGATCCGGTCAGAGCGATTGACTCTCAGTTCAAGGTCCCCTGCCAGGTGCAGGATCTGCCCATCGGCCTTTTGGCCACAGACCGGTTTGTTGATGCCCTGCGCACCGCAGCCGGCGTCTCGGTACCCGATACCATTAACCAGGAACGCGGCCAGCTTTTAGATGTGATCTCAGACATGCAGCCCCACCTGTACGGCAAAAAGGTGGCCATTGCCGGAGACCCGGATCAGGTCATCGCCCTGACCGAATTTCTGGTGACCATCGGCATGAAACCGGTTCACATCGTTACCGGCACCCCGGGCAAGGCCTTTACCAAGCGGATCAAGGAAGTTACGGCCCGGTTCGGAGACGAGATCAACGTCAAGAGTCCAAGCGACCTGTTCCACCTGCATCAGTTGATCAAAAACGAACCTGTGGACCTGCTCATCTGCAATACCTACGGCAAGTACATTGCCCGGGACGAGGACATTCCGTTTGTACGCCACGGATTCCCCATTCTGGACCGGGTCGGTCACTCCTACTTTCCCACCGTGGGATACAAAGGCGGGTTGCATTTCCTGGAAAAGATTTTGGGTGCCCTGATGGACCGCACGGACCGGGATGCACCGGAAGAACGTTTTGAACTGGTAGAGTAAATGACAGCAGTAAGTAAAGGATAAATAAAATGACCTCCATATCGGTACTCAAACAGCGGGAAAACCAGATCTACCAGAAGGGTAACCAGCCCTTTAAGATGGAATGTGAAACCAAGAGTCTGGCCGGCGCAGTCAGTCAGCGGGCCTGTGTATTCTGCGGCTCAAGGGTGGTGCTTTATCCCATCGCCGATGCCTTGCATCTGATTCACGGCCCCATCGGGTGTGCCTCCTATACCTGGGATATCAGAGGGGCCCAGTCTTCGGGCCCGGAGCTTCACCGGATGAGTTTTTCAACGGACCTGTCAGAGACCGATATTATCTATGGCGGAGAAAAAAAGCTGAAAAAGGCATTGCTGGAGCTGATTGAAAAATATTCGCCCAAAGCCGCCTTTATCTATTGTACGTGCATTGTGGGCATTATTGGTGATGACGTGGACGCGATCTGCCGCCAGGTGGAAGATCAGACCGGTATCCCTGTCATCGCTGTCCACTCCGAAGGATTTAAAGGCACCAAAAAAGACGGGTACAAGGCCGCCTGCGACGCCTTGTTCAGTCTGATCGAAAGAAATAAGGCCCCCCGGGTTACCCTTCCGGATTCCATCAATATTCTGGGTGAATTTAATATTGGCGGAGAGACATGGATCATAAAAAAATATTATGAATCCATGGGGGTCAAGGTGGTCTCTGTCATTACAGGTGACGGCCGGGTGGAAGAGGTCCAGCAGGCACGCAATGCCGCCCTGAACGTGGTCCAGTGTTCAGGGTCGGTTATCCACCTGGCAAAGCAGATGGAGAAAGACTACGGCATCCCTTATATACGGGTTTCCTATTTCGGCATTGAAGATACCTCGGATGCCCTGTACCAGGTGGCCGTGTTTTTTGACAAAAACCCCGAAATTCTTAAAAAAACCCAGGACATGATCAGAAAGGAAGTCCAGGCCATTGTCCCCCGCCTGGAAACCATGAAAAAAGACCTTGAAGGTAAAAAAGCCGCCATCTACGTAGGCGGCGCGTTCAAGGCATTTTCCATGATCAAGGCATTAAAAACCCTTGGCATGGAAGTGGTCCTGGCCGGATCCCAGACCGGTACCCAGGAAGATTATGAAGTGCTCAGGCAGATGTGTAACGAAGGCACCGTGATTTTAGACGACTCAAACCCGCTGGAGCTGGCCAAGTATTCCGTTGAAAAGGACGCAGACCTGTTCATCGGCGGGGTTAAGGAACGCCCCATTGCCTATAAGATGGGCATCGGGTTCTGCGACCATAACCATGAACGCAAAATTCCGTTGGTGGGATTTGAAGGCATGGTCAATTTTGCAAAAGAAGTACATGGAACCGTTACAAGCCCGGTATGGGATCTTGTACCCAGGCGGCAGAAACCGGCCGGAAAGGAAGGTGCGATATGACCCTGAAAAAACATAAAGATACACCATCATACACCGCGACCCAGAATGCATGCAAAATGTGCACACCCCTGGGGGCCACCCTGGTGTTCCAGGGAATTGAGGGCTGTGTGCCCCTGCTTCACGGCTCCCAGGGGTGCTCCACCTATATGCGGCGCTACCTGATCTCCCATTTCAAGGAGCCGGTGGATATTGCCTCATCCAACTTCACCGAGGAAACCGCCGTATTCGGCGGCGGGGCCAACCTGAAACTGGCCATTGAAAACGTGGCACGCCAGTATGCTCCGTCCATGATCGGGATCGCCACCACCTGCCTGTCCGAAACCATTGGTGATGATGTCCAGTTAATTTTAAACAGCATGGACAATCATATAAACGGTACGGCCCTGGTCCATGTTTCCACACCGGCTTACAGCGGCACCCATGTGGACGGATTTCACGGTGCCGTGGCCGCTGTTGTGGACCGCTTCAACCCGGTGGGCAAGAGAATCGTTTACCGGCCCAAGAAAAAGAAAAAAATCAATCTGTTTCCCGGCATGCTTTCCAACGAAGATCTGCGGCATTTAAAAGATATTTTTGAGGATTTTCATACCCCTGTCACCATTCTGCCCGATTATTCCGAACGGCTGGAAGGACCGTCATGGGAGGAATATCAGGCCATCCAGAAAGGTGGCACGTCCATTTCGGCCATTGAAAAGATGAATGTGGCCGTCCACACCCTGGAGTTTGGTGCCGTGCTGGCGCTGACTGCAGAAATGGGCCAGAAAACCGCGGGAGACATTTTAAGCAAACGCTTTGGTGTTCCCTGCACACGCCTTCCCATCCCTATCGGGGTAAAAGCCACGGATCGTTTTCTGGATACCCTGTCCCAGATTTCGGGCAGGCCCGTGCCTGAAAAGTATAGAAAAGAGAAATGGCGGCTGGTGGATGCCTATGTGGACGGCAATAAATATGTAGCGAAAAAACGGGCCCTGATTTACGGCGAAGAGGATTTTGTCGTGTCCATGGCCGGCTTTCTTGCCGAAGTGGGTATTATACCCGTGCTCTGCGCATCCGGCGGCAAAAGCAAAACATTTAAAAAAGCCCTTGAAGATACCCTGCCCGAAACCCTCATTGACCAGGTTGTCATCCAGAATGACATGGATTTTACCTGCATGGAAGAAACTGCCGCAGCCATGCCCGAAGACCTGCGGCCTGAAATTATCATCGGCAACTCCAAGGGATATGCCATGGCAAGACGGCTGAAAATTCCATTGGTAAGGGTGGGGTTTCCCATCCACGACCGGGTGGGCGGCCCGCGCATCCTGCACGTTGGCTACAAAGGGGCCCAGCAATTGTTTGACAATATCGTCAATACAATTCTTACGGCAAAACAGACCGAATCCAGAATCGGATACTCATATATGTAACTCGATCATTGAGTGTAAGGAAAATTAAAATGAACATAGATAACCACCCCTGTTTTAATAAAAAATCCTGCAAGGATTTCGGTCGTGTCCACCTCCCGGTTGCACCGGCCTGTAATATCCAGTGCAATTTCTGCAACAGAAAGTTTGACTGTGTCAATGAAAGCCGCCCCGGGGTGACCTCCTCCATTTTGAGCCCGGACCAGGCCATGGCCTACCTGGCAGATGTGGTTGAGGCCAAACCCAACACCTCTGTGGTGGGCATTGCAGGCCCGGGTGATCCCTTTGCCAACGGCGACAAAACCATGGAAACCTTGACCCGGGTGCGTGCCACTTATCCGGAAATGCTCTTGTGCGTGGCCACCAACGGCATGAACATCCATCCTTATCTGGATGAACTCAAAGCCATCAATACCACCCATGTAAGCATCACCATTAATGCGGTGGACCCAGACATCGGCGCCAAGATTTATTCATGGGTCAGGGACGGCAAACGGTCCGTGGGCCCGGCCCAGGGCGCAGAACTGCTTTTAGAACGCCAGCTTGCCGCCGTCAAAGGCCTTAAAGAACGCAATATTATGGTTAAGGTCAACTCCATTCTTTTGCCCGGCATCAATGAAGACCATATGGTAGACGTGGCAGAAAAAATGGGTGAAATGGGTGTGGATATCTTCAACTGCATGCCTTATTTTCCCACCAAGGGCGCAAATTTTGAGGACATGGAAGAACCGGGTAAAGATCTGGTCAATACAATTAGAAAAGCAGCCAAGGTCTTTGTCCCCCAGATGACCCATTGCAAACGCTGCCGGGCCGATGCCGTGGGCCTGCTGGACGATCCCCTGAATCAGAAACTCATGGATCGACTGACCTACCACGCCACGGCACCCATCCCTTTATCCAGTGCACCCAAGTATTGCCACGAAGCGCCCGTTGAGGAAGATGTCTATGCGTTCAACTCTTTCGTCCCACGGCCCTATGTGGCCCTGGCCACCCGGGAAGGTGCGTTGATTAATCAGCACCTGGGTGAGGCCACACAGTTACACGTCTATGACTTAAATCAGGAAACCCCGACACTTGTGGAAACAAGGAACTTGCCTAAAACCGGCGGCGGGGATCTCAGATGGCAGAATCTGGCCCGGACCATTAAAGATTGCCACACCATTCTTGTGTCCGGCGTCGGGGAAACCCCTAAAAAAATTCTGGGCACCATGGGATTTACCATCCATGAGGTCAACGGCATGATTGATCTTGTCCTCATGGCTTTGAAAAAAGGGGAGTCGTTAAAGCATTTGGTTGTCCGGGCACAGACTTCCTGCGGGGAGTGCCGGGGAACCGGCACCGGTTGTATGTAGCTTATGTTTGATCCAAACCCCATTTAAGCGACACTAATTAACAGAATAAAATTTTGAAGGATAAAAAAATGAATAAACCTGCAAAACACATCCTCGTATGCTCAAGTTTTCGTCCCAGTGGAGAACCCAAAGGCAAATGCCACAGAAAAGGGTCCGGGGATTTCATGGCCTATATTGAAAATGAAGTGATTGACAGGGGCCTTGAAGAGGTACTGATCTCTTCCACCTGCTGTCTGAAACAGTGTGATGACGGCCCTGTCATGGTAATTTATCCGGATAATATCTGGTATGGGCACGTGGAGAACGAAGAGGCCATTGACGCTATTTTAGATGCCATGGAAGACGGCGAGATTGCAGAGGACTACGTACTGTAATGAAAACCCATGATGTGCGGGTCTGGATGGTAGACACCACCCTTCGGGACGGGGAACAGGCCCCGGGTGTCTTTTTCAGGCCCCTGGAAAAACTGACCATTGCACGTCAGCTTGCCGAATGCGGGGTTGACGAGATTGAAGTGGGCATCCCTGCCATGGGCGAGTTTGCATGCCGGGAAATTAAAGCCATTGCCCAGCTGAACCTGTCCAGCATGCTCACCTGCTGGTGCAGGGCGGTCAAAAAAGATATTGAACTGGCCGTGGGCTGCAACACCCCCGGGGTGCATATCAGTTTTCCCACGTCATCCATTCTGCTCAAGACCTTTGAAAAAAATGAGAATTGGGTGCTTGAGACCCTGGATGACACCGTTCGGTTCGCAAGACACTATTTTGACCAGGTATCCGTGGGCGCCCAGGATGCCACCCGCACAGACATGGATTTTCTTTTACGGTTCTGCCAGGCAGCCATCGGATTAGGTGTTCACCGGGTGCGGCTTGCCGATACCGTGGGCATGATCACCCCGTCCGCACTCATGGATATGGTGGAAACCCTTTTAATCCGGCTGCCCGGGCTGGCCCTTGAATTTCACGGACACAACGATCTTGGCATGGCCACGGCCAATGCCGTGTCTGCCGTGGATGCCGGCGCCAAGGCCATCAGTGTCACGGTGAACGGACTTGGGGAGCGGGCAGGCAATGCCCGCCTTGAAGAAGCGGCCATGGCCCTGTTCGGTATTGGTGCCAAAAAAAGTAATATGCGCCTGTCAGGGCTTACCCGGCTATGCAATACAGTGGCAAGATTTTCAGGACAGCAGATCCATGCGGCCAAACCCATTGTGGGGTCCAGGATTTTTTCCCATGAGTCCGGCATCCACTGTGCCGGCCTGTTGAAAGATACACGATCCTATGAATTATATGATCCCAAACAGGTGGGCAGGAGTAACCCAAGACAGATGGTTTTAGGGGTGCACTCCGGCTCGGCCGCCATAAAATATGCCCTGGCCCACCGCAATATCAACATTGATGCAGATGCCGCCCAACGGTTGCTGCCCCAGGTCCGGGCTGCGGCTGCCGCAGGAAACAAGCCCGTAACCCCGGAGCTGCTGGAGTCCATCTATCGCAGGACTTTGTGTACCGGACAATAGGTGCGATTTCCTTAAGTTTTCCAAATATGCCTTTGGCAGCTGTCCGGGCATGATCCTGCATGCAGATATAGTCCGCTGTCTGCTATAAAGGTTCACCTCAACACAGGTGTATCCTTAATCATTTTGATTTTCAGACAGCAGTTCAAACCCTATCTCCATACCATTAGGTTGCGGTCGATGAATTTGGGCAAAAAACGATAACTACCATTAACCCATCTTTTTGAGCGAAAAACATTAAGCTTATAATATCATATGGTTATCTTCTTTTGTATGGCACTACACCATTCGCAATGTAATATCGTATCATTTAAAAATGGTGGGATTTTTTATGTTAATGGTGTACTTAAAAAAAGACCCTCACCAAATTACATTTTTTATGGTTTTGATTCAAAATATAATTTTTATATCAAACCAAGGAAATCAGGCCTGATTAAGTCAGCCCTTTTGACGAGGATGATTATTTCAAGGATTTCTAAATGTTGATTGCTGATCAATGTTTAACTTGATCATCGAGTTTAAGAGTTTTTAAATGACGTGCATAGCGTTCGTTAAAACGGTTTACTTTGGATGGGTTCATGGTGTACTCCTTGTACAAATTATTGATATTGGGGGTCTTCCTTTTGATCCCACAATTGAGAGTATCCCCAACTTTGAATGTTTCTGCAGCGAGAGCGGCTTTGTTCAACAATTCTTTTAACAGAAGGTTAAACTCCGTAACAATGAACTATACTGATGTCGCCGGGAAATAAAGTTGTTATGAAAAGAGGGGTCTGTCCCCTATTTTTAGAGTTTCTTATCGAAGATGTTCTGGACGTTCAGAGAAATGGAAAAAGATAGAAATGAAAATTTTTTTTTGGGGGGCTGGTTTTTGTCTGTTTTTATTAAGTGGATGCGGGGATGAAGGCTCTCAATGGTCTCAAAATAAACAGGGTAGTGCCCTTGCGCAGCAGGAGGAACAGCAAAAGCCCCGCCTGCAATCTGCCAAAAAAGTTGGTATTATAACGGTACGGCCGCAACAGATTGCCATTTCAAATGAGTTGCCGGGACGGGTAAGAGCATCCATGACAGCAGAGATTCGTCCACAGGTCAGTGGCATTATTCAGGAACGCCTGTTTCAGGAGGGAAGCTTTGTTGAAAAAGGCCAGCAGCTTTACCAAATCGACCCGGCGCGTTATGAGGCTGATTATCAGCGTGCAAAGGCCAATCTTCACAACGCACTCGCGGAACTGGAAAATGCGCAGGTCCTTCAGAAGCGCTATCAGCACTTGATTCAGGCACATGCGGTCAGCCAGCAGGAATTCGATAATGCCACGGCCAGGGTTAAGCAGGCACGAGCAGCCGTGTCTCTGGCCGAAGCGGAAGTCAAAACGGCAAAAATTAATCTGGATTATACAAAAGTCTATTCGCCGATTAGTGGATATATTGGTCCGTCTGCCGTAACCCGTGGGGCTTTGGCGACGGCACAGCAGGAAATGGCCCTGGCAACTGTCAGGCAACTTGACCCGGTCTATGTTGATTTATCCCAGTCAGCGGCCCAGACCCAGCAATTGCAGGAATGCTTGATGACAAGCCGTATAAACGCCGACATATCCGAAAAATTTGAAGTGACGTTGTTTCTGGAAACTACCGGCGAAATATATCCGCAGAAAGGCAATTTGGAAGCGACCGATCTGGCCGTTGATGAAAACACAGGGACTATCAAGCTGCGTTCCGTCCTTGCCAACCCTGAAGGGCTGCTTCTCCCGGGCATGTTTGTCAGGGCCACGATTGAGCGGACCGACGCACCACAATCAATCATTATTCCGCAAAAAAGCGTTTCTATCCAGCCGGACGGTACAAAAGTTGTTTGGGTTGTCGGATTCGATAATACGGCATCAAAGCGCCAGGTCAGAACAGGGTCGTCATATAAAAATAACTGGGTTATTCTAAATGGTCTTGAATCAGGCGATAAAGTGATTGTCGAGGGCGCCATGATGTTAAAGGACGGTATGAAACTCGAGCCTCGGGAACTCGACATCCATCAGTTGCAAGGGGGGCAAGCGCTATCTCCCGGTTCGATGGATAAAAGGACGTCGCCGCCGGAGCAGCCATTGAAACAACCGCCTCGAACAGAACCGCAAAAACAATTATCCTTGCAGGAAGAAAGCTAAGCTGAGTGATTGCGAACTTTTTCATTAAACGGCCGATATTTGCATGGGTGATTGCGCTTGCCATCATAGGGGCGGGGATCCTGTCGATCACGTCTTTACCTGTTGAACAATATCCGTCAATTGCGGCGCCTAAAGTCTCGATCAGCGCCACCTATCCCGGTGCCTCCGCACAAACATTGGAAAATACGGTTACGCAGGTTATTGAGCAGAACCTGACCGGGATTGATAATTTGCGTTATATTCAATCGGAAAGCTCGTCCTCGGGCCAGGCCAGCATAACATTGACCTTTGAAACGGGAACTGATCCCGATATTGCACAGGTTCAAACACAAAATCAAGTTTCACAAGCCCAATCCGCCCTGCCTCAAGCGGTTCAGAGGCTCGGTCTTTCGGTACGAAAGGCGGGCAGCAGTTATGCCCTGATCGTTGCTTTTTATTCAAAAGATGACTCGTACGGGCGGAATGATATTTCAGATTTCCTGGCATCCAATCTTGAGGAACCGCTCAGCCGTGTGGACGGGGTCGGGCAGATTCAGACATTCGGGCCGGAGTATGCGATGCGGATATGGCTCAACCCGCAATCCATGAACAATTACAATATCACGACACAGGATGTTGTCGCGGCGGTGCAGGAGCAGAATGTTCAATTGGCCACCGGTGAGATCGGGGGCACGCCAAGTGTAGAGGGGCAACAGCTTAATGCAACGATCACTGCGCAATCCCTGCTTGAAACCGTGGAAGACTTTGAGGCGATCTTATTAACCGTAAATCAGGACGGTTCGCAGCTGACACTGGGTGATGTCGCCCGTATAGAAATCGGCGCGGAAAGCTATAATATTATTGGCCGCTACAATCGCCGCCCTGCCTCAGGTATTGCGATAGAACTGGCTCCGGGGGCCAATGCCCTGGCAACTGTTCAGGCCGTCAAGGACAGGGTCAAGGAGTTTGAGGATATCATCCCTGACGCGCTGGAGATTGTCTATCCGATTGATATCTCACCCTTTGTCAAGGCCTCGATTTATGAAGTCGTAAAAACACTGGTTATGGCCATCGTTCTGGTTGTTCTGGTTATTTTTGTCTTTTTACAGACCTTGCGGGCGACATTCATTCCGTCCGTGGCGATTCCCGTTGTTATATTGGGCACATTTGCGGCCCTGTTTGTCCTGGGCTATTCTATCAATGTCCTGACACTTTTTGCGCTGGTGCTGGCCATCGGTATGCTGGTCGATGATGCCATTGTTGTAACCGAAAATGTTGAAAACAAGCTGGAAAAGAATCCTGACCTGTCGCCTGAGAAGGCCGCCTTTAAAGCAATGAAGGAAATCTCCGGTGCGCTGGTCGGTACAACTGTCGTGATCTGGGCTGTTTTTATACCGATTACTTTTTTTAAAGGGGCCACCGGTGTCATTTACCGTCAGTTTGCAGTCACCATATCCGTTGCCATGGGGATATCCTTGTTTATCGCTTTAAGTTTATCACCCGCTTTATGTGCCATTGTTCTAAAACAGGGAAAAGAGGAGAAAAAGACAGGATTGTTCGGCCTTTTTAACCGCGGATTCAGCAAAATGCGCGGCGGTCATGAAACGGTGCTGAAAAATTTACTGGCAAGCCGCATCATTTTACCGTTCGTGTTCTTTGTTCTGATCGCGGTGACCATTGCTCTCTTTTTTAAAATTCCGACGTCATTTCTGCCGCAGGAAGACCAGGGCAGAATGATGGCACTGGTTAACGGTCCGGTCAGTTCAACTCTTGGGCAGACAATAGAAAAGAATAAGCAGGTGGAAGATTTTTACCTGGATACCGTCGGAGGCGAGGTGGACGGGCTTTTTACTGCCGCCGGTTTCAGCTTTTCCGGGAGGAGTCAGAATGTGGGGATTGCGTTTATCAAAATGAAACCCTGGGATGAGCGCAGCCAGGACCTGGGTGTGTTTAAAATCAGTGAGATGGCAGGGCGGGAATTATCGTCCGTCCAGGATGCCATGATCATTCCAATTGTTCCGCCGCCCGTATCCGCGCTGGGCAATGCCAGTGGTTTCGAATTTCAGCTTGTCGACCGGAGCGGCGAGGGACAGGATGCCTTAAACAGCGCCATGAAGCAGTTCCTGGGTCAGGCCAACCAGAATGAACTTTTGACCAGCGTACGTTTCAACGGACTGGCCCCCGGTCCGCAATACGACATTGATATTGACGCGTCCAAAGCCCGTGCCATGGGGGTTTCGATTACGACAATTAATCAGACTCTGACTACGGCACTGGGTGGAACATACGTGAATGATTTTTTACTGGACGGGCGGATCAAGCGCGTTTATGTGCAGGCGGATGCGCCATACCGCATGCAGCCTGAAGACATCAACCGGTGGTATGTTCGCAATACCACGGGGGGTATGGTACCGCTGGCCGAGTTTGGCTCCGGTGAATGGACCTACGGTGCGCCAAAATTAACTCGGTTTAACGGAACCTCCTCTTTGGAAATCCAGGGCGAGGCCGCTGAAGGTATTAGCTCCGGAGAAGCGCTGAGCGAAATTTCCCGCCTGGCCCGGTCTTTGCCAGGCGGCGTGGGGGTGGAATGGACGGGATTATCCTATGAAGAAAAAGAAGCCGGGGGGCAGGCCTGGCTGGTTTATGTCATCTCAATTATTGCTGTATTGCTGGCATTGGCCGCTCTTTATGAAAGCTGGGCCATCCCTGTGGCGATTATGCTGACCGTGCCCCTTGGCATATTCGGTGCCACGCTGTCCACCTGGGCCGCCGATCAGGCGAATGATGTATATTTCCAGGTCGGCCTGCTGATGACAATTGCCCTGGCGGCCAAAAATGCGATTTTGATCATTGAATTTGCAAAAACAAATTTTGAAGAGGGCATGTCGGCCCATGATGCTGCGATAACCGCCACCAAGCAAAGATTGCGGCCGATCCTGATGACGTCCCTGACCTTTATTCTGGGTGTCATGCCCCTGGCCTTTGCTGCCGGCCCGGGTTCGGGAGCGCAAAATGCCATCGGCATCGGTGTGCTGGGCGGTATTACGGCAACCACAGTCTTTGTATTGTTCTTTGCTCCTTTCTTTTTTATCTGGGTCATGAGGATTTTCAAGGTATAGAGCCTGTTTTAAAAAAAATCGGGGACAGACCCCTATTTTTGTATTGGTCTTAACTCCTTTTTAAACACCTGCCACTTGAAATGCCGCACTGACAATGGTCTGAGCCTCTTTCTGAATAGGCTGCAGATGCGCCTTGTCTTTTTTAATCCAGAAATTAAAGCATCTGTTTAAATTCTTACCATGGCACGGATAGCAAGAACTGTGGCTCCGGGTTTCCCTTATCACATTACACAAAGGGGAATAGACGGCAGCAGACATTTTTCAGCGATCAGGACTTCGAAGCCTATCTGGCTTTGATGTTGGAATGGTGCCTGAAATATAACGTCGCAATATGGGCTTATTGCCTGATGCCCAATCACATCCATCTGATTGCCGTTCCGGAAACCAAGGATGGATTAAATCTGGCCATTGGGGAAGCACACAGGCGATATACGAGAATGATCAATTTCAGGGAAGGTTGGCGCGGTCATCTATGGCAAGGGCGGTTTGCGTCATTTATCATGGGAAAAAAGTATTTATTGGCGTGTACCCAGTATATTGAGTACAAGCCGGTCCGTGCCGGTCTTGCAAAACGTCCTGAGGATTGAAAATGGATCAGCGCCGGGGCACATATGGATGAAAAGGATGATATTCTTGTCAAAACAAGCCCCCTGCTTGAAATTGTCAATACATCCTGGAGAAATTTTTTATCTTCTGATATTCATACATCTGAAATCGAATTGTTTAGAAAGTATGAACGGACCGGCCGCCCGTTGGGAAAAACGATTTTTGTAAAACAATTGGAGACTATTTTAGACAGGCGGCTGAGGCCGAAAAAGCCTGGTCGAAAGAAAAGTAGGTAAGGTGGATGTCCCCGGATTTCCAAGCTTTTAAGTACATATAACACACTTAAAAGGTTGATAAGAAAGCACCCTAAAAATATAAAGAAGAGAAAAATGACTTATAAAATCATTTATAAAACAGGCATATCCTTTATTTCAAACGCAAAAACCTTGGGTGAAGCAGAAAAAGAAGCTACAGAATACGCTGGTTACGGATTTGGTAGCATCTGCATCACAGAGGGTGAGAGTAGCGATTCTTCCAGCGATCTCGTGGCTGTAAAATTTGAACATGACGATGAATGGATAGAACCTTGAATATAGAACCAGCCGCCCCGATGAAAGCCGGGGCATCATAGGGGAGCAGTTTCCTTTTTATCAACTGACCCACTAGGTCACTGATAATTTGCAGGTAAGGCTTTATTCAGGGCCTTGGCGTCGAATTATGTATGGTGTACCTGGAAGTCTGCCAATATTGATGCAGATGCCGCCCAAAGGTTACTGCCCCAGGTCCGGGCTGCGGCTGCCGCAGGCAACAAGCCCGTAACGCCGGAGCTGCTGGAGTCCATCTATCACCGGACATTGTGCACTAGACAATAATTTTCAACGCCAACATAGGCATAGTCCGGGGGCGGCCATGGCCGTTATACTGAAAATTAAATTTTTCCTTGGGCTTTCTCCAGCACTTTTCGAACAGTTTTAGCAAGTTCCGATTTCACGACTGGCTTCATCAACAAACCATCTATACCCATTTGCTCAAAATTATTTTCATGGATTCTTTCGCTGAATCCTGTGCAAATAATGATTGGAACGTCAGATCTTATAGATTTAATTTTTCGTGCTAATTCATCTCCTGGAATGTTTGGCATGCTCATATCAGTGATAACTAAATCAAATAAGGATGGACTGGATTTGAATTTTTCCAGGGCTTCACCGCTGTGCAAGCGTGAGGTGACTTTATAACCCATTCGTTCAAGCATCCGTTTTTCAAGCTTTGCAATTGACTCCTCATCGTCAACCAGCAAAATCCGTTCATTCCCTCCATGATACGCTTCAACTTCTATGAATGACTCAGTTCTATCCGTTTTTTCCATCACCGGGAAATATATGTCGAAGGTCGATCCTTTGCCAATTTCACTGTGGACCTTTATGTCTCCCCCATGCGCTTTGACAATGCCATAAACCACAGCCAAACCTAATCCAGTTCCTTTGTCCTGCTTTTTTGTCGTAAAATATGGGTCAAAAATTTTTCCGCTAAGTTCCTTTGACATTCCATGGCCGGTATCTGAAATTGATAAAACCGCGTAATCACCTTGTTTCAGATCGGTTTGAAGCAGTTTATTGGTATCCAATACGGTTTGATTCAACTTAATAAAAATTTTTCCACCAGTGTCTTCTACTGCATGATAGGCATTGGTAATAATATTCATACCGATTTGATGAATTTGGGATGGGTCTGCCATGACCATGCCACAGTTTTGTTGAATGTCTTGTTCTATTTCAATGTAGGTTGGAATAGTAGATCGGGATAGTTTTATTACTTCCTTCAAAATATTTTGAATTCGGGTTGGCATCATTTTATGTTCAGATTCACGACTGAAGGCGAGAATCTGTTTTACAAGGTCGCTGCCTCTTTTACCTGCCTTAAAAATTTCTTTAACATTCTCCCTCTCACCGCTGCCTGGTGGTAGATCTTCGAGAAGTAGTTCAGACATTCCAACAATCGGGAATAGAATATTGTTGAAATCATGAGCAATACCACCGGCAAGATTGCCGATGGATTCCATTTTCTGGGCCTGTGTGAGTTGGGTCTGAAGTTTTTCCCGCTCGGCTTCGGCCTTTTTGCGCTCGGTGATGTCCTGAAAAATGCAGGCAAACTGTCCCGGGACAGGACGAAAGGAGGTGACTTCAAAATACTTTCCAACCTCAGCGCTATGGCTCTCGAAGTGTGCTGGTTCGCCGGTGAGTGCCACCTTACCGTATGTTTTAATCCAGTGACGCTCAGTGCTGGGCAGGGCCTCTATGACGGTGCGCCCCACGATGTCCACAGCCTTCAGACTGGTCATACGTTCGAATGCAGGATTGACGGCCAGGAAACGATAATCCACCGGCGTTCCGGCCGCATCGAGGATAATTTCGTGCAGGGCAAAGCCGTCCAGCATTTCGCGGAAGAGGGTCTGGTAATCCTGTTCGGCCTTGCGGTGAGCGGTGATGTCACGAATGAAGACCACGCATTGCGGTTCGTCCAACGGTCGATTCTGAACGCTTACCTCCACATCGAAGACTGTCCCGTCCTTCCGACGGTGGCGGCTTTCAAACCGGTCCTGTCCCTCGGCCAGAACCTTCTGCATGTGTGCGGCGGTGTCGGCGGGCTCCTCAACATCTTCCACGGAACTGATATCCATGCGAAGAAGTTCTTCTTCTGCATAGCCGCTCATTTCACAATAGGTTTCATTCACTTCGAGAAAGCGGCCTGCAGTATCAAGGATACAGAAACCGTCCATGGCAGTTTTAAGGATTGCCCCATGTTCTTCTTCTCTTTCTTTTAATTTTCTTTCAACCTTTTTAATCTCTGATATATCTACATGAGTCCCAACGACACGGACTTTGCCATTCAGATCATCTTTATACAGGTTCGATCTGGATAAAATATCAACCCAATGACCGTTCTTATGCTTCATTCTGGACTCAATTTCGAACCGATCACGTTTACCCTCAATCACCTCGTTTATAATAGTCCAAGACGCTTTTACATCATCTGGATGTGTTAATTCCTCCCAAATAGAAAAATCATTTGGAAGTTCATCGGGTTCATAACCAAGCATACGCTTCCAACCCGGAGAATAGTAGATGTCTTTGGTTTTTAAATCCCAATCATATACACCATCCTGGCTCGCGTTCATGGCCCGTTGGAACCTTTGTTCGCTCTCTTGTTGCAATTGTTCTGATTTAATTCGATTTCGGCGGTTTATGAGCAGCCTTCCTAAAAGAATTGTTCCTACAGGAAATATCAACCTCCCCATTCGCTTATTTTTTTTAGTGTTTTGTTAATTTTTACACACAATATATTGTGTTATAATACTCTTGCTCAGAAAAATTATGTCATATTTGGAATGCAAAATCATAATTTTTATATGCAAAAAACAAACCATATAAGAATTAAAAACTAAAATTATTCAGGATTGTCTTTTTTTAGGCAAATAATGACTCCCCATGATTATAAATTGGCTTTTCTGATTTCAAAATAAGCGAATGGGGAGATCAACATCACAGGAAACGTTATTTTTGAAAGAATTCCAAGTGCAATCGCTCTTGGCAAAGTCAGCATCAAAAGTAACATCAAGGCATGAGTCACACATCCCATTAAATACAAACTTTTATTCGAAATCGAATCCAAATCCTTTGTCCTAAAGTGGCGCCAACCTAAGCCTACCGCACTAGATATTACAATAACGGCAAATCCAGTCCATGCTCCGGAACCACCAAGGTACAGCCGGTACCCTCCTGTTAAAATTGTAGCGGTCACAGTCGGTACCATCCCAAAAAACAATCCGCAGACGCTCAAAAGAATAGATCTCGTATCAAATATTATACCAGGAAGGAATTCCCATGGATTCTTCATTATCGCTAATCCAATGAGACCAAGAATAAGGCCAATGAGAATTTGGCTTGATGACACTTTTTCTCCTGGTTGCCTCAAAACAACTAAATCATAGATTAAGACTAACGAAACGAGTAATGCTGCGTTATTGATGAGACCGATGAAAGTTGAAATTGTCAAAATATCTCCTTATTGTAATTCCATAATAATCGCATGATTTATAAAATAGACATTATACCTATTTATGCTAAGCGTTTGATTTTTATTATATTTTTGGAAATAGACGTCTCCGTACAATCAGTATATTATGAAAAATCGGTATAATGTGTAATATGAACGATACAGATGGTATCATTGAGATCTGATTATTTCACCGAGGAGGCATCGTCAGATACCATCGGAATTCATTTTTTTTCAGGTTATCCCAAAAGGCACAGAAAAACAATAACTTTAGAGAGATGACGTAATTCAAAATCCCGGACTATTATGATGACTATCAAGCTTTTAAAAAGTAAAGCCAGGTAGAGTGAACACGTTTTTTTGTGTCCACCCTGCAACTGTCCGGTCAGAGCAATGGCTGCCGTTTGCCTAACAAATAGCCATATTTTTACAAATTTGTAGTATCATTACCCTTGCTTTACAAATCTGTATAATAAATACAAGAAATACCTATAAATATTAATGATACTTAAACTAATTATTCAGAATCGTTATGAAATTTTGTTTTTGAATATACCTATATGGCATGTTTCTTGAAATAACTGAGATGTTAGTTAGATAGAAACAGCGTTTGAATAAAATTTATTCAGATGGAAGGGTTGAAAAGGAGTTTACATGAAGACATTGAATAACTTCGGAAAATATAAAATCTTGATTTTATGCATATGGATTTGCCTTATGTCTTCCAATGTTTTTCCCCAAACCGAATCCAAAGAGATCCTTGTCTTTGCCGGAGCAGGGATGCGACTGCCGTTAAATGAAATTGGGAAAAAATTTGAAAACCAGTATAGGGTAAAGGTCCTGTATGATTTTGAAGGAAGCGGAAGACTGGGCAATAAGGTACTGGTTGGGCAGACCCCTGACGTCTTTATTCCGGGAAGTGATAAATGGGCAAAAATTTTAAAGAAAAACGGATACATAAAAAATTATACCCCACTTGCCTTTCACACGCCGGTAATCATCACCCCTGGGGAAAACAGCAATGTAACCTGTCTTAATGATTTTTCTAATCCAGCCAACAAAATCGTATTGGGAGATACCAAGGCCTGTGCCATCGGTGGAATTTCTACTAAAATATTTAAAAAAACAGGGCTCGATGAATCTGCGATGCATGTCAGGGCCAGGGGAGTTACCGTAAAACAGTTGGTGCTATGGATCGAAGGACGTAACGCCGATGCCGCCATCGTCTGGAAAGCCGATGCAGTCCAGTCCGGAAAGGTAAGAATTGTTTACATTCCCGAAGAAGATAATATTATCAATATGATTCCGGTTTGCCCGATGGCGGAAAATAACCCGGCGGCAACGGCATATGTCAATTATCTTTTAAGTTCTGAAGGCAAAGAAATCTTCAACAAACATGGCTTCAAGGTACAGTGAATGAAAGCGCTTTCCTTTGATTTGATTATTTCGCTCATTGCAGGTATTTTCGTATGCTTGGTTGTGCTTCCCATGGTTGCCCTGTTCACCACGACCTCAGTGGCGGAATTGGCAAATCAGTTCAGGTCTTCAGAAGTTTTGTCGGCGGTCATTATCAGTTTTCAAACATCGCTGACCGTGGTTTTGCTGGCATGCTGTTTAGGCATCCCGGTTGCCTATTTATTGGCAATGAAAGATTTTAAAGGCAAGGTCGTACTCGATACGCTGGTTGATCTTCCCATTGCCGTTCCTCCCTTGGTTGCCGGCTTGGCCCTGTTGGTTCTTTTGGGAGGAAACAGTCCACTGGGCAGCATGCTTTCCCATCACGGTATTGAGCTGATTTTTTCAAAAAAAGGAATCATCATCGCCCAGCTCTTTGTCTCAAGCCCCTTTTTGATCAAATCCGCCCGGGAGGCGTTTGAGTCCATCAATAAAAATGTAACTCATGCCTCCTGGGTTCTTGGTGCGTCAAAGTTCTATACCTTCAGAAAAGTCATGCTCCCCCTGGCTAAGAATGGCATTTATGCGGGAATGGTCATGACCTGGGCAAGGGCTCTGGGGGAATTTGGCGCCACGTCTATGGTTGCCGGTTGCATTCCTTTGAAAACGGAAACCATGACGGTCGCCATTTATCAGAATGCCATGTCGGGCGAACTGAAGGCCTCAATTGCCATTGCCCTGCTTTTAACTGTATTTTCTTTTACTTTGCTGCTGATATTTAAATCAAGGGCCAAAAGAAGGGATGTCCTATGAAAATTGAACTCAAAAAGATTCTGAAAACCTATAAAAATCAAACCGTGCTGGAGAATTTGAACTTGCAGGTCAATAGGGGAGAATCTCATGTTCTGCTGGGACCCAGCGGCAGCGGTAAAACCACCGTTCTTTCCATAATCGCCGGTTTAGCCAAACAGGATAAGGGCGATGTTTTGATCGAAAATCAAAACGTAAGCAGCCTTTCGCCGGATAAAAGAAAAATCGGCTTTGTTTTTCAAGACTATGCCCTGTTCCCTCACCTGACCGTTTTTGAAAATATCGCTTACGGTCTCAGGATTAAAAGGATTGAAAAAAGCAGGATTGAAAAAAGAGTGGGGCATTATTTAAGCAGAATAAACATCGAAAAAGAAAAAGATAAATTCCCCCACCAGTTAAGCGGAGGACAAAAACAACGCGTGGCCCTGGCCAGGACCCTGGTTACCGAACCGGAAATACTTTTAATGGATGAACCGATGAGCAGCCTGGATCCCCTTACCAAGGAAAGAATAGGGGAGGAGCTGAAAAGTATTCAGCGGGAAATGGGAATAACCACAATCTATGTAACCCATAATCAGGAAGAGGCTGTTTCATTGGGAAACCGTGTTTCAGTACTCCATCATGGAAAGATAGAGCAGGGAGAGGCCCCGGATGAATTGTTTTCTCATCCCAAAACCGAGTTTGTCGCCCATTTTGTAGGGGCAAACAACATTCTAAACGTCTCGCTCGTTGAAATCAATCCCTGTGAAGCAGTCGTACGCCTTTGTAATGAGGGTGTTGAGCGGTCGGTTGAGATCAGGGTCAAAAAATATCCTATTCTTGAAAAAAAGCTTAAAGATATCAACCTGTGCATTCATCCTGAAAAAATTATGTTGAAAAAAGAAACCGACCCTGTTAATGGCAAACTGAATCGAATCAAGGGGCGAATCGTCAACGAGACAGGCAACGGCCATGGCATAAAAACCACGGTCGATATTGGTGGGATGATGCTTCAGGCAGTGGTACCAAAATATCCTTTTGATTTTAAGCTGTACGAAAATGTGTGGGTCTGCTTTTCGCCGGATGCGCTTCACCCCTTGTGCGGCAAACGGTGCAGATCTCCGAAAGCCTTTAGAGCCTGTTTAAACATAAATGAATCTGCGGTCCTAAATATAAAAGGGTGATGCCGATATTTTTAATTTCCAAATCAAACAAAGTGAGGGGCTTAATGCCGGATTTTGCCAACTATCCTTATTGTAAAATTATCAGGATATGGTTAATGGGAACAATGGTAAGCCTCTTTTTTTGTACGCTTTGCCAGGCAAAGGATTTATATTTGCAGAAGGCCCGGTCATATACCGGAAAAGAAGATATTAAGGGCTGGGTAATGAGCGAAAAATTGGATGGGATAAGGGGGTATTGGGACGGCAGCCGCCTGTTGACCCGGAAGGGGCTGCCCCTTAATCCGCCGCC
The DNA here is from genome assembly GCF_004319545.1 of Desulfobacter hydrogenophilus. Taxonomy (NCBI): domain Bacteria; kingdom Pseudomonadati; phylum Thermodesulfobacteriota; class Desulfobacteria; order Desulfobacterales; family Desulfobacteraceae; genus Desulfobacter; species Desulfobacter hydrogenophilus. Next base: position 775,035 of record NZ_CP036313.1, on the reverse strand, counting down.
ATGGTTCATCAAAAATTTTCCTGCCTTTGAATTGGATGGTGAGTTGTGGAGTAAACAAGGGGATTTTGAGTTTATCCAGTCTGTGGTGCTCGATGCTAAGCCTGGCCCGGGGTGGGAAAAAATAAATTACCATATTTTTGAAGTGCCCAACCAGAAGGGGACATTTTTGCTTCGGCTTGACAAGGCAGAAGAATGGTTCAAATCCTATTCTGCTCCCCATGTCAGGGTGATTCCGCAGATTTTGATTCAAGATAGATCTGATTTGGACCGTTTTTTGATTGAAGTGGAATCAAGGGGCGGTGAAGGCGTTATCGTAAAAAATCCCAATATATCCTACCACACGGGCCGAAGTGCCCATGTTTTCAAGGTAAAAAAATTCCGGGACATGGAAGGCCTTGTCATTGGTATTAACAAGGGAAAGGGAAAATATGAAAATGCCATGGGCTCACTTACGTTGAAACTGGAAAACGGCGTTATTTTCAAATTAGGGACCGGGTTCACGGATCTGGTTCGGAACACCCCCCCTGCCGTTGGGACAACAGTGACGTTTAAATATCATGGGTTCAGTAAAAACGGGGTGCCGAAATTCGCCTCTTTTTTAAGGGTCCGGGTAGACTAGGAGCGCAGATTAAATAAATTGGGCAAAAAATCATTTTTCCAATAATTTGGGGAGCCGTGTCTTGACTCTTCACCGGCCAGCATGTACTGCATAATATTAAAACAGTAGCAGATGATATGGCAGAAAAAAGAAAGTCTGTTTATAAGGATTTGGCAGACTACATCCAAAGGCAGATCAAAAACGGGATACGGACTTTCTCGTAAGAATATGGAACCTTTTTATGGAGGCGTTTATGGAACTGGAAAATGAAAGAGAAGCTATTGTGCGTTTTGGTCTTAAAATGGTGGCGTCTGGTCTGACCACGGGGACCGGTGGGAATTTAAGTATTATTGACAGGTCTTCGGGAAAGGTAGCCGTCAGTCCCAGCGGGGTCGAGTACGCGGCATTACAGCCCCATGAAGTTGTTTTCACAGATATGCAGGGAAATGTCATAGATGGAGATGCCAAGCCTTCAAGTGAGCTTGGGTTTCATCTCTCCCTTTATCACCGGCGTAAGGATGTACAGGCTGTTGTCCACACCCATTCCCCCTATGCGGTTACCATGGCCTGTCTGGGATGGGAAATTCCGGCCGTTCATTATCTTGTTGGGTTTGCAGGGAAAAAAGTGCCCTTGGCGCCCTATGCCACATTCGGCACGCCGGAGCTGGCTGAAATAGTAGCCGAGCATATTGGAGATTATAACGCTCTGCTGCTTGCCAATCACGGACTTGTGGCCGTCGGCAGCAGCATAGACACGGCCTTTGCCATTGCTGAAGAAATTGAATTTGTCGCCCGGATTTATTATCAGACCAAAAGTATTGGAAATCCCATCATCCTGACGGATGAAGAGATGGACACCGTGCTTGAGAAGTTCAAAACCTATGGTCAGGAAAAAATGGAAGAATGATCCTTGATAACATTTTTCACAGCTAAAATTTACGGTCCTAACATTTTTTTAATTGTATTCTCCAGTTTTTCAATGCATGTCACCGGCTTGCTAAAAACCTGATCTATAGCATTGGGGAGGCAACGAATTTCTTCCGATGTTTCATATTCAGGTGAGCCTGTACAGATGACAAAAATCATATCAGGATATTTTTTTGATGCGTTCCTGATAAACGTCTCCCCGTCCATTCCGGTCATACGAATATCTACAATGGCAGCGGAACAGGTCTGAGTCTTAAGCAGTTCAAGCGCGGCTTCACCACTTTCCGCGTCAAAAACAAGCCAATCCCGGTCTTCAAAATAGTCAATAAAACTCTGTCGGATATAGATTTCATCATCAACGATTAATATACTTTTTTTAATTTGTTTCATGGTCCTTCACTCGCCGGCCTAATCCTTCACGAATGGCCAATGTTAAGGTTTGTATCGGGACCGGTTTGTGGAGATGTCGGCGAATACCCATTTTAGCAGCGTTCTTTTCAGTAAACGTTTCATGAAATCCCGTGCAAAGGCTTACCGGTATATCCCATATTGGAAAGCATTTGCCGGGTGGAATCCAGAATACCTTGTTCATCATCAACGAGCAGAATATGTTCCGTTCCCTCTAATTTTTTTATACTGTATTCCGGTTTTGTGCATTTATCCAGGGCGTTGTTAAATATTATTATCTCAACTTTCGGAGGAGTAAATTTATACCCCCAATAATTCCTCAGGCCTACTTGAAAAACCGAAATACTTGAGAGCTTGGCCCATTACCTGATCAAGCATCACTTGAACCATACGCTCGGTAAAATTAAATAATTGCCGAATATTTATCAAAGCTAAACGCATGATCCGCTCCAAAGAAACCATAAAAGACAAATTGGTCATCTCATCGTTACAGGCCCTGAAGAGCTCCCCGAATGATCTCTGATCCATACATTGCCGCTGATAAAGGCTGAGAATATTATACCTGGCAATAACCAGAGATGTATGGCCCACAAGGCCATCGTAATTTCGAACTTGTATTTCCTTCACCAATTTTAAGTGCTGTTTGCACATTTTGAAAAAGACCTCTATATCCCAACGTTTGCCGTACAGACGAATGATTTCTTCATTAGGAAGGGCCAGATCTGTCGACAGGAGTGCAAGCCAGCCACGTTTTTTATCACAGGGAACAAAAATGATTTTTGCCTGCTTGCCGTTGGAAAGAGTAACAATAGCTTGGGCTTTGACCTTTGCTCTTCCTCGTTTTTTCTTCAATTTTCCATAGAGTTCGGACAGCCTAAGCTTTTTGCCTTGATATTCATAAAGCCATTTTGGATGATCTTTCAGCATGCATATGACGTGTATGTATTCCCGCAAATTTGCGATTGCTGACGGCATCGAAAACCAACTGTCCATTAAAATATACTTAGCCCGGACACCCATATCAAGGGCTCTTTTTACCATCGGTACGAGATGGCCGTAGATTTTGTAACCGCTTCCTGGCGACGATGATATCCGCAGGTCCTTTTATCAATATCAGGATTGATTTCATTGTATCGATTCTTTTTGTCTGCAGATGATAAAAGGGCAAAATCAAGTCCAAGAAAGCTGTTACCGTCAGACCAGCCAAGAGTCAGCATCCGGAATCCTTTGATGTACTTCATATCTGTATGATCAAACACCCGGGATAAAAGCTCGACTTTTTTAGAACGGTTTCTGCTATAGGTAGAATCGTCAAAAATAAGAACTTCTTCGGAAGAATCATCAAGAAGCTTTCTGATGACAAAATAAATCCGGCGGCAAAGATGAAGGGTAAACCGCCGCCAGTTATATGTCGGAGAATTCAGAAAATTGTAAACAGCGTCCTTATCGACTTTAATCTTTTTGTTTTTCACAATGCCCTGGTACTCGATGATCCAGTTTTTAAAAATTGACATGAGACCTCGCTGGCAGTTATTATCCCCATGCTAACAGAATGCTTTGTATTTTAATGATGGGGCGGATTGATAATTCCCCCAAGAATTTAGATTCATGTGCTTTTGAGAATCGTTTGCCTTTACAAAATGCTCTTTTAAAAATACCGAGATCTGCTTGAAATGGGATTCTGGGTCATCACTATGAATGATTTGTTCGACAAAGGATAAGATGCAGTCAACTTTGACGGTGTCACATAGGCTGCCAACAGTTCTTGCGTGCAGTTTGTTATTTATCGAGGCCACCTGGTCAGGATGAAGCAGGAGACAATGATCAACCAACAGACTCAGGGTCAAACTTCTGTAAGACCCGTCTTCATCAGGTTGTTTGGTCAAATTTCCCCAGCCTTCATTCGTCTTATGGTCTTGAATAAAAACCTCTACTAACCATCTGAGTGTAAATGCGTCTATGATATCAGGATATCGCCAGGTCAGATCCGAAGCGGCAAGATACCGATAGTCCTTTTCTCCAATGTATTTTATTGCAATGACAAATCTTTTTTTCTTATGAGCACACACATGTATTCTGGCACTTTTAATGAGTACAACAACCTCTTTACCTCCACGTACATGTATGGTCTTTTGAATTGGTTGAATATTTTTAAAATATGTTTCAACTGATTTTTTATCGCTCTTGAGTAAAATATTTTGATTGTACCTTATTTGGCTGATAACTTGGGCGTTTCCTGCAATTTTAGACGCTTCATCCATGAACTCAGCATTCCCATATAAGGCATCTGCAACAATCGCTTCTATTTTTATTTCCGGGTGTTTCTCTACAAATATTTTTAAAAGAGCCTTGGCAATCATTGGAATGGTAGGATATTCTTCTGAGCGCACCGGTTTTTTTGGGCGTTCTGATTTTGGTACGCCAGCCTTTTTTAATCTTTTATCCTCCTTGGTCCATTCGCTGATTTTTGGATCAGGAATATGAAAGGCGTAGCCAATTGGAAAGCTGAGTTTTGGTGTTATCAACACCAAAAATACTAAGCCTTGCCCCATGCAAAAACCACCCGTTGATTTGTCTTTTATTTTGTGGACTCCAAAAATTTTTGTTGTGCATTTACTACGCTTTTTATCGGAATCATCAATACTGACAACACCTTTGGTAATGCCATATACTTTGAAAATAATTTTAAGGCTGAGATGAAACAGATGCTCCCAAGCAATTTTAGAATGGCGAAACATCCAGGAAAGAGCTGTAGTTTTATACAATCCCACACTGATACGTGAAAAAGCAGCCCAATTGATGCTGCTGGTCAAGATGATTCCAGTGATGCAGAAACCCAGCCAGAATTTTTGTGATTTGCTTAAGGTCATTCCTGGGGATGACTGTGTTAATTCAGTATTCAGTGAATCAGTATACTTTTCAACAAACGGCAACAGCTTATTTATTAACACATCCGCCTCATTCCTTATTTTCATAAATGAGGTGTTATACTGCAATTGAACTATTGTATTCAAATAACATTTATTTTACTCTGCTCATTGAAGGCTGGCCAACCGATGAGTGAGATATCAGTTTGGAAAATTGGTATTATAGCATCGACTTGACCAGCCTTTGCATTTTTCAATACTGATTACCTGGTCTTCCCTCAAAAAAACTGGATCATCGAGTTTTAACGATTCCTGATTGATTCAATAACGTACCAATTTTGAATTTTGTAAAAAAATCACTGAGTACGCCAATCTGTTCTGAATTTGTTATTTGATTTTGTAGGTCGGTAAGGGTAGTATTCATTTTGACGAATTTCCTTTGTTTGAAATGTTTGTTTAGTGGTAAACGAAGCATATCATATAAAGTGAAATTCGTCAATTAATATTGCAAATTCAGTTAGTTATAGTCTCATTCGCTGCTGTTTTTAAGCACCGAAAGTTGAGCCCTTAATTATAGAAGCTCTCAATCTCTTTAGATCAATAACGCCAACGAATATTCAATTCAAGATTGATCTATATGATGGTGAAGATTATATATGGGCAAATCCATCCAAAATTTATGAAATTATTATGAACCTTTGCACAAACGCTTTTCATGCAATGGAGGATACTGGTGGTATGTTGACCGTTAAATTAGAAAAGTGTGAACCTGATTCTGATTTAAATTTACCGGATGGTGAATACTGTTGCGTTACTGTGAGTGATACGGGTGTTGGCATTCCAAATGAATTATAAGAAAAGATATTTGATCCCTACTTTACAACAAAAGAACAAGGTAACGGAACGGGGTGGGGCTTATCAACGGTATATGGCATCGTCAATAATTGTAATGGTGATATAAAACTTGAAAGTCGGGTTGGAGACGGTGCTACATTTAGAATATTTCTCCCCATCATACAAAGTAAAGTAAAATCAGATCAGGAAATACAGTCAGGAAATGTAGTTGTAGGAAATGAAAAAATATTATTTGTTGATGATGAAAAACCAATTGTAAAATTTGCAGTTCGAGTCCTTGAAAGAATTGGTTATAGTGTTACAGGCACCACAAGTAGCAAAGAAGCATTGGAAGTTTTTAAATCAAACCCAAACAAGTTTGACATTGTCATTACCGACATGGCAATGCCCCATATGGTTGGAACTGAACTGGCGAAAAAAATATTGGAACTTCGTCCAAACATTCCCATTATTATATGCACCGGTTTTAGTGATCAGGTCGATATGGAAGCAGCAAAAGCTATTGGAATAAAAGACTATGCAAATAAACCAATACTCACCAGTGATTTTGCTATTAAAATAAGGAATTTGCTTGATCAAACTACATAGGATTGAATATGCTATGGTCAGCCGATCAGCAGCATCCCGGCGGAAAAAATAAGTGTCAGTCCCACGATCCAACCTTCTTTCCCATTAGGGGAAAACTGTGGATCTGTACGGTTTTCACTGTAACACCGGGCCTGCATGGCAAGGCTTAAGTCATCTGCGGATTGAAATGTTTTTTTCAGCAGGGGCCAGGACAGGTTAATCAGTCGTTGCAAAGGATTTTTCCTTAAATTGCCGCACCGGGCATTGACGGCATAGGTCACTTCCCTGGCATTATCAAGGATCAAGGGCATGAATTTGAGGGCCAGACCCGCCATAATCGCCACTCGTTTTTCAGGAATAAAAGGAACGGGTTTGAAAAACCACTGAACAGCCGCTTTGATTTCCATGGACCGTGTGGTGGCCGTCAACATAAGTCCTAGCAGCATGACCTCCAGAAATCGTAACGAAACCAGGCTACCGGAAGTAAACCCTTGGCGGGTCAGACTGAATCCGTACAGGGTCACCATGGAATCGCCGGGCGTGCCTGCCCACCGGCAGAAAAATATCAGTATTAAAAACAACAGAAAGGTTTTCAACTGCGTTAAAAGCCTTGCCGGGCCCAACCCCAACGTTTTCAGTATAACCATTAAAACGCACAGGCAGAGAATATTTCCCGGCAATCCCGTTTTTAATACAGCCAGGCTTAACAGACAGACCAAAAGGCATTTGCACCGGACATCCAGGGTATGCCATACGGTGTTACCGGAATGATAGGAAAAAAGTGTCACAAGGCCCACGCCTGTGCCATGGGGGTAAACGGATTTTTTACGCCATATGATTCAAGGCAGGGGGCAAGTGAAACAGGGTCGCCTTCTGCCTTGATTCGTCCTTTGTCCATGACCATCATTTTCGTGGCAAGCGTGATCACCGGTGCCACATCATGAGTTGTCATAACTATGGCATGACCGGATTGGTGCAGCTTTTGGCACAGTTTGACCAGGGATAAAATAGAAGGATAATCCAGATTGGCAAAGGGTTCGTCAAAAATAATAAGGTCCGGTTCCATGACCAGGATGCCGGCAATGGCCAGACGCCGTTTTTCGCCGCCGGAAAGGGTGGCAGGATTTCTGTCTCGTAAATGACTCAAGTCGAGCATATTAAGGGCGATAGACACCTTGTCATTAATTTCTTCCCGGTCCATGTTTAAATTTTCAGGGCCAAAGGCAATTTCATCAAACACGGAATCTGCGATGATCTGAGTATCCGGGTCCTGGAACACCATGCCGATTTTTTTGCGGGCAAGGGTCAGGTCTTTTTGAATGTCCTGTCCGTTGAGCAGAATCCGGCCGTTATCCGGCATCAGCAGACCGTTGAAGTGGCGGATCAAGGTGGTTTTTCCGCATCCGTTTTTTCCGGCAAGTACAATAAAATCATCCCGGGCCACGGTCAGACAAATGTCAAATATGCCTGTATCCCCCGAACCAAAGGCATGGGTCAGATGGTCTGTTCTCAGTAATACCGTTTCCATAAAACGCTTAAAATTTGACCAGAGGCCGAAGTTTTCGGGCGATGATAACCGCTGCCACCATTTTAAGTACGGCCCCGACAAGGAAAGGATACATACCGACAGCCAGGGCTTTGCTCCAGGACACAGCCAACACCCATTTCAACCAGGGTACCCCGAACATATAAATCACCGCCATTCCCAACATGATGGCCACACAATCCAGGACCAGGCTTTTTTCAGCGCGCCCGGATATGACCGCGGTAAGAAATGCGGCAGGCAGATAAGACAGAAGATATCCGCCAGTGGGGCCGAACACTTTTCCAATACCCGAGGTGCCGCCGGCAAATACCGGCAGTCCGACAAATCCCATGAGCAGATAAACCGCCACGCATCCGGTAGCCCAGGCCGGCGGCAGGATCAAACCCGCCAGAAGCACAAACATGTTTTGGAGTACAATGGGAACAGGGCCCACAGGTATGGCAATCATTGCGCCAATACTGATCAGGGCGATGAAGAGGGCCGAATATACAATTGGTTTTACAGAAACATCCATGGATTTATCTTCTATTTAAATACGGTTATTCAAACATTTCAACGTGCTGTTAACTTCTTGGCACGTTTTGTTCCGGGTTGAGCCTGGGGGGAGTGGTCGATCAAGTTTGCCCATGGCTGTTTTTCAGGCATGAAAACAATCGCCATAAATAATTTTTCGGGTGATGCCGTCTTGGCCTTTCACAATGAGGGCTCCGGTGTCATCCACATCCAGGGCCTTGCCTTCATAAATCTGGTCATGGGTCTGGACCCGGACTTGGGTGCCGATGGTGGCGGTCCGATCCTTCCACCGGCGGATGATCCGGGCCGGATCAACGGCTGTAATCCGGGATTCAAGCAGATCCAGGAACCGGACCAGGATTTGTTTTTTGGAAACAGATCTTCCCAGGGCTGTTTTCAGGGAAATGGCCTGGTATTGATCTGATTCCGGTGCATTGTTCACATTAAGGCCGATGCCCAGAAACAGGAAATTAACCATATCTGCCCGGGTTTCTATTTCCGCCAGCATGCCGGACAGCTTGCGGCCCTTGAGCAGCAGGTCATTGGGCCATTTAACGCGGACATCCAGGTCAAATAGGTCGGACAGCACTTCGGACATACAGGCAGACGCGGCAAAATTCATGGTCCACGCCAGGGGCGGCGGCAAATCAGGCTTGAGGATCAGGGTAAACCAGAGCCCGCCTCGGTCAGAGTCCCACGGCCTGTTCAATCGCCCCCTGGAGGCTGTCTGGACTTCGGCAATAACGCAGCTGACATGCGGTACACCTTGCCGGGCCATTTTCCGGGCCTGGTCCATGGTAGAGTCAAGTTCCGGGAAATGAAAAATTCTGTCCCGAAGGTGCGTTGGGAAACAAAAGGGATACAGCAGGTTATCGGCGTCCTGAAGTTTATACCCCGTTGGCAGGGCCTCAATATTCACGCCGGCTTGTTTTAACGCTTTAATGTGTTTCCAGACCGCCACCCGGGAAATTCCGGCCGCTTGACTGATTTTGACCCCGGACACAGGTTCACCGTCCGACTGGTATAAAATCTTAAGAATCATTTGCCTTTTATCCGGCAATACTTGGTTAACCTTCATGGTGAGTGTTGGTTAACAGAGAATTCAGGCCTGGGTCAAGCAAAATTTTTTTGATAAGCGCGGCTATTATATCACACGGCAAGAATTTCTTTACTGTTTTACAATTTGGGTTTTTAGGCCTTAAAACCCAAATTCCCAGCTGGCTTCTTCTTGACATATCATCTGCTCCTGTTAAAACAAATGAAGTCTAATAATAAACGACTCAATCCACATGGACCCCTTATGCATACAATGCCAAATATTTTTGCTAAAACTGATCTGTCAGAATGTTTCAAAGATCTTGCCGACCAGGAATATGAAGATGTATTAAAAAGCGGATGCAGGGTAATCATACCCCAAAAAAATATTCTGTTTCATCAAGGCGATCCGGCTGTAAATGTTGTACTGGTGAACCGGGGCCGGTTAAAATTGACCAAACTCAACGAGCAGGGCAAAGAGGTCATTTTCCGCTATATCAGTACCGGCGAATTGACAGCCGCAGTGGCGGTCCTTAAAAATTGGGATTACCCGGTCACTGCTGAGGCAATCGAAAAGACCGAGGTCACCTTGTGGGACAAACCGACAATATTGCAACACATGCAAAAATATCCTGCTGTCACAGCCAATCTGCTAAACACCATTTTGGAACGTATTGATGATTTGCAGAATCGCTACCTTGAAGTGTGTACCGAGCATGTAAATCAGCGGGTTGCACGTACCCTGCTGCGAATCATGAGGCGGGCCGGGACAAGAACCCGGTCGGGGATTCAGATTGATATTCCCTTAAGCCGTCAGAATATTGCCGACTATGCAGGGACCACTTTATACACCGTCAGCCGCACCCTCAGTACCTGGGAAAAAAGAGGCTGGGTAAAATCCGGCCGGGAACAAATTATCATCACCGATCCCCATTCCCTGAACAAATTTGCCGAAATCGGATGAAAATATGTTATTTTGTTTGTTCGGCTGGTTGTAATTTTTTATCATTAGTAAAAATAGTTTTCCATTGTTTGCGCCAGAGCAAAGAAGCCGTCTTAAATAAGGTTTATTCCTGTTTTCACTATGAACGATTAAGGGCCAGGAATTGAGTCTAACGTTCAACCGTTATTACGGGTAGCGCTGAAGTAAATGTCCAGGTGCTCTGGGTTTCTGACTTTCAGGGTATGGCTGTTATTTAAAAGGAAAATGATTTTGAACAGTCCTGAGTTACAGAACATCACGATCAAAGAATTGATAGACCAACATCCGACGCTTATCAAATTATTTATGAACATGGGGCTGCTTTGTATCGGCTGCCCGGCAGAGACCTTTCACACAGTGACGGATATTGCCGGAGAATATGGACTTAATCTGAATCATCTGGTCGATCAGATTAACAGGGCCATTCAAAATACAACCATATCAACAAATTCAAGAACATAAACCATAAAATAGGAGAAACCGTATGAAAGCACGAAAGATCAAAGAAGACGTGTACTGGATGGGGTCAGTGGATTGGGACAGTCGGCTGTTTGACGCCCTTATTCCCCTGCCGGATGGGACCAGTTACAACGCCTATCTTATTAAAGGCAGTGAGAAAACAGCATTGATTGACACGGTTGATCCCCCCATGGCCAAAGAATTCATGGCCCAGTTAGAAGGGGTCAAAAATATCGATTACATCGTCTCAAGCCACGCGGAACAGGACCATTCAGGAACGATCATGCAGGTCCTTGAAAAATATCCCAATGCTAAACTCATCTCCACGCCCAAGGCCAAGGACCTTCTCAAGGATCTTTTGAATATCCCGGAAAATTTTTTCGTTTCCATAGAAGACGGGGAGACACTTTCTTTAGGGGATAAAACCCTGAAATTTATTTTTACCCCCTGGGTTCACTGGCCTGAAACCATGGTGACCTTTCTGGAAGAGGACAAAATTTTGTTCAGCTGTGATTTTTTTGGTTCCCATATTGCCTCAAGTGACCTGTTTGTTACGGATCAGGGCCGGGTGTATGAGGCGGCCAAACGGTATTTTGCCGAAATCATGATGCCCTTTAGAAGCATCATTAAAAAAAATATGGAAAAGCTGGCCTCCTATGACATTAAAATGATCGCCCCGGGCCACGGCCAGATATTTCCCGATGCCGGTTTTATTCTTGATGCATATAAAAAGTGGACAAAGGGAGCCCCCAGAAACACCGTTGTTATCCCCTATGTATCCATGCACGAAAGTACAAGACTCATGGTGGAGCACCTTGTGGGTGCCCTGGTGGACAAGGGGGTCAGGGTGGAACAGTTTAATCTGGCTGTCACCGATATCGGAAAACTGGCCATGGCCCTGGTGGATGCCGCCACCATTGTTGTGGGAACCCCCACCATCCTGGCCGGCCCTCATCCTTATGCCGCCTATGCCGCATTGCTGGCCAACGCCCTGCGGCCCAACACAAAGTTCCTCTCTGTGGTGGGCTCCTATGGCTGGGGTGGAAAGACCGTGGATACCCTTGCCGGGATGATTCCCAACCTTAAGGTGGAGGTAATTGACCCGGTTCTCTGCAAAGGCGTTCCAACCGCAAGTGTATTCGATGCTCTGGATGATCTGGCTGGTGCCATAGCCCAAAAACACAAAGAAAATGGCTATACATAAAAGCAACCTGTTTAATTTTATCCAAACCTGCTTTTCCTCGGGGTCAAGGGCATCCGCCTTGGCCCTACACTTCCGGCATTTCTGTCTCCGGATGTAGTCAAAGTGCTGGTGGAAAAATTTGACACCAAGCCCATTGATACGGTGGACGAGGATATTGCAGCCATGATGGCCGGCAATTAATCCTGCCTGAACGATAAATTCGGTCTAAGACTTGCCAAATCTATCCGAATTTTATACATTGGATTTACTTTTAAGAATAGGTACTCTGCCCGACATACAGGCGCATTACGAAGCAAAGCTTCTGCCGTAGTTAAAAAAAATTTACACCCACTACCCGGGACCACCGAAGTTCCCGATACACTTAGCCTATGGGCGATGAGCTTAATATTATAGTGCCAGGTGGTAGGATTTCAACAACCCACACTTTGCGGAGTTGATGTAAATATGAACGACGGATTCATGGACAGCCTTATAGAACAAAATCCCGATGCAATGATATTTGCCGATACAGAAGGGACGATACGTGTATGGAATGTGGCGGCTGAGCGTATTTTTGGATTTACCAAAGAGCAAGCAATCGGATCAAACTTAGACATCATCGTCCCGCAAAACTTACGAAAAGCCCATTGGCGAGGATATGAGCAAGCGATGCAAAGGGGGGACACAAAGTATGTTGGGAAGTCCTTGCCTACGAAATCTTTACATGCAGACGGGTCTGTCATTTACGTTGAACTGGGTTTTTCTATTGTTTTAGATTCCGCAAAGAATGTGATTGGGGCGTTGTCAAGCGCGAGAGATATTACCACGAGATATAAGAAAGAACGGGAGACTCAAAAGAGGTTGTCCGAGTTAGAGAATGCTCAGAGATAAGAATTCCAGGTGGCCCCGGTTATCTATGTGGAAAAGATGTTAAAATTTTTGAGAATCAACATAAATTATACCTGGAAGCTCGGGCAATTTTATTTCGAGAATAAATTTTTATATGTTAACAGGTGAGGTTTAAAATGAGAAAAATGATCAAACCTTTAATTTTTGTCTTCATCGGCATTATTATCGCTTTTCCTGTATTTAGCCTGACCTACTATACAATGGCGAGAACATCAACGCCTGGATTCTGCGCATCCTGCCACGAGATTCAACCCGCCTTTAACGCGTGGAAAACCTCTACCCATGTAAACAACGCCCAGGGATTTGTCGCGGATTGTATGGACTGTCACCTGCCTGCCCCGCAGGATACAATGAACTTTTTCTATACAAAGACGATCCACGGCATCAAAGATGTATTCGTCCATTTTGCCTATGGGACCTATGACCGGGAAAAGAGCCGTGAGCACGCCTATGAAACATTTAAAAATGCACAATGCCAAAAATGTCACCGAAATATTTTGAATATCCCGGATAAAAGGGGAGCCATGCTGGCCCACCGGACAGTTCTATACCCCAAAGAAGGTTATGAAAAAAAATGTGTAGACTGCCATAGGAATCTGGTTCATGTGGACAGTGAAATTTATAGGTATAAACAAAAACAGGCACCGTATAGAGGATTGGGGATTTAGTTTTTACGACCTTGTAACAGTTACAAATAAAATAAGGGGATACCATGAAAAGAAAATTGAGTGCACTGCTGGCGGGTGTATTTATCACCGGCATATCCGCATCCACGGTTTTATGTTCGGATGTCCAGATGAATATACCAAAATCAAAAGAGTTCAGGATTGAGCGGTCCATGTCACCCGAGGCCATGGCATGTATCGAATGTCATAAAAAACAGCACCCGGGCATCTTTTCTGACTGGGCGGCCAGTCGTCATGCCAGCGCCAATATTACCTGTTACGACTGCCACGCTGCCGAGGCTCATGATCCGGATGTCAGTCAATCTCATTTTAAAGAGTACGAGGCAAACGATACTAAATACGGGCAAAAAAAATACATGGTTCCGGTTTCTGCGGTGGTCACCCCCAAAGACTGCTCCCGGTGCCATCCGGATGAAGCAACGCAATACAGCAAGAGTAAACATGCCAACACCCTTGAAATTATCTGGAAAATAGATTCCTGGCTCAACGATGGCATGACCAGTGAGTTTGAGCGGGTAAACGGCTGTTACCATTGCCACGGCACCATTTTAAAATTAAAAGACAAAGAACTTGATCCGGCAACTTGGCCCAATGTCGGTGTGGGACGGATAAACCTTGACGGCAGTAAAGGCAGTTGCACAAGTTGCCATACAAGACATCGTTTTTCTGTTATGGAGGCCAGAAAACCCCAGGCCTGCGGACAATGCCATCTTGGCCCGGATCATCCCCAGATCGAAATTTTCACAGAATCAAAACATGGTGACATTTACGATGCGTTTGGGGATGACTACAACTGGACCGCCGCGCCGGGAACCTGGACACCTGGTGTTGATTTCAGGGGACCGACCTGTGCCTCATGTCATATGTCCGGTGCCGGCAGTGTAATGACCTCCCATGATGTCACCGAAAGATTATCCTGGGAATTGCAGGCCCCATTGACAGTCAGACCCGAAGACTTCAAAGCCCTTCCAGCCCAGACAAATTGGCAGGAAGAACGAACTAAAATGCAGGAAGTCTGTATGCAGTGTCACGGAAAAAGGTGGACCGAATCCCACTACAGTCAGATGGATCAAACCATCGAAGAATATAATGAAGTTTATTTCAAACCGGCTAAAGCCAAACTTGACGAACTCTATACAAAAGGCCTGCTTGACAAGACCCGTTTTTTTGACGAGCCCCTTGAGGTGGAGTACTATGAGCTATGGCACCACGAAGGACGCCGGGCAAGGATGGGCGCTGCGATGATGGCCCCGGACTATTCATGGTGGCACGGATTCTATGAATGCAAAAAACGCTTAAATGCGTTCATGGAAGAAGCCAACCACCTGATTGAAACCGGTAAAAAATCCTATAAAGCAGAAAATTATCCCAACGCCACCGGCAGCACCACAAAACCACCTGAAATTTTTAAACAATAGTTAACGCAAAACGCTAAACGCTAAATGCCGCCGCTCAAATTAATTTGAGCGGCGGCATTTTTTATTGCTTAAAAATTTTTCGTGAAAACTTGATCTATGTCAATGCATTGCCGGCCAGAATTACCCATATTCTTAAAACAAGACCAGAAGCGTTTGCAAAGATACGCTTGGGCAATTAAAAAATTATTTACCCGGGATTTGAATTAATAATAGAGCTTTGAAGCAAACAGCAAAAGGAGATATATGAACTTCAGTCGTATCAATGAATGCTTTCAGACCATCACAGACGAAGATGTACTGGAGGCGATGAGGGAAATCCCCGGATATCTGGATATTACGCCGTCTGACTTTATAGAGGTATACCGGATCGCTTTTGATCATGCGGTTAACCGTATTAAGACAGCTATCCTGGCAGAGCATGTGATGACTCGAACGGTTGTTTCCGTCCTTGAAGATGCCCCGCTTTTGGAGACCGCTGTCCAGATGCGGGATCACGATATTTCTGGTATGCCGGTGCTCAATGAACAGGGCGCTGTGACCGGCGTCATATCGGAAAAAGATTTTCTGTCCAGAATGACTGAGAAAAAAGACCCGTCGTTCATGCAGGTGCTGATTCAGTGTATGGATGACAGCTGTTGCCTGGCCCGGTCCCTTAAAACGCTGAAGGTCCGGGACATTATGTCTTCGCCGCCCGTTACTGTCCACAAGAGCTTCAAACTGCTGGACGTGGCCAACCTTATGGACCGGAGGAAGATTAACCGGGTACCGGTGTGTGAGGACCACAACATTCTGGTAGGGATCATTGCCCGGTCAGACCTTGTCCAGGCCATGTGCTGATAAAAAGGAGACTGACAATGATACCTTATTTTAAAAAAATGGCCGGCGGCGGGCAGCGTCCTCCCAAAGTAAACCTCAGCGAAGTATTCTGGTCCTGGTTAGGGGCTTTTCTGGGAATCACCCCGGTGGCCTATTTAAACTACAATCTGTTATCCGGAAATGATTTTGTTTATATCATCGGCTCATTCGGTGCATCAGCGGTACTGGTCTATGGCGCAGTCAGAAGCCCTTTGGCCCAGCCCAGAAATCTCATCGGCGGCCATCTGCTGTCCGCCTTTGTGGGCGTGGCCTGCTGGCAGCTTTTCCATCCCTTTCCCTGGTTTGCGGCAGCCTTTTCCGTTGCAACGGCCATTGCCCTGATGCACGTCACCCAGACCCTTCATCCCCCCGGGGGGGCCACAGCCCTGATCGCTGTGATCGGCAGCGAAAAAATACACGAGTTGGGCTTCTGGTACATGCTGGTTCCTGTAGGAATCGGCGTAGGAATTATGCTCATCGTCGCTTTGGCCATCAACAATATGGCAAGCAGAAGAAAGTATCCAGAGTTCTGGTTTTAACTTCAATTTTCTGGTGCGCGAGATTCAGCGGGGATTCGCTCCCAGGCCCCGGGCGGATAGTCTCTCGTGAAACTTGCCGAGAGTACCATTGAGCGTAAAGGTTTGAGCAAGGCGCTCATCGACACCGGTTTTCTCGTCAACGCCATCATCCAGAAGATCATGGCGAACAAGGCAGTTGTCGGCCTTCTTCGTGGAGTCGTCAACAAGGACGGGGAATACATGGTGAACATCGGTGCCGTTCTGGAGTGCGGGGCCCCCATCAAACATCCGAACGGCGCAGCCATCATCCCCGCCAGATCCTCCAGAACTATCGCGAGGCGCTCCGCTCCGCGCTTTGAGCCTCCAACACATCGCCAGTGCTTTCGGTAATGCCGTTTAAACCGCCGCCCATTGCCTGGTAAAAAACGGCAGTGTTAACCAGCCGTTTGGCTTGGCCTTCTGTTAGATCGAGTTCGGTCTGAAGGCGTTGCTGTTGTGCGATAAGCAGATCGTAATAGCTGGCTGCTCCAAGCCTATACCGACGCTGTGTTGACTCTAAAAACTTTTCAGAAGCGAAATCAGCGGCAGAAAGAGCCTCCAGTCTTTTTGAATCATTCTCCAGTGCTCGCAATGCATCAGCCACGTTGCGAAGCGCTTCCAGAACAACGGACTGGTAGTTTGCCGCAGCCGTATCAAAGGCCGCAAGAGCCGCTCGCTTTTCAGCGGGCAAGCCCGGATTGAACAGGGGTTGTGTCAGCTGCCCCACCAGACTCCAAACAGCAGAACCACCGCCGAACAACGCACCGGTCGTCAGAGCCTGGGATCCAAGATCGGCATTAAGGTTGAGTTGGGGATATAGTTTCGATATTGCAACCCCGTATTCTGCATTAGAGGCATGCAGCAGCGCTTCAGCGCCGAGAATATCCGGCCTTGCATGTACCAGTTCAGAGGGGATTAACAGCGGCAACTCCGGCGGCAAGGTGAAATCCTCCAGGGTAAACGACGGCAGCAGGCCCTCGCCTGGAGCTTTACCGACAAGAACGGCTGAAAAATGTTCGTTCTGTTGAAGTTGATAATGTAACGGCGGTATTTTGGCGCGCGTTTGCTCCAACTGTGTTTGCAAGGCCAACGCATCGTCCGGTTCTTTATGACCAAGACGGATACGTTCCAGGGTAAGTTCGAGTTGATTTTCCTGCGACTTTAAGATGTTTTCTATAATTTCAGTCTGCCTTTTCAGGCTTGCCTGAGTAATAGCCGTTGTTACGATATTTGCCACCAGTGTTAAGCGAGCGCCTTCTAATTGGAACTGCTGATAATCGCTTCGGGCGGCCAGAGCTTCCAACGCCCTACGATTACCTCCGGCCAGGTCAAATGTATATGTAACGCCTACGCCGGCGTTGTAAAGACCGAATTCCCTGGCGTCGTCGGTCAGCCCCGATGAATTGGGGTTGAATCTCTGGCGCTGGCCGGTGAGGTTGGCGTCAGCCTGGGGATAAAGTGTCGAACCAGCCTTCGCCGCATAAAGTTCCTGCGCCTGACGTAAGGTAGCCTCTGCCGCCATCAGGGTTGGGTTATGTTCCAGGGCTTCACAGATGAGCGTTTCTAGTTGTTCGGAGCCCATCGCTCGCCACCAATATTTATTTAAGCGTTCTTCTTTAATAATGTTTTGTGGATCACCCAGCATGGTGGGGGAGGAATTTAAATTTGCAGCCAGCGGGGTGGACGTATAACCAGTCACATCAGGGGGGGCTGGACGCTGGAAGTCAGGCCCAACAGCACATCCCGCAAACGTCAGAAGACACACTCCTATTAAGGCATAATGAACAATCTTATTATTATTTTCCATAAAAATGCTCCTTGAAGGTTTTTCTAAATGGCCTTTCTGGATTAACCTCATTTGAAAACACGTCCTTCACCTTCTTCTTCATAGGTCACCCCTTCACGGATGTTATATATGCGTTTAAAGGTGGGAATGATTTTTTCATCGTGGGTGACGACAATAATGGCGGTCTCGAATTTTTGAGCCATGTCGTTCAATATTCGGATTACAGCCAGGGCGCGCTCGCTATCCAGCGGAGCGGTCGGTTCATCCGCCAGTATTACCGGGGGACGATTGACCAGTCCCCGTGCAATAGCCACGCGTTGCTGTTCTCCACCAGAGAGTTGAGAGGGCATGGCCTTGGCGCGATGTTCCACATCAAGCGCTTTAAACAATTCTATTGCCCGTTTACGCGCCTCGGTGTTTGGCATTCCCGCCAGCATGGGCAGAAGGGCGACGTTGTCGGTGACGTCGAGGAAGGGAATCAGATAAGGTGCCTGGAATACAAAGCCGATCCGGTCCCGCCGCAAGGCACGAAGATCTTTGACCTTCCAGCCGTCGTCATAAATGATGTCATCTCCGAGTATCATTTTTCCGGCGGTCGGCTCGATCACCGCGCCCAAACATTTAAGGAGCGTACTTTTGCCAGATCCAGAAGGACCTATCAGTCCAACAACTTCACCCGGCGCAACGTGCATGTTGACCATCTTCAGGGCATCAACGGCAGTATCTCCGCTGCCATAACGTTTTTTTACCCCCTCAATACGAATACCTTTTGCTGTCATGTCATCCCCCTATGGCCTCGGCCGGATCGACCCTGAGCGCGGCACGAATGGCGATAATGCTCGATAGTACGCAGATTATGACCACGGCCATAAAACCCATAACGGAGTCGAGCGGTTGCAGCAGTACATATTTGGGAAAGATTGGCGCCATTAATAAAGTTGCCGAGATCTTGCCCACCACAAAGCCGATCAAACCCAGGGCGATGGACTGTTGCATGATCAGGCCGACAATGGTGCGGTTCCTGGTGCCGAGTAGTTTTAAGACGGCAATTTCACGAATTTTCCCGAGCGTCAGGGTGTAGATGATGAAGGCGACAATGGCAGAGCTGACAATCGAAAGGATTACCAGGAACATGAAGATCTGTCTGGCGGAGGTAGCGATCAGCTTACCAACCAGAATCTCCTCCATCTGGCTGCGGGTGTAGACGGTTAAGCGCTTCCAGCGACGGATCGACCCAGCGACTTTTTCCGGGTCATGGCCTGCTTCAACCTGCACTAAAATCGCATTGACGTAAGGGTTGGTGGTTTGCGAGGCAATAACCGCATCAAGCAGGGGATTGAGGGCAGGGTTCTCGGCCGTGCGTCGACGCTGCCCTCGGATGGCGTCATTATCCTTGAGAAACTGGGCTTCCTGGGCATCTTTAAGCGGAATGAACACCATCGGGTCTCCATTGGAAGAGACCATCCTCCTGGTCAGCCCGACTACGGTGTACTGGTTACGGCGGATCTGGATACGTTCATCCAGTTTAAATCCGGAAGCGATATCGGCAACAGCCTCGTAATGGCTTCGGGTAATCTGGCGACCCGCAATGAGATGGGGTGGCCAACCGGGTGTTCCTGGCCCGCCGGGCGTGACGCCGGTAACCATGGCACGCACGTCACCCTCTTGTTTGCCCACCTGCATGGTGAGATAAGTGATGTTTGCCGCCCGTTCCACCCCCGCCATGCCTCGAATCCCACGCCAGATATCATCGTAGAGACTTGATGACTCAGCGTAGGGCCCAAGGGTGTCCTTCTGTACCACCCAGAGATCAGCACCGCTGTTGTCGAGCAACACTTTGGCATCGTCCACCATACCACGATAAATCCCCGCCATGGACAGTGTGATGCCGATGAGCAGCCCAAGACCCATACCGGTAAAGACGAACTTTCCCCAGGAGTGCATGATGTCGCGTCCTGCTAAACTGATCATTGCGTCACCCCCTGAATATGGTCAACGATGTGAATCCGGCTGTGCGCATTCAAGGTGTTTTCGCTGTAGACCACTATCCGGTCACCCGCCTTGAGCCCTTTTTGTATTTGCACACGGCCCTCCAAATCGGCAATCCCCAGTGAAACGGGTGTAAAGTGAAGATCGTCATGGGTGACCTGCCACACGCCCAGTCTGCCGTCAAGGTGGTGGATGGCGGCATTGGGGGCAATCGGCGTTGCCCCAAGGGTCGGCAAGGTGACCGTGACTTCGACCAGTTCGCCGACAGGCGGCAGTGGATCAGGAATTTGATCGAAGACAACCTTGGCAAGGGTTTCTTCTGTTACCGCATCTGCCAGGGGTTCGATCCTCAGTACACGTCCGGCCTTTTGTTCCCCTGCCTGGGAACGTAATACGATCTGGGCGGATAGGCCTGGGGCGAGACCCTGCGCACGAATCTGATCGAAGCGGACATTGACCCAGAGGGTGTCCGGATCGATCAGTTCCACGACAGCCTGACCTGGGACCACGGTAGTTCCCGGTTCGGCATCACGCGAAACGACCAGGCCGTTAACTGGCGAAATAAGAGACAGGTTATTGCGCTGCGCCGCTAACGCCTCCCGTTCGGCACGTAAACGGGATAGCTCCTCTTGTGCTGCAGTCAGCCCCGCTTTTGCAACCAACAGGTCGTGTTGCTTAGTGGCTACCACTTCCTCACTGGTGGACCGCGCTTGAAGTAACTGCTCGTAACGCAAAGCCTGTGTCTGCGCATAATCCCGACGCACCTGCGCTTCGTTTAATTGAGCGGCTGCTTGTTTCAGCGTGGCATCCTGAGCCCGGATATGTTCATCAAGATCCACCGGGTCCATTTCACCAAGCACTTGGCCAGCCTTGACACGATCACCTACGTGTACGTCCAGGCGTTTGACTCGCCCCGCAACCGTTGGACCAATCTTGTAGGTGTAACGGGCCTCAATGGTTCCGATGCCGAATAGTGCCGGTGAGAGGCTCTTATTCTCGACCGTGGCCAATACAACGGATACCGGCGCAAGCGGCCCGGAACGCAAGGCCACATAGATAAAAAGAGCAAGCAGAGGAACAAGTACCGCTATCAGTGCCAATGACCGTTTTTTTAAAGGCAGTTTTTTCATGATGCCCTCCTGATGCCCCTTTGATATATGGTAAATACTTTCGGCGCATTGCGGCGCATATGGCCCACATCTCCGGTTATCAACGATTGCATGACCAATCCTTGAATGGTGCCGATGAAGAGGGAAGCCGCAGCCTCGTTATCAAGCTTTCCATCAAGCTCACCGCAGGTTTTTCCCTGTTCAAACAAACGATTGAGGTGCTCCGTATAACGGCGGATGAGCGTTTGCACCATTCTCTTGGGCGCAGTTTCTTCCGAGCGTTGCAATTCACCAAACAACATGCGTGGAATACCGGGATGCTCTGTTATAAAGCCCACATGCGCCATAAACATGCCTTTTAGTGCGGCAAGGGGAGAGGATTCTGCGTGTACTGCTTTTTCGATGCGGGACATTAACCGTTCGGTCGTCCATTCCATAACCGCCTGTAAGATGGCATCCTTGTTTTTGAAATGACGAAAAAGTGCACCCTGAGTCAATCCCATGCGTTTGGCTATGGCAGCCGTGGTAATCTCGCTCGGGTTTTGTTCACCAGCCAACTCGACCACCGCCTCTACCGTCACCGCCCGTCGTTCTTCAGCCGGAAGATATTTGTTTGATGCGCTCATCTGAATCTCCATAAAAGTGAGTAATTGATTACTATCAATTTAGCCCTTGTGCGGGATTTGTCAACCCGTTTTTTTAAAAAACAGTTGTAACTCCTTGTCGGCCCAGGCCAATTCTCAGGACGTATGACAGATGCGTTTTAAAGTCCCTTTAAATTAGGACTGGTTTGGTGTTAGGACCGCAGATTCTCAAATTCCGGTCTTTGAGGACTTTTATTGATTCAGTATATTTTTTTTGACAAAAAGCGTCTTCTTATCCCAAAAAAAGTGTTTGATTTAAAAGCAAAAATAGACGAATGATGAAGATCATAAAGCTTTTAAATAAAAACTCTCAGTGCAAGCAGTAAAAAAGTCCGCTCCACCCATGGCGTCAACTGCACCGGGTCCTGTTCCTGGGATGTCTATGTTAAAAATGGCATCCTGGTTTGGGAAACTCAGAATACGGATTATCCGGATTGCGGATAAGGTTATCCCAACCACGAACCCCGTGGTTGTCCCCGGGGAGCCACTTATTCGTGGATTCCGTTTTTATTTATTCTTGAGATTTGGAAACTGGTTGTCCGTCGTGTGCGGATCAAGTATGAACCTCAATACTGGGGAATGGTCTTCCCGTTAGGAATGTACACGACCTGCACCTATCAGCTGGCCGACGCTCTTGATTTCAGATTTCTAATGCTAATCCCCCACTATTTTATCTATTTAGCACTTTTAGCCTGGTTGTTCACCTTCATCGGACTGCACAGAATGTTATTTCGATCACTCTTCTCAAATGTCTATTGTAAGAAATTAGGCTAGAATATTGATTTGTATTTTCATAAAATTTGATAACGGCTTAATTTTAAGCCTGCTTTGTCAAATTAAACAATCATCTTATGTAAAAGTTGGGCCACACCCTAATATTCTGTGCTATGTTTCGATTCATTAAATGCCTCCTGTATTCTATATGTTACTCATCCTTACCGGAAAAGGCCCCACCAAACGCTCGACTCCGGGATCAGGAATTGATCATCGCTTCCTGCGCCGTGCTTTTCGGGAACAGGATGTTGTTCTCCAGATGAATGTGCTCGTGCAGGTCGGCCTCCAAAGCCTGAAGTCCGTCGTAGAGCGCCGCAAAGGTCCGGCACCCATCGGCGGGAAGCCGGTAATTTCCGGTCAGCTTGCGGATGTCTACCAAGACATTCCCCGCGTGATCATGCTCCAGCATCATCTGCCGAATCGGGTTTTCAATTGTTCCGCAGTGGACGACCGGCCGAGGGCCGGTTCCCGACATAAAGGCATCAATGCCCTTGATGGCTGGGAAGAGAATCTGCTCCTCTTTCAGCAGGTGCGCCGAGAGTTCTTCAGCGAGCCCGTCAAACAGTTGCCGCAGCTGATTCAGCAGCTCGCCGTGTTTTTCGCCGTGAGCGCGCTGAACCTTCTGCAGCAGTCCGTCGAGACGCAATAGCTGTTCCTTTGTGAAGGCGTGGTGCTTATCGAGAATATGGTCGGTCAAGACGGTGAGCGTGGCCGCATTCCAGTCCGTCGCAGGTTCCTCTTTTTGCGCGGAACTCCAGGCCTGTTTCAGTTTGTCTTCAACCGTGCGCCATTTCAGCCCGGCCGCCTGCACCGCGGCGGACAGAGGGTGCAGTCCACCGCAGCAATAGTCGATCCCAAGCTTTTCCAACTCCGAACGCAGCTGAGGGTGCTGTACCACCAGTTCGCGGACGGTTTGCTCCGGGCTGATCTTTAACGGACGGTTTTTTGCTGCGGTTGATTTGTTCATAGCATCCCCTTTTTCGCTTAATGTTGCGGATATACTACCTGTAACGGCTCGGAATAATTCCGATTTTGGGCTCTGATTATACGTTGCTCTGTTAGCTCCTGGGCTCACATTTTATTTTGGGTCACATTTTATTTTTATTTTGGTATTTTGTGTATTTTGTATTTTGGGGTCGGACCAAGCAAGACAACCTAATTATTTAATATTATAAATAATAATTTGATTTACCTACCGTTTCAGCCTCTTAGAAGGGCTATTTTGATATCAAAAAGGGCTTTCTAAGAAAATCGTCTATATCCCAATAAAACTTATTATCGAAATCTAATTCAAAATTCCCATAAGGTGCTTGTTCTTCTTTTAGTTCAAACCCAGTTCCTGATTTAATTTCTTCGCGTCCTTTGGCCTTGTCCCCAAGAAGTGCTTTGGTCTTTTCTATAAATTGTTTATCCCCAACAGCAATACTTCTTGTCCACGCAGGATCTTTTTTGTTTGTTTGATCTAAAGCCAACTCAATCCATTGATTATGAGCCGTTTTTAGCGAATCGTAATCGGAAAAACCTAACAGTTTCATCAGAAAATCATAATTTATTAATCCATATCTTTTGCGGGGATTTTGGATTTCATTAAAACCAGATTGCTTCCATTTTATTGGATGATCCACAACCCCGGCACGAACCATATTCAAGTCAATGTAGTTGATGCATTTTATTAAGTGAGAATCATCTTGCACTGCTGTGGCATGATATCGATCTTCCCAAAAGGCACCTTTACGATTTTTCCGTTGGTTATATTCTTGTCCCGTTCTTCCTGCAATTAATTGTATTGATCTTGGGATATGATCTGGACTGCGGCCTTTATCATAAACAAGCAGATGAATGTGATTCGAGGTAATAATGTAATTTAAAATACAAAGCCCATATCTCTTTTTTGCCTGGAAGAACCAGTATAATAGGCGTTGTCGATCTTTAACCAGCTTAAGCAAAAATTCTTTATTATGGCAGCGATGAGTTATATGCCATGCGTATCCAGATAGAAAATGTCGATTTGCGCGAGCCATGTTAATTGTTTATATCATGTTCTCATGATATAAATCACCCTTAAAAAGGTTTATTTTGGTGTCAAAACAAAGCCGCTAAGAGCTGTTTTATTGAATATTTAAAAATTTTCCTTTTTATTAACAATAGGTTGCAATAATTTGCTTGGTCCGACCCCTCCGCTACTCCGCTCCGATTAATTTCAATTAATTAGCCAATTAAAATATACCATAGGAGCGCCTACCTTCCAAGATCTATTTATCGATTATTTTAAATAAATTCAGCATGTTATTTCAATAAACCGTTTAAATTTGGCATGAAAAATGAAACTCAATTTCCATGCCAACTGCATCTTGAGGCTTTCTCAAACCGATTCTAATTTTCAGGAAACTTCAGCTTTTTATTAAGTCTCAAAAAACGCTCGTTTGATGGTACTGATCTTATTCTGGCTATTTAAAA
The DNA here is from genome assembly GCF_004319545.1 of Desulfobacter hydrogenophilus. Taxonomy (NCBI): domain Bacteria; kingdom Pseudomonadati; phylum Thermodesulfobacteriota; class Desulfobacteria; order Desulfobacterales; family Desulfobacteraceae; genus Desulfobacter; species Desulfobacter hydrogenophilus. The sequence continues at coordinate 749,911 of NZ_CP036313.1, read as the reverse complement.
CGAAAAAACAACCCTCTTTATGTCTCAAATTAAGTCTTAAAAATCAAAATCACATTATCTTGACAATGCCAAAAATAGATGAGACTATTAGGTTCAAGGAGCAGCATATGGGACGAATTATAGGCTATGCCAGAATAAGTACGGGTGACCAAAATCTACAATCTCAAGTTCATGAACTGAACTCTTATAATTGCGTCCACGTTTTTTTCGATATTGCCAGTGGTGCCAAAAGTAAAAGACCAGGGTTAGAAGAATGTTTGCAGTCCCTTAAAAAGGGAGACACTTTGGTTGTCTGGCGATTGGACAGATTGGGCAGATCTCTGCCGCATTTGGTTACCATTATTAATGATCTTAAATCCAGGGGTATCGGTTTTAAATCGCTGCATGACGGTGTTATTGATACAACATCTGCATCCGGTGAACTTGTTTTCAATATTTTTGCAGCTCTTTCCCAATTTGAACGGGAACTGATCCGGGAAAGAACAAAGTCTGGATTATCCGCCGCGAGATCCCGCGGGATTGTTGGCGGCCGCAAGCCGATCCGTCCGGATAACCCGAAAGTGTTATCGGCAAAGAAATTACATGCCGATAAAAATATGAAAATAAATGATATTTGTAAAACCTTGAATATTTCAAGGGCTACATTGTACCGGTATGTTTCTATGCCGGATATTGGATAAAGCAATGCCTCAAAAAAGGATTCCTGAAGAACGATTGTTCGAATTAATCAATCCAATTGAACCACTGCCTTTCAGGAGTTCAGAGAGAAAAAAAACCATCATTGAATTTGCTGATCTTTATGGCGTTTCTATAAACACGGTCTACAGGCGATTGCGGGAACGTAAAAAACCCAAATCGCTTCGAAGATCTGATTACGGCAATCCCAGATCCATCGAAAAAAAGGATTTGAAAAAATACTGTGAGGTGATCGCGGCGATAAAGATTAAATCAAGCAATAGAAAGGGGCACAGGCTCTCGACAGCTGAAATTATCAGGATTTTGGAAATACATGGCGTGGATACTCCCTATGGATACCTCAAGCCGCCGAAAGGAATGATCAAGAAAAGTACGATTATTTGAAACCATCAATATGGATGGTGGATGTCTCTCGATACTGATAGCCGGCCACCCAAAGTTGAAATGCGATTTACAACGGCCAATTTTAGAGGAAATTGGATCTCGTGCTGATATTTTTACCATGGATGGTATTGTGGCCAGCAAAAGGGAATATATTGAGAAGAGGCTTACAAGATAGGCACAAAGCCTGTCACTGAAGAGATCGTCAAGTCGTTGATTGCCAAGGATATTAATGAGGTATAATCTACTTTGCCTCTCATGACAGCCTCGCTTCCACTGGGCCTATCAGATGTAAAGACATCGAAGGAAATTATTGTGCAGGACCAACCACTAAAAAAATCTTTACCGGCATTCACCACCAAAGCCCTCACCAAAATCTACGGTGAGGGGGCGGCGGCCGTGCATGCCCTGCGCGGGGTCGACCTGGAGATTCCAAGTGGTGAAATGGTTGTGCTGCTCGGCCCCTCCGGCAGCGGAAAATCAACCCTGCTCAACATCATCGGTGGTCTGGACCGGGCATCAGAGGGGACTGTTTTTTTTCAGGACCAGGAACTCAGTGATATGACTGATGAGCAGCTGACCAGGTACCGGCGTGACCATGTCGGCTTCGTCTTTCAATTTTATAACCTGATGCCCAGCCTTACCGCCCATGAAAATGTTGAACTGGTGACTGAAATAGCAAGCGATCCCATGGATCCGGAAGAAGCACTTGGACTGGTCGGGCTACGTGATCGGGCCGACCATTTTCCCTCTCAGCTTTCCGGTGGCGAACAGCAGCGGGTCGCCATTGCCCGGGCGGTGGCCAAGCAACCAACGGTGCTGTTCTGCGATGAACCCACCGGGGCGCTTGACAGCACCACCGGACGAACTGTGCTGCAGGTATTAAAAGACATAAACGAAACCCTCGGCGCAACGGTGCTTATCGTCACACATGCCGCCGCCACTGCTGATATGGCGGATCGGGTTATCCATTTTGCTGATGGCGCCATTCGTGAGATTGTCGTCAACAAGACTAAACTGGGCCCCGAAGATATCGAATGGTGACCGGTCGATGAATTCACTCAACCGCAAGCTGGTGCGCGACCTCTGGCGCATTAAGGGCCAGGCGGTGGCCATTGGTGCCGTCATCGCCGTTGGCGTGCTGCTGCTGGTCATGATGACCGGACTCGTTACGTCACTGGATGAAACGCGGCGTACCTATTATGAACGATATCGCCTTGCCGATGTATTCGTTCCGGTTAATCGCGTTCCTGAACACCGGATTACCGATCTTGCCGCAATCCCAGGTGTCTCTTCCGCCGAAGGACGGGTTGTCGGCAGCGCTCTGATTGACCTGCCCGGCCGCGATCTGCCGTTGCAGGCCCAGGCGGTTTCACTGCCGGATTTCGGCACCCCGCGCTTAAACGATATCTACCTGACCGATGGGCGCAGGCTGGAGAGCGATCACGCCGACGAAATTCTGCTCTTGAAGAGTTTTGCTGCGGCAAACGAGCTGCGTCCCGGCGACAGCCTGTCCGTCACCATGAACGGCAAAAGGCGCAGCCTGCGTATTGTCGGCCTCGCCCAGGCACCGGAATTTCTCTACACCACCGCACCTGGCGAGCTGATAACCGACAATGCCAGGTTTGGCGTCATCTGGATGAGCCGTACAGCGCTTGCCGCCGCCTATGATATGGAAGGGGCCTTTAACGAAGCACTCCTGTCTGTCGGACTTGACGCCCGTCTTCCCGCAGTACTCGATGCCGCCGATCGGATTCTCGAATCCTACGGCGGGCTGGGAGCCTACGGCAGGGAGGATCAGACCTCCAACCGTTTCGTCAGTGAAGAAATCGACGGCCTGCGGGCAAGCAGCACCAGTGTCCCGCCGATCTTTCTGGCTGTCGCAGCCTTCCTGCTCTACATTGTTATTTCCCGCCTGGTGGAGTCCGAACGGGAACAGATAGGCCTCATCAAGGCTTTTGGTTATACTGATTTTGAGGTTGGTTCGCACTATTTCAAGTTGATAATTGCCATCGCCGCCGGAGGTGCTGCTGCCGGCTGTCTCTTTGGCATCGCTGCCGGTCGGGCGATGATTAATCTGTATCTGGAGTATTACAAATTTCCTTTTTTGATATTCCAGCTTGATCCCGCCTCTTTCGTGACCGGTTTTCTGGTGAGCGTGGGGGCCGCGTCGGCCGGTGGGCTCCTTGTACTGCGCCGGGTCTTCGCCCTCACCCCGGCATCGGCCATGCGCCCGCCTGCTCCCCCGGACTATAGTCGCACCGGTCGTTTCGGCCAGGCACTGAATTTCGTTCTCGACCAACCCAGCAGGATGGTGTTGCGCCGTTTGACCCGTCAGCCGGGAAGAATGATTGGTGCGATGATCGGCATAGCGGCGGGCATGGCCTTATCGGTGGCGATGATCGGGATTATGGCGGGCTTTGACCAAACGGTCGAGCAAACCTTTACCGCGATTGATCGCAGTGATGTGACTGTTACCTTCAATGAAGCAGTGTCGAACAAGGCCGTCTTCGAGCTGCAGCGCATTCCGGGTGTCATTGAAGTGGAACCGATACGTATCGTCCCGGTAATATTCCGACACGGTCTGCAGAGTCATCGCGGCGCAGTCAATGGCTTGGTCCCCTTGCCACGCCTGAACCGGGCCGTGGACAGTGAACTGGCTACTATCCACTTAGGCAAAGGCGGCATCATTTTAGCGCAGGCCCTGGCTGATATTCTGGCTATTTATCCTGGAGAGGTACTGACGGTTGAGGTACGCGAGGGCCGGCGGCCGATAATCTCCATTCCTGTTGCCGGTGTCGCCGAGACTCTCCTGGGTTCACCCGCCTTTATAGAGATGGAGGTGCTGAACCGTGCACTGCATGAGCCAAACCGAATTTCCGGAGCCTACCTGCGCATCGATGGCATGATGGAGGGTAAGATTTACCGGACCCTGAAAGACATGCCAACGGTTGCCGGAGTAAGCGTGAAAAAGAACGCACGAGCCGCCTTCCAGAAGCAAATGGATACGGGTGCGGGCATGATGCGCTTTGTCATGGCCGCAATAGCCGGGGTGATCACCTTCGGCATCATTTATAATGCCGCACGGATTGCCTATGCCGAACGCGCCCGGGATCTGGCAAGCCTGCGGGTAATTGGCTTTACCAAAGGGGAGGTGGCCTTTGTTCTTCTTGGGGAACTGGCCGTCATCACCATTGTAGCTCTGCCTGTCGGATCGCTTATCGGCTATTATCTGTCTTTTGCCATTGCCGCCGGGTTCAGCTCAGATCTTTACCAGATACCCGCCATTTTTTCGCCGGAAAGTTATGGGGCTGCGGCATTTGCGGTGATTGCCGCAACGATAATCTCCGGCTGGCTTGTTAAACATGATATGGACAGGGCGGATCTCGTTTCCGCTCTTAAAACGAGGGAGTAGCGGACATGGCCAAGAAGAATTCCAGAAATTATTTAACGATCAGCATCCTTATTTTGATCGTGGCCTTGCTGACTTTCGCTTTCTGGCCGCGTCCATTGATGGTGGATATGGGTGAAGTGGTACGCAATCATCTGGTCATCACCATTGACGAAGAGGGGAAGACCCGCGTGCATGACGCTTATATTGTCTCAACTCCTGTTGCCGGCCGCATTTTGCGAGTACATGTTGAGCCTGGGGATCAAGTCATAGGAAAAAAGAGTGTGGTCGCTGAAATGTTGCCGGAAATAGCTCCGCCGCTTGATGTCAGAACCGTGGCGGAAATCAGGGCGGCAATAGCCACAGCCGAAGCTGTATTGAGGACTGCCCACGCCGATCGCAATAAAGCCGTCGCGGATAAAAAACTGGCGGAAGTTGAACTGCGCCGCACACGCCACCTTCAGAAATCCAATGTAATGAGCCAGTCAGAACTCGATCTTGCCTTACGGCAAGCGTATGTCGCCGAGGCGGCTCTCCAGGCGGCTCAAGCGACTATTACCATGCGGGAGGCAGAAATTGATAATGCTCGTGCCCGTTTGATTAGTCAAAACGATAATGGCGTAGCGGACCATCCAGGCGATAGGACAGAAAAAGTTTTTTCTCTTTATGCGCCGGTAAATGGTCAGGTGCTTCGTCTTTTGCAGGAAAGTGCATCGACCTTGGCCGCAGGCACCCCTATCGTGGAAATTGGCAACGTAGAAAGTGATCTTGAGGTAGTGGTTGAACTGTTGTCTTCCGATGCCGTGCAGGTTTCCCCCGGTAATCGGGTTATTTTTTTAGGCTGGGGTGGTCCAGGCAACCTGGAAGGTATTGTCCAACGTATTGAGCCCTGGGGCTTCACCAAGGTTTCCGCCCTGGGCGTGGAAGAACAACGGGTCAATACCATTATCCGGTTCACTGACCCGCAGCAAACATGGAAAAAACTCGGCCATGGCTTTCGTGTTGAAGCAAAAATCGTCGTCTGGGAGAAGGCGGACGCCCTGGTTGTCCCTTCCAGTGCACTTTTTCGGGCTGGTCGAGACTGGGCAGTTTTTCAGGTCATAGACGGGAAAGCAACTTTTCGACGGGTAGAGATCGGACAAAATAATGGTATCGAGGCACAGGTCTCCAGCGGTTTAGAGCTGGGTGACCGGGTTATTCTCTATCCTTCATCGGCGTTGACTGACGGCACCAAGGTAGCAGAGAGGGAAATCAAAGCAGGATCCAGGGCTATGCAAAATAAATGAAAGGAGATCATCAATGAATAAAAAAACGGCGGATGAAAAATCCAGTTTATCCAGCATACATGGAGAGGTAGGGGCTGTTTGAATCCTACCTCCCCGGTTTTACAATTTCTAACTTAAAAACCAGAGCTGTGTCTGCATCAGAGCAGCAAAAACGAATATCTCCCTCTCGGCTTAACGGTAGTTTGCCGCCGTATCTTAAAATGTCAATATATGGGAAGGCGCAGTGCATTGCCATAGGGCATAGATTTCCTCTTTCCGAGTCAAAATCAAAACAATCGCCTAATTTATGTCCTCTGTGGCAACCTTTTTTGCCCAGCCTGTCAATGACTTTAATGCGTATCTTATCCTTCATATAGTATCTATCTTTCCGCTATAATATATTAATACATTTCATTGGTTTAACCTTAACAATGCCTTCATTCAAAGTCTATGGCGGCAAATGGCCGTTGGCTTTTTGAACCGGATTGACGCCCTAATTATCGGCTCAGATTTTACAGGAAAAGATGTTAAAATTTTTTGTGCCTTGGAAGGGAAATCACTGCCATCGCCGTGTTCAGCATATCCCCGGAACCGTTATTTTTCAGGCTTCTCTGATTTTTGTAAATTTTGCATCTTCTGCGCCTGGACTTGGTTCATCATCAGGATCATCCGCTCCATTTTTTCCGGACTGATGTGATCAAACGTTTTAGCTGGCGGAGCCTTAGGAGCAGTATACTGCAAATATACCTGAAGTGGAATGTCGTTCTGCCAGTGTCCGGTCAATCTGGCAATGGTAATACCTGCTGTAAAAATTAATACGAAAAATATTGCCATAACCATAGCCCCCAAGGGCTTGCGGCTGGGAAGCAACTCAAAATGCAACGCTTGTTTTTCCGGGCAGGCTTCAATACAGCTCATACACGCCGAGCATTCAAGAGAATTGATCCATGTTTTCTGCCGAATGGCAATGTTGCCGGGACAGACGGTCTCACACTTACCACAATCGACGCAATGGGAAGGGTGCCGATGAACTTTTCCCAGGCTGAAAAATCCGATGATCCCAAGCAAAGCACCATATGGACACAGGTACCGGCACCAGAAATTTCGAATAATGATTGTCAAGCAAGCCAGCACAACGATAACAATGAAAGCCGTTGTGGACATATCCGTAAAAAATTTGAGCATCTTGATATCGGCAAATTGATTATAGGGACTATGAATAAACTGCTCTATACTGCGGCCCGGCATCTTATAGAAGATCTGGTAGATAAAAAAACCGGCAACCAGATACTTTAAACAGCGTAATAAAAGGTCAAAAACGAGCGGCAGCTTCAGCGGTTTTTTGAACAGTTTCCTGTTCAGTTTGGCTGCACCTTCTGACAAGAAGCCAATCGGGCAGACCCAACTGCAAAACCCTTTTTTTGCAAAGACTGCAGTGGCACAGATGATAAGGAACAGCACAAGTGCTGATGGATGAATTGAATTAATGGTACCGGAATAAAGCCAGTGTTTCAGGCTCACAAGGGCACTAATGGGTAAAAACGCCTCAACTCCGGCAGGCCTTTCAAACCCGGGGATTCCCCCGTTTTCAAGACAGGAGACAAACAAATAAAATCTGATACCGATAAAAACAACAATACCTGAAAAGAATATCTGGATAAAGCGTTTGGTTAATAATGGTGTTATTTTCATTTAATGCCATTTCTTTGAGTTGCTATTCTTAATCTTTCTTATCAAAGATAGCGAGTTGTTTCATTGATATAAATCAAGTTTTCGCTTTTTTTGTGAGACCTTGATCTATGTTAATTGGACAATTATAAAACAATTTCTTTTATTTCAAACATTATTATGTAATAAGAACAATGCTAAACACACACTGATGTGTAGGCTGATACTCCCAAGTACAAAGGAAAAAGCATTGCAATTAAAGAAAGAACCTGATCCACATTTTTTTAAGACACTGCTTTCCCACAACTACAGGGATGTTCTTAAATATGGTATAAATAAACGCATTTCACCTAAGGGGTATCTATTTCACGAAGGGGAGCCTGCCACAAGATGCTATCTGGTGGTTGAAGGATGTCTGAAGCTGTCAAAACTCAATGTTCGAGGCCGGGAAGTCATTCTTCGTTATATCTCTTCCGGGGAAATGACGGCCACCCCCATTGTCCTTAAAGGTGGCGTTTATCCAGTGACAGCCCAGGCAATAAAAGAGACAGAAGTCATTTCCTGGGACAGAAATGGCTTTTTTGAAATCGTCCAGAAATGTCCAGAAATGTCTCTGGACTTGATCACTCTGCTTTTCGAACGTCTGGAAGCCTTGCAACAACGCTATATGGAACTATGTTCGGAGCAGGCCCCCTTGCGCATCGCAAAATTCATGATCAGCCTTATGACCAATACAGGCCGGAAAAAGGGAAACGGGGTGTACATTGATATTCCTTTGAGCCGGCAGAATATCGCGGACCATATCGGCGCCTCAATGTTTACAGTCAGCCGTATTTTAAGTGATTGGGAAAAAAGCGGCTGGCTAAAATCCTCTCGTCAAAGTGTCACGATTACCGATCCTAAGGCCCTGGAAGCTTTTGTAAACAATAATTAATACTATCCTCAAATTATTCCTTTGGAAATATTTCTTCTTCCTGCCCTAAGTTTTATTATTTTTTTTAAAAAATTAGTTAAACCTTGCTGCAACGCAAAGACAGGGCCAAGCCAGCAGGTATAATGCAGCATATGCTTAACCCTATTTTTTATAAGAAAGTCTCAATAAAATGTCGAATTACTTTCTTGATTTCGTTGTGGGCTGAGCCTGGGCGCTGATAGATCAAGTCAGCCCATGGCTGTTTATATGAAAAAATTGAACTAACCGGTTAGTTTTTTTAATGATTTGTTGTGGTCTGATCTCGGTGAAAGACCAGGTCGGCTATGGCCGTTATTTAAATAAGGAGAAAAAATGAAAATTAGTATGGAAAAACAAAGCTGGAGAATGTTGGCGATTGCCTTGTTATCTATGGTTATTCCCGTTGTCGGGACGGCAAACGGAGCGGAAAATTACCCAAAGATGCAGTACCCGGCCTTTTTTGACAAAATCAATCCCATCGTTTTGAAAGATCCTTTAGGCGAATTTATCGGGACAAGCCAGGGAGGTATCTTAGAAATCACCTATGTGGACACGGTGAAAATGGCGGGCCATAGTTGTGCCGTCGTAGGCGGGGCCTATCTTGCAGCCCGGGAAGGGCTCAAGGCTTTATATGGAGAAGAATTGCCCCGGAGGGGGGAAATAAAGGTTGAAATCAGACATGGGGTCACCCAAGACAATGCCGGCGTTGTGGGTTCCGTGATTTCCAATATAACTGGGGCGACCACAGATTTCGGATTCGAAGGGCTTCCCGGGGGACGGTTCAACCGGCGGAATTTGCTTTTTTATAATGCACCCATTGATACGGATATCCGGTTTACCCGGTTGGACACAAACCGCCAGGTGGGAATCAATTACCACTCTGAGAGAGCGGTGAATCCCAAAGCCATCCTGATGAGTGCCATCGGCCCGGATGCAACGCCTGAAAGCAAGAGATCCTTTCCGGAACGGTTCCAGAATATGGTCAAACAATTATTCGAGCAATCGGACCGGGTGATTGAGGTCATTGAATTTGCCGCACCGGCCAAAAAGGATCAGGATACCAATGGATAAAAAACTTTTTTTTATAATCGGTATGCTGGTGGCAGTTCTGTGGAGCGATTTGATATCGCCTGCCGTTGCCCGGGGCAATGCACCGGACGAATGCATCCAATGTCACACGAAACTCACACCTTTCCTGGTTGAAGACTGGAAGCTATCCAGCATGGCTAAATCAGGTATGGACTGTACCCAATGTCATGGTTCCGCGCACACCAATGAAACCGATTCAAAAAAGGCCATCATGCCGAATATCAAAGTGTGTGGGACATGCCACAAAGAACAGGCGGAACGGTTTACCATGGGCAAGCACGGCAAAGCCGAAGCCGCGCTATCCATAGCCACCATGGGTAAAAAGGTCAAAGCCCAGGCTCCCGGCATTTTTGATAAAACCTGCGCGACCTGCCACAACGGCATCTGCAAGGACGGGGGGCAGTGCAACGCCTGCCACGGTAGCCACAGGTTCTCCGCCCGGGAGGCGCTCAAACCCGAAGCCTGCCTTCCCTGCCACATGGGCAATCATCCCCAGTATGAAGCCTATGAAAATTCAAAGCACGGTGCCTTGTACCGCTCCCGGGGGTTGGACAGTGGTGTTCCCACATGTGCGACCTGCCACATGCCCGGCGGTGATCACATGGTTAAAGCTAGTTGGGGGTTTTTGGGGGTTCGAGGCGAGGAATCGGATCCCAAGCTTTCTGCTGACCAGAACACCGTTAAAGGGGCAGTGGAAATGCTCGGTCCGATTTTGGCCCCGGACAGCTTTCGGCCAGATATGGCCCAATGGACTGAACAAAGAAATGCCATGGTGGAAGTTTGTAGCCAATGCCATGCCGGGTCCCGGGTCCGGGAGAATCTGGCCGCCTGTGACGGAATTGTTGCCCAGGCCAATCATCTGGCTGCCGAATTCATTAAGTCTGCTGATAAGCTCAAAGAACAAGGTGTTTTGAATCAAAAGGAATACTTCTGGCTTATCCGGGACAAGATGCACGCCCAGCGGATAGGCATGTACGTCAGTGCATTTCATCAGTTTCCCGAAGGAGTCCTTTTGGAGCTGATCCATTTCAAGCGTGCGACCATGGCGCTTCAAAAACAGCAATCCGAAAAGATAACTACAGATGAAAAGCATTAAGGAATGGGAGCCAAATAATTTAACCTGGGAGCGCGGGCGTCTCGCCCGCATTGTTACTGCAGGCGGGACGCCTGCGCTCCCGGATATAACAAAATGGGTAAGTTATTTAAAACCCATTCCTAAAGGAGACTTCAGATGAAAATAAAAATGATGGCCTGTCTGTATGCGGCAGTACTGAGCGCCATGGTTGCCGATGCAGCTTTGGCCGAAAAAAAAGATATCGTCCAGGAAGATCCCCTGGTGATCACCGCAACCAAGACGGAAAAAGAGGTTGACGGGATCACGGCGTCAGTGGATGTGATTACCGCAGAGGAGATCAAGATGATGGGCGCATCCACCCTGAAAAACATCATGGAAAAAACCCCGGGCCTGACCCTGCAGTACGGCCAGTTTGCCCATTCAAGCGCTAAGTCCAAAAGCACCATCTCCATCCGCGGCATGGGGGGCAACGGCACCCTGCTGATCATTGACGGCAGGCGTACCGCAGGAGAGACCCAGAGCACCTACGAGATGGACAGGATTCCGGCCAGCATGATCCAGCGGATAGAAATCGTCAAAGGCCCCATGAGCACTCTCTACGGATCAGATGCCCTGGGCGGAGTGATCAACATCATCACCAAAAAGGCCGGCCGGAAGAAATTTGCCATGGACATGGATGTCTCCACAGGGATGAACGACCAGGGGGACGGGGAATCCTACAAGGCCGGTGTCAATGCCCGGGGACGGATGGGAAAACTTGGGTATACCCTGTATACCAACTACAATAAGACCAGGCCCTATACGGAAACTGAAACCTATTTTTCAAAAGCCCTGAACCCTCAGACCAGCCAGCCTGTCACCTCGGATCCCCAGCACACGGAAACCGGTGATATTGACGTCACCTATCGCGATGCCTCGGAAGTTTTTTCCACAGGAATTTCCCTGGATGCGGATCTGACCGATGCGCTGAATGCACAGATGGGTCTGAATTACTTTGAAGAAAACCGGGACGGCACATACGCCGGCGGATTTAAAAAGGCAAGACCCGGACAGACCCCGTCCGCGGTCATGGTTCTGGATACGCCCGTGGACTCAGCCGACGACAACAATAGACTGGATGCCAATACCGCGCTTAAGTACAGATTCACAGATACCCTGACAGGCCGGATAGGGGTCTACCGGTCGGAGTATGAAAAACGCAACAAAACCCGGGCAAAAAATTTTACGGCAGCCACGAATACCAAATTCAGCGCAGATGTGGATATCACCGGATACGAGGCGGAATCTACCTGGGCAGCCACGTCTGATCATCTTCTGGTGGGCGGTGCCGAGTACCGGGAAATATCGAGAAATTCCGCCGCCATCAACCCAGACCCTACAAGTTACGCGTTTGTAAACGACACCCAGTTGTTCAAGGCGGTTTATCTCCAGGATGAGTGGCAGATTACTTCAGGCCTTAATGCCATTTTTGGTGCCCGGTACGATGATATGTCCGATGCGGACAACAAAGCCACCTTTAAAGCCGGACTGGCCAAGCAGTTTTCCCCCCTGTTCAAAGTTCGCGTGAACTACGCCGAAGGCTACCGGGCACCGGATACGGCAGAGCTCTATGTGGTCGCCCCGACACCGGGCGACATCCCAAAGATTGGCGCCGAAGCCGTATACGGCACCAAAACAACAGTGCACGAACTGGCTCCTGAATTTTTGCGAAGCTATGAGCTTGGAATCGGCGGAGAGTATCAAGGATTCAGTTACGAAGTCGTACTCTTCTACAATGATGTCAATGATAAGATTGAAATCCAACGGGTGGACGCCGACGGTGACGGCAGTGACGATTACCAGACCTATGTTAATAAGCCGGATGTTGATATCAAAGGCCTAGAGGTGAACCTGGGATATGATTTCGGGCACGGGGTCACCACCGACTTCAATTGGACGGAGCTTTCCACCGAAGACGGTCAAACCGGAAAAGATTTGCTTTACAACCCGGAACGGACCCTTTCTCTGGGCGTGAATTATCAGGCCACCCAGACGCTTTCCCTCTCACTTACGGCACGGCATATCGGCAGTCAGTACAAAAGCGAGACGGAAAAGGTAAGCTCCTACGAGCTGGTGGATATTAGTTTTCTCAAACACTTTGGCAACAAAAAACAGTATGCGTTTTATGGCGGCGTGAACAACATTCTGGACGAAGCTGTGGACGAATCCCTTGGGTCAAATGTGGGACCCTATATATTTGCCGGTATGCGGGTCCATTTTTAAGGAGAGTAAAAGATGAATTTTCCTGTCATGGGGGTTGATATGGGCACCAGCGCAATCAAACTGGTGGTCCTGGATGCGAATAAAAACAGGGTGTACTCCCGCTTCCAGAAGCATTCAGGCTCTCCTGCCGCCTGTTTGAAAACACTGTTGTCCGAAACCGCCTCAAGATTTCCCAAGGCTCGGTTGGGAATGACCGGCAGCCTGGCCGAACCTGTTGCCGAAAAGATAAAAAAAGTGTCGGCCGAACAATTCGCCGGGCATTCGGATTTGCAGGCACAAACTGACAGCATCAACCCGGATCCTGGCGTTTTTCTGCTGGATATGGTACCGGCGGTGGTCGAAGGATGTCTTGCCATGGTTCCTGACGCCAGGTGCATCATGGAGATCGGTGCGGCGCGTGCAAGCTTTATTACTAATTTTTCAAAAAAAGATGCCACACGAGTGAAGTTTTTTTTCAACTCAAGCTGTTCGGCGGGCACCGGTTCCTTTCTTGAGGAACAGGCCCAGCGGCTTGCCATACCGATTTCCGGGCTGTCCGGGCAAACACGCCTGGCAACAAAGGTGCTGCCCATTGCCGGGCGCTGCTCAGTGTTTTCCAAAACCGACATGATCCACTTCCAGCAGGACGGAGCCAAAATTCCGGACATTCTCCTGGGTCTGATCCATGCCATGGTCAGAAATTATAAGACCAACGTGGTTAAGCGCAATCCGGTTTCCCCGCCGGTGTTCCTGACCGGTCGGGTCATGGAAATCCACGGGGTACGCCAAGCCCTGGCCAAAACCTTTAACCTGTCTGCCGATGATTTTTTTTTGGAACCGGAACATACCTACGCCAACGCCATGGGCGCAGCGCTGGCGGTGCCATCGGCGGTACAGGCTTTGGAATTGTCCCGGATCTGCCGTTTTTCAGACACAGGAGTGCCCGGATCAAAATCCCCAGGCACAGCCCGGCCCCTATCCGATTTTGGAGACGACGATCAGGAAGGGCTGCATCCAATTAAAACATCCTGTCCTTCCTCGGCAGGACATCTGGGTGTTGATGTGGGCTCCACATCAACTAATCTGGTACTCATCAGCCCGGACAGGCAGGTACTGCACTGGCAGTACCTGCGCACCCGGGGTACCCCTGTGGAAACGGTACATTCGGGCATGATGCTGCTTAAACAGCAAATGGGAAAAGACTTTTCCCTTTTGTCCATCGGGGTTACCGGGTCCGGACGCTATCTGGTCGGCAAATCCATCGGGGCGGATATAGTAGTCAACGAGATTACGGCCCAGGCCGAAGGTACACTGTTCCAGAACCCGGAGGCAGACACTATCCTGGAAATCGGTGGCCAGGATGCCAAATTTATCCGCCTTGAAAATCAGGTGATCACAGATTTTGAAATGAACCGCGTTTGCGCAGCTGGTACGGGTTCCTTTCTGGAAGAGCAGGCCCAAAAAATAGGGGTGGATATCCGGGACTTCGGCCCCCTGTCACTCAAGTCTGCAGCCCCATTGGACCTTGGAGAACGCTGCACCGTGTTTATTGAGGGGGCGCTATCCAAGGCCCTGGGACGGGGAGAGGCCAAGGCCGACATCGTGGCGGGCCTGGCCTACAGCATCGTTAGAAACTACCTGACCCGGGTGGTTGGTGACCGTTCCCTGGGAGATCATATTTTTCTTCAGGGCGGTATCGCCCATAACCAGGGTGTGGTCAATGCCTTCCGCTCCCTTCTTTGCCGGCCGGTCACCGTCCCCCCTTATTTCAGCGTTACCGGCGCTCTGGGGATGGCACTTCTGTCCCAATCCAGATTTGAATCCGGCACCATCGGGGCATTTTCCGGAAATCCCGGAGCCGGTACTACCAAGGCTGCCCGGGATGCGTCACAAAACCGGCCGGAATTTTTGGAAACCGTGCCCGATATCTGGGCCCGTTCCCGGGACCTGTTTCTGGAAGGCTATGAACCCAACCGTTTTCCTGGTCGCCCGACCATCGGCATTCCCAGGGTCTTGTTTCTCCACAAGCTCTTTGTGTTGTTCAACCGTTTTTTTACAGAACTTGGCTTCAACGTTCTTCTTTCCGATCCCACAAACCGGGATATGGTCAACCAAAGCAGGGAAACCGCTTTAGAGGAAACCTGTTACCCCGTGAAATTGGTCAACGGCCATGTGGAGGACCTGCTCCAAAAAGGGGTGGATTATATTTTTCTGCCCCGGATCTTCACCATGAAGCATTCAGGTTCCTGGGCAAGAAAGGACTATGGCTGTCTGTATTTTCAAACTGCAGCCAAACTGACCGAACATGCCCTGAATCTTGAGGACAGAGGCGTCACCCTGCTCAGCCCCCAGATTTCATTTAAATTCGGCACCAGGTACATTGCTAAAACCATCCTGGACCTGGGAAAGACCCTGGGCAAGTCCAGACTATCCACCATCCGGGCCATGCAGAAGGCCGCTTTGACTTTTATAAGGTACAATCGCAGTCTGGTCCGGCTGGGCAAATCTTTTTTATCATCCATACCGTCAGGCACCCCTGTATTTGTTGTCATCACAAGACCCTACGGCATGAATGATCCGGTGCTGAATATGTCTGTGCCGGAGCATCTTTCGGCCATGGGATACCGGGTCATGCCCTTTTTCGTTCTGGAAGCTGAAGAAGAAGGGATGGACAAGGATTATCCCAACCTTTACTGGCCATTTGCCCAGCACATTCTTGCCGGTGCCAGAAAGATCCGGCAAACCCCTCACCTTTTTGCCGTCTACCTGACCAATCACGGCTGCGGTCCGGACACGGCCCTGCTTCATCTTTTCCGCAGGGAGATGGCCGGGAAACCCTTTCTCCACCTGGAGGTGGACGAACACAGTTCAAAGGTAGGGATCATCACCCGTCTGGAGGCTTTTGCCTTGAGTTTTGACAAAAAGGCTGTCCCCAAATCGCTCCCGGATACGTCGGGCCGATTGTTGTCATCATTGAATAAAGACCTTCCACTGGCCATCCCCCCCTTGTTTCCCTTTTCGGAGCTGGCCTGTGCCATTCTGAAGACCAAAGGAATCCGGGCCCGAACCCTCAGTCCCACGGACTCAGACAGCCTTGAACTGGGAAAGCGGCTGAGCGCCTCCAAGGAATATCTCTCCTTTGTCAGCCTCATGGGCGATGCCAAAAAAGATGCCATGACCGGTATGCCCGGAGCCCTGCTCATCCCCCAGACCGAAGGGGCGGAAGTGGAGGGCCTCTACGCCCAGGTTATTGCCTCGCTGCTTGGAGATAATTTTCCCGACACCCGCATTTATGCGCCTTTTCTGGAAGATGCGATTCTGGCCCCGGATTTTTTTCCCCGCTTTTTCCTTCCCCTGGTAGCGGGCGACATTATTTTGGCCGGACCGGTCCATGGCCGCAAAAAGGCTCTGGAACAGGTGATTGCGTCCATAAACGATCTAAATACCGATGCTGTGCTTGATCTTGCCACCCGTACAGCCGCCGCTGTTGATCCGGATAATCTAAAGCTTCTGGTGACAGGCGAGCCTGCGGTGGTCTTCAATTCCTTCAATCACCAGTTTTTTCTAGATACTGTTCCGGCCCGGATCTGTTGGCAACCCCTTTCCGAGGTGCTTTATCTGCTCTGGGAAGACTGGAACAACCGCCAAAAGGACCCTGGCATTCAAAAACATCTCGACTTGTGCCGGCAACTGATGATCAGGGTCGCCCGCGTATTGGGGACTGCAGGAGCCTTTGAACCCGATCCTGAAACCCTGGGAACTGTTGCCGATAATATTTTACCGCTTTTTTCCGGCAGCAACGGTCGCTATCGCCTGGCCAAACGATTCACTCAGACCGCCCCCCACGGCATCCTTGAAATCGGATCGGCCTACGAAAATACGGGCATTATTACAAGACAGCTTGGAGATTCAAAATCCAACCCGATTCCGGTGCTCAATTTGGTCTTCGACGGTAGCGATCATAATGGAAACAAGGAACTGCTGCGCAATTTTTTATACTATCTGAATGCGAAACCCGGCCTCGTTTGAAATGTCGATTTCAGAAGAGATTCCTCCCTTGGATCATTTTTAAAAGACCTGCTTCAACTCACAAACATAACGGTTTCTGATTTCTGGCAACGGTTTTCATACCGTTACTCATTTGCTGCGGCCTATAGGTGAACACTTTTGATTACAAATTGAACTGTCCACAGGTTTCGGGTTGATAATGAATTTTTATGAATTTTAATTTTTTTAATCCGGAGGGGGCAACCCATTCTATGGACTGCCCCACTTTATGCCCAAGGATTGCAATACCTATGGGAGCCAGAATCGAAATTTTGTTCCCCTTGATATCTGCATCTTCCGGAAAAACTAACGTATAGGTCTTTTTTTCATTCGTGACCTCATTTTCAACCGTGAAGGTCGAATTCATTGTAATAATATTATTTGGAATAAATTCAGGTGGCACAACAATACAATTAGAGATCTTTTTTTCCAGGGATTCTAAGTTCTTTTCATCAAAGCCATTATGGCCCCAGTACAGATCCAAAAGGCTCTCCAGACGGTCTAAATCAAATTTTGTTATCAATAGTTCCTTTTCCATTTCAATTTCCTTGAATGATTCAGTCACTTCAAATTTTTCGACTTTATTAGTTTCGGCCTTTCCTGGGCGGAATATTCGTGCCGCAAAATTTACATTTAACGAATTGATGTCTTTTGCTGAAGGCTACAATTTGAGCAATTAAACACTTTGGGCACACCCGCTTAAGAGGGACACTTGTGCCTATGCTTCCAGTCAGAAAAAATGAACTCATTTATACGCTCCCCTGATCAATTATGGCATCAGCCACTCGGCGGAATCGGGCAACATTTACACCGAACATATAGTCGCCTTTCCTGTTGAATACCTTTGCCGTTTCGAGACACTGGTCATGAATATTTTATGACCTGATGCGGTACTTATCTCCAATGTTCATTTATTTTTATCAAAACAAGGAGACTGCTTTTCTTGCCCAAGTTTGCCGCAGCCATCGAATAACCTCAGTTTTTAAAGTCATATTGCCTCCTTAATTATGATTTAAACAGATCATTAGATCTGCTGCTCTCCAGGAACTAATTTAGATCCTCTTTTTTTTAAACTCAGAGAAGATTTACCATCTGACTCGATAAGCCGGTTGCAATTTGGACAGGTCATTCTCAACGTTTTAATATTCCCCTTGAACAGTCTTTTTTGACAATGCGGGCAAAAATACCAGGTTGACAGATTCTCGGCTGGTTCCATATCATTTAGAAACATCTTGTACATGGTCTCCATATTAATAATAATTATCCGCCGAATGCGGTCCTTTGCCCTGAAAATCAGGCGTTGGTAAATCAAGCCGTTTCAACAACCTTCTGGATTTGTTTATATGTAACGTCCAACGCATCATGGAAAATCGGCGGTGCCGGCGAAGACAATAGTGCCGATACGTTTTGGTTTGCCTCATTGATGAACACGCGGACAAGGTCTTTGTTGAGTTTTTTGTTCTCCATAACCATCGGAATCAGTGTTGACAAAACTTCTGTCGCCATAATACGAATGTTGTAGTAAAGATCATCTCTTTTAACTAGTTGAACGATTTGCTTCACTGTCTCAATAGAAGGTTTTCTTAATGTCAGGGCAGCCTCAACAGCAGCTTCACGCAGCAGCCAATTTTCGTCATAGCAAAGTAGATGGATCAGCGCGTCCTGATGATCGTCCAAAGTTGCTGAATCTCTCAGACGTGTCAATGTGTTTAGCGCATTACACCAGTCCATTAAATTTCCAAAAATGTGATCTTTCATCCTTCCTCCAGTTTAAAAACAGACTGCTTATCAGCCGCTTCGATTTTTCGTACCAACGACGCCGGTTGGTTTGGTTATGATAGAAGCAAGGAGTGTACCAAGGCCTAAAGCCTGCCTAATAGACTGAAAAAACGATATTTTTTATTGGGATAAATATTCGAAACTGTTGTTAAAGTGTCGCAGAATGCAACATCGGTGCAGATTGCACCCAAAGGTGCGGGGTTTATTTTAAATGAGTGTTTTTTTTGATACAGCATGTCTGAAAATACTGGGAAGGCTTACTACGGTTAACAGGGCTTTCTTCAAATAAAGTGGCTCTTTCAATAATGTTCTCTATCTCTCTCACATTTCCGGGCCAATTGTATTTTTCCATCAATTTTAAAGCATCGCAGGATATTTGATCTATCTACTTATTGTGCTGGGCAGCCTCAAAAAAGCCCTGCTTATCCAATACGGTTCCCGTATATGCGCCTTTAATGTGTCCGAACAATTCACTGTTCATCAAATTTTTTTTTGAGAATTTGATATATATCAATGAAACAATCTGGTATTTTTGATAAAAAAAATCAGGATGACAACTTAAGGCTCGCAATGAAAATAAAACTGCACATAAGACTTGCCTTTTTAAGCCGTCTTCCGCGTTGCGCCACTGGACATCAGGAACAATATAATTACGGCACGCGCCTTTAATACGACTTAAAACCCTAAGTCTTATTTGGACGATTTTAATCTGATCCCAAGCCTAAATCAAAGGCAATAAATGTGAAAGGAAAAACCATGAAAGTTTTAAAACTCACAGAAACAAACGAATTTAACCCTGGAGCTATGAAGCGATTTTTTTTAGTTCAAACGTCAGAATTTTTCAAAATCATCAATTTTAATCTTGATGCCGGCGTAACGTTTCCAGTGCACTCCCACGATCTGGACGGAGAATTGTCCATCCAGGTTCTTGAGGGAAAGGGGTGGTTTCTGGGAGAGAATGATACAAAAATTCCGGCCAATGAGGGGGATATTTTGGTTTCGGAAATCAGGGAACCCCACGGGGTTATGGCAGACACCAGAATGCGGATCATCGTCACCATTGCCCCGCCGATTTGATGAAACCGCTCGGCGGGAAAACCAAATTGCCGGGACGAAGGACCGTAGATTAAATAACTTGAAGAATGTCCCGGGGAATTTCGCTGTCACCCAGCAGGGCGGAAAATTTCTGGCCTGCCCGGCTGTTTTTTTTGTAATACGTCAGGCAGGCTTTGACGACTTCAAGGACCTGGGCTTCGGTAAACAGGTGGGGCAACTCCCGGGCAAGCCTGGGATGCCGTCCTAACCGACCGCCGAGCAGAACACGGTATCCTTTTTTTTCTGACAGGATACACCCCGTGGGACAGGCGTGAATGCAGGCACCGCAGCCAAGGCAAGCCTGGGTATCAATAAGAGGAAATGGGGTATTAGACAAGGCAACGGCATTCTCCTTGCAAACATTGACACAGGACATGCATCCGTTGCACAACGTCTCTTTCGCCCTGGGATAGATGGCGGCGATGATACCAATATCCTTGATCTGTGGCTGGGAACAGGCATTGGGGCAGTGGGAAACACTGATTCGAAATTCATGGTGGAATCTGAGCTTTCCCGGAACGCTTTCCTGCAGAAATCCCAAAAGGTCTTCTGATAGAAGCAGAGCTTCAAGCCGCGCCGTCAAAGTATCTTTTTCAACGCAACTGTTGGGGCATCCCTCCTGGCCGAAACAGGCCTCGATCTGATACCCTTTAATTTCCGATTCCATGTTGGATAAAAAGCGTTTTCGTGTGGCATGAACATCATCCAATGAAACCATGGAGTGTCCGCGTTCCGCAGCCTCTTTTTCTATCCGTTTGCGAACCTTTTTTCTTACAAAAAAGGGACTCTTTGATACTTCTTTTTCAGCATCCCAAGCCCATTTCATAATTCTCCTTTCAGGGAAAAACCCTTACACAGCAGCTTTCGATGATAATTTTTTTTGCAACGCAACAAATATATGATCTTTCATTCAAATCTTTAAAAATAAATATGCCTGAAAAAAAACGTATAATCCTTGATTCAAGTCAAGAAAAGCACAATTAATTCCTATGAGAAAACGTTTTGGATATTCTGCAAGCATTGCAATAATACGATCGAGACGCCCACGTTCCCAGGTTCAGTTCTTTCGGACTCATTGCTAAAAGTATTTTTTCTTGACGTGCAAGTGGCCCGGATTTATGCTTGTCCCTTAATTGTTCAGTTTTTTTTGCATCGGCTCATTTGAGAATAAGGTTTCTTATGGACATACCCCAGATAGTCAGTCCGGACGGTTATATTGATACCATTGCCCCTCGTACGTCCGGAGAAGAACAGATGGATGTTCGGTTTTTGTTTCCCAAAGTGTCGGATTATATTGTGTCATCCTTAAAGGAAGGCAAACCCTGGTTTTTTTCCGGTAGAAGCGGTAATGCTCAAATGGGCCTGCTTACGGACACCCACATGCCCGGTGAATCCCCGCCAGCGCCGGAAATTGACGGATCAAAGATTCTGCTTTCCGGTATGATTCGAAATTTGAATCCTCTTTTGACCAATGCCCTGGATTCTTTTGAGACCGGGGATGAGATCGGGCGGCTGGTGGTCATGGACCCGGAATTACGCATCCGGGATGTCCGCCATTACCTTCATAAACGGCTTTTTGTGGGTAACCGGGTGGGCAAGGGCTATTATGAAGGGTTTGATATCTGCCAGGAAACCGATGCGTTAACCGGAAAAACTTGCGATTATATTGAGGTGGCGCTCTCGTCTTTCCAGTATTGTTTTGAACCGGCAGCCATAATCCGATCCAGTATTGGCGCGGTGATTAAAAAGGGTCGGAGCGCCCTGAATGCCATCCGGTCCAGGGTGCCCATGGATCCGGCGCATACCCTCCTCAATCCTGGGGCGCTTTTTGTGGGGGCCATCAAGATCTCTTTGGGTGACATTTACGGGATCATTGATGCCGTGGTCGCCCCGGAAAAAGATGATATTATCCATCTGCCTGCCAGGGTGCTGGATCCTTTCCGCACCTTCAGAAATCGGCAGGTGGAACTTTATCATCTCGGGGAAACGCCTGTTCCCTTGAGTGATATTCGTATCCGCATCCGGTTTTTCAGAAGTAACAATCCCTTGACCGTCCCCCTGGAAAAAGCCAGGGTACAGGAAGGGTACCGGCTGTGCGATCTGCTCACCCATGCCGAGGTCTCCAATCTGTTTGATATTCTGGATGAAAATGCCATGGGCCTGATCCTGAACAAGGGTAATTTCATCCAGGTGCCCCGGGCCCAGGATACCAAAGGAGAGGCCCAGCTGGAGATTATTAAAAACTGTTTGGCAAAAAGTGCCCAGCGCCGCCATGAACCCACTATCCCGCATACGATAGGCGACAGGTTCAAGGAGACCCTTGGTAAGCTGTCCGTTCTGGGCGGGGTGAATTCCCGGGTGTTCATCGGCCGGCAGTTTCCTGAACGGGAAGTGGTGGATGCATTGCGAAGAACCGGGTTATGCACATTTCTTATAAATGCGGAAAATCCGTGTTTCGCCGACGACGATATACGGCACATGATCTCTTTGACCCATGCCGGGCAGGCCAGGTGTGAGTTCATGCGGTACGATCCTGTGATCGGCAAGCTGTATTCATTTTATCATGGGTGCTTCATGGAGCCTGACGACTGGGAGCGTTTTGACCGGGTAAGGTTCTGGTTTGCCTTTTACGGGTCACATACAAAGGCTGTGGACAACCGCCTGACCATTGACTTGATCAATCGTCTGGCCCTGAGTTTAGGTGATGAAATGGGCATTGTTCATGGTGGCGGCCCCGGCCTGATGAAGGAAGCCAATGATCTGGCCCGCCGGCATAATATCATGAGCGTGGGCATCGCCATTGAGTTGGAAGGGGAAAACCAGGCCTCTTTAACCACCTGTGACGGATTGATTAAATATAATGAAGGCCAGCGTTTATCCCGTCAGGATCATCTGCAGAAACTGAGCAACCTGCCTGTCATCAACACGGGTGGGTACGGTAGTGCCGAGGAGTTGAGCATCACCATTACATCCATGAAAATCCATGAAAATCCTCTGGCCCCCATTATTCTTTTGGACCCGGATAATTTATGGGAAGATGCCAGAAAGCAGACCCAGAAAATCGCAGATAAACAATACGGGCCGGCGTTTACTCCTCACCTTGTAAAATCCTGTAAGAATGCGGAACAGGCTGAAACCCATCTGATTGAATTTTTATCAGATCCGAATTTGTGGTATCAGAAGAACAACATACCGGCCCAAAGCGTGGAAAAGGCACGGATCAAATCCGCAAGGATTCGGCATTCCTTTTTGTACATTGACAATATGGAGGTTTTTTCTAACCCCAGTCCACGTCTTTCAATGGTGCCGGAGTACTCATAACAACCATGGGCTGACCCGGTCTATCAATACCCAGACTCAAGCAACAACAAAACATGAAAAGTAATTTAGCAACGTATTGAGACTTTCGTAGTAAAAAAAGGAGTGAAGAATTAAGATCATGACATTCAAGATGTGTTTTAGGCTCCTTGCTGTTTTTATGCTGGGACTCTTCGTACTTTTAGCCGGTGTCTCTTCGGGCCGTGCAGAATCGGTATGCGACCATGTGACTCTATCGTGGGTACAATCCCAGGTGCCTGTGCCTAAAGATGCAAAATTGGTATTTAAAAAAGAGCAGGGTGATATTTGTGAAGCCGTACTCTCCCTTGAAGGCGGTCTTGCGCCGGTATACGCGGGCAAGGATTTCATTGTGGCCGGCAGTCTGTATAAAAATGGTGTATCCATCACCCGGATGACCATGTCCAGCCTGTCTGACGTTGCTGATGCCGAACGAAAAAAAGCCAAGGAAAGAGAGGCAGAGGCTGTTGAGATGCGTAAAGCGTTTTTTAAAACCCATGCCGCAGACCTGGCAGATTTGGTCTCTTTGAGCTTTGCGCCGAGCGGGGCGTCCGATAAATTTATATATGTTATTTCAGACCCGGCCTGCGGCCACTGCAAGACCCTGCTTGATAGTCTGGAAGAAGTTGCTGCGGAAACGGGCCTTGCTCTGAAACTGGTCATATATCCGATTCTGGGAGAAAAAAGTAAAACCATGGCGGCTCATGTCATCTGCAGGCACCTGGGATATGGTGCATATAAAACTTTGAAGGAGGATGGCACAGTACAAGGTTGTGAAAAGGCGGACCAACGCATAAACAAAATTTTTGAACTGCTCAAAAAGGCTGAGATCTCTTTTGTGCCTCTGGTGGTTGCCCAGGACGGTTCCTGGGTGGTGGAGGGCAATGATATCTGCAGCGTACGTGAGCACCTGGGATTGGATCCGGGTACCGGCGAAAAAGGCGGCGGCTGTAAAAAGGCCGAGGAAGATTAATTTTTATGGGATAACCGTATTATAAGTGGGGAAGTGTATCATGGAAAACCAAAGAAGTTATCCGGGCAAGGCTCCGGAAAACAATGACCAGCCCGCTACAGATCTCAACGAAGATATTAAACATCACATCATGACAACCATGGGGAACGATTTTTATCCCCCCAGGAAAGACACTTATTACAAGGGACTGGCCTACAGTGTCCGTGACCGGTTGGTGACAAGGTGGCTTAACTCCCAGCGTTCTTTCTACGATAGAAGTGCGAAACGTGTCTATTATCTTTCCCTTGAGTTTTTGCCCGGTCGGTTTTTAATGAATTATGTCACCAATATGCAATTGAACAAAGCGTGCGAAAAAACCCTGGAAGGAACCGGGTTTACCATGGAAGAAATTGAGGAGCAGGAGTGGGATGCAGGCCTTGGCAACGGTGGATTGGGCAGGCTTGCGTCATGTTACATGGACTCCATGGCTTCTTTAAATATTCCGGGATATGGCTATGGTATCATGTATGATTACGGTATATTTTATCAAACCATTGTCAACGGGTACCAGGTTGAACAATGCGATAACTGGGTACGCTGGGGCAATCCTTGGGAATTCAAGCGCCGGGGATTTTTATACAATGTTCAATTTTACGGCAGGTCTGAACGCTATAAAAACAGTAAGGGCAAACTTTGTTACCGGTGGGTGGATACGTTAGACATTAATGCCATGGCCTGTGATATTCTGATCCCGGGGTACGGTACCCAGAATGTGAACAACATGCGGCTGTGGGCAGCCATGTCCAGCCAGGAGTTTTCTTTGCACGAGTTTAATCAGGGCGATTATATCGGTGCCATGGAAAGCAAGGTGCTCACGGAAAATATCTCCAAGGTGCTTTATCCCAGTGATGAGAAAGAGGGGGGCAAGGAACTTCGCCTCAAACAGCAGTATTTTTTTGTGGCCGCCACTTTCCAGGACATTGTGCGCAGGTTTAAAAAGCACAACGCCGATTTCAAGTTGTTGCCTGACCGGGTTGCTGTCCAGCTCAACGACACCCATCCTGCCATTGCCATTCCCGAACTCATGCGCTTGTTGCTGGATGAGGAAGACCTTGAATGGAATAGCGCTTGGGAAATTTCAGTAAAAACCTTTGCCTATACCAACCACACAGTGCTTCCCGAAGCCCTGGAAACTTGGTCGGTTCGCCTTCTTTCAAAGTTGCTGCCCCGTCATATGGAAATCATCTACGAGATAAACAGACGGTTTTTAAACATGGTGGAAGAACAGTATCCGGACAGCCCCGAGTTATTACGCCGGGTCTCCATTATTGAAGACGGCCCGGAACAACGGGTGCGCATGGCCCACCTGGCCATCGTGGGCAGCCACACGGTTAACGGCGTGGCTGCCCTTCATTCCAGGATTATCAAAGAGAAATTATTTAATGATTTTGACATTATTTTTCCCGGGAAAATTATCAATGTCACCAACGGCGTGACACCTCGACGGTGGGTGCTCCAGGCAAACCCGGCTTTATCATCCCTGATCACCGATACCATTGGACCGGACTGGATTACCGATCTTGACCAGCTCAAAAAGCTTATTTCCTATTCAGACAGCCCTGAATTCCGTGAAAAATGGCGCCAGGTAAAATTGGGGAACAAGGCGCGTTTGGTAAAATATATCAAGCGGAAAGTGGACATAGATGTAAACCCTGATACGCTGTTTGATGTTCATGTGAAGCGGATTCACGAATACAAACGTCAGCTTTTAAATATTTTTCATGTCATCACCCTGTATAACCGGATCAAAAAGGATCCGGCCAAAGATATTGTGCCAAGGACGGTTATTTTTGGCGGTAAGGCGGCACCTTCCTATGTCCAGGCAAAACTGATCATCAAGCTGATTAATTCCGTTGCAGACCTTGTGAATAATGATCCGGACGTGAACCATAAGCTTGAGGTTATTTTTTTGCCGAATTATTGTGTGTCCCAGGCGGAAAAAATCATACCCGCAACCGATCTGTCTGAACAGATTTCAACAGCCGGGCTTGAAGCGTCAGGTACCGGAAACATGAAATTTGCCTTAAACGGTGCACTTACCATCGGTACCCTTGACGGGGCCAATATAGAGATGATGGAAGAGGTGGGTGAAGACAATATTTTTATTTTCGGCCTGACAGCCAAAGAGGTGGAAAAGAAAAGAGTCCAAGGATACGATCCCTGGAATTATTACAACAGCGATGAAGAGCTGAGAACCACACTGGATATGGTCAGGCTTAATCATTTTATTCCCGGAGAGCCCAATCTTTTTCTGCCCATCTGGGATTCGCTGGTGGCCCTTGGAGATAAATATTTTGTCCTTGCGGATTTTCGCGCTTTCATCCAGGCCCAGGAAAAGGTCAGTGCCCTGTATCAGGATCAGGAGCAATGGACCAGATGTTCGATTTTAAATACGGCAAATATGGGAAAATTTTCCAGTGATAGAGCTGTCAAGGAGTATGCCCGGAACATCTGGAACATTGAAATTGCTAAATAGTGCCCGCCTGAAAATCGTAAATTTTGCCGATTACTTCGTTGGTCACAATAAAATCTACGGTTGGTACGTTGGGAGAGTGGATATCATATCAGCAATTCTCAGTGAATTTCATACCCCTTGATTTTAAAGGGCGCAAAACGTTTTTTTAAATTTGATTATCGCAATCTTTTACTACCAAAACCATTCATATTTTGACCATGAGCATCCCTCATGGCGCAGGTATTCACAAAAAATGTGAATACCTGCGGGAGGCCTTTTTACTATAAAAATCCCTAAGAAAATATTTTAACCTATTGAAATTACACTAAATAAAAACCTATATTTTTTACATATTTTATGATAGCCTTCTTGTGATGCGTATAACATATAGGGGCTATCGACTTGGGCGCTGAAAAAAACTCAGTTTTGGAAATCTCAGAAAAAATGTCTCAAAAAGAATCATTGAGATTTCTGAGTCCCGTCAGAGTGGGAAAATAAAATATTCTCTGCATGATGTCTGTCTCAGCTCCTTGGGCATGATGTTTTTCCAAGATCCCTCAATGCTTGAATTTCAAAGACGTCTTCAAGATGAGGTGCAGCGAAATAATCTGCAAACAATGTTTAATGTTTCGGATATTCCCAAAGACAACCAGATACGGGATGTTATCGATAATGTTTCTTCTGAAAAACTATACCCAATTTTTACAGACTTTTTCCGTTTGCTTCAACGCGGCAACCACCTTCAGTCTTATCGTGTTCTGGATGAATGGTATCTGATCCCTATAGATGGAACGCAGTATTTTAAATCGGAAACAATAAGCTGTTTCTCCTGCCTAACAAAAAAACATCGCAATGGGACGGTCAGCTATTCCCACCAAGCACTGTGCGCAGCTATTATTAGTCCTGATAAACGTCATGTCTTTCCATTGGCGCCGGAACCAATTAAAAACACGGATGGTTCTAAAAAGCAGGACTGTGAAATCAATGCCGGAAAACGAATCCTTGAGCGGATTCGGAACGATCACCCAAAACTAAACATTATTATTACCGCAGATGGCCTATATTCAAAGGGACCCTTCATTGAGACGCTTCGGCAGCAGCGAATGTCGTTTATTCTTATTGCAAAGCCGGCCGATCACAAGATTCTTTTTCAACAGGTTTTTAATAAAGAGGACATGGAGCAAGCCAACATAATAGAATGGGAAGATAAAAAAGGACGACTTCATAAATATGAATGGATAAATCATCTGCGGTTAAATGGTAGTGAGACATCCCCGACCGTCAATTTTTTCGAATATACCATTTTTAAGGATGAGGACACAGTCAGCGATACTAACAAGCTGGGTGACCGATATTCATGTAACTCACGTTAATGTCAAAGAGCTTGTCAAGGCGGGCCGAGCCAAATGGAAAATTGAAAACGAAAATTTTAACACCTTGAAAAATCACGGGTATAACATTGAACATAATTTGGGTCATGGCCAAAAGAACCTGTCATTCAATTTTTTTATATTCATATTGATTGCATTTTTCATGCACCACATTCTCGAATTGACTGACCCACTTTTCAAAAAAGCCAGGGCCAAATTCAGTGCACGTAAAGAATTCTGGAACCAATTACGCTGTACTATTCGAGTCATCATATTTCGTAACTGGTAATCTTTATTGCATCTTCTTACTAAAGATTCTTCTGAAATCAGGGCTCCCTGATCCATATTTGTGCCCCACCCAGCTTTTAGTGTTCATCTTGGTACATTCAGCATGCTGATTTGTCAAAATCGGTATTCGGATTCTTGTTGCCTTTGGCAATCAGGTCGTTTACAAATATTTCGATTGTGATAAAATTTTCCAAAAAAACAAACGGCCTTACTTGAAATGGCACGCTAACAGAGATCAAAATCTGTGAAACTGAGAACCTTCAGGAAATTACTAATGTTCACTGAGAATTGCTGTTCGCCTAAGGATATAAAAAACGTTCGAATTGGCCATTTTTACGGCTATTTGTTATTGCACATATTTGCTTAGCGTAGGTTTTCGTTCCGTTGGGCTTCAAACCCCTTATAAGCGTTACGGCCGCAGCGGGGTATGACTTTCGGCCGCAACGAACAATGAAACGCCCCTGATTGCAATACCTTGGTAGGAATTTCATATCAAAAAAAGAATGGAATAATAATGCAGACCAGGATCCCGAAAAAAAAAGAACCTGAAAAAAAATCTGATATTAAATCATCATCTCACCAAAAAATAAATCATGATTCTCAACAGGATAACCCGGGTCAAGGCGTACCTCTATTTCTTCAAAGGTTCTCAAAATCTGGAACTAACAATAAAAATTCTTTATCTTTATACCCCCAGCGTGGGCTTTCCAGCATTCAAGTTACAGTTATGAACCCAGATCCCCTTGCACAATATACCGTACTTAAAACCATGCTTTCAGAATCAAGCTGGAAACGATTTTCTGATCTTGCACGTGCCCGGACATTGGCCCAACGTGTTCGTAAAGGCCAGAAATCAGATCAGGCGCAAGTGAACAGGCTGCGCAATCAAGCGGGACCTGTTAGTGAAGAATTGATTCCTCTTAATTTTTTAATGCGGCCAAAAATATTTTCAACCATAAATAACTTTGCTGATGCTGTCTGGATATTCCTCATCGCTCCTTCACCTGACCGTGCAATACTTGCAAAATTTGTCAGAAATGAAATTACCACCCGCTGGCTGCTTGAGAATCTGTCCCTTCAAGCCAGTGGCATTGTGATTGGTCTGATAGATCCTGAAGGTAAAACAGATGGACCCGCAATGCTGACGTTTCAGGTTAACAATAAACCCGTTTACACCATTGACGGGGCATTATGGATTGATGCACTTGATAAAGCGGGTTCCGGAACTTTGCAAAAACATATCAAGCAGGTGGGAAAAGAATTTCAGACCCTTGCAACCGCGGGTACATTGAACCGCCAGGCTAACAAAGCAATTCGCATTGGCGAAAACTATGTTTCAGATGTAGGTTCCAGGCTGGGAGACCATGCGCTAAAGTCTGTACTGGCTCAAGGAAAAGCGGTTGCCAAACTTTTGAGTACAATTCGGCTTAATTCAAAAAAAGAGGTAAAGATTGCAAACCTTTTAAGTGATGTTGAAAAAAAATTGTCTGTATTTTATGGAACTAAAATGCAGCCGCTGATGGCAAAAGCAAAAACTTATCACAGACGGACTCAACCGGAAATAACAAATTCTGAATTGTACGAAGACTATGGTACCCGGGTTGTCACAAGAGCCAGGAGAGACTGGAATAGAGGCGGTACCGGATATTTTACAGGTAGCTTTTGGTATGCTGAAGGTTTTTCCACGGCTTTGTGGCAGGGGCTTGGCAACCTTTTTACAATGGGGCATCAGGATACGAAAGGGGATGCCGTACGGGCATATCGAAGGGGGATGGTATCAAATAATGCAATGGAAAAAATTATAGACGACTCAGAAACCCGGGCCTGGGTAACAGGAGGAGTTACCCTGGTTCTTACCATTGCAACATTTGGATTGGGAGCACCTCTGGCCGCTGGAGGAGGTATCGTTCGTTCCGGACTTGTATGGGGTACAGCCGGAGCTTTAACATCTTTTGGATCAATGGGTTTTGAATCTTATTATTCAGGGTTTTTTAAATATAATGACCCCATGGCACAGGCTCTCTGGCAGCAGCGGCAATGGAGCGGAAAACAAATAGCCATTGGCACTGCAATGGGATTTGGTCTGGGGGCATTCTTCGGGGCCGCTGGTCGGGCAGTGGAGCTGGGAAAAGTAAACCGTAGTCTGGTACTTGCCTCTGAGGCACCACATTTTAAGCCGCCTAATCTGGGTCAGGAAGTGATTGTTGAAAAGGTTGGTGAAGGTATAATACGCCTTACCCACCGGGGGCATCCCGGCATGATGATTCTTGATAGAAATGGCTGGCGAGCCATGCTTCCCGCAGGAAACGGAATGAAGGTTGTGGGTCAGAACTCATGGGTTAAGGCAGCTTCTCCGGCAAGTGGTGGAAGCTCGGGTACGGGCGCGCTTGCTCGTGGTTCAGGAGGCGGTGGATACTTTCCCCGCAGATCCCATCCGCTAATTATGGAGCCCTATATCGGACCTTCGGTGAAAAGTCCATTTCATCTCATGTCATTATATCCCGGAAGCAGGGTCATAGCCGCAGAAGGTCTGATGCCCCCTTCTCCAGCGAATATTACTCGATTACATCGAGCCGGCGGTTCATTTTTCCCGGAGAATCAACCCGCAGGCATTTTTCCTTCCACCCTGGACAAAGCTTACGTCAGATTCCCGCTTCCCCATTCCAAAGCTATTCGTGGTGCAGGTCCTCAAGTAATGTCTGTTTTTAATGATCTCCAAAAGGCCAATTCCGGAGTGAGCAGTAATTTACTGATG
Source organism: Desulfobacter hydrogenophilus (assembly GCF_004319545.1). NCBI lineage: Bacteria > Pseudomonadati > Thermodesulfobacteriota > Desulfobacteria > Desulfobacterales > Desulfobacteraceae > Desulfobacter > Desulfobacter hydrogenophilus. Next base: position 719,016 of record NZ_CP036313.1, on the reverse strand, counting down.
GATCAGGCAATGAAGCAAGTTACAGCAAGTGCTGAAACATTGCCTAATTTTGCACCCTATGCACTTCAACGATTGAAACCAGGGGGTACACTGGAGGTAGTCTTCTGGGAAAAATCCATACAATCTGAGGTAAAAAGCATACTTAAGCAGGTGCATATACAGCCAGGGCAAGGTGCATTTAAATTTGAACTGGTCAATCTAACCCGCACTACCCGCGGGGCTGCTGCACCCCATTCCGGATTTGGTATTCCGAACCTGTCCGACACCACCCCTGTGTATCGGGCCATACTCCGTAAAATACCAGTAACCAAGGGGGTTCTTCAATCCGGACCAGCCGCACCCTCTAAATTATTAACATCACCCAAAGGAGGTTCACTATCTGTTTCGCAAAAAGCCCAAACTTTTGCGATGAAGAGCAGTGCCGAACAGGCAAAGCTGAATCAGCTCATTGAGACCGGCGAGGCTCTTAAAATGAGAGGATTTAGAGTAAAGGTCCATGGCGAAGGTGTGGAAATCGGGGAGTTGGAGATCTCATTCAAGGGATTTGGTGAAAATGTAAAGGCAGAAAGCAAGAGACTTACAGCAAACACAGAACGTGCAGCGCAGACCGCCATAATGAAAGGTACCAAACAAAGCGATGTTGTGGTAATTGATGGATCAGGAGTAGGAATGAGTGAAAAAACATTTAACGCCGGATTTATGACATTTAAGCGTGTGTCACTCCCTAGGCGGATTGAAAGGGGTGCACCCATCGTATCCGGCAAGATTCTCTTTATTTTTGGGGATGGAAAATTTAAAGTGGTGTATTTCTAATGAGCCATTCAATAACATATATTATATACCAGCCAGGTCATTATTTTAATCGTTTGATGGACCCTTTATTTCGTGCATTACCTGGTGAGCTGGCAGAACTTTTGGAAACCGATAGTCTATGGGATGGAAAATTATCTGACAGCAGTGTCGAATTTTCAGTTGAGCTTTCAGGTTTCGTGACTGTTTTGTGGCTTTCCGCAAAATACTCGGTATTTCTAACGGATACTGCTGAACAAAAAAAGGTACTGGAATTTGAGTCCAAGCTTATCAGCTCTCTGGCTGGGACAAAAATATTTCGACTTGATGAATTATTGCTGGAGCGCTGGGAACTTTTGTCCGGTGAAGAGTGGTTTCGCTTTAAAAATTTAATTCAGGAATTTTCAAACTGGATTGTCAGTCAGGACACGGATAACTGGTTGGAATTGAATTCTTCTCTAAATGAGAATGAATATAATGAATTTCAGGACAATAACAATAAATCGTAAGCGGTGTATGAACCACACCTTTTTAAGCCTGGCGGGGTGTTGTATAGTTGGATTCCAGCAAATTTTTATCCACGTTTTGTGGCATCAAGGCTTTAAATTCATCTTCCGTCATGGCTTCCGGTAAATTTTCAAAGAGATATTTGAGGTACCAGTAAGGTTCAAAACCATTGGCCTTGGCGGTTTCGATGAGGCTGTAAATACAGGCACTGGCCCTGGCACCCGCGGGCGTACACGAAAACAACCAGTTTTTTCTACCGACGACAAAGGGTCTTATGGCATTTTCAACCACATTATTATCCGAGGCGCGGAACCAATTCCTGCAATATCGTGCAATAGGGTGATTTAAAGCCGCGCCAGATAAGCATTTACAGCCAATGAAATGTGCCACGCTTAGCCCTTAGTTTCTCCTTCCGAAACGTTTGGGCTATTTTGTCCCCATTTTTTGAAAATAGTTGTATCCTACTAAAATATCAGATAAAAATATAATGTTCGTATGCCGTAATCGGCTGTTGTTCTAACAGGTTAAAGTCCTGTAGGGGGCGTTGTCCGTACGCCTCCTTAGCACCGGGAAGCAGCGTCTGGGTAACCAGGGGTTGTAAGTTTCCCATGGGCAAAGATGCAGGCCGTAACGAGAGTGAACCGATATGTAGCCTCGTCAACTAATTGAAGATGCCGACTTTCTGGACATTAAGGGAAGGCAGTTGCATCTGGAATGGGAAAACGGAAGCATTCCAGGTGATCTTCCGGGGTAGCAGGGATGGCATGTATCGGAAGAAGTACAGTACAGTGCGGAAGACCCAATACGGCGGTGGTGTAGGACCATCAACCGATGGATATAAGGGTATCCGAAATTCCATCGGGTCGTATTGGGAGTCGGAGGGGTTCATAGTACCGTTTGAGGCCAAGGGACAACATAACCCAGGCCGAAGAAAGGGACCCTACTTTGTTCAAGCAACCAACGAGCGGAGGATTCGGAGATTGCATTATGCTATTAACTCCAATTAGAATCAGGACACTACAGGGGAAGCTCTATTGTAAGGCCAAGCAGGGAAAATAGCGCAAGCCTTACGATGAAGAACATCGGAAAGCCGTGTACGTTATGTGAAGTCCGCACTTATGTTATGTGCAACGCGTAGTGTGCTGTATTTTAGGTCTTTATTTTCAGTGGACACCACATAAGTAAACTTGGTTAAGTGGTTGAACATCCATTAATTCAAATATAGGAGGTCCAACCATTTTAGAAAAACTATTTAACTACCCAGCCGTTCTTGCCCGTCACAGAAAGGCACCGTTATTTGATGAGCGTGATAGCTATCTTGCATATCGTGCAGACGATGGGTGCGCTCATGAAACTCTGTTACGTATTGCCCGGGAGCTTCTCCAAGTCGTTCAAATACTCAATATTCCTTCCACATCGAACGTAACGCCTGAACATATCAGAGCAGCAGCCGACCGATGGGCAAGGCAGCAATGTCGCCGTGGACGTGTCCACACTTTGAAGTGGTCCCGTAAGTTGTTTATTCAGGTGGCAACCGAGTGGCTCTGATTCCTTGGGCGTCTGGAGGAGGTTGTCATAGAGCCCCCATTGTTTGCGGGCTTGATCGAAGATTTCACCAAGTGGATGGAATCCGAACGAGGTCTGTCTTTGAGAACAATCCGCAACTATTGTTGGTATGTCAAAAAGTTCCTGCATTGGTGTGAAGATCATAACCGATCTGTTTCCACAGTTGAGATCTTGGATGTTGACACGTTTCTTGCCTCATGCGGCGACAAGGGATGGTCCCGAGTCTCTGTCGCCACCACCGCCAAAGCGCTCAAAACATTCTTCCGCTACGCAGCACAACGGGGCTGGTGTCTTCCTGCAATAGCTCCTGCAATTCAGGGTCCCCGTTTATTTTCCCAGGAAATTTTGCCTTCTGGTCCAACGTGGAAGGATGTGAATCGCCTGATTGACAATGTGGCTACCGATCGACCTCAGAATATCCGTGACCGTGCCATTATTTTACTATTCGTGATCTATGCTTTGCGGTCGAGCGAGGTCGCAAGCCTTAGCCTTGAGGATATCGACTGGGAAAACAACCGGATATCCGTGTTCCGTCCCAAACAGCGCAGAACCCAGACCTATCCATTGACACCCATCGTCGGCAACGCAATCATCCGTTACTTAAGAAGCGTTCGACCGCAAAATTGCCGTCACGAGATATTCCTTACGCTTAAAGCACCCATTAAACCGCTCTCGGTAGGCGGTCTTTACAATGTTGTAAGTCGATGCATGGCAAACGTCGGACTTCATCCTATACATCGAGGCCCGCACGCATTGCGCCACGCCTGCGCAATGCATTTGGTAACAGAGGGTTTGTCACTCAAGGAAATCGGCGACCATCTGGGGCATCGCAGCACCTCTGCCACACGAATCTATGCCAAGGTGAACCTCCCAGAGCTGCGGCTGGTAGCAGATGTCGATTTGGGAGGGCTGTCATGAACCTTTCCCAGCTTGCTACCGAATATATAATTTTTAAACAATCCATGGGCATGCGCTTTCGGGCGGAATCCGTTATACTGAAAGCCTTTTGCCGGGCAATGGGGGATATTGACATTACTCAGGTCACTCCCAACGCCGTAAAGGATTATCTCACCGGAACGGGGCCGATTACTACGTTTTGGCATCGAAAGTTCGACGCACTTAGCGGATTCTACCGGTTTGCACTTAGCCGAGGTCACGTTTCATTATTTCCGTTACCAACGACAATACCCAAACGTCCAGCGCTGTTCCAGCCCTATATCTACACGCATGACCAATTCCGCCGATTAGTTGAGATGACCGATATCCTGGGCTGCAGTCGAAGATTTAAGGTTCAACCTGCCACATTTCGCACACTCCTGCTTCTCCTTTATGGCACAGGGCTTCGAATCGGCGAAGCATTGTCACTTTCTCTGGCCGACGTCGATCTACCGGCAAGCCTGCTCACCATTCGCAATACCAAATTCTTCAAGAGTAGATGGGTACCAATAGGCCCTCAATTAACCGCTGTACTAGTCACTTACGTAAAGACAAGACGACAGCTCCCACGCCTAGCACGGAATCGCTCTGCCTTCTTCGCTACCCGACAGGGAGAGGGGCTGACACGAGGCAGTACAGAACGGATTTTCCGTCTACTTTGTGAAAGCGCTGATATTCGTCGAAAGGACGGAGGACGGTTCCAACCGCGTCTTCATGACATTCGCCACACCTTTGCCTTAAACCGATTGATATCCTGGTACCGCGAGGGTGCGGACGTGCAACGGCTTCTACCTTTTTTGGCTACCTACCTGGGCCACATAAATGTGGCGGCTACCCAACGCTACCTTGCGATGACCCCAGAACTTCTGCATGAAGCAAGTGTGCGCTTTCAACGATACGCAACGGAAGGAGGTGAATCATGAATAAAAATAAAGTTTTGGGGCCATGGATCCGTCGTTTCCTTCTGGAATATCTGGTCGGTGAACGCAACCTCGCGCATAACACTCAAGTAAGCTATCGTGATACATTGGTTTTATTTCTTCCATTCACGGCCAAAAACCTGAACAAGTCGGTAGATTAGCTGTCGATCGAGGATATCTCTGCAGATATTGTCCGCCAATTCCTGCTTCGATTGGAAAAACAACGCGGATGTTCCGTCTCTACCCGAAATCAGCGTCTTGCTGCGATTCATGCCTTGGCACGTTTTATTGGCGAACGTAGCCCAGAGCACATCACCTGGCTTACCCTGGTCCGTTCAATACCCTTCAAAAAAATTTCAAAACCATCCATGACTTATCTCGACAAGCGCGAGATGGACGCATTGCTTAATGCTCCCAATCGCAACACCCCACAAGGTCTGCGGGATCATGCCTTGTTGCTTTTTTTGTATAACTCAGGAGCCCGGGCAAGCGAAGCGGCAAACCTTACTATCGCGGATCTGGACCTCGGTTCTCCTTCATCGGTCATACTCCTGGGAAAAGGAGGCAAGGTACGACGATGTCCTTTATGGCCACACACGGCCGGTAAATTAGCTGCTCTCGTTGTCGGACGCCGGGCGGATGAACCAGTTTTTTTAAACCGTCAAAAACAGCCAATCACACGATTCGGAATCTGTGCTGTTGTCAAACGATCTGCCCAAACTGCGAGTCAAAAGTTGCCTATTTTGTCTACTAAGCGGATCAGCACTCACACCATCCGCCACACAACTGCAGTGCATCTACTACGTTCTGGTGTCGACATTAATACGATCCGCGCCTGGCTCGGACATGTGTCCCTCGATACAACTCACATCTATGCAGAGATAGATCTTGAAATGAAGGCTAAAGCACTCGCTCAATGCGAGGTTCCGGCATCAGCTTCGGATACTATCGATAATTGGTCCAATAATCCGGAATTTATGGCATTCCTAAAATCACTGTAACCGCAAAAAACACTTTACTTATGTGATGGCCGCAAACCTAAAATTGTTTACAAAACAGGCTATTGCATAGCCAAGGCAACATAAGCGCGGCCTTCACATAATGTACGGGAGAACCGTATGCACGGTTTGATGAGGGAGCACTGGGGAAGAAAGGATACCGAAAGACCGGAGAAACTTGCTGAACCAGTGCTCTACTCTACCCGGAATTAAAGACTTGACCTCACACACTCAATATCATAGTTCCCGATACCTCAGAATTACGAAATACCCATAACATGATAAACAGCCGAGGCTATGACAAAGACACCGAATATTAAAGTACATTTAATTATAATACTTTTGTAATCTTTCAAAACTGCACTCAATGATTTTTTTTTATATGTAATCTCACTTACAAACATAAAAAAGACACAACACAAATATATAAGGCCATATATTAGAATTATTTTTAACATTCATCCCCCTCATTTACCACTGGATACCTATATACGCATTTGCTCCATAACCTAAAGGAAAATTCATTTGAGGACCTCTTAAATTAAAATTCATCTGCATAGATGAGATATCCGTGTTTAATTTACCGCCTCCCAAAGGAGTTGATATACTAGTTCTGAGACCAATGTTTTTAGTATCGACATTTGTCTTTCCATCAATTTTCATGTTTACGCCTGGAGCAAGCGGTGTATTGATAGATGGTGTAGTACGAGAAGTCGTTGGATTCCCTCCACTACCAAAAGGCAATGTGGTTGTCATGCCACCTATCGGCGAATCAAGTCCAAAACGAACATCAGGAGCTCCTAAATTTGTTACAGCGTCTAAGGTTGTTTTTCCGGTACCAAGTTTATATGCTCCTGAATCGTAATTCACACTATCCTGGCCATCCCAGAAGGTTTCATTCCACATGTCCCTTACTGTTTTTGTAGCACCAAATGTGATTGTATCGCCAAAACCAGCAGAGACATCAGAAACAACCGGCAAGGCTGTATCCATAGTCCAATCATAAGCCTCCCGTGCCATCAACCCGTCAGGATCAGTGTACCTCAGTGGGTTATTTAAGACATAGGCATACAGATTCACCCCATCCACATACCCGGCAGGATCACGCTGCAGGAACCGCCCCAATTCAGCAGAGTACATCCGGTTCCGGTAATGCCAGAGCCCGGACTCGCTATCTCACCGCCTGCCGGTATACCGTAGGGATTGCCGATAGTGGAGCCGGTGGTCGTAATATCCTGCCCCTGATTGTCAAAGATCGCCATCAGCCCGAAGGGGCCGTACTCATAGTATTCCTTCAGGGCACCGGAACTGTCTGTGACAGCTCGGATGCTGCCGCGGATATCGGCGATATAATAGTAAACCTGGCTGCCGGTTTCAACCAGAATCGGATCGTCCACAGCATTCCCGTAGACATAGGTCCGGCGCAGAACGGTATTTTCATACGCCTCAACCACGGCATCGTCATCATAAACGAAGGTGGTGCTGACGGTGTTCACGGCTTTGGTCACCCGCCGGTTCAGGGCATCATAGGTGTATTCACCCAGCACGGTGGCACCGGAAGCCACCCTGATCAGCCGGTTGGCCCAGTCGTATTCATAATCCAGGTCTCCGTCAAAAGTCATGTTGCCCCGGCCGTCATGGACCGGGAGTAAACCGCCGACATTGGTGTATTCGTTGTCACCCGTGACTGTCCTGGTTTCAGCCGTGCCGTTCTGGTTGGTATATTCCCAGTTGCCCACAAGGTCATAGTCCCATTCCCCGGCCGGGGTGAGGTTCCGGGTGCGGGCGGTCAGGCGGTCCTGGTTATCATAGGTGAATGCGTCAACTGCTGTTACCGCATCAAAAGTCTCGGTCTGCGCAGTAAGACTGCCCCGGCCGTCATATGTCATGTCCGACACAGTGAAAAGCGGATCAGAGCCCGGTGTGGCAAACGTTCTGCTCTCTTCCCTGCCTATGGTGTCGTAGGTCAGGGTCAGATCGGTATCATTGCCATAACCGGCAAAAATGATCCGGCCGTTTTCATCCGGTGTGAATGCAGCGGCCTGGTTACCCAGGTAGTCTACCGTGGCAAGGAAGTTGGTTTCGTCATAGTATTTATCAACGGTTCTGCCTGACGGATAGGAAATTTGGGTCATGCTTTGCGGATCAGGTTCCCTTGGACATCATATAGAAAGTCTGTGACAGCACCCCGGGCGTCGGTAAGCTGGAGTTTTCGGCCGGCTTCGTCATAGGTGACGGTGATTTCATGGCCGGCGGCATCAATGATTTTGACCGGCCGGTTGGCTGCGTCGTATTCATATGTGGACGCGTAGCCTTTGGCATCCGTATGGGTGGTCATATTGCCGGATGCATCATATTCAAAAAGTTGAAGGAAACCCAGCCTGTCTTCTTCCCCGATTTTCCGGTTTACGGCATCGTAGAAATAATGGGCCGTGCTTTGATCAGGCAAGATGACAGTCGTCTGGTTTCCGTTGGGATCGTAAACAAAGGCTGTGGTCTCTCCCAGAGGATTGACGGAACGTACTTTCCGGTTGTTCAAATCATAATAAAATCGGTAGAGACCTCCCATGGCATCAATGGTCTGGACAACATTGCCCACTTCATCATAATCATACTGAACCGACTGGCCTTCAGGATTTGTCTGTTCAATTTTTCTGCCGGCGTCATCATATGTGATTTGCGTGACAGATCCCATATGATCTGTGGTTCGGGTTAATAGACCGCGGGCATCATATTCATATTCGCTTTCTTCCAGCAGTGTGCCGTTGCGATCGTATCTTCGGGCAAAACGCCGGTTGCCCACGGCGTCATACTCGGTTTCGGTATAATCCCCTAACGGACGGATTGCCTGAACCGGGCGGCCCAGGGCATCATAATGGAATTGTGTGGTTTGGGGATTGTCTGAACCATACGGGGTTTGGGCAGTAATGGAACAGAAAACCGGGTTAAGCAATAAAACTCAGATTTTTTTGCAAGACCTAAATCTTTCTCAGTGGCCGAATTTCGCCATTTTCCACCTCTGGAGATAAATCAAATGAATAGCTGCCAAGCACGTTTAAATTCGAGTGCACCAATGGTGAAGTCCGAGCTAAATCCTCGGGATTAATCTTCCTTCCTTGACTCCGTAACGCTTCCACTACCTGATCCATATATAATGTCTGCCAAAGCACTGAAGCATTAAGCACGAGGCCAAGAGCACTGAGTTGATCCTCCTGCCCCCTCTCTGTATCGCTTGTGGATTTCCCTCTAAATGTTTAATTGCACCCAACATTTCTTTGATTTTTCCCACCATACGAGCGTCAAATTGAATTTCTAATACGGATTTAGCAACTTTTCCATCTTTACAATCGATGGTTACATTCATTACCGGGAAGTCGCGAACCCTTTTTATTGTTAATCAACCGTTCCCTTGCCTGGTGTATTCCAGAAAAAATTGCTGCTGAAATCTGCTCAGAAAACCCCGGGGGCATGGCGTCACTGACCTGATCTATGCATCCTTGTGCCATATCACAGCATTTTTCAATAATCTGCTTCATCTCATCTTCCGGGTACCTGCATTTTTTTGCCGTATCCAACCAATGTCTTCTGGTTATGCTGTTCCATCTGTAATGGCGGTTTTTCCCTGACACGGCCATAGCCATCTTCACCTTGTGCATGGAAATCTGGCCAGCCCTGGCCAAAGGATAGATTGAGATGACATCGTAAAGGGGGGTCAGGTGAAACCGGCTGCCGGGCCGAAGAAAGATGCTGAAATTTTTGGCGTGCCCATCAATGGCCCCCAACATCCAAAAAAGCAATTGAGATGTCATAAAGGTGGTTCGGTCCTCATGAGCCTTGTCGGAGCCCAGAAGCAGATCCATAACCGCGGTCATGTCTGGTCCCCCGTCCGCCTCATATTTCAGGGCCGAAGGGGTTCCCGTGGCTTGGCAGATATCTTCCTGGGGCAGCCGGATCAGCCAGGTGCTGCCAGAGGACCAGCGCCGGTCAAACCGCTTCACCACCAGCACCTTCTGGCTACCGAAGTTTGCCATCCGGGTGTCAGCCGCAGACATGCCAAAGGCCCCCAAAAGCTTCTGGCAGAGCCATTCGTTTTCCACACTGCCTGACAAATCTAAGCCGGTTTGACCCAGTCGCCCCATGGGCAGCTTGAAAATATGGCTGGTAGGCGTGGCCCCGGAAGGGCGGTACCAGCCGTTCTGCATCCTGAGGAATGCGGTTTTTTCCTGGGCCCCGGCAACGGAAAGCCTGAAATCGGCATCAATGTCCACCCCCAGGGGCATGGCGGCATAGGACTTGAGAATTGTCTCTATCTGCGCTTCATCTACCCGATCTGCGGTTACCATTTTGACATTTGGCGTTTCCCCTTCGGGCACAAGCTGCACGGCCCCTACACAATCCCTGCCGATGTGGAAAAGCAGGTCAAAGGCCCGGGTGGACGAAGCCCCGACCTTGGCCTGCAGCCTGTTACGCAATGTCATGTTATCCGGCAGCAGGTTATCAAAATAATTTTCAACCCGATCACCAGAATAAACCTGGGCTGTAAGAGGCAGGGACAGGGACAGGGACAAGGGTCTTCTGTTGCGGTCTGAAAGCCAATTCTCGTCGTAACCAAAAGAGACAATCCCTTTGGCACTGCGGGCCAGCCACCCCACAGGCGCACCGTTCATCAGGACGCTGAGATTTTTTGCCTTTCCCATCACCATTCATCCTTATTCTCTTCCTGGTTCCCTTGGACTGGAGTCGTACCGTCAATGGCCTTGGGCTCAAGGGCCATGCCCACGTCCAGAGCGGAAAGCAGTCTGAACAGGCTGGCCACTCGGATATTGGGATTGCCGCTCTCCATCAGGGAGACCCGTTTCTGGTCAAGCCCCACCCGTTTACCCAAGGCTGTCTGGGTCATCCCCTTTTGTTTCCTCAATTCTTTAAGCGTTACCCCAAGATCCCTGGGGGAGACCATTATCTGCTGCATCCCTTCCTCCAAATAAAATATGTCTATAACGGCATAATATCAAATTATGTTTAAAACGCCATATTTTTATTTTATGCCGCTTTCGCCATATGTGCCTCATAAAAACATGACTGCCTTTTCACTCAATACTTTAGGGATAGGTTCTCACACCTCTCCCATTTCAAAATCGTCCCTATATAATAATATTTCATAAAAAAAAGTTGGCCGGGTTCTTGATGGATCATAGTTAGACATAAAAGGCATTATGTCTAACTATTTTCATGATTTATTTCAGCCCTATATATCAGGTATAAAAAACCATAAACCGTTAGGGTGAAAAAATGAATCACGATCTGATACCCAGTCCGAAAAATAAAATTTCTCTCCTCAAGGCGATCAAAGAAATTCCGGAAGAACTTTTATGGAAAGCCAATTTTAATTCTGACAATTCCATTGAGACATACGACAAAGCCATTCATTCCTTTTTGTCTTTTATTGGCGTAAGCGCCCCGGAGCAATTGCGGGATGTTGAACATGGTCATGTGATTGCCTTTAAAAAATATCTTCAAAATTTGGGTCACAGTCCCAGGACGATTAACAATCGGTTAAGCGCGATATCTTCGCTGTTCAATCATTTGATAGATAAACAGATCGTCAAAATCAATGTGGCCCAGGGCGTTCGTCGCATGCCGGTCAATTCCGACCGGGTGGAAGCCAAAGTGATGACACCCCATGAAGTCAGAAAAATATTAGACACACCCGATGCAGAAACGCTGAAAGGCATCAGAGACAAAACCATTTTATTCAGCAGGTTTATTTTGTCAACATTTTCTGCCTTGCCCCAAAAAAGATAGGTTACGGGGCCTATAATAACCTGTTTGGGCCTTACGCCTACCTTTTGAGCCTCCTGTAACTGGTCCAGCAGAGATTGTGCATCCAGGCAAAAACCGGTGGATGGATCAAATTCCGGGACAATGTAGTGGTAATTGGTGTCAAACCACTTGGTCATTTCTCCGGCTGAAATCTGGTTGTCTTTTCCATCGTCTGTGGACTGCCCCCGGGCTGTACGGAAATACCGATCCTGTGGTGATCCGTTTGTTTCCTGCGCCCCGCCAGTAAGATTCCAGTGCGTGTTTGAGTTCCCTGTTGTCGCCGATGCGGGAACCTCAGGTTATGGGTTTTCATACGTTCAATTCTCCTTTTTTAAATGGTTGAAGTCAATTTTTGTATCGTCTAAATGCTTAAACCCATGTTATGAATAATAACCTATTGAAATATAATTAAGATATCATTTGTTGTGTTGCCAACGGCAGGACTATAGAAGAATCGGAGTTGTTTCTGTCCAACTTATTTAATCTGCGGTCCTAAAAGTCGAATGTGTCATGCTCAGCAAGGGGCATAGTATCATCGGAACGGTCCGTTCTCTTCGGGATATCCTCGGACTGCGCCTGCATCCTCTGGGCGTGTAGGACCCGTATTATGCCGTCGGCAAGTCCCTGCATGGGGACATGGATTTTTTCACACCGGCCCCAGGCCATGGCTTTAATATAGATTCGTGCTCCCGGGATAATAACGTCTGCCCGGTCAGGTTTTAAATTAAAGCGGCGCATCCGTTCTTCCAACGCATAATCAGCTAGTTCATTCCGGATTTTTTTTATTTTTTTCCGGCTCACCCATGTCCCGGGACGGCCCTTGGCCAGCTTAAACAGCTTGTTAATGTTTCCACCGCTGCCAATGGCCTCCACAGGCTCATGTCCCTGGGTATTTTTTTTCAACCAAGATTTCATACAATCCCAGTCCTGCTGCCGGGCCCGGTTGTTGAGCGGGCGGATGGTGCCTAGGTTAAAGGAACGACTGGCCTGGACCCTGCCGTTACAAAACAACGTAATTTCAGTGCTCCCGCCACCCACATCCACAAACAAAGCTGATTTTTCCGATGACGTCATTATTTTGTGGCGGTTTTGGAAAAGATACCGGGCTTCCTGCCCACCGTTGATGATTTCAATGTCGATACCAGTCTGTTCCCTGATTCTGTGGCATACCTGCCGGCCGTTCTGGGCAGTCCTCATGGCCGAAGTGGCACACGCTTTGATCGCCACAGGCTGGTACGCATCAATAAGTTTTGCAAAGCCAGCCATGGTTTTTGTCAGTTTGGAGGCCCGTTCATCCGAGATCGTGCCCTGTAAAAAGGCATCTTCACCCAGTCGGATGGGCATGCGCATCCAGGAAATTTTTTTTACTCGAAGTTCAAACTTTTCTTCCGACACCATGGCTAAAAGCAGGCGAACGGCATTTGAACCAATGTCGATGGCTGCGTATTTTGTCATTAAATCCATAATAGTTGACATCATAATTTAATGACGTCATTATATCAAGGCATGAAACAAAGATTAACAAGGATCTAATATGGTAAAAATTAAAAAGGTGAATACTTCCCTAAGGTTGGAGAAAAAAGTGCTCAAGGCGCTTAAAATCCTGGCCATTGAAAAAGAGACCAGCGTTCAGGCCATTATTGAAAATCTGATCCATGAATATATTAAAAAGAACAAGGGAAAATCAGAAAAATGAATTTGCCTCCTTCGCAAACATTTACGCTGTCGGCCGGCATTAATGTCAAAAAGATAAATGCCGCACTCAAGAGTTCAAATATGACCCTTATGGGCAATGCATGTGAGCCCGAAGAGGGGACTGTTCTGGATACCTTTGATGCTGCGGTTTACAAGTCGGATGCCCTTTTAATTCAGACTCAATCCGATCTGGTCAGGATCGGCTGGTCTGGTGATTTAATGACACAGACTGCGCCGGTATTCGAATGGCAATTTCCCCGGGAGCTTCCCCAGGGCCCTGTCAGGGATCTGCTTTTGGATCAATCGCCTTTGCGGGCGTTTACACCGGCAGGTCAGGTGAGCATCATCCGGGATACATTATCCCTTCTGGATGACGAACAAAAAACCTGCTGCCGCGTTGCATCGGTTTTTTTGAGCCGCGGGGAAAATACCTGGTCCTGGCTGCGGACCCTTCCCATGCGAGGTTATATGGGCAGCCATGCGCTGATTTGTGACATTTTGAAAAAAATGGAGCCCCCGGGCCTTCCTGCAGATGTACTTAAACTGAAAATTTCGGATTATACATCCAAGCCGGTTATTCGTTTGTCTGAAAAGGCCCCTGCCAGGACAAGCCTTTGTCGCATTGTCCAGACATTTTTACAGGTCACACGCCACAACGAACCCGGGCTTATTGATGATCTGGACACCGAGTTTCTCCATCAGTGGCGGGTCAGTCTGCGCAAAGTGCGATCCGTGCTTACCCTGTTTAAAGGCGTGGTGGCCTCTGAAACCCTTAATCAGTTGAAGCAGGATTTCAGGGATATTATGCAGGATACCAACCTGATGCGGGACCGGGATGTTTACCTATTATCCAAGGACGATTATTTTGCCTTGGTTCCCCCCCAGGCCCATCCTGGCCTTGGGGTCCTTTTTGATTTGTTGCAACAGGATCGGGATGAGGCCTTTGGAAAGGTTGAAGCCATGCTTAAATCCAAGGCTTACAAAAAACAGATAAAATTCATTCAGAAATTATTTGAAAATCCCAAAGGCCTGCCCAAAGGCCCCAAGGCCGATGCTCCGTCCAAGGTTTTTGCCGCAGATCTGGTTTTGAAACGATATAAAAAGGTGTGCAAACTTGCCGAGAGTATAACGGATAAGACCCCGGATGATACCATTCATGAACTACGTATCCAGTGCAAAAAATTGCGGTACCTGATGGAATCTGCCCAGCCTTTATTTGACGTCAAACAAGTAAAACGCCTGCTTAAAACCCTTAAAGGGTTGCAGGAGCATCTGGGAAGTTTCAATGACCAGTCTGTCCAGCAGGCCACCCTGGCCCAGTGCCTGGAGCGTTACCCGGGCACCGGCCCCAATGCCAAAGCTCTGGCCGAAAGCATCGGGGCGTTGACAGCCATGCTTTATCGCAAACAGCTGGCAGAACGCAGGATGATTATTGATAACCTGTCCCAATTTTACAGCCCCGATACACAGGATGCGTTTAACGCCCTGTTTGAATTGAAGAACACAGGCTTTAAAAAAACCAACACCCAGGCTGATTCATAAGGAGATATTATTTCGTGAAACTTATAGCTTGTTATTCCAACAAAGGCGGTGTGGGAAAAACCGCAGCTTCGGTTAATTTGGCATATGCCAGTGCGCTAAGCGGCAACCGGACTCTTTTGTGCGACCTTGATCCCCAGGGTGCCTCAGGATTTTATTTTCGTGTGAAGCCGTCCGAAAAACTAAAAAATAATACCTTTTTTGAAGGTACAAAAAAATTTGCAAATGCCATCAGAGAAACTGATTTTCAAGGTCTGGACCTTTTGCCGGCTAACATGAGTTTCAGGGATTTTGATATTTTTTTGTCCCGGATGAAAAAGAGCCGCTCTCGGCTGAACAAGGCGTTGAAACCGGTTGATGGTGAATATGACATTGTTCTTTTGGACTGTCCCCCAAATATCTCCCTGCTTTCGGAAAATGTCTTCAAGGTGGCTGACCGTATTGTGGTACCGGTGATCCCCACCACATTGTCCCAAAGAACCCTTGAACAACTGTATGATTTTTTTAAAAAACAGGGTTACAAGTCATCCAAGATTTTCCCGTTTTTTTCCATGGTCCAGCAGAGTAAATCCCTGCACCTTGACACCATGGAAGAGATCCGGGCCGGCAATGAACAGGTGATGAACACCTGGATACCTTTTTCCACACATATTGAGCGCATGGGCGTTCATAGGGCTCCGGCCCTGTATTATGCCGGAAAAGAAGGGCCTGTGGCGGCCTACTCACAATTGTGGCAGGAAGTTCAGAATCAAGGGGATAGGGTTTAATGAAAGAAATAGAACGAAAGTTCCTGCTCACAAAGATGCCGGAAATTGCTTTGCAGTCCACCACCAGTATCCGCCAGGGCTATATTTCCAAATCCCTGGATTCTGTTGAGATCAGACTTCGCCAGAAAGGCGATGCATTTTTCATGACCTTTAAACGGGGCCAGGGACTTGTACGGAATGAAGCGGAAATCAGGATTGATGAAACCAATTTTCATTATCTGTGGCCTTTGACCCAGGGGCGGCAGGTGGAAAAACAACGGTCCCAAGCCCCCCTTGAAAACGGCCTTGTCGCTGAAATTGATGAATTTTCAGGTGGCCTTGCAGGTCTTTTCTTATGCGAGGTGGAATTCGGTGACCAAGCCCAGGCCGAAACCTTTGTTCCGCCCCCATGGTTTGGGCTGGATGTGACTGAAGATGGCCGGTATAAAAATAAAAGTCTTGCCGAAAACGGTATTCCTTAAAAAACGATACAGATCAAAAGATTGACCTATTCAAAAAGATCTGGGAAACGCACCGACTGTGGCCCTGTGTACTCAATCCGTTATTTTTAAAATTTTAGACCTCCTGTCTCTAAAGGCTTTCCACAATTGTGAGGGATGAACGCTCATATATTGGGGTAAGCCGCTAACACTATTCTTATATTCTTAGTTTATATTTGCCTCAGGTTATTTGATCACGTTCAGTAGCTGCGTGGTATGATTAAAAAATTACTTTATCCCAGTAACGTTGGAGTGCATCATGTCCCTTGATGAGCAGAAAAATGATGAGCAAAAAAATGTCATAGAAAGTGAGCCGACCCAGGTGGAACAACAAATTTCCCCGGAGTTTGACCTGAAATCTTCGGAATGGTTTCTAAACAGGGAGTTGACCTGGCTTGAATTCAACCGTCGGGTCCTCCATGAAGGGCAGGATTCACGTAACCCCCTTCTGGAACGGGTCTTCTTTCTATCAGTCGTTGGCTCGAATCTTGATGAGTTTTTCATGAAACGTATCGGTGGGCTCAAACACCTGGTAGGGGCCGGGGTCAAAAAATTAAGTGTGGACGGGCGGACACCCCAAGAGCAGATCGACGATTGTCATATTCCTGTTCAGGACATTTTAAAACAGAACCAAATGTTGGAAGTGGAGTTGAAGAAACTGCTTGCTGACGTGGGCATTGTTCTTATCGGCTACGACCAATTGACAAAAGAGCAGAAGACATTTGCCAACAATTTTTTTTTCGATAATGTATATCCACTCTTAACGCCCCAGGGAATGGATCCGGCACATCCGTTTCCTTTTATTTCCAACCTATCCTTGAACCTTCTGGTCAAGGTAAGCTATCCTGATACGGAACACGCGTATCTCAACAGAATTAAGGTTCCGGTGGACTCCGGGCTTACTCCGCGATTTATAAAGATTGGCCAAGAAGATTTATATGTACCAATAGAGGATGTTATCGCCAACAACCTTGACTTGCTTTTCCCAGGTATAGTGATTGAATCATGCGATTTTTTCCGAGTGATCAGGAATGCCATTACTGAACGAGATCAGGAGCAGGCGAATGATCTCTTATCTATGATCGAATCCGCCCTCCGCGACAGAAAATTTGCTGAGATCGTTCGGCTTGAGGTGAACACGAATATGAGCCTGTCTCTACGAGGTATGTTGGCTGCACAACTCAACATTGATGCAGAAGAGGACCTTTTTGAAGTTGAGGGAATCATGGCTAACAGGCACCTGATGCAGATTGCCGAACTTGACCGTCAGGACTTGCACTTTCCGCTTCATCAACCCGTTGATAATCCGCAATTGCTTGGAGAGGATCCTAATATCTTCCATGTCATAAAGGAAAAAGGTTCCATTCTCCTGCAGCATCCATACGAATCGTTTGATACCTCCGTGGAACGGTTTATAAAGGAGGCCAGTCTGGACCCCAAAGTTATGGGCATTAAAATGACGCTTTACCGGACAGCCAAGCGATCCAGAGTCATGCAGTACCTGATTGATGCAGCCCAGAATGGTAAGCAGGTCGCCGTGGTTGTAGAGCTGAAAGCGCGTTTTGATGAGTCTGCCAACATCCGCTGGGCCAGATCGTTGGAAGAGGTGGGGATTCATGTGACCTACGGGGTTGTGGATTTGAAGACCCACTCAAAAGTTATTTTTGTGGTACGCAAGGATTTTGACGGCTTGCATCGCTACGCACATATAGGAACCGGCAACTATCATGCGGGTACTGCCCGGGGATACAGCGACCTTGGTCTTTTTACCTGTGATTCAGTCATCGGTTCCGACCTCACAGAGCTATTTAATTATCTGACGACCGGATATACGGGCACCCGTAAATACAAGAAGCTTCTACCCTGCCCAAATATTTTGAAAAAAAAATTACTGGAGAAGATTGCCCGGGAGTGCAGGTTGCAGGCTGAAGGGCAGGAAGGACTAATCCAATTAAAAACAAATGCCCTTGAAGATAAAGATATTACAAGGGCATTGTACAAAGCCTCACAGGCCGGTGTTCACGTTGATCTCATTGTCCGTGATACCTGTCGGCTGCGGCCAGGCATTCCAGGACTGTCTGAAAATGTTCGAGTTATTTCCATTGTCGGTCGGTTTCTGGAGCATTCAAGAATTTTTTATTTTCGCAATGGTGGTAAGGAAGAATACTTTATATCCTCGGCAGACCTGATGAAACGAAACCTTGAGAGTCGGGTTGAGATCTGCACGCCTGTCGAATCTCCACGCCTGCAGGCCTTATTGCGGGAAATGATTGATATCCAGCTGAATGACAGGCACAATTGCTGGGAAATGCAAAGTGACGGTAGTTATGTCCAACTGCAGGCACAACAGGATGAAGATGCGCACAGTTCTTTTGAACACCTGATCAAAAATGCGGAAAAGAGGCTGAAAATGACACACAGGATGGTGGTGAAGAAAAGTAAGAAGAAAAAGTAAGATGGCGTTACAAAACAATTAAATTTTCCAAGAGGACAATTTGGATAGCTAATTCGAAAAAAAAATCGAGTTTTTGCCAAAGATGATCAGTAACTGAAGTTTCCTGATTTTTATTTTACTGTTATTTTGGACTAAATTGTATATAGTATTGAAATTATATGATATTTTTCTATCAGCGGGATTTGTATGAACAGGGAGAATAAAATGGGGTTTTGCTATTTACATGGCAAAACCTATCAAAATTAAACTCGACCCTGCTACAATCCCACATCATAGACAATCAATAGGCTGATAAAAATCAGGAAACTTCAGTCAGTAAAATGTAGCCGTTTAATTATTTATCACTTGCGGATAAATTATTACCCTTCTAATATTTTTCTAACACAAGACATATAATGTTAATTCTGATAATGGGCTTGGTTTTAAGTGCACACACCCACACCATTAACCATTTAATAAAATCGAGAGATTAAATTTGCTAAAATATCAACAGGTTGGAATTGAGCAATCAAAATTTACAGCCCTTCTGGGCCAAGCAATAACCAAGCCCCTGATAACTTTCGACCTTGACGATACCCTCATTTGCTGGCAACCGGAAATCCCTACCGAGTATCTGACTCTACCCTGGCACCATAAGTGGCTCAACATTGAACCCCTGCGCTACGGGACCGTTCATCTTTTCAAGCAGTTGAGAAATTATGGTTGGCAGATAGGAATTTACACCACTTCCCACCGCAAGCCCAAATACATTAAAAGACTGTTCAACCTCCACGGCCTCAAGCTGGATTTGGTGATTAACCAGGATCGGCATGAGAAAATCATAAAAAATCTCCTGGTGAAGAGAAAACCCTCTAAGCTTCCCAACCGGGTGAACGCCATGCTGCATATCGACAACTCCGAAGGGGTATTTATTGAGGGGAAACGTTTTCATTTCCGGGTTTTGATCGTCGACCCGCTGGACGACAACTGGACGGAAAAGATCCTGGCAGAGTCTATTTCTGTCGCCCGAATGCTTGAACAGGGCACCTACCGGACGTAAAGCTCGTCCTGCCTTTTTTCGTGTGCTGCTGTCCCCATAGCCGACCATATAGGTAATCTCATCAAATGTCTTTCTTGGGGATGACTTTAAGATCGTCAATGAAGTGGCAATTATTGATTTCCATGATAAATATAAAAAAGGAGGAACAAATGAAAAAAATAAACATCAGCACACACGGTTTCAGGCTGCCCCCAGTCCATTCTCGGAACCCACTATGAAGGCAAACTCAACTACATGGCCATGGGTTTAAAAACGCTTTATGACCGATGGTAATTCGGATATTGAAGTAATCAGGCTGACAAACATATTTATACCCGTTTGTAAATTTATTCCATGGGCCCAGGTGCTGCCTGGCCGGCCCTGATTAAAGTTGATGATAAATTTGTTCCTGTTCATCCAGGATGTCATCCAGAATGGCTTCGGTGGTATAGGGGTTCATGATAACGCTTCGAAGTACCACTACCATGAAATCATCTTCCGGCACAAGTTTGAGTCGGGTTCTGGAGACAAAACTTTTGCCAGCTTCTCGCTGGATGCGCTGGATGCGAATATTAATCTCGTCAAGCTCCTGGTTTAAGTGTTTACGCGTCTGCCCCCGGGCCGTTTTCAGTTTTTGCCGGAAGACCATGGGGACCAGTCGGTAGGTCAGGATATTGAGTACAGGGGGAGTCACAAGTTCAAATTCCGGCCGAGCGTCTATTTTTTCGGCGAATGCCTTGGCCGTTTCAATACCGTGATCAATCATCAGGGCATACCCTTTGGCGCCCATGATTTTTAAGGATGCATCCAATATCAGGCAGGCGGCCTCCCTGGAGCCTTCAAGGGTTTTTATGCCTAAATCCACAGAGCCTTTTCGGTTGACGTACCGGGCATGGTAGGCAATGGCGTCAAGGGCAAGGGCGTTTTTAAAATAAACCATGCCTGTTCCCATGGGCATGTAAAATTGTTTGTGGCCGTCAATGGTGACCGAATCTGCCCGTTCAATGCCTGAAAGCAGGTGGGCATAGGTTTGGGATAACAATATGGGCCCACCCCATGCGGCATCCACGTGAAAATGAATCTGCTCCTGTTCACAGATATCGGCCATCTCTTGCAATGGATCAATGGTCCCTGTCTCCGTGGCCCCGGCAATACCCACGATTGCAGCAATTTTTGTACGCCCCTCCTGCTTCAGGTCCTGAATAATCTGTTTAAGTTTGTCTGTATCAATGGTGTGATCCGGTTTAACATCTATGATAATGATGTTTTTATTGCCCAAGCCCAGAATACCGCTTGCTTTTCTCAAAGAGTAGTGCCCCCGCCGGGAGACAAGGATCACCACCCGGTCCGTGTTATGGACACGCATGGCCTTGAACAGGCCGTCTTCTTCAATGCTTGAAAAATCATCTTTAGGCGGGAACAGGCGATTTCTGGCCACCCACATGGCTGTCATGTTGGCCGTGGTGCCACCAGATGTAAATGCGCCCAGAGCCGTACGGGTATTTTGGACATGCGCCTGGTAGAAGTCATGGCTTTGTTTGAAAATCAGGCGGTGAATTTTGGCCAGCACCTGCCTTTCAATGACAGCGAGCACCTTGGAGGTTTCCATTTTAATGACATTCTGGTTCAAGGCTGCGGTAATGGCTTTAAGATGCACCATGAAAAAGGGCAGGGCAGAGGTCATGTGACCAATGAAGTAAGGCGATGCCACATTCACCGCTTTAGGGGCAATGTCTTTGATGATATCTTCAATAACCTGGCCCAGATTTTTCTGGGGATGATCGCTGATCTCGACATCCATGTAATTTTTAGCCAGTTCAGTAAGACTGATTTCGTCGGTGACGCCCACATTTCGGTTAAGGAAATCGTGCAGTCCGAACAGGATCTGCTCCATATATTTAACCAGGGTCTTTTTGCTGTTCTCATCTTCGGGACGGATGAATACCCGGTCCAGGGACTTGCGGTCTGCGATCAATTGCCCGGTTGTTTTTCGTAAGTTTTTATGGCCTTGAGTCCAGGTGCTGTTTCCAGGCAATGAAAAAAATGAAAAAGAGGATGACATATTGTGAAGGTCTTTCCTTCAATTTAAAATCGGTTGTCCGGCTTGTGCTGTCCGGCTTATGTTGTTTTGCATTGGGCCTGCCGCCTTCTGCGGCTGCCATCTTTTTAATTAAACTTGCAAACAATCTTAAAATATGGCAGGTCTACCTTAAAATAAGGAGAAAATCAAATGGAACTTAATGTTAAAGATATTTTAACACGGGTAACCCGGTACAATCTGATCCGCAATGGCAGAATGATCTATATTGATGTTCATAAAAAGATTCAGGGCAATCTGGCAGGCGATTATATTGCCGTGCCCAACCTTGTGAACATCATTGCAGAATCCGGGCATCAGGGTGTTGGCAGCACCGAGAGCGACGCGCTTTCAGACTGTTTGAAAAAAATCAAGGGATTGAACCTGGAAGACCTTTTTCCCAAGGTTGTTTCGAAAAATAAGACCCCGGAACCTGACAAAGAATCTTAAAAAAATAAGTCGCTTGTCGTTTGCTGATTTACTTTAATTATATAACGATCTATCATTGAGTCATAGCAGGGATTGTGTTATTTTTGAACCATCATCTCACCAATAAAAAGGAGAGCCCATGAACATTTCAATCACTTTCAAGAACGTCCCTTCATCTGACGCTGTAAAATCCCATATCGAAAAGAGATTAAATAAATTAGATAGGATGCTGGAATCCCCGGCCGAGGCTCAGGTTGTCTTGTCAGAGGAAAAATTACACAGCATTGCTGAAATAAATCTGACCTGCGGTAAGCTTAAAATTCATGCCAGAGGCGAGGCTGAAGACAACAACATGTATTTAGCTATTGACAGTGTGGCCGAAAAAATTAAAATTCAGATTACCAAATTCAAAGAAAAGCAAAAACGGCACCTGGCTGGTGACAAACAAAGTATCAAAGATGAATTGATGGATGCTGTTGATAGCGAATAGACATTTGTCTGACATATAATTTAACCCAATCCCGGTCCCGCAAAGGACCGGGATTTTTGTTTGCCCGGCATGGCGGGTAAACCCAGTCTGCGGTAAGCAGGCGTCACCTCGACCAGGGGGAAGACAATCCGAATTGCAAGGGCGTTGCTGGTAACGGCAGGGTCTGGAGGAAGCAATCAGAAGTGAACAGTACTCATCCATAGTTAGAACGGAATGCCCCCTTTAAAAAATATAGCCGGCTGAATCATTGAGTCTGCACGTATCTGTTTAAAATTTCATGATAGGCTTTCGTTTGCTTGAATTTGGACAATACCTGGCTGAATTGGTCTGCTAAAAGATTGTACTCCTGTTTTTTGGCAAATCCCAAATAATAACGGTTTAAAAATTCCCCCGGTAAATTGGTAGTGCTTATCCGATGGGAAATCCCCATCCGTTTGGCGGTATGGAGGCCGACAATACGATTTTCAAGAATGATATCAATACGATTTAACAATAATTTTTTTAAATTTTGTTCCAGGGTGGAAACTTCTTCGGGATTAACAAGGAATTTTGAAAGCCCATTGGGGTATTCATATCCAAGCTGAGTTCCGACTTTATAAAATTTCAGATCACCGAGTGTATTGATTTGAG
Source organism: Desulfobacter hydrogenophilus (assembly GCF_004319545.1). Classification (NCBI taxonomy): domain Bacteria; kingdom Pseudomonadati; phylum Thermodesulfobacteriota; class Desulfobacteria; order Desulfobacterales; family Desulfobacteraceae; genus Desulfobacter; species Desulfobacter hydrogenophilus. Next base: position 695,901 of record NZ_CP036313.1, on the reverse strand, counting down.
GTGGATGGTCTTTTAGATGAAAAATTGCTTCATGGCTTTCTGATAAAGGCTCATCAGGGAAGAAGATATACTTTAGTCGTTTTTCATTGGCCAGCAGATCAATGACGGCATCGGCCTGCTTGTTTTTTACCATCATCAGGCACCGTTTGAAGGGATAGAATTCGATGATAATGGGGATATTCAAGATGCGGAAGACTGCTTCGGTTATTTCATAATCCATGCCCCGCAATTGGGTATCCGAAGAAAAGATAAGGGGTTCAAAGGCTTCTGTGACGATGAATAACGGCGGTTTTTTAGGATGGATGCTTTCTATTTCTAATGGTTGTGCTTGGCTCAATTTTGCCGAAGAGATAAAAATAGCAGCAACACATATTAAATATCTAATATATTTTGTCATCTGGGATCTCATTTTTGATTTATGGCAGCAGTTTAGCATCTTAATTTGGGAAATGTCCAGATAAGAGTGAACACGGTAATTCATGGTTTAGGAACGGGTCCTAAAGATGCGGGCGAGACGCCCGCGCTCCCGGGTTAAGCTATTCCGGACTCATTCCTAAACTACTAAACCTCGTGTTCTTCGTGGTTTTAATCTAAAATTATCTTACCTTTTTGACATTAGGTGGCGCGTAGCAATTGGAATGTCTTTTTGTCCCCCCTGTCGAAATTTTCCTTGACGAACCATGTGGTTAACTATTAGTAAAGTTCTCGGTTAACCAGATTGGGCGTGAGATTACGGAGGCGGACAGATGAACGGATTTTTTGTTGCGGGAACAGATACAAACGCGGGTAAAACACTTGTTAGGCCCATGATCGGAATAAAACATTCCAAAATATGGTTTAGACTTTTCGTTCGTATTCAAGGCGTGGCAACGGGAGCAAATTAAATATATGTACCCATTGACACAACGAAGAAGACGGATGAAAACGCAAACCATATGGAAAGTTTTATTTTGAACTTGGGGCTTACTGTGTCTTTGATGCGTCAAATGCGAATACAGGGAATAGATGCAGTGCCAATGAAAGTGATTCAGACCGGGGGCGGCTATACCGAAGACGGGTATCCGGTTTCTTCGGATTTTGAAGTCTATTGCAGCGCCTCATCCTTTATCCGGGATGAGGACGAAATAAGGGATATGGTGCCCTTGTCATTTGTCGCCCCCTGTTCCCCTCATCTGGCATCCCGGATGGAAGGCGCTATGTTTGATATCGTGCCGCCGGTGGCTGTTGCCCTGATTATGAGGAAAAAGCGAACCATTCATCGCCATTGGTGTTGTTCGGCCATCATCGTCGGTGGCATTTTGGGGCTTGGTGCCAACCTTATGGGAATGGACATGCTTGCCGTTGGCGGAATGGCTGTCTCCACAACGTTTTCCATTGCCGGACTCTATGTTCCCCAAAAAGAATTTTCAATATCTTAAGGAAAAAGATGCAATATACCATTGAGTCATATATCGATATCGCAAAAAATATTATTGAGGGTCAACGCCCTGAAAATAGCATTCTTCGTCACTTGGCGTTGACCGAGGATAAGGACGTGTTCGCGTTGATGGCAGGTGCGGATCTGATCCGGGACTCTTTTTTTAAACGCGAAATTCACCTATGCGCAATCTGTAACGGAAAATCAGGAATGTGCAGTGAAGACTGTAAATTCTGCTCGCAATCAAAATTTCATACATCAGATATTGAAATTTATCCCTTGATGTCCAAAGTTGAACTTCAGAAAGGGGCATACAAACTTATGGATACAAATGTCCATCGTTATTCCATTGTGACCACCGGCAAAGGGCTTGCTGAAAATGAGGTTCGACAGGTGGCGGATGCGCTGGGCGGCTTACCGTCAAAAAAAATGTCCTATTGCGTTTCTTTGGGAATTTTGGATGATGCAAATATGGCTTATTTGAAAGGCTGCGGCATAGGTCGCTATCATCATAATCTTGAAACATGTCGAAGCCATTTTGATGCTGTTTGCACGTCCCATACCTACGATGACCGGGTTAATACGATTAAAAAAGCAAAAAATGCCGGTTTATCTGTTTGTTCGGGCGGTATTTTTGGTGTGGGTGAAAGTATGGCGCAGGTCCTTGAACTGGCTTTTGAATTAAGGGAACTTCAGGTGGATGCTGTTCCAATCAATTTTTTAAGCTCCATACCGGGAACTTTTTTTGAAGGGAAAAATAATCTGACACCGTTAAAATGTCTGAAAATAATATCCATCATGAGATATGTGCTGCCGGAGACGGACATCATTATTTGCGGCGGAAGAATACCAAATTTAAAAATGCTTCATCCCTTTGTCTTTCATGCCGGTGCAAACGGTATAATGACAGGCAATTATTTGACCACAAAAGGCAATCAACTTCAAGAAGACCTTGAAATGATCAATCATCTGGGGTTTGAACCAAGAGGCCGGACGTTATAACAGCCATGGGCTGACCAGGTTTTTCACCGTGGTTCAGCCCCCAACAAACGTTGAAAGCGCTGTGGAGGTTACACAGACTTTCATATAAAAGTATTTTTGAATCAAATTAATCAAATTTAAACTCGTCGGTTAATTCATTCAATTGCGTTGATAAATTAGACAACTCTACGGCACTATTGTGTACCTGTAGGCTTCCTGAACTCACCTCCGCTGCCGATTGGTTTACTTGCTGGATATCCTGTGTTACTTCACCGGCAACGCCTGAAATCTGGTTCACATTGTCATTTACCTCTTGAATACCTAATGCCGCTTGATTTAAGACGTTCATTTTATCAGAAACGAATTTTGATTTTTCAACGGCTTCGGCCGTGGTTTGATTTCCCTTTGACGTATTGGTTGAAATTTCATTAATTGTCGCAGACATTTCTTCTATCGCCGAAGCAATGTTTTGTATATTCACTGTTGCCTGTTCGGAAGCGGCAGCTACACTATTCATGGTTTTTGCCATTTCTTCTGCAGCAGATGCTACATTGTGAGAACGATCTTCAGTCTCTTTTGAATTTGATGTCATTTGGGTTGATATATCAGACAGCGAAGTTGCAGACTCATCCAATGAGTTCGCGCCGTCAGAAATTTCTTTCAGTGCGCTTTTTAAGGAGACAGCCATTTCATTGATGGATTTTACCATATTTCCGATTTCATCTGTCTGGTCGATGTCCAATGTTTGGGAAAAATCGCCTTTGGCCAATTTATTGGTAAAATTCTCTGTTTTAATTAATGGGCGTGTTATCAAGCGAATCAGTATAAATGATATCGCAATACCGAACACAATTGCGATCAAAGAAATGTAAACAATCGCCGAGATGGCTATGGACGCCTCATGAGTCATCTTTTCTTCCAGCATGTGTTCATGCTTGGAAATATGGTCTTTGACTTGAGAAAGCAATGACATGATAGATGTCAAAGCAGGATGGGTTTCATTCTGATAGATTTCTTTTGCTTGATGCTGTTTATGTTCTAACGCTATTTCAAGACTGATAATTTCACTAAAATAGTTTTCTAATTCATTGTAAGCACTTGGGATGATTTGATTATACAATTTTATTTTTTTTCTTCAATGGTTGCTGCTATCAGAAGGGATAAAAGGGAAATTCCGGTTAATCCCCATAATTTATAACTGATTTTCATATTTTTAAAAAAGATAGCAGACATTTATTCCCCCATACTTTTGAAATAATTGATAGTGAGTTTGCTATTCTTGATTTTTTGCGAAATTTTACTTTAAACGAAACGGCGAAATATTCAATTATTTAAATAAAAGATTTACCGCATGGGCCGTGATGCCAGGGGCTTTGCCCATCTGGGGCCTTAAAGGCTTTTGAGGAAAAAGGCATTCCGGCCCCCTCTGGCAGGCTGTTCTGGCCGCAATTCTCCGGCCTCATCCTGAAACCACCCGGTTTCGCCCAGTTTCCTTTGCTTTGTAAAGGGCCTTATCCGCCTTTGACACCAGGGTGTCATGGCTTTTTATATCATTTTCAAACTTGCTGATGCCGATACTCACGGTCAGGCCAAGTCCTTGGAAACGATCAGAAAGCAAATGGCCCAGATGTTCGATTTCCTTTCGAATTCGTTCGGCATACACAACAGCTTTGGCAGGGCCTGTATCATTCAGGACAACGATAAACTCCTCCCCACCGTACCGGCCGACATGATCCGTGGGACGCGACATTTTCTTTAAGGTTTTTGCGATCAGTTTGAGGACGTTGTCTCCTTCCTGGTGCCCGAACATGTCATTAAATTTTTTAAAATGATCCACATCGATCATCGCAACACAAAGGGCAATATTTTCTTTGACCGCTTTTAAAAAGGCTTTTTTTAATAGCTCATCAACAGCCATCCTGTTCAGCAGCCCGGTCATCCCGTCATGCATAGATGCAGACTTCGCCTTTTTATAGGCCGAGGCATTTTCCAACGCAAGCCCAAGCTCATTGGCCACGATTGCAATGGATGAAAACAGGCCAGGTTCAATTTTTTTACCGGATTCGACATGATCCATTCCCAGAAGTCCGATTACTTTATCATGGCTGCAAAAAGGAACAACAAGCATCTGGGAGATTGAAAATCTTTCCAGCACCTCGTTTTCGCCCGGCAGGGCGCCGTTTATAACAACCGGCGCTTTATTTCTCAGGCATTGGAGGAAACCGTTATCCACGTTATCCATGGAAATATAATGAGATGCCAATTGGTCTGAAAACCGGTCCTGTTTAAGGCACTTGACAACTTGAAGGCGACGCAGGGGAGGGGATGCCCTTAATATGTAAACCCGGTCAAAACCAAAATCCTGACAAATGGCTTTTAAGGTCGCGGATAATATTATTTGGGGCTCCAGGCTGCTGTGGGGCGCGGTGATGCTTGCCGTTACAGATCGTTTTTTTTCATGGATTTCTTTTTCTTTGGAAGAGAAAGAGCCCGAGTTGATGGTGCTTAATTTTAAATTTGCTTTGAGCAGGCTCGCCCGGTACTGATTTGAAGAAGGAAATTCGAATTCATAAAACTCGGCCGTATTTTCAATCTCTTCATCCATTTTTTGGATCACGGCTTCAAAGTTTATGCGGTCCAGCTGAATCCTTTTTTCGATCTCGGGCTGAAGTGCTAAGGGACAAATTACATCCACAGAGCCCATGCCTTGGGTCCAGGCCAGAAAATCAGCCAGGCAGACAATACAAATGAACTGCATATCTTCCTTGCAAAGATCCAGATGGCTAAAACGGCGGTGATGGTATTGTATGGTTAGGCAAAGCTTTTGGGAAAATCCCCAACGATTTCCGTAATAAGCCCCCAGGTCATCGTGCCCGATCCCTAGGATATCCCTTTCTGCTTCAACCAAAGGGCCGGTGCAGTTGATGGCATTTTTGCAAAAATCAGCATAATTCACCCGGCCGGACCGGTCCAAAACAATTTTCCCAAAATCATGGAGCAGGCCTGCGGTATAAGCATCCTCAGGGCTGGGATACCCTATCTCCTTTGCGATGGCCTGACTGAGACTTGCCACACACAGACAGTGACGCCAGAAAAACGTCCGGTCAAATTGTTTTTTTTGGCCGGATTTAACCATTTTTTCAAAAAAAGTTACACCAAGGCAAATTTTTTTAATCTCATCAATTCCCAGGAACAGCACAGCTTCTGAAATGGCCGAGACCCTGGATCTTAGACTGAAAAAAGAAGAGTTTACGATGCCCAGCACCTTTGCGGTAATACCCGGGTCTGTTGCAACCAGTTTGGCGACATCCTCAATGGAGGCCTTCGGGTCATTGCATACGGTGAGCATTTTAGCCATGACTTGGGCAAACCCCGGCAGTTCCTTGCCCTCTTTTTTCAGGACCTTTTCAATATCAGAATCACTGGGGAGACTCAGTATCTTGTCCATTATAAAATACCCTAGAAAATCAAGAAATTTGGATTCGGCTTACTGCCGATTTTTCCTCTTTACTATCATTTTCCATGGTAACTGTACAGATCAACTTTATTATTTCATCTTGATTGACGGTCAGGCATCGTAACGCGATAGGCAGAGACTTTTTACGACGCCATCAATGATTGATTGCTTACAAGGGCTTCGATATCAGGCCGTGGCGGATGACCCGAGGATCTCATTTATGTGTTTTCGAACAATTTTCAAATAATCGGGAAGGGCGGCTGCCAAAGGCGGGGTGAGTTCCGTTCCCCAGTCAATGGTGGCTGGTTCAATGCCCACTACCCTAAGATAGGGCCTGTGGCCGCGCATTTCAGCCATGCCTAAGGAGTCTAAAAGATCAATGTCGTGCAAAGAGAGCATCTGCTTTTTATCTTTTCTCAGCTGGTCCTCTTCAAGACAAAAAATGGTGCCGGGTGCCTGGTTGGCCCGGACAATATCCAGTACCAGAATATTCTCATACGCTTCAAACAGGTAAAAGATGTCCTGGGTAAAGGTGCCGCCGTCGATGAAATCCACATCTGCGTTTTTCCAGTCCTCTTTTTCCTTCCAGAATTCATTGATGGCGTGGACGCCGATGCCTTCGTCCTGCATTAAGATATTTCCCACACCCAGCACCAGTAATTTTTTCATTGTTGGATTTCCGATTATAAATATAAAATAATAGGGAGGCTGTAATCCGCATCCCTATTGCTTTTGTCGTTTGATCAGAAAGGGGCGTTTCCCATTACAGGAGAACTTCCACTTTGATTTCCTTGCCGGTATCTGCGTCCAGCACGTGGACGGCGCAGCCCAGTCAGGGGTCGTAGGCGCGTATCAGTCGCCCGACATTCACCGGATTATCCACATCCGGTACGGGTACGCCGATCAAGGCCTCTTCAATGGGGCCTCTTTGGCCCATGTCATCCATGGGGTTGGCGTTCCAGATGGTGGCAGAGGTGATCTGGTAATTGGATATCACGGAGTTTTTGATGTCCACATAGTGGAGCAGCGCGCCCCTGGGGGCTTCTGTCATGCCGAGACCTTCAGCGTTTTCGGGGATATCCGCCGGAACAAAGGTTTCTTTGCCCGGGGTCGCTTGGGCAAGCCATTGTTCAACCGCCTCGGCAACCAGTGCGGTCTCTTCAGCCCTTGCCACATGGCGACCCAAAATTGAGAAGCAGGCATCACCGATATCACGAAGTTTTTTAACGCCCAGGGCGTTTTGACCGGTTTTGGACAGTTCCGGGTTGGTGGTCCACATTCTGGCCAAAGGGCCCCCTTCATGGGGTTTGTCGTTGTATCTGGGGGCCTTGATAAAGGAGTAGGCACCGGCTTTTCCCGGTTCCGGCCGGGTCTGGCCCTTGGTGGGATTCAGGCCTGTGGTGTCGTCTTTAAACCAGGAGTATTTAACATATTCTTTGATCTGGGTCGGGTCCACTTTATAGTCGTTCCCGTCTGTGTAAACGCCGGGTTTCAACAAGGTGTTGCCTTTGCTGTCTATGGGGAATACGCCCCAGGAGACCAGATTTTTATGGCCCACACCGGTTTTGAGTAGATCGCCGTAGGGCTCTGCCAGGGTGTAGATCAGCGGAATATATTTTTCCAGGATAAATTTTTTGACTTTTTTGAACCGTTCCGCATAGGCATTCAGGGCTTCCCTGGTGGGAATTTGAGTTGTTCCGCCTACGACAATTCCCTGGACATGGGGCATTTTGCCGCCCAGAAGCGCCACCATTTCATGGCAGATTTTGCGTATTTCAAGGGCTTCAAGGTATTGGGCAACGCCTGCGTCATTGATATCCTTGGGTACCCGGATATCATTGTTTTTATATCTGGGAATAAAAGGCGCCGTGTCCGGGCCATTTACATAGTCCAGGGCAGCCAGGTGGTAGAAATGCAGGATATGGGACTGGATGAAGTTGGCACCCAGGATCAAATTTCTTGCGATGCGTCCGTTGTCCGTAAGCGTTACGCCAAATGCATCATCCAGGGCAAGGGATGCTGCTGTGGCATGGGCTGTGGGACATACCCCGCAGATTCTCTGGGTGATCTGTACGGCATCCCTGGGGTCGCGGCCCACAAGAATCTGTTCAAATCCGCGGTACATACCGCCTGACATGCGGGCGTCCACAACAACGCCGTTTTTGACCTCCACCTCAGCTTTCAGGTGGCCTTCGATCCTTGTGACCGGATCAATGCTGATTTTAAGTTTTTTAGTGCTTCCGGCTGGTGCGGTCGCTGGTCTGATGCCTGACATAAATATTTCTCCTTGTGTGAATCTGTTCCGGTGAATTATGCCGGTTCATAAAAGGGTGATGATTCATCCGGGAAACCGGGTTCAACACAACCGATACAGACGGCGTTATCCACACACCAGTTCAAGCCGCTGTTCCATTTTCTCTTGTAGCAGTCCGCGTAAGTGGAAGGACCCTTGCAGCCCAGGTCCATACGGCAGCCTTTGGGATCTGACAAGGTTTTGGACAGTTCGTCCTCTTCATACATCTCCAGCCTCGGGCAGTTTTCATGGATATTTTCTCCAAAGAAGAGCATGGGGCGTCCTTCGTCATCCAATTCAGGAATGCCTTTTTCCAGCAGATGTACGACTGAAAGGACAATCCAGTCCGGATGGGGCGGGCAGCCCGGGATATTGACAATCGGGGTTTGAATGCCGTTATCTGCAAAAAAGTCTCTGCAGCCGGTGGCACCGGTGACATTGCCCTGTGCTGCCGGAATACCGCCGTACGCGGCACAGGTGCCCACAGCAAGACAGGAACCGGCCATGGGAGCCACTTTTTTGACCAGGTCAACCATGGTGAACTCTTTATGCTCATACTCGCCAACAACACAGTACTTGCCTTCTGCTGCCGTAGGAATGGCGCCCTCCACAACAAGAGAAAATTTTCCCTCATATTCCTTGGCAATACCAAACAGGTTCTCCAGGGCAGTTTCACCTTCACTGGCCATCACTGTGGGATGGTATTGCAGACTGATGACTTTTGAAAGCACATCTGCAATGCTGGGATCAACACTGTTTAGCAGGCTGACCGAGCAGCCTGTGCATCCCTGTCCCTGAATCCAGACAACCGGATGCCGTTTCAGTCCTTTTTCAAGGGCTTTAACCAGTGCAGGGTTCACCACTTGGGATACACCAATGCCGGCTGCGGCACCGGCAACGGTTTTCAGAAAGCACCGCCTGGTAACTCCTGATTCTTTTTGTTGCGTTTCAGGTAACATATGCTCGTCTTTCACGGACACCTCCTTGATGCTGTTAAAATACTACTGGTACATAAATCAATTCCGCAGGATTTGACGTATTCCTTGACGGATTTTTTTGTTTTTTCAGTATATAGATTGAAATATATTTATGTCAATATTTCCATAGGAAAATTGGATATATAAGCAAAAATCTATAAAAAAAATGAATATTTTACAATATTTTACAAGAATTAATAAGAAATTAAATATGTTAATCATACAATTGCCGTGCAGAGTAACAATTCCTTGATTTGATTAGGTAAAATAGCTTAATATATAGGCTCCTTTTTATTTAATATAAACAGTCAGGCCTATTATGGAAAAAGCAAATTATTCAGAAAATGAAGACCTTCGTACACAGATGAGAACAGCCGCTGCCGACGGTGCCAGTGTCGAATTTACGTTTCCGGATTCCGTGCTTGTCTACCAGTTTCCCTTAAGGGACTGGAGTTACACAGGCTTAGGTATTCTTACAAAACAGGATTCTAAGGTATTGGATTATATCCGCGAGGGTCAAATATTTTCAATTACCCTACGCCGGGGGGGAAACAACCTTTCTTTGGAGACGTACAGGGTGGAAATTCGCCATATCTCAGACCCTGAACAAGGACGGCATCCCGGGCACAAAGTCGTTGGGCTGCACATTCTGGAAAAAGAGACCGTGTAGCTATTCATTGGATTCAAACCTGTATCCAGCACCGTGAACGGTTGTAATGATTATGGGCCTTGCAGGATTTTTTTCAATTTTTTTTCTTAAAATTGCAATATGCTGATCAATGGTCCGGGTCGTTCCCCCATAATCCACGCCCCAGATACGGCTTAAAATAGTGTCCCGATCCAGCACTTCATCGGGATATGCGGCAAAAAGTTTGAGCAGTTCAATTTCCCTTTTTGATAAATCAAAACTTTTGTTGGGGCCTGTAATCTTAAATCGTTTGGGGTCAACCGTGAATTCGGCAAAGGCAAAAGAGGCTTTGGTTTTATCTTCTGCTGCGGGGTTTTTGAATTTTTTGGCCCGGCGCAGCACCGCATCAATTCTTGCCAGAAGTTCATGAATCCCAAATGGTTTGGTGATGTAGTCGTCCGCCCCCAGTTTCAGGCCCACCACCTTGTCGATCTCTTCGCCTTTGGCCGTGAGCATAATCACCGGCACCAGGGCATCCTTTGTCCGGATGGCCCGGCACACATCATAACCGCTTTTACCCGGCATCATTACATCCAAAAGCACAAGATCCGGGGTTTCCCGGTCAAAGGCGTCCAGGGCTTCATTGCCGTCGTCCGCCCCAATGACCTGATAACCCTCGCTTTCCAGGGTGTCTATTAAACCGATCCGGATGTGGATGTCGTCCTCTGCCACAAGTATGGTCGTCTTATTCATGGATGGGTATCCTTATTATAAAGCCTGCGCCCCGGGCAAGTGTGGTGTCCATGACGATATCGCCGCCTAAATCGCGAAGCATGCGCCGGGTGATGCTCAGTCCCAGACCTGATCCCGGCTTGGATGTGGTTAATGAATTGTCTGCCCTGAAAAATTTATTAAAAATTTTTTCCCTAAGGCCTGGGTCAATGCCTGGGCCGTCATCCTGGATTTTTATCTGCACATAATGGGATGTCCTGTCTAAAATAATTTTCAGGAATCTGCCTGATCCTGCATATTTGATGGCATTGTCCATAAGGTTAAGAAATGCCTGGGCCATGGCGTCCCGATCCGTTTTTACCAGAAGCGCTTGATCCGGCATTTGTGTGATGAGTTCAAATCCCGCCTTTTTCAACCGGATTCGGTTGGTGCGAATGCATTCTACCAGAAAGTCTCCCATATCAAATTCACTGATCCGGTATTTTTTTTGGCCCTGCTCAAGTTTTCCAAAATCCAGGACATTGTTGATCAGCCGGGTAAGTCTTTCGCTTTCTGCCACCATCACTTCAAGATAAGCCTGCTGTTTTGCAGGATTTGATACCCGCCTTGACAACAGCAGTTCAGCATACATCCGGATGCTGGTCAAAGGGGTCTTTAGTTCATGGGATACGGCTGCCACAAAGGAGGTTTTCTGCCGGGCATCCCTGCTTTGTGCCAGGGTCATCCGGGTAATCAAAACGCCTGCGGAGACAATGGCTGTGACCAAGATGCCCACAAGGATCAGGGCAATGACCAAAAAGGTGCCTGATTCCGACAGGGCTGAGTCATCCGTGAACACGCACACAGACCAGTGGGGCAGACGCCCGGATATATCCATTTTGGCAACTGCATCTTTTGTTCGGGGATCATGGTCAAACTCCAGGGGGCCTGTGTGGTGAATGGTGGCGCCGTTGCCGTCCATGACCACAATTGCCGTGCCGGGATGACTGTTATCGGGGATATCCGTCATCAGTCGGGATAAAAGGACCATCATCTCCAGTTCAATACCGTAGATCATATCTTCCGGTTCAGGCTGCACCCACCCCAGTACATAAAGTTGGTTATCGCTAAACCAGGGAATCCAACCGGATTTTCCCAGGGTCCCAGTGGTTTTTGGGGCGGTACCTGGGGCTGTATTTTTTTTTTCTGATATTGCAGGAACAGATTGTCTGGACAGGGCATAGAGGCTTCCGGGCCGGGCCGTTTTGGCGAAATCCGGGTTATCCTCTCTGTCAGCCGGGCGGTTAAACTCAAAGGAGATGTCACCGGTCATCAGCGGGTTAAACCGCTTGATAAACTGCCTTTCTTCGCCTGTGGCTGCCCGGGAATACCGGGGATACAACAGGCCTTCTCGGGGGTGAAAAATGAACACATTGCGTATCAGGGGATTGGTTTTTTCCCAGGCTAAAAGGCGTTCCCCAAGGGCCGGGGGGCTTAGGTCCTTTACATTTATATCCAGCAGGGAGCGGGTCAAGTTGGTCTGGAGGGTGGCCATGGCCTGGTCAAGATTGTGGGCCACCAGCCGTGCCTGGTCCCCAAGGGCCGTAATCCCGGCCCTGCGTATCCGTTCCTGTTCAAAGGAGAGCTGGCGAAAGGCTGACCCTGCCAGCACCAGGGCAGGTACTAAAAGCAGGGTCCAGAATATAATGATCGCGCGTCGGCTGGTCATAATGGCTTATTTTTGAATCTGCTGGTTTTTCATTTGGTAAGATTTGGTTCGAAGCGCTTTTCTGCTTTTTTTACTCATGCCTTGGGTTTCCAGCACATCGGCCTGGGCTTCAGCTTCCCGGGCTTCTTCAAGGGCTTGTGTGTCATTGTATTTGCCGGCATAGCCTTTCAATGCTGCTGCAGACTGTCTCAATTCCCGGGCCGCTTCTTTGGTTTTTCCCTGATCAGACAGTTCGATGGCTTTTTCCTGGGCCAGGGCATTGAGGTTTAGCTGGTAATCCTTGACCACCTGGGCGTTGGTGGATGCAGCGACCTTGGCTTTGTTTCGGCTGAAGCGGGCTGTGGCCTTTGCCTGGGTGTTCAGGCTTTCCATGGAAAAAGGATCCTGATAGGAGACATCGGCCTTTGCAATTTCAACAGAACTACCCTCTTTTTGTCCTTTCATGCGTACTTCCACCAGGGCGAATTTTTTCTGTCCGCCATACAGCTGGTTCATGGATAGTTCAATGCGATTATTCCGTATCCGGCCTTCCCGGCCGATGATTCCCACGGGTTCAATACCGGACGGTAAGGTGATGGTTACAACCACCTGTTTGGCAACCACATTGAGCACATTTCCCAGTTCCGCGGCAAAGATCCGGGGAAGGTCCGTTCCGGACTCGGCAAAATAGGTATTGCCGTCGCTTTTCTGGGCCAGCTGGGCCATGAGATCTTCATTGTAGTCCATGCCCACGCCTACGGTGGTCACCGAGATGTTTTCCTTGAACAGTCCTGCCCCAAGACGTCCTAAGTCTACAGGGTTTCTCGGCCCGACATTGGCCAAACCGTCTGACAGCAGCACCACCCGGTGAATATAATCGTCTTCAACATGTTTTCTGATTTGGGCGGCGCCCTGGCTCACTCCGCCGAAAAGGGCGGTGTTGCCGCCGGCTTCAATCCCTTTGATGGCGTTGATAATAGCGCCGGTTTCTCTTACTTTCCGGGCTGGTACCAGGGTGGTGACATCCGTGGCGTAGGTGACAAGGGAAAATACGTCATCTGTGCCGAGCCGGGACAGGGCTTCCATGGCCGCAGCCTTGGCCATTTTAATTTTTGTGCCGCCCATGGAGCCGGATCGGTCCATCACCAGGGCAATATTTACCCGGGGGCGGGCCGTATTTTCAGGAACTTTGGGGGCATCCAGGGTTATTTTTAAAATGACGTTCTGGGGATCATCCGCCGGCAGTACGGACCTGTCCGTCTCCACCCGGCAGGTGACACGGTCCAGGGCTCCCGTGGCCAGGGATATCCCCGGCAACTGGGTGACCATAAAAATGGAAAGAATCAAAATCGCGGCAACTGTTGTTGTTCTGGTTAACCTGGGTGTCATGGCTTTCTCCTTTTAGTAAGGTATTGGTTTTTTATGTATTCCTATAGCGCAAGTATCAGCGGTTGTTTTTACTTGCGGTCCAAGGATAACCCATTGAAAAAAGTCATGTGTCAAACCGGGGTAAAATGGTTGTAAAAAAGTTGTAAAATTCGGTTGATTCAGGCGATCTAATCCAGAAAATCAAATTCCGGAATGGGCAAAAGTTTTTTGCCCGGCCCCAGACACACCAGTTCCAGGGTGCAGGTGACTGCCGGCTTACTCAGGCCCGGGCGCCAGGCGCTGTGAAAAAACACCACCCGGTATGGCCCCTGTTTTTCCCAGGTGGTCCGAATATCCAGAAGATCCCCGAATTGTGCGCCGTCATGGTATCCGATGTCCGCTTTGTATACGGCAAAGCCGATGCCTTTGTCGTTCCACATTCGGACCAGGGTTTCAACACCGAATATGTCTTCCCTGGCCCGTTCAAAAAATTTCAGATAATTGGCATGGTAAACCACGCCGGAGTGATCTGTGTCTTCATAATATACCCTGGTCTTAAGGTGATGAATGGCCGGGTCCTGATCCGCTGCATGTATATTGGTGATCTGTTTTGTGTTCATCATAATAATAAAAGTTTATACATTGGGTAGTCTTTTTGATAAAGAGTTGTTTTGTGGGTAAACAAGAATTTGCCGTAAATTAAAATTTGCATAAAAAGTATTGAATATTTATTGCGGTTAACATTAAACTGCCAGGCATTATCAATAAGGTTTAATACAGGAAACCTAATCGTTAGCCAAGGAAGAAGTAATGGAATTACAGGATACCATTAAAGAAAGAAAAAGCATTCGCGGATTTTTAGAAAAACCGGTTCCCAAGGATGTTTTAAATCAAATTCTGGCGATCTCCGTCAGAGCCCCGTCTACAAAAAATGCACAACCGTGGCATTTTTATGTGGTTACCGGTGAGACGTTGGAACAGCTTAAACGTGCCAATGTGGAAAGATTCCGCAGTTCTGAAGACCCCCCTGAAGAAATGGCACATACCCTGATTGAGCCGGAAAAAGGCACTGTTTACCGTGACCGGCAGGTAGATATCGGAAAACGGCTGTTTAAAATCATGGATATCGGAAGGGAAGATAAAGCCAAGCGAATTGAATGGATTGAACGCGGATTCCGGTATTTTGATGCGCCTGCAGCGATCATCCTTGTCGGCGATAAATCACGTCCCATTGAAGGCGCCTATCTGGATGCCGGGCTGGTTATTCAAACTATCTGTCTGGCTGCAGTTGATTTAGGGCTTGGTACCTGTATCCAGAACCAGGGCATCACCTATGCCGACGCAATTAGAGACATTCTCCAAATTCCAGATGATAAGCGTTTACTGGTTGCCATTGCACTTGGATACCCTGACGATGATTTTCCTGCAAACAAGGTAATCAGTCCCCGGGAGGACTTAGAAAATGTTATTACCTGGTGCGGATTATAAGGGCCTGGAAAAGTTATGATCTGTCAACTAACAGCTCGCCTGCAGGGCGTTAATATGAAATTTCGTCAGGAGGCGGCATGATCCGCGTTGATATTCCCGGCACCGGCCCGGTTAATATTCAGAATGTGATGTTTGACTACAACGGTACCATCGCAGCGGATGGCTGTCTTATTGACGGAGTAGGGGCAGCCATGAACCGGCTCACCCACCGGCTTGATTTCCATGTAGTGACAGCCGACACCTTTGGCTCGGTTCAGGCACAACTTGAGGGCGTGAACGCAGAAATTGTACTGATTTCAAACCAGGATCAGGATCAGAAAAAATTGGATGTGCTCAATCACATCGGCGCGGACACCACCATGGCTGTGGGCAACGGGGTTAATGATGCCTTGATGCTCAAACACGCCGTGTTGGGCGTGGCCGTGCTTGGGGAGGAGGGGATGTCCTTGCCGGCACTGATGTCCAGCGATGTGATGATCCGGCATGTTTTGGATGTATTTGCCTTTTTTGAAAATCCTAAGCGGTTGATTGCCACCCTGAGGAATTGATGTTGTTTGCTGGCTTCTCTGTTTAGCAGTTACAAAAATGTCAGCAAAAATCAGCAGGCTCTAAGGCTCTGGTCCGCATTAAACGCTTCCATTAAGCAAGGTTGGAAAAATGAAAGTACTTGTAATTAATTCAGGAAGTTCCTCCCTGAAGTATAAATTGTTTGATTTGGCCGGTCCTAAGGTCATATGCGCGGGTTTGGTGGAGCGCATCGGCAGTCCACAGAGCAGCCTGGTCCATACCCTGTATTCGGACCCCGGACCCGGTGAAAAAACCGAGATGTCTGAACGCTTTGAAAATCACACCAAGGCCATCGAAAAGGTGGCCGCTTTACTTCTGGCCGGTGATGATCCGCTTGTTAAATCCGCAGAAGAGTTGGCAGCCATTGGGCATCGGGTGGCCCAGGGCGGTGAGATTTTCAAGGAAAATTGCATCGTGGATGCCAAGGCCATTGAGGGTATCCGGAACAACATTGTGCTGGCGCCCTTGCATAACCCGGCTAATCTGGCCGGTATTGAAGCGGCCATGGTGCATTTCCCCGGCGTACCTTCGGTTGCCGTGTTTGACACGCTGTTTGCAAGCAATCTCCCTGATTATGTGTACCGGTATGCCTTGCCTACCGCTTATTACACTAAATATAAAGTCAGGCGGTACGGATTCCATGGCGCCTCCCACGCCTATGTCACCAAAACGCTTGCCGGTCTCATGGGAAAACCTTTAAATGCGCTGAACAATATTGTTTGCCACCTGGGGAATGGTTCTTCCATCACCGCTGTCAAAGGCGGCGTGTGTCGGGAAACTTCCATGGGTATGACACCCACTTCCGGGCTGATCATGGGGACCCGCTGCGGTGACATTGATCCTTCCCTGCCTGCTTATCTTACCTTCTGTACCGGGAAAAGTGCTGCACAGATTCAGACCATTCTTGACCGTGAAAGCGGTCTTGTCGGTATTTGCGGTATGAATGATATGCGGGATATTCACAAAGCCATCGCCTCGGGTGACGACAATGCAAGACTTGCCTTTGAGATGCTGTGTCACGGTATTAAAAAATATATCGGGGCTTACCATGCCGTACTTGGTCGTCTGGATGCCATTGCCTTTACCGCCGGCATCGGGGAAAATGACTCGGCAGTTCGGGGTAAATGTCTGGAAGGGCTTGGGCATCTGGGCATTATAGTGGATCAAGAGGTTAACGCCGGCTTAAGGGGTAAAGCCGCCCGTATCTCCACTGATGACAGTACCGTTGAAGTCTGGGTTGTTCCCACGGATGAAGAATTTGAGATTGCAACCATCTGCAAAGACCTTGTATTGTAAAATTACAAAAAAGTATTATTCTCTTTTAGAAGGCTTTTGATAGCCCGAATCCGGCCCAGACAAAAATCAGTCCGGCGATTAACTGGATAAGTCCATTTAGAACGGCCAGGCCGATCTGTCCGTTACGCATATATAAAAACGATTCAAATCCAAAGGTGGAAAACGTAGTGAATCCGCCTAAAAATCCGGTAAAAATAAGCAGTCGGACCTCCGGGAGAAAGATTTGCCGTGTGTCGGCAATGCCGCCTAAAAGTCCTATGATAAAGCATCCTAAAACATTGACGGTGATGGTCCCTAAAGGAAGCGATGTGTTTTTTGCAAAATTGATATACCCTTCATACACCAGAAAGCGGCACATGGCGCCCATGGCACCGCCTAATCCTACCATTGCTATGTTGATCATTTTTTATATAACCAATTTGTTGTGTGAACGAATCTGACGTTCAATAAAGATCCTTTGTTGTTATTAAAAGACCTGCCCAGGAATGCACTTTGGCCAAATCAATATGGACTGTCATAAAGTAAAATAAAGGTGAATACCACCTTTTTATTATAAGATCAGCAGGGAAGAATAATTACAAATATGGTTCATTGCTACATTAATGTATCTATTCTGTTATAATGGTGTTTTTGGGATAAAAAAACACCGGGAAAGCATCAGGCCTTGCCGGTGTTCTTCACATAAGGGACTCGGAAAAAATAAATCCCACATTTTGCCGGGAAGACACGCCATCCCCGGCAAAGGGGTGTTCAGTAAAAGACTATCCGATTTTTAACTGGATATTGTGGGAAGCCATGGTGCGGGTAACAGCACGGTTCATCTCGTCTAAGTCAAGATTAGAGCGGTATATCCCATTCATTTCGTTGATCTCTATCCCGTCTATGGTTTTACGAGTCAGTTTGAGCAGTACGCTGAGTCCGAATGTCTTTTTTACTTCAAATATTTTTTTGTTGCTATCCATTTTAATAAATCCTTTTTTTTAAATAAATCCTTGATTTGTGTGTCAAATCATAAAATTATAAAAAGCAAGTTGCGTACCATTATGTTTTGAAGTCGTTAAAAAAGTGCTGAAACTCAAAGTTGTCGGGGTGTTTGAGATGCGTTTGTATTTATTGTTAGAAACCCCTTAGTGTTATTATCGGAAAAATTGGGAAAAAATTGACATTTTTGTTCTACTTTTGTCGGGTTTTTTGAACAGCAGTTGACATTGGATTATTTTTTCAGGATAAAGATGGGGTGGCCGAACCCTTTAAATTCAGGAAGATTGACTTTGGTTTTAAACCACCGGGATATAAAGTTGTGCCGGTAATAATTATTATTCCGGAGTTCTGATCATTGTCTTGTTTGTCACAACCATTTTTATATTCATTCTTCCCATACTTGAAAATTTTTTAATGGATGGCAAGAAGGAGGTATTAAGCGTTTTGAATTCCCCAAATCCGGATAATCCCATATTCCTAGTGGACGACGATCCAAAAATTCTTGCTGCGGTAGAAACGGAGCTGCGAATGGTTGGTTTTGACAACATTGCCGCCATACAGGATTCAAGGGATGTGATCAGGACCATGGAACGTAGAATTCCCGGACTGGTCCTCCTGGATTTGAATATGCCTCATATCAGCGGCGACCACCTATTGAAAAGTATCCGAAAAACCTGGCCAAGAATACCCGTTATTGTGCTTACCGGTAATGTTGAGGTGGATACGGCTGTTAAGTGCATGAAGATCGGGGCCATGGATTATATCCTTAAACCCGTTGATGCGGATCGCCTGGTCAAGTCGGTAAAGTTGGCCCTTGATGGCGGGCAGGCTCCGGGGCAGCTTTCAAAGCCTATGCACCAGGCATTATTTGCCCAGATAAAAAAACCGGCAGCCTTCAGCGCTATCATTACCCAGGACAGTCAAATGCATGCCATTTTCCATTATGTGGAAGCTGTAGCGCCGTCTCCCCAGCCGGTGCTGATTTTTGGGGAAACAGGGGTGGGTAAGGAATTGATTGGCCAGTGCATACACAACTTAAGCGGCCGCAAGGGAAAATTAGTTAAGGTCAATGTGGCGGGACTGGATGATAATGTATTTTCAGATACTTTGTTCGGCCATGTGCCCGGTGCGTTTACCAGCGCCAGGAACGCCCGGCCGGGGTTGATCTTGAAGGCTTCCGGGGGGACTTTAATGCTCGATGAGATCGGTGATCTGGCATTATCCTCCCAGGTCAAGCTGCTCAGGCTGCTCCAGGAAGGAGATTATTTGGCATTAGGGTCGGATATTACCCGGCATTCGGATACCCGGATTATTGCGTCCACCAACCAGGATCTGTGGGCACTTGAAAAGCAGGGCAAATTCAGAAAGGATCTGATTTACCGCCTTTCCACACATACGCTGACCATACCGCCGTTGCGGGAACGCCTTTTAGACATCCCTTTGCTTCTGGACCGTTTTATTTGCCAGACTGCCGATGAACTGGACAAGCCTGTGCCTGATATTCCGAAAAGTCTTATTGAGACCATGGAAGAATATCCGTTTAAGGGAAATATCAGGGAGTTGAAATCCATGGTTTACGATGCCATGTCCAGATACCAGGGCGGCGCCATTTCTTCTGATCTGTTCAATGTTTCTACCCATGCCGATCCTGGGGTAGGGGCCTCTATGTCCTTAAATGCCGGACTTCCGACCTTGAAGCAAGCTGCTAATGAACTGGTGGAAAAAGCCATGGCCCATACAGGGGGAAATCAGTCTGCGGCAGCCAAGATTTTGGGTATTTCCCAGCAGGCGCTCAGTAAGCGTCTTCAAAAACTTCGCGGAGAGGAATAAGTTAGCCCGTCTACAATTTAATTGTATCTACAACATTAGTTGTGATATGGTTTATCTTACTTGTTTTTAAAGTTTATTCGTGTTTTATCTGGAAGAAGCCAACAACTTTTATTGTAGATTGGTTTTGCTTGTATGGAGTTTATTGATCTTAATATTCTTTTTAATATTAGGTTGTTATGTTTAAAATTCGTCTCCGGTACAAAGTTTGCTCTTTATTTGATGATAAAATGGTTAAAAATAAATTAAAGGTACATTTATAAGAAAAGGAGATCCTCAATATGAGCGAGAATATTTTTCATGCACCGGATAAATTTCGTGAAAATGCCTGGGTTAAATCCATGGACGAGTACAAGGCCATGTACAAAAAATCCGTGGAAGACCCTGAAGGGTTCTGGGGTGAAATTGCAGAAACGTTTTACTGGGAAAAAAAATGGGACAAGGTCCGGGATTTTAACTACAGTATGTCCAAGGGGCCGGTGTTCCTTGAATGGTTTAAAAATGCCAAGACCAATATTACATATAATTGTCTGGATCGTCATCTGGATACCCGGGGTGACCAGGCCGCTTTGATCTGGGAAGGAAACAGTCCGGATGAGGATATGGTGATCACCTACCGGGATCTCCATGAAAAAGTGTGTCGATTTGCCAATGCCCTGAAAAAAAGCGGTGTGGGCAAGGGTGACCGTGTGGCCATATACCTGCCGATGATCCCTGAACTGGCCATAGCCATGATGGCTTGTGCCAGAATCGGGGCCGTCCATTCCATTGTATTCGGGGGCTTTTCTTCCGAGGCCCTGGCTAACAGAATCATGGATTCCCTTTGCAAGGTTCTGGTGACATCGGATGGTGTAATGCGTGGGGCCAAGTCCATTCCCCTCAAGGGCAATGCTGACAAAGCCCTTAAGATGTGCGCAGACTTAGGGCACAGTGTCGGAACCTGTTTTGTAGTCAATCGAACCGGTTCTGACGTTAATATGGTGGAGAATCGGGATGTCTGGTGGCACGAGGCCGCCCAGGCCCAGAGTGCTGAGTGCCCCGTGGAATGGATGGATGCCGAGGATCCGCTGTTCATCCTTTATACATCCGGCTCCACAGGTACGCCCAAGGGGGTTCAGCATAATGTCGGCGGATATATGGTGTATACCGGAACCACCTTTAAATACGTATTTGATTACCACGAAGGCGATGTTTACTGGTGCACGGCAGATATCGGCTGGGTTACGGGCCATTCCTATATTGTTTACGGCCCGCTTTCCCAGGGTGCCACATCCATTATATTTGAAGGCATACCCTCCTATCCGGACCCCGGCAGGTTCTGGGCCACTGTTGACAAATGGAAGGTCAATCAGTTTTATACCGCCCCCACTGCCATTCGGTCGCTTATGGCCCAGGGCGAGAAATGGGTGGAACAATATGACCTTTCATCTCTGAGGGTTTTGGGATCCGTGGGCGAGCCCATCAATCCCGAGGCGTGGCAGTGGTACCATAAATATGTGGGAAAGGAGCAGTGCCCCATTGTAGATACCTGGTGGCAGACAGAGACCGGCGGCATCATGATTTCTGCTTTGCCCTATGCCATTGACCAGAAGCCCGGTTCCGCCACCCTGCCGTTTTTCTCTGTGCAGCCTGTGGTGCTTAGTGAAGAAGGAAAAGAGTTGACAGGGGCCTGCGAGGGAATCCTTGCAATCAAGGAACCCTGGCCCGGTCAGATGCGCACGGTTTATAACAGCCATGACCGGTTTGAAATGACCTATTTCCAGATGTTTGACGGATATTATTTTGCAGGAGACGGCTGCCGCAGAGATGAGGATGGTTATATTTGGATCACAGGCCGTGTGGATGACGTTATCAACGTATCCGGACACCGCATGAGCACAGCAGAAGTGGAATCTGCCCTGGGCAGTCATGTTAATGTGGCCGAGGCCGCAGTCATCGGATTTCCCCATGACATCAAAGGGCAGGGGATTTATGCGTTTGTTACCCTGAATATGGGTGTATCTCCGTCCGATGAACTGATGGCTGACCTGAAAAAACATGTGAGAACTGAAATCGGGCCCATTGCCACACCGGATATCATCAATTTTGCCTCGGATTTGCCCAAAACCCGGTCCGGCAAGATCATGAGGCGTATTTTAAGAAAGATTGCAACGGATGAGTATGATCAGCTTGGTGATTTATCCACCTTGTCGGATCCTGACGTTGTGGGCACTCTGATCAACAGCCATAAGGTGTTGATGAAATAGAAATAACCATTGACTTAATGTTTATAAAGGCCGGTAAACCAGACAGGTTTCCCGGCCTTTCCTGTTGTGATCCAGATGGGTACCTTTTTGTTCAAATACCTTAATCTTGACAGTTTGACTGATTTTGCTCTATAGCTACATGAGTTTGCTAAGGATCGGCAATCAATCATAAAAGATTCTGATGGGTGATTCGGTATTTTCACAGAAAATAAAGCGGGTTATTATTTAAAGGATAGTTACATGTCCCAAGACACATCTCTTGTCAATCTCCTGGTGGACCAGGATCGTCATATCGCACTCAAACAACTATTGTCTTCTTTACCGGATATTACACTGAACCTGCGTCAGATCTGTGATTTTGAACTGTTAACCACAGGTGTCTTCAGTCCGCTGAAAGGATTCATGACCCAGGAGGCGTATGAAAGTGTTCTGGACCGCATGCGCTTACCCTCGGGTGACATTTGGCCCGTGCCCATCTGCCTTGATGTTTCCCGGGATCTTTCAGACCGATTTGAGGCCGGCCAGTCGGCTGTTCTTCGTGACCCTGAAGGATTTCCTTTAGGTATCATGGCCATTGAGGATATCTGGCAGGCGGACCGGGAAAAAGAGGCCATGGCTGTTTACGGCACCACAGACATGACCCATGATGAGGTGGCTCGGCTTCAGGGCGGACGCGACAGATACTATGTCGGCGGCAGTATTGAAGCATTGAATCTGCCGATTCATTCTGATTTTAAGCAGATCCGCAACTCGCCTTCAGAGGTGCGGCAACAGTTTTGTAAGCTGGGATGGAAGCGGGTTGTGGGGTTTCAAACCCGGCAACCCATTCACCGTCCCCAGTTCGAGCTCACCATCCAGGCCATGAAAAAGGCAAAGGCAAATTTGTTGATGCTGCCTATCGCAGGCATCCCCAGACCCGGAGATTTTGATCATTATACCCGGATGCGATGTTATCAAAAGGTGGCAACCCATTATCCTCCAGACACCTTTATGCTCAATCTGCTGCCTTTATCCGCTCGGCTGGCAGGTCCCAGGGATGCGGTGCTTCACATGATCATCGGGAAAAATTTTGGGTGCACCCATTTTGTCATCGGGCATAATCATGCAACCCCGGGACGGGACAGCTTCGGAAATCCGTTCTACGATACTCCCCAGGTCAGGGAATTGGCCCAGGAGGCTGGCAAAGAGATCGGTATTGAACCGGTTTTTTTTGAAGAGATGGTCTATCTGCCCTTTGAAGATGAATTTAAGCTGGTCAGCGAGGTGAAGGACGGCCAGGAAACGCTGTCTTTTACCAATGACCATATCCGTGAACGGGTCCGAAGGGGTAAGCATATACCCGAATGGGCCAGTTTTCCGGAGGTGATCAAAGAATTGCGCCGTTCCTATCCGTCCCCTGCCACCCAGGGATTGACTGTTTTCCTCACAGGGCTTTCTGGAGCCGGGAAATCAACCATTGCCAATGTGCTGTATTCAAAATTTATGGAAATGGGCACCCGGCCCGTAACCCTTTTGGACGGTGATATCGTTCGGCGCAATCTGTCTTCGGAACTTAATTTTTCCAAAGAGCATCGTGATATCAATGTCCGGCGAATTGGGTTTGTGGCCTCTGAGATCACCAAGAACAGAGGTGTCGCCATCTGCGCCCCCATTGCCCCTTACGAGCGAACAAGGTCAAAAATACGAACATCCATCGAAGCCCATGGCGGATTTTTTGAAATCCATGTGGCCACCCCCATCAGCGTGTGCGAAAAAAGGGACCGCAAAGGCATGTATGCTAAAGCCAAGGCAGGGCTGCTCAAAGGCTTCACCGGGGTGGATGACCCATATGAGGAACCGTCAAACCCGGAGCTGTCCATTGACACCTCCAACCTGACCCCGGATGAGGCGGTTCAGCAGATTTTACTGCTGATCAGTGAAAAGGGGTTTGTGTAACGTTTCGCGAGTGTCTGAACGAAGGCTCACAATCAAAATAAAACCGTCCATATGACTGGCCTTTTAAGTCCGGGTCATGAATTAAGATCCATTGGGGAACATTAGCGTCTATATCATAAAATCAAGTCCGAACAGGAGTTTCACCGTCTATATGGATTCGCCAGCACCGGTGGATCTTTTTTTGGGGGGAGACATAATCCTCCGGGATCGTCTCCCGGGTGATTTCCTGAATATCATCGGCGTCAAGCTTGTTTTCAGCTAGGGAGAAATTTTGGTGATTGGTGGAAAAAAATACCGTGCTCCCCGGGCGCATGAGCTTGAATACCTGGTTGAGCAAAAATGGATAGTCGCCGGCAATATCAAAGTGCTTGTTATCCATGCGCGTGGTGGAATAGGAGGGTGGATCCACCACCGCCAGATCGTATCTGTGTTTAAGTCGAACCGCTTTTTTCAAAAAATCAAAAGTATCCATCCGGACCTGGGTGTGGCAGGGCGCCGACAACTTATTTAGGGCCATATTTTCTTTGACCCAGGCAATGGCGGTTTCGGACCGGTCCACGGACAGGGTGGAGACTGCCCCGCCCTTTGCTGCATAGCAGGTGAATGCGCCTGTGTAGCAATACAGATTTAAAAAATCCTTACCCTGGACCATTTGCCTGACCATCATCCGGGTGTTCCTGTGGTCGGAAAATAGACCTGTGTCCACATAGTCGCTGGGGTTGACCAAAAACTGAAGATCTCGCTCCCACATGGGGATTTTTTTGTTTTTTGTATTAATCCTTTGGTACCGGGCCCCGTCCTTTATGCCTGCTTTGCGGATTTTAAGATGCAGGTTTTCCTGGGGAACATCAAGGGCCAGGGCTACAGCCTGGCCCATCAGGGGCAGCCACTCCGGCTTGGACTGTTTTCTGGCATATTCTCCCACCACAAGATGTCCTGCATACCAGTCCACCACAGCCCTGATCTCTGGGATATCCCAGTCATAGAGCCGGAAAACCTGCAGGTTCTGTTTTGTAAAACGCTTATACAGGTGCTTGAATCTTTTTTTTACCCGGTTGGCCAGCATCTGGGACTGGGCCTGGTCTTTTTTATTGGTCTCCATGGCAAAAGGTCATACACCATTCAAATGTGAATGGCAAGAAAGGCAAAGGTGTTCGGGCCTCGGCTTTTTTTTAATTCAGCAATTTGTCGACGGGTGTATAGATCAGCCCGAAGGCTACGGCCACGGCCTTGTAGGTCACCTTGCCTTCGATGATGTTGGCACCAAGTTTGATCTCTTTGTTGTCCTGCATCGCCTTTTTCCACCCCTGGTTCGCGATTTGCAGCGCATACGGTAATGTGGCATTGGTCAACGCCAGCGTCGATGTTTTGGCCACAGCTCCAGGCATGTTGGCCACACAGTAGTGCACCACGCCGTCGATGATAAAGGTGGGATTGCCGTGGGTGGTGGCCTTGGAGGTTTCAAAGCAGCCTCCTTGGTCGATGGCCACGTCCACCAGCACCGAGCCGTTCTTCATGGTTTTGAGCATGTCACGGGTCACCAGCTTGGGTGCCTTGGCTCCGGGAATCAGCACAGCCCCGATTACCACATCGGCCTTTTTGATCAGCTTGCGAATCGTTGCCGGGTTAGACATCAGGGTGAAGCAGTTGGCCGGCATCACGTCGCTTAAGTAGCGCAATCGGTTCAGGTTCATATCCAAAAGGTAGACCTTGGCTCCCAGGCCGCAGGCCATTTTGGCCGCGTTGGTCCCGACCACGCCGCCGCCGATCACCATCACCGTGGCCGGTTCCACCCCGGGCACCCCGCCCAGAAGAATGCCGTGGCCACCCTGGGGCATCTCCAAAAATTTGGCGCCTTCCTGGATGGCCATGCGTCCGGCGACTTCGCTCATGGGGGTCAATAGCGGCAGGCTGCCGTCGGCCTTCTGGATGGTTTCATACGCGATGCATACGGCCTTGCTTTTAATCAATGCCCGTGTCTGGGGCTCATCGGCCGCCAGGTGCAGGTAGGTAAAAATAATCTGTCCTTCCCGGATTAAGTCGTACTCCGGCGGCAAAGGCTCTTTAACGTGCATGACCATGTCAGCGTCAGCGTATATTTGTTTGGGCGTATGGACTATTTTCGCCCCGGCTCGGGCGTAGGCGTCGTCGCTAAAGTCGCTGCCTATTCCGGCGCTTTTTTCCACCAGCACTTCGTGCCCGCTCTTAACCATCACCTCCACCCCCGCCGGGGTCATGCATACACGGTTCTCCTCAGATTTTATCTCTTTGGGTATTCCTACAATCATGTTGGCTCCTTCTTTATGCATGCGGTTACGAATATTGGGGCTCCAGTTGGAACAGACAAACCCTCTTCTCCTTTCCCTTCAACTTCACATGGTCCAGTCGGGTCACCCCCTTTAAGTTCTCCAGGGAGTCCACATGGGGCTTAATTTGTTTCCACACCGCACTGGAGACGAGTATCTGATTGGATCCGGCAAGGGATTCAATTCTTTGGGCCATATTTACGGTATCCCCCACCACCGTATAATTTAAATGCGCTTCAGATCCCATGAATCCTGCAACAAGTTCCCCGTAATTGATACCCACGCTCATTTGCAGTTGTCTAAAGGTCTTTTTGATCTCGCGGTTCAGGTCATGAAGTACTGAAAACATTTCAAGGGCAGTCCGTACGGCATTCAGACAGCTGTCCGGATCCTCCAGGGGGGTTCCGAACACAGCCAGAATGCCGTCTCCCAGCAGTTTGTCCAGGGTTCCCTTGTTCTTGAAAATTAGCGGTATCATCCGGGAGAAGAAGTGGTTTAGCAGAATTACCACCTCTTCGGGTTCCATATTTTCAGAAAAACTTGTAAATCCATTTAAATCAACAAAAATAACAGCAGCCAGTTTTTTTTCTCCGCCAAGCCTTAATTTCCCCTTTTTGAATATTTCTCCAATAACGTTTTTCGAAAAAAAACGGCTTAACTGAATCATTTGTTTCTCTTCGTTCAACTTACCATAGTAAAGCCGTAAAAAAACCATGCTGTTGTGCAGATGATCACATACCACATTATAAAAAAGGAAGTGGGAGGATTCAAACATACTGTTATCTCTTCCGAAAAGCATGAGAATGGCAATGACTTTGCCTTTGGAACGTATGGATTGACCATAAAAGGCGTAATCCTCATCGGAAAACAGATGGGTATAGGCTGTATCCTGCTTGGATAATTCTTTTTCCACATCTTTGAGGCTGGCGATGAGAACGTTTGTTTTTTCCCCAAGAAGTGATTTAAAAAAAGGGAGATGTTTTATGGCCGTCAGATTAAACGTCTCCCCTATCTTCGTATGGAAGAAATGGTCCTTTTTAATTTCATTGTCCGGGGCGAAATACAATGCAGCGGCGGCAAGGCCCTTATATTTTTTTAAACACTCCAAGTGCCGTATCCATATCAAATCCTGATCGATAAAATCAATCTGCTGCATGGTGTTGTTCATCTCTTTGATAATGGAGAGCTCATTAATTTTTTCATCATACTTTTTTTGAATGGAGAGGAAGTTTTTTTTGAATTCCTCAAACTGCTCTTGGGCTCTCTTATCTTTATTCATGGCTTTTTCCTATGTCACGTTTGATCTTATCCTTGCTGGTTGTTTCAACCGGCGATATCCAACAAATGGGCACTGTCCTTGAGAATTTCGAGCACATCTTCCAAAGACCGCTCGATGAATTGGGTATTAAAGTTAGAAAATAACTTTTTCATGGCGATCATGTGATCCACCTTAAACTGTTGTTTCACCTTCTGCGTTGCCGTTTCATTCGTATCCGTGTTCTTTTTTAGGGCAAGTATATTGGAAATATAATCCGAGAAGCCGATTATGGCGGCAAATAGTGAATACTCCCCGGCAGCCGACGGTTGATGGTGAAAGGCCACGGCATGAATAAGGGAATCAGGTAGATTCCAGTTTTCTCCAATGCTTTTTCCGATTTTGCCATGGTCCATGCCCAGAATCTCCTGTTCGACGGCACTGATGGAAACAACACTTTCCTCCGAACGCGTCAGAACTGTTGTATATAACTCCGAGAAATTTTCGATCAGATAGACCTTGCCAAGATCATGGAGGAGTCCGGCAGTAAAAATTCCCATATCTTTGAATTGGGGCAGATCCCGGCAAAGATACCTTGCGATCAAGGCCGTTTCCATGGAGTGACGCCACAGGGCTTTCGGATTGATCAAGCCTTTGAGATCTGCATCCAGGAACGATTTTGATAATGAGAGGCCAAAGGCCATGTTTATCACTTCCTCGGTTCCCAGTAGAACAACCGCATCTTTGATAGAGCTGATTTTATTGCTTAACCCGTAAAAGGGTGAATTGACAATTTTTAATATTTTTATAGTTAATGAAGGCTCCAGCAGTATTTTTTCGGCAATATCATCCAGATTTGATTTGGGATCGGACGCCAAACTGTACACCTGCATCGCTATGGATGGCATGGTAAAAATGGAGTCCACCTGGTTCAGGCGGAACATGACTTTTTCCATGTTCACCTGCCGGCCTTTGAGATTTTTAGCAAGCTGCATCTGGTTGATAATTCTGCGAACGATTTTTTTTGCGGTAACGACATCGCGCGGGGAGGATTGGCTCTTTATTTTTTTCGCCAGATAGGATGTTAGATGGGAATCGTGGGGAAGTTGAAGAAAAAAATTTTTCTGATCAGATATGGGGATTTTACTCAACGCTCCCCATAACACATCAGGGGGCAAGGCTGTAAGCTCATTGTAAAAGTCTCCTCTTGCTTTATTAAAACAAATGGTTAATTCCTGGGAGTCCGAAAGGGAATCATTGTTTTTCTGAGGGAAATTGTTCTGGGGTGAAATCGTTTCTCTTTTCTTCTGACCGTCATTAATGCTTTCCTTATGGGAGACCATATTTTTTTGGGCTACCGCGATCAGGTCATAAAAGGATTTTCCATCGTCAGGTATCACTGCAAATCCGATACGGACCGAAATGTCTTGCTGGATATATTTTTCCATGCAATATATGATTTTTTGAAACACAACATTGCAAGAATCCCGATCCGTAGCAAAACCCAGCAGGATAAAGGTGGTGTCATCAATCACAAAAACAGAATCACTATACCTGAACATATTCTCAATTTTTTCTTGTTTCCCCAGGAGGGAAGGCAAGAAGAAATCTTTTTCACCTGGTTCTACCGTCACATAAAAGAGGGATGTTTCCACACAGGCACGCAAAGTTTTGCTGAATTCTTTGGAGATCCACTTCAACTGCCTGGGATCAATGGCAAAGGGAAGCCTTTCGTCCTTGATCACCGTCGTTACTTCGCACTCCACATCAAGATTGAAAAGATATTTACGGGCAACCTCCATATTTTCTTCTCTGTTAACATCCCCTAGGACTGCAGGGGGATGTTGAAGAATATATGCCACTTTCTCAGGGGAAAGTTTGAACTCTTTTTTCAAAAAACGGGGCAACTTAACGTGATGTCCTCCGGTATTGCACTTTTTTAGAATCACCCTGTGAGACGTTTGTATCATCGTTAGTAGTTCCAGAATCGTGTATTAAAATGATTGTTCATAGTAAAATTGCCTGATTGTATAAATTTCCAATAACACAGCGAAGATATCGAAGCAACTGGAATGCCAGAATTCAAGGCCTATTTTATGATATCTGTTTTTTCGATCTCGGCATACAGCCGGCTGAACCATTTCCCATTGGGAAAAAATTCTAGGTGTTCATAGGTTTGAGGGGTAAAAATTACCGAAAAAAAATAAGTGTGACTGGGCATGGCCACAAACAAGACGGCAATGAGCATATAAATAGCGATGGTTTCCTTAATGTATTTAAGGCTTCCAAATTTAAAGGCCGTGCCTGAAGATTTTTTTGTTTTCAGGCTTAAAAAATTGAGGCCGCATAGTTCATCAAGTAGGAGATGCAAGATCGAACCGCCAAAAACAAACCCCCCGGCCATCCAGGAGACAAAATCATTGAAATGAAACACGCGATTCAGACCGATTGCCGCTATGCATCCAAAGGCCACTGCCGCCGGTATGGAATGGATAATGCCTCGGTGTACTGTCAGTTTTGTAAACAAAGAAAAAATAAAAATTTTTATAAAAATGAAACTTGCCGCCCAGATGATAAACAGCTCCATCACTGTGTTATCCGCCCGTTGCTTGAACATGACTAAAAACGATATTAATGTCGCAATAAATGTAAACAGCAAGCGGACCGTTAAAGAACTGTCTGAATCAATGTCCGGCAACAGGCCGCCCACCACTCCCAGAGTAAAGTAAAGCAGTACTTCCTGGGGAGATGCAACAGCCGCTGCAAACAGCATTGTAGCCGCAATGCTGCTTCCGATGCTTGCCACGGTGAGATGTGTTTTAAAATCCGCCACTGTTTAAATCGGATTATTCTCCTTGAAATACGTTTTTTGATACCACCTAAAAAAGTCATATTTTGCATAAGAAAGCACACGTTCGTTAAACCCGTGTGTTACTTTCACTCTTTATTGTGGAGAGCCCGGGCGCAGGATCAGGGCAGCCAGCAGAGCTATTATAGCATATAGGATTCAAATTTGTAACTCAACTTTCGGTGATTAAAGACGCCAATGAAAGAAAATATAACAAAATGAATCCTAACTTTACCGGTCTGCAAAATTAGATCATAAATTCTGAGCAGATTAGGGCCTATTCTTCATTGCCTTGACATACCCGCTTTGATAATTTAATCACTAATCAAAAGGAGTGTCTATGAATAATATACTTGATCATTCATTAATTGGGCAGCGTTATTTTTTTCCTCGTAAGGGATTTTTTGCTGACCCTTTTTGGGTGGAGGTTGATGGTGCCAGGCTAGCATGCAGCTATCATGAAATTAATCCCGGGGCGAAAACCCTAGTACATTTTCACGGTAATGGTGAGATTGTTGATGACTGGCGAGGTGATTTTGTTACCTTGATTAATCAGATGGGCTGTAATTGTTTGTTGGCAGAACTGCGCGGTTATGGGCAATCCAGTGGTCAAGTACAATTGGGTAAAATGATTAGCGATGTCGCGCCAACTATCGAGGCATTAAAATGCAAAGAGCAGGATTTAATCTTTTTCGGACGTAGTGTTGGTGCGATTTTTGCTCTTGAAGCCGCCGCTCGCTTTCCGAATGCTGCCGGGTTGGTTCTTGAAAGTGCTATTGCCGATGTTCTTGAGCGGTTGTTGTTACGTGTTCACCCGGATGAGCTTAATATTGATTTGTCTACTTTACGCAACGTCGTAGATCAGCAGCTTAATCATCAAAAGAAAATCGCTTTATTTAAAGGCGATGTGCTGGTGCTGCACTCGGTTAATGATGGTTTGGTTGATGTCAGTCACGGTAAGCGGCTTTATGATTGGGCTCCGGAGCGTAAAACCATTAAGCTATTTGATCAAGGCGATCACAACAGCATTATGATGCTTAATGCCGAAGAATATTTTGCTTGTTTGGAGAATTTTATTCGTAGTTTGGACTAAGGACCGCGAATTAAATAACTTGAACGAAATAGCTTGCCTTTTGGCCCATCTACTTCGTTGCATCAAAGGTCCAACTAAGGGAATTACACGGTCGATTTATCGACCGATCACGCCGATGGCGGTATAAAGATCAAGTCCGCCATGGAAAAGAGGCATGGTTGACAGGCCCAGGTTCAGTGCCAGGAATTCTTTTTTGCCCGGGCATATAATTCCTGCCCGCCATCCTTTGAAATCAGCAGTCAATTTTTGCCCGATCTTTTTATAAAAGGTTGTGATGTCATCATTTTGATCCA
This sequence comes from Desulfobacter hydrogenophilus, assembly GCF_004319545.1. Lineage (NCBI taxonomy): Bacteria > Pseudomonadati > Thermodesulfobacteriota > Desulfobacteria > Desulfobacterales > Desulfobacteraceae > Desulfobacter > Desulfobacter hydrogenophilus. The sequence continues at coordinate 664,226 of NZ_CP036313.1, read as the reverse complement.
GGCGTATGCCATAGGGCGGATTCAAGACGATCACACCCTGGTTGTCTGTAATGGGTGGGGGCTTCAGGTTAAAAAAATCATCACAGACGGGACAGATGCGCTGGAACACCTTGTCTCGGGTGCAGGTCTGTTTCAGGTGATCAATGGCTGTCCGGTCCAGATCTTGTGCCGGAATGGGGGGCAGCGCTCCGGCGTCCATGCATGCCCAGGCAGCTGCCATCAGTTTATTACGGGCATGGGTGATACTTTTTTCCTCAAATCCAGGCCAGGCTTCAAAGGCAAAGGATCTGAATGCCCCTGGGGGCATTGCGCACTGCATCATGGCACCTTCTAGGCTGAAGGTGCCGGAGCCGCACATGGGGTCGACAAGCGTGTCTTGTTCAGATAGGCCCAGCCGGGTCAGAATGGCAAAAGCGAGGGTCTCACGCAAAGGTGCTTTGACAATTTTTTCTTTAATGCCCCGTTTGTATAAAGGTGTGCCGGACATGTCCAAAGAGAGTTCAAATCTGTCATTCTCCCCGCGTACCATCAAGGTCTGGGGAATGCTTCCGGCTGATCCGGTGACGTCATGATGCCGGAGCGTATCCTTTAAACATAGCCGGTCATGAACGATGGGCCTGATCCGGTCGGCAATGGCTGTGGAGTGATACAGGCGCGACTTGTGGGTGGTGACCCTGATATCGGCCAGGGCCTGGTGCGGTAGGTACAATTCCCAGTCAATGGCTTTAACCTGTGCTTCAAGCCGCCTGAAACCGTCTGCCTTGAATGATGCAAGACGCATGAGAATCCGGGTGGATGATCCCATCAAAATATTGGCCAGGCAGGCGGTTTTCAGCCGGGTTTTGAATTCAATCCCCCCGGGGAGGACCTTGATATCACTGATTTTATAGTGATCTGAAAATATTTCCCTCGCCTTTTGGGACACCTGTAACACCTCTTTTTCACAAACGCCGCCAAGGCCCGGCGGATATACGGCGAAAAAAACATGGGGTCTTGCCGAAATACGGCGTTTTATCCGTTTTTCAAAGGCTGAAGGATTTTGCACAATCGTCTTAAAAGGTCCTGCCGCAGCAGGAACCGGGACCGGCACATCCGCTTTTTTCACCGGGCCTGGAGCCACAGCACGCTGTGTCATTGGGACCGGGCATGGAACTGCCGGATTTGCCCGAAAGGCTTGAGTGGGCTACCATGAGTTTTTCAAGGCGGGTAGAGCCACATTCAGGACAGACCGCCTGGTCATCCCGGTTGGTCATAAGCAGTTCAACGATCCGGTTGCATTCCGGGCAATGAAAGTCATATAAAGGCATAATATCTCCTTTGGTACTGTAAATATAAATATAGCACACCCTGTGCTGATGACATCTTTTTAAATGAGACGGGGGTAAGATAGGGGTAAAAAGATGCCACCAAAACAGGGTGTGCTTCATATTAATTTCTACCAGTGTCCTTCGGCGTTTGCGTCGTCGGCAAATGTGAATTTACCGGCTTTATAGTCTTCAATCGTATCCCTGATCGTGCCTGAGGCGTCATTTGCTACTTTTACGCCTGCGCTGTTAAGGGTCTTGAATGCATTGGGTCCGCAGAACCCTGTGATCAATACCTGTGCGCCTTTGTCACAGACCGATGAGGCCGCAGTAATGCCGGCACCTTTAAAGGCGTTTTTATTTTCAGAGTTGTCAATGGCCTCAAAATCCAGGGTGTCTGTGTCCACCACAATGATGTAGGCAGCTCTGCCGAATCTGGGGTCCACCTGGGCATCAAGGTCTTTGCCTGTTGATGTGATAGCTATTTTCATTGTTTTATCCTAAACGTGTTATTGTGCGCCACCGCCACAAACCTGATCATTCCTGATTTGCTCCAGTTTGTCGGCAATCAGATCCATGACCACAGGCTCAATATCCGGGCGCTGGTCATCATGATACACATCAATGCCCACCTGGCGGAAGCCCATGAGCGGCCGCATGCCGATGCCGCCAACGATCAGGGCATTCACCCGGTGCTCGGCCAGAAGGTTTACAGGTACCATGCAGCCGCCTTGGGCATGCTCCTGGTTGGCAGTGGTGGATACCTTTTCAATTTTTCCATCCTTGACATCCACAAAGGTAAATACGTCGCAATGTCCGAAATGGCCTGCACGGGTACCGGAAAGTCCTCCTTCACCGTTGGAGGGGATTGCAATTCTACCGTTTTCCATAATTTTTACTTACTCCTTTACTTGTGTATATTAAACCTTAAACATATTATTTTTTATTGGGTTATGGTCAGCACAGTCTGTCCATCTTCATGGCCGGGTGTGCCATGACCCGGTTCCAGATCTGTTTGATTTGTGTTGCGGCAGGACTGTCAGCATGGGTTTCCATGATGGATTTTCCCTGGACCATGGCCTTTGTGAATGCCGGGTCAAAGGGGAGTTTTCCCACAAATACCATATTTCTTTTTTCGGCAATGGCTTCAATGGCTTGGGCCTGATCCGGGTTTAAATCGTATTTGTTGATGCAGACCATGGCCGGCATTTTAAAATGGGCTGCCAACTGGGCCACACGTTCCATATCATGGATGCCTGAAACCGTGGGTTCTGTGACGATGAGAACGGCATTGGCATGCCCGATGGAGGCAATAACCGGACATCCAATACCCGGAGGGCCGTCTGTGAGCAAGAGGTCAATGCGGTTCGCAATTACGCGTTTTCTGGCCTCATCTCTGACCAGGGCCACCAATCGGCCTGAGTTGTCTTCTGCAATGCCTAAGCGGGCATGGATCATGTCCCCGAACCGGGTTTTCGACGCAAACCATTGTCCACAGATTTTTTCTTCAAAGGTAATGGCAGATTCAGGACATAGATCTGCGCAGACCCCGCAACCTTCACAGTCAAGGCCGTCAATATAAAAGATTTCTGCGCCTTGAACCGGTTTAACTGCGTCAAACCTGCAAAGTTCCATACACAGGCCACAGCCGGTGCAGGCGTCAGGGATAATTTTTGCCTCATAGCCGCCTGCAAAATCATGGGTTTCTTGAATGTCCGGGTCCATAATAAGGTGCAGGTCTGCTGCATCCACGTCTGCGTCACAAAGCATCATATTTTCGGCAAGGCTTGCAAATGCTGCTGTTAAACTGGTTTTTCCGGTTCCGCCTTTGCCGCTTAAAATCACAAGTTCTTTCATCAGGCATCCCCTTTCCGGTTCACAATCGCTTCAATGGATGTGTACAGACGTTTAAAAATATCTTTGTATTCAGGCAAAGCCTGGACAAGCAGTTCGCCCTTTGAGTAGGCAGAAGCAATTTGCTTGTCAAAGGGAATTTCAAGTAAAACCGGTATGTTTTCATTCTGGGCATATTTTTTAACATCATCATTGCCAATACCTGCCCGGTTGATCACAAGACCACAGGGAATGTCTAACAATTTGACCGCTTCCACGGCCAGGGTCAGATCATGCAGGCCAAAGGGCGTGGGCTCGGTGACCAGAACCACAAAATCCGTTCCTTTCATGGAGGCAATCACGGGACAGGAGGTGCCCGGCGGGGCATCTATAATGGTGAGATTTTTTTCTTTTTCAAGTTTCCGAACCTGTCTGATGACCGGTGGTGCCATAACTTGGCCGATATCCAGAAGCCCCCGGCCGAATGACGGGGTTTTGGGAAGGTTCAGGCTGCCTGTTTCCACCGTGCCGATGAACCGGTCTATTTCAGTGATGGCTTTTTCCGGACAGACAACCGTGCAGCCACCACAAGAGTGGCAGAGTTCCGGAAAGGTAATTACCGTTTCCCCGGCCACCGCAATTGCGCCGTACCGGCAGATCTCCATGCATTTTTTGCAATAGGTGCAAAGGCTCAAGTCCACTTTAGGTACAGGGGCATTGACCTTTTCTTTTCCAGTGAAGTTTGGATTCAGAAAAAGATGGGCATTGGGTTCTTCCACATCGCAGTCTAGAAGCATGAGGTCTGCATCAAGGCTTGCGCAAAGATTGGTGGCTACAGTGGTTTTGCCTGTGCCGCCTTTACCGCTTGCTATGCTGATAATCATATAATTTATCTCCTTGCCGTCAGGGTGTTTCCCATTACCCCAGCAACCTGATCTTTTTTAATTGGTCTTCCAGGTTTCTGGCATCATCCTGTTCCGGTTGAACAGACAGCTGCATCAGCACGCCGTATCCTTCATAGACATCATGGAACTGCTTTTTATCCATGGTCCCGGAAATCGCACAATTGGTCATGGGGCTCTGAGTGGTGACGGCCTCCACCAGGGCTTTGGCATTCATGTCCGGCAGGTTTTCTTCCATAATTACCAGATCAATCCACTGCCCTTTAGGGGTATTGGTCATCAGGGATAAAAGTTCTTTGCCGGTTGCGCACCATTTGATTTCAATGCTGTGTTGTTCCAACATCTGTTCAAGTTCCTTAAACTGAGCTTTGTCCCTGCTTACAAATACCGCCTGTTTCATTTTATATATCTCCAGTCTCGTTAAATCCAAATTGCTAAGATTCCTGGTCCTGGAATCTTCGGGTTAAAACATAGCAAAGCGCGTGCCATTGTATGGTTAATATTGAACTTATATGCAATGGACTGAAAAATAAGGCAGATTTTCTCTTTGGCAAGGGGCTTGTAAAAAAAGAGGATCAAGGGATAGGTGCAAAAAAGCGACACTGTACTGAAGATGCGACAGTGTGGGCGCAAAGGTGAAATCTTCGGGGCTGTTGGGGGAGGTATCCAGCCCTGAAGATTATGGTTGCAAGCTTAGGCCCAAGTTTAAAATAAAACCTTCCATATGGTTTGCCTTTTCATCCGTCTTCTTCGTTGTGTTAATGGGTACATATATTTAATTTGCTCCCATTGCCACGCCTTGAATACGAACGAAAAGTCTAAACCATATTTTGGAATGTTTTATTCCGATCATGGGCCTTAAATCAAGCAGGTGTGTTTTAAACCGGTTCTAAGCAGATAGCTTGTCAAATGCGTAATGGATAAGTTTTTCCGTGGTTTCCCATGAGATGCATTCATCTGTGATGGAGACCCCGTACTTAAGGTTATCTGCATCCCCATTGCACTTGCACTTCTGATTGCCTTCAAACAGGTTGCTTTCCAGCATCAGGCCTACAAGCCTGTCATTGTCATCAAGTCTTTGATCCACGGCGCTTTTAAATACAAAGGACTGGCCTGTGTATTTTTGGCCGGAGTTGTCATGGGAACAGTCAATGATCACTGCATCTAACAGGTCCTTTTCCCTGAGCCGGGCTTGGGCTTTTCCCACGGACACGGGATCGTAGTTGGGGGAGGCCCCGCCGCGCAGGACAATGTGGCCGAAGCGGTTCCCCCGGGTGGTGACAACGGCTGTTTTGCCGGCCGGATCAATACCCAGAAAATGTTGGGGTGCTTTTGCGGCCTGGGTGGCATTGACAGCAGACGTCAGGTTGCCGTCGGTACCGTTCTTGAATCCCACGGGCATGGACAATCCCGAGGCCATTTCCCGGTGGGTCTGGGACTCTGTGGTGCGTGCACCAATGGCCACCCAGCTTAAAAGGTCGGCAATGTACTGGGGGGTGATGGGATCTAAAATTTCCGTGGCCGCGGGTAGGCCTAATGTATTGATGTCGATCAACAGGGATCTGGCCCTTCGAAGACCTTCTTCCATATTATAGGATGAATCCAGGAGGGGATCATTGATCAGTCCTTTCCAGCCCACGGTGGTCCTGGGCTTTTCAAAATATACCCGCATAATAAGGCTGATTTTATCTTTTACCTCTTCGCGCAGGACCTTCATCCTCTGGGCATACTCCATGGCTGCATCCATGTCATGGATGGAGCAGGGGCCTACAATGACCATCAGCCGCTTGTCTTCTCCGGTCAGGATGTTCTGGATCTCCCGGCGGCCGGCAAGTACATTGTCAGCCGTTTTTTCGGGTACAGGCAGTTTTGTTCGTATGACTTCCGGGGAGGTTAAGGTAAAAAATGACTCTACATTTACATCGTTAATCAGTTTCATGACAATTCCTTTCGCGGGCTTTTGTCGCCTGAAACTTCAAATAAAAAAGCCGCAGGCGGTGTCTGCCTGCGGCTTTAAAAAAAATGATCTATTTAGCGCAATACAGGCAGGCAGGTATAAAAATAATACCCAAAATAAAAATAAAATTTGCCAGTTTTGCGGGTGGTCATGGATTTTTCCTTTTTATAATTATCCTAGAAATATATAGACTTGTTATTTGGGCGAGTCAAGCATTTAATTTGCGGTCCTTAATTCAGGGTTATTGTTTGAAATGACGCACGGCAAACTGAACTTTATCATCCATTGAATTTAATTCATGGCGGTGCTGTTCAATCCATTTTAATCTTTTTAATAGACCGGATTGATTAGCAATTTGAATGTTTAGTCCCGGGCGTGCGTTAAGCTCCAGAATCATTGGGCCCTGATTTTTATCCAGAACAATATCAACTCCCTGGTATGCAAGACCGGTTATTTCATAACACCGAGAGGCAATATCCAGCAATTTCTCCCAGAAAGGGATTTTAATATTGGTTACCGGTTGGCCTGTATCAGGATGTCTGGTGATAATGATATCTTTCCAGACAGCAGAAAGCGTGATACCTGTCGCAATATTGATTCCTGCACCGATAGCGCCTTGATGGAGATTGGCTTTGCCGTCTGACATCCGGGTGGGCAGACGCACCATTGACATGACCGGGATACCGAAGAAAACAATAATGCGGATATCTGGAACCCCCATATAAGAAATGGGCTCAAATATCAGATCCGGCTGTACCCGGTACTCAATAATGGCTTTATCGGATTGTCCGCCAAGACTGTACAGGCCGCTTAAAATATTGGAAATATGATATCTGAGTTCATTAGAAGTCAGAACGTTTCCGCTTGCTTTCCGGTACATATCCCTTGCACGGTCAGCAATCACCACAATTCCGTTGCCGCCGCTACCGCAAGCAGGTTTAACGACAAAGGCATCTTGATCCTTTATAATATCGTCAATATCCTGGATCTGACGTTCGATTTCTATGACGGCATAAAGCTCGGGAACCGGAATGCCGGCTTCTATGGCAAGCTGCTTTGTCTTTAATTTATTATCAACAAGGGGATATTTGTTTCGGCTGTTATATTTCAGGGTATAGTTTGCATTTCTATTGTTAATGCCCAGAACACCTTTTTGTGAAAGTAGTTTAAAATAGTTAAACATTATTTGTTTTCCTGATAAATTCCTTGAAACGGTATAGCTCAATCAGGCGGAAACCTGAATACCGTCCCAGCAGAAGGGTGATGCCAAACAGGATGAAAAGCAGTTCCGGGAAAAAAAACATGATATGTTCAACAATTTGATTTTTGATCACATAATAAATCACAGCAGATACAAACAATGTCCCAAGGCCTTGGCTCAGGGCTTCTCCGGGCCCTCTTTCATCCCAGACTATGGACATTCTTTCTATCGCCATGGCCAGAATAACAATAGGGAAAAGGGATACAGATAATCCAAGAGGCAGACCCATATTATAGGTGAAGATATTTAAGCCTGCTATGATGATGATAACAGCAATTAATATTGCTGATAATCTGGGGACAACAAGCAGTTTCAAGTTTTCCAGGTAAAACCGAATGGCAAGGCCGATAGCAATAATAAGTGAAAACAGGATGATTCCCCACAGCAGTTGGGTTTCCCTGAAAGAGAGTGCAATCAGAACCGGCATGAAGGTTCCGAATGTTTTAATTCCGATAATATTTCTAAAAATCACCACCAGTAACGCACCTAAAGGAATCAGCAGTATCACACGGTATATGATCTGGTTCTGGATAGGCAGGTTCAGTAATGAAAATTTGAAAAAATGGGGAGATGTGAGTTTGTTTTGCACAATGGCGTTTTGAATTGCTTCAGTCTCATTTTTCTGGGCAGTTATCTGGGTATGGCGATTTTTTCCTCCCCAGATTTTATACAGGGGCTCAGAGCCTCTCCACCAAGCGATATAACTTTCCGGGATATCACCGCCTGAATTGTCAGGATTATAGCTTTTCCATTTTTTCTGATAATATACTTCCAGCCAGCTTACCATTTCCACCTGAAGGGTTTCTTTTTTTAAATCAAAACCGTGAACCAGTTGGGCGGGAATGCCTGCCAATGCCAGCAATTTGACGGCGGTTTCAATCTTTTGTGTTGTTGAAGCGGGTTTTTTTCCTAACAGTAAGGCAACATTTTCATCAATCCCGGGGGAATTCAGGTGCTTGAATAAATTCCCAATAACGGTATTCAAGTCTGCGGAATGTTCATAAATATTATTCCATAATCTGTTTGCTGCACTTAAGTAAGGCTCGTCAAACGAAGGGGCTGATATTTCTCCGGGTTTTAATTGTCCGGGCTTTTTATTGGCTGTTTTCTGGACAAGAACCCGGTAATATAGGTCCTGTTTTCCTTTTATTTTTCGGATGGACCAGACGGCCTTTCGATTGTTGTTCTTTTTTGTTGTGATCAGACCGTATTTTCCCGACAGGAACTGTTCTGAAATAATGGTAAAATTTTCAGATTCACCGGGTAAAAACAGGCTGGCTTTTAAGGATGTGTTATCAGCATCCACCGACAGCCTGATTTCAATATCCCAGAGGTTAGATGTTTTGTCAGGTGTAAGGGGAAAGTTCAGAAAATGGTATTTAAAAATGAAAATTCCGGACCCAAGAAGGATAAGCATACCCGATAAAATAAGTAGTTGAATTTTTTTCATTGTTTATCCCGCGGCACCTTGCACATCGGTTTATGGGTAAAGATGGCAGAAGGATCAATGATAAAATCATTCTCTAAGTCTCTCCTTCCGATCAAGATCTGATAGTTGAAATTGCTTCTGTCCATCAGACTCATTTTAATTTTTTTATGAACGCCGCCTAAGCAGATCTCCATATTGACAACCGGACGTTCTTCAAGGCCTCCGCCTTTGCGCTTGATTCTGATGGTGTTAATCACTTTTTTTTCAAGAAAAATTTGTTTGATGTTTGTTTTTTTTGAATTGTCCCTCAGCTCAAAACTTACCCATGCTGCTTTCCCCCGGTCAAACTTTTTCAGGTTATATGCATTAATTGCAGACCCCTTTGCGCCGGTATCCATTTTTGCACGCAGTTTTAGATTTCCAGGGTACACACGGATCATTTCAAGCCATCCGATGATTTCCTTGCTTTCAACCGGCATGGAAAACATAGACAAAAAGAGGGTGGAACAGATCAGTATCAATATATATTTTTTCATCAATATTTTTCCTTTTTGTACGCCATCTTTATTCATTATAAATCCGGCCTGAACTTATCTATTCAGATTTAAATCCTTTCTCACCATAAGTACATGGACAAAAATAAATCTATGTTAAGAAAACGAAATTGTAAATTCCTTACCGACACTTGCCAATATATTATCCAACTCAGCTTTCAAAAATTTAAATCCTTTATAAGCAGATGTTGATAACCAAAAGTATTTGATATGTTTCCATAAAATTTCAATCAGATTCAACTCCGGTGAATATTTGGGGATAAAGTATAGAAAAAGTCCTCTTTCTTCCCATGTCCCAACTTGAGCTTTAAAAATGGCGCTGTGATGTATTGGAGCATTGTCCAGAACAACGATGGTTCTTTTTGTTATGGAACGTGAAAAAACATCAAAGCAGGCCACGACAATATCTGAAGTAACCGAGCAATTAAAAACGCAAGGGAAAAAGTCATTTTGCTTATTCAAAAAACCCAACACATTGATTCTTGAGGTTTTTCCGCTCGGAAGTAAAAGCTGCTCATCCGCCTCTTGCCAGGCATATGGAATCTCAGGCACGCCGGTAAAGCCAGATTCATCAAAATAATACAAGTCAATGATATTTGCCTTATCTTCATCTTTCAAGATTTCAATTTCCTTTTGCGCGTCCCTGAACTCGTTCTCATTGCGTTTGCTTTTGAGAGATTTCCGTCCTCGACACCAACGCAGTTTTTTTTTATAATTCGTTTCAGGGTTTTTACGCTGATTTTTTTACCAAACGTTCCCTCTATTTCAGTAATGGCACTTTTAAGTTGTCTTGGATTTTTCTTTACAATATCAATGACTTCATCATGTTTATCACCAGGGATCAGTGGTGTCCTTCCAGGACGTGGTTTATCAATTAAAGAGTCAAATTGATATTTTCCCCATCCATCGATCCACTTCGAAACTGTTTCCTGAGTAGTCAAACATATTTGTGAAATCTGATTGATACTATACCCAGAGTTGCTCAATCGAATTGCTTGAGCCCTAAGTTTAGTACGGTTTGACTCTTCATCCGAAAATTCAATAAGTGACAGCCATTTTAATGCCAATGGCTCAATTGGAGAAACAAATTTTCTACCCGTACGTTTCATCTGATATCCTTGCTATGCAAATTAAAATAACAACAATGATTTATTGCAAAGCAATAATAAAACAAGAATTATTTTTGTCCACCTACTTAGCAACACTTGTCTTCTTTTACACAAAAAGGGATAAAAAATCACCATATTTTATCTGTTTTAGAGCTATAAAATGCTCCATAAACAGGAACGATTTCGAAATTGTGACTGTGGTGTTATACAGCCTATTTTTTTAGATTGCAAAAAAAGTTCGTTGAAGATGTGTTGAGTTTTCCAGTTTTTTTTAAAAAAACAACAACCTGCCTGCAGACATTTTTATTATTCATGATGAACGTATGGGGGTATGTGTGATTAAAAAGCCCTTCATGTCGTTTAATGTTGCACTTTGAATGGAGACTTTGCCGTCATTTTTTTCCGGGTTCAATTTCCGACCGTTTTTAAGAGCAGTTGGATTTGCCTGTTCAGCCATATTTTCGATTGTTTTTTCGTGACGGGTATGAAAAATGATTATCAAGAGAGGGTCCATTTTGACAACCATTTGGATGCAGTTCTGAGTTCAGCTCCGTTCGGATATGTTTTTTCTCTATTCAGTATCTTTGAACCTTGAACCAGTTTTTTTTGGAAAAGAATTTTTTGATGTAATGAAGTGGATGGGCCCAAAGGCAAGCTATTTCGTTCAAGTTATTTAATTTGCGCCCCTAAGGCCCTGTGGCAGAAATGGATTCCGGCAAATGGTTGAAAAAGAGGCGGCGAAACGGGCGCAAGGCAGGGTGAAATTGCGGGACCAAGGCATGTCCCATTGTTTTGATAATGAACTGCTCAAGCGGTTCATTTATACATTGAGCTCATCTGATTTTATCGTTTAGGCGCAAAATGTTATACATACAATGGTGGGCAAAGCTGCGCTTTTGCCCACCCTACCGAGCTAAATTTTAAACCGATTTACAGCGTCATTAAGTTTTTCATTAACCTTGACAAGGTCTGCCACACCTTGCCGTATCTTATTACTGTCCTGATCAACTTCTTGGGCAGCCTGGTTCACGTGGGTAATATCCTGGGCAATTTCTCCGGTCACAGCAGAAATCTGGCTGACATTCTCATTAACTTCTTGGACCCCCAGGCCTGCCTGGGAGATATTATTTGAAATTTCCTGGGTCGTCGCTGACTGCTCTTCAATGGCAGCTGCAACAGTGCCTACAATTTCGTTAATTTCATTGATGACGCTGACGATTTCCTGGATGGCTGATACAGATTCTCCGGTGCTGGACTGAACATTTTTAATTCGTTCATTGATCTCACTGGTTGCATCTGCTGTCTGCTGGGCAAGGGCCTTGATTTCTCCTGCAACTACAGCAAACCCTTTCCCTGCTTCTCCAGCCCGTGCTGCTTCAATGGTAGCATTCAGTGCAAGTAAGTTGGTCTGCTCAGAGATATCCTTGATGGTCTCGCTCACTTTGGAGATTTGAGACGCCGCACTTCCCAGTTCGTCAACCTTGACAGACACCTCACCGGCTTTTTTAACTGCATGACCTGTGGTCTGGCTTCCTCTGGAAATATTAGTTGCGATTTCGCCTATGGTGGCAGTCATCTCTTCGGCAGCAGCAACAACCGTCTGGATGCTGGCAGCCGCCTGCTCAGTGGCAGAGGCAACAGAGTTCATATTGCTGCTCATCTCTTCTGCTGCGGCAGAAACCGTATTTGATTTTTCAACGGTGCCCCTTGAGCTTGCAGTGATCTTATCAGAAAGGGCCTTAATTGTTGAGGAAGATGCGTTAACGGTTTTTGTGCTGTCGTTCATATCCATTATGAGTTTTTTTAAACTTGAGGACATCTTGTTAAGAGAATCGGCAAGCCCCCCGACATCATCTTTTTGCTTGATATCAAGGGTTTGGTCAAAATTACCGTTTGCCACATAAGCGGCAAAGTCCACAGTCTTGCGAAGGGATCCGGCTATGGATTTGGAGTGGCTGATGCCATACGCTGTGAGAACAGAAAAGATCAGAACCGCAATAATCCCTATGGTAATTATTTTTGTAGTTATAATACCATGGTCTTCAATTGCCGCAAAAGAGTTCATCAACTCTTCTTTGTGCTCGTCAACAATTTTATCGATGATCCCGGCCAGTTTCTCCGCAAACGGGTCAAATTCCTCCATCATAGGGTTGCCTTTTTCCGGACCACCGTCAATATAGGCTTGGGCCGTTTTTTTACCTATAGTATAGTAATCACCCAGGCTTTTTTTCATATCCTTAAGCAGTTCAACCATCTCAGTCTCACCATATTTATCATGCTCGACAATGGCGAAGTCGATTCTTTTAACGGCATTTTCGTAATAATTTTCAGCTTCTGCGTATCCGTCATCATATCCTTCTGCCGCCCTTGTGGCAGAGATGTCGGTGAGCCATTGTTGAATCTGTTCAATGTCCCGTTTGGTTTCAATGAAATTCAGGGTATGCGGCAGCACTTCAGATTGAGCGGCGTTCAGTTCCTCAATAGTTTTATTGTTAAAACTGTTGATTATAAGGCCAACAATAACAAAAAAAATACAGACAACCCCAAAGCCCAGATAAAGTTTCAGTCTGATAGACAGATCGTTTAATTTTTTTCATTTTAATCCCTTCGGTAACGCGTAAAACATAAATATGAGTACCTTTTAGGGTTTGGTACTCTTTATTCGCATTCACAAATTTATCATTATAAATTTTTCTTAAAGAAAGATTTATATCGCTAACATGTACGAATTTAAGTGTCAAGTTAAAGCTTTGTTAAGCAATGCTTTTAAGTTGGCAAAATTGGGGTTGCAAAGCCATGAAAAGATGATTTAGGCAAGTCAGATTTCAATATGTTACGGCAGACTTGAGTAGGATTAAGTCCATTTTATTGGAGATTGACCTTGATGTACTCGTAAAAAGTCCGAATGAGCCTAAATAGCTATGATAGCAAATGACGGTTGGTATTGATCTTGCTCTTAAGTAGCGAATAAGGATGCCAATTTTTTCGGCAAATCAGGCCGCTGAATTATTTTTTTCATTTCAGGGCTAATTTTTCCATACGTTTTTTGTTCGTCGTTTAATTTTTCAAGAACCATGTTGTAGTCAATTTTTTCGAATCGTTCCTCCAAAGTAGCATTCCCATCAAGGATGGCTTCCATATATTCTGCTTTATCAAGATTCTTGATTAACGGCGTGTCTGTGAGCATGGTTTTGAGCCTTTTATTTAATGATATTGTTCCACTTCTTTTCCGGTTTCTACGTTTAAGTTCCCGGAAAAATCGTTCCAAAATATTGTTTGTGCGTTGAGGTTGGATGTGAACCTGCTGACCATTGGATGTTTCGATTGTAATTGGATCGGCAAAAAGTTTCTCCCAGTAAGTGTCGATCTGTTTGATCATTTTTTTATATGAGTCTGTTTGAGATAATTTCGGGTCTGCCATTATTTGCGCCCTGAATCTTTTCACTTTCTGAGCAATACGTTTTATATTGGTATTATTATCGCCGTCATCATTAAGTCCTTTCTTATTTTCAGAAACGGTTATGGATAAGGCGGTTCGGAGTTGTTTGAAGGTTTCCATCTTTTTTTCAATTTGCTTAGCGGCGCTTCTCAACTGTTGGTCATTGATGATTTTATTGAGAGGCTTCCAAAGATTGAAGAAATGTTTATCGAATTGATTGTAGCCAGAGGTGTCCACCATTTTATACAGGACTTTTAGCCGCTGGTAAAAAATAAAGTGCGGGCAATCAAATGGGAAACCATAACCCTCAAGTTGGCCAGTTGTGTCAAGAGCCCAATGGATCATGACATATGACGACACAATCGCCAGTTTTTCTGCGGGTATTGTGTTCGGCTGATTTTCAGCAATACACTCTAATAGCCCTGTCCCAAGTTGAGTATCGTTTCCCATGAGAGAGTCCAGCGCCTTTGCTTTTGCCCGAAGCACTGTTCTGATTTTATGCTTTGTTAAACGGATTCTAATCTTAGCGTATTCTGCTTCATATAAATCTTTTCCAATATCTCTTAAAAAATGGAAATGGCAGATGAAATCCGGAATACCTTTGAACACAACCTCTACTGCCGATAAAATGCCTTTACCCATATCATGGACCAGAGCAACCGGGTTGCCGTATTGCTTTTTTATTCTTTCTAAAAAGGGGATGATGGATTCTGCTTTTTCCGAGGGCAATTTGATATTATCCAATACTATTTGAGCAATGCCGTCCATACCGGTAAAAAGATGAGGACTGCCGCCTTCGCAAGTGCCATCTATATGCAGAATATAGCCGCCTTTGTGTGACATCAGTTGATTTAATCGTTGCTGTGCCTGCTGATGGGCTATGGCCAGATAAGCAATAAATTTCTTACCAAGGAAACCAATCTCTCGTTGAGAAATGGTTATATTTCTATCTGACAGCAGTGCAATGATTTGCTGTTCTGATAGACAGTGAACAAAAAGTCCATATCCGACAAAAACCAACACATCATACCCATACGTGCACCGATATGGGGTCAAAGAACGAAGCTGTTGACTTTGATGGACCGTGTTATCAATTGGATTGACCAAAACTGTTTCCTTTGCACAAAATGCCCCGATATCCAAAGTCACAACGTTTTTCTTCCTGGTTTTGAGCACTTTCAAATCCCGTTGGCCTACCTCCTGCGGATAAAAGGAAATAGTTGGCTCCTCCGGAAATAGATTCTGCGGACAAATCCCTTCAGTGATTTTGTCGATATACCCTGTGAGACATTTTATGGCTCTGTATCCGAAGTTTTTTTTAAAAGGTCATGGAATTGCAAAAATTGTTTAACAACAACTGGGTCAAAGCGCTCACCCGGAAGAGCAGATTCAATGGCAAGCCGGTCAACTTCAATACCTGGGTTTTTTATTATGTGTACTAAAATTTTAACTGCCTGGGTATCAGTGGGCCAACCATCGGTCTTGTGTCGTTCTGCACCCCTTTTTTGTAGTTGATATTTGTTGGGTGCCGCTGAAAAATAAACAAACCGGCCCTGATGTTTTTCTCGTTTGATTTCGTCGGATTGCTTGATTTGTGAAAAATAGGAACTACTTGAAGGGATCTCAATAATGCTCGAAATATCAGCGGCACTGAGCCCAGCTTCAGATCTTTTTACCAATTCAATAATTGTTTGTTTTAAATTGCCGTGCTTGGAAAATAGAGCAAATTGATATTTCCATAATCCATTATCGTCAAATTCAGGAATTTCGGGCAATGTGTAGTAGCGACCGTTTTGATTTATGCTTGTGAATGTTTTCCACTTTTTTAATCTTCTTCTCACTGTTATCGCAGAGCATTGGAGTAATTGCGCCAGCTTTTCAATTGCCATAATTTTGTCTTGCCTAAACTTTTTCCGAACGTCATATTCATCCATTCCCCCTCCGTGATAAAGTATGTGTAATTGTGAACGAATTACGCATACTTTATCATGGATATGGAAGGGGTTTCAAACTATTTTTCCCTGAAATTTTAGGTCGATAGGCTAAAAATGAACATATTGGAGTGAACTTTAAGGAAAACACATACTTTATCAGTTTCAAGTTCGAGGTAGGACGTCATTATTGATGGGGCTTTTCAAGATTCCAACCGTCATTTGCTGCCATAGCTAAATAGGGGTGTATCCACAATCCCCGGTTTATGATAATATGCCGGACCTGAAAGATGAACTTTAATTTAAGGATTTAACGTGACACAACTTACCGGCGCCCAGCGCAAATACCTAAGGGGCCTTGCCCATAACTTAAACCCTTCTGCCTTTGTGGGGGCAAAGGGTGTGACAACAGCTCTGATCCAAGAGGTGGACAACGCCCTGAGCGCATCTGAACTGATTAAGATAAAATTTATTGATCACAAGGAGAAGGATGTAAAAGCCGCTTTGCTTGATGAGATTACAGCACGGCTTAAATGCCATGTTGCCGGAACCATCGGCCACGTGGCTGTTCTTTATCGCTGCCACCCGGACCCGGAAAAGCGAAAAATCACTTTGGCTTGAATCAAATCAACGACCCAAAGGGAGTTCTCATGATGCAGGAAACTTCATTTATTGTTATCCGGGGCAACAGTATGCGCCTGGACGGCGGCACCATGTTCGGCAACGCCCCTAAGGCTCTGTGGCAGAAATGGATCCCGGCAGATGAAAGGGGCATGATTGATATTGCTTCAAACTGTCTGCTGGTAAAAAGCGGGAATCACAATCTCTTATTTGAGACTGGGTGCGGCGCATATCTCTCCCCTGACATGAAAGCGCGCTTTGCCGTTAAAGAAGAAACGCATATATTAATGCAATCCCTGGCAGAACAGGGATTAAGTGATGCAGACATCAGTCATGTCGTTCTGTCTCATCTTCATTTTGACCATGCCGGCGGGCTTTTAAGCGCCTGGGAACCGGACCGGGAACCGGACCTGCTTTTCCCCAATGCCCTTTTTGTGGTGGGAGAGGAAAATTTTAAGCGATCCCAATCCCCCCATCACCGTGACCGGGCTTCATTTATTCCGGGCCTTCCTGAAAAGCTGCAGGCCACAGGGCGTCTTGTGCTCAAGCGGGGGGGAGACCGTCTGGTTGTGGGGGGGCTGACCATTGAATTTTTCCAAAGCCAGGGACACACCCCGGGGATGCTGGTCCCCTGGATTCAGGCCCAAACCGGTTCCGTTATTTATACCGCCGATCTTATCCCGGGATTGCCCTGGGTAAACCTGCCCATCACCATGGGATATGACCGGTTTGCCGAAGGGCTGGTGGACGAGAAAAAACAGATGCTGGAGCGGGCCGTTGACGAAAATGCCCTGTTGGTTTTCCCCCATGACCCGACCCATGTAGCTGCCCGCGTTGAGTGCGATCCCGTGAAAAAAAGGGTGATGCCGTCAAAGGTCTTTGAAACTTTAAATATAACGCTTTAGATTTAAAAAAGGACAAACATAAAAGATGAAGGTAGGCATTATCGGGCTTCCCCAGACAGGGAAGAAAACATTGTTTCAGATTTTGACCGGAAACGAGATTACGGATCCGGCCAAGGCATTTAACCCTGTGCCGGGCACCGCCGACATTCTGGATTCCCGGTTTGACCGGTTAGTGGAGATGTATGCCCCCAAAAAAGAGACCAAGGCGCGTCTTGATCTGGTGCTTTTGCCCAAAATGGAGGCTGAAACCATTTCCAAGGGAGATATATTTAAAGAGATCTCCGACATGGATGCGATTTGCCATGTGGTCCGGGCTTTTGAAGATGAGGCGGTATACCATGCCGAAGGCAGTGTGGATGCCCTGCGGGATTTTGACATGGTTAACTCCGAGCTTGTGATGCACGATCAGATTTTTGTGGAAAAGCGCATTGAGCGCCTCTCTGCCATGGTCAAGAAAATCAAGGATGAAGATCAGAAAAAAGAACTGGTCCTTATGGAGAAGATGCTGGCTCACCTGGAACAGGAACTGCCGCTTCGTCTGCTTGAGTTATCCGAGGATGAGGAAAAACTGATCCGGTCCTACCCCTTTATCACGTTGAAAAAACTGGTGGTCGCGGTTAACGTGGGCGAAGATGATCTTGGCAATACAGATATTCTGGATGCGTTTAAAGACAGCTGCGATGCCCTGGCCATAGAAGCGATGCTGGTATCGGCCAAGGTGGAGGCGGAAATCGCCATGCTGGACAGTGCTGAGGAAAAACAGGAGTTCCTTGAGGATTTGGGGATTACGTCCACAGCCCTGGAAACGTTGACCGCCCTTTGCCTGAAATCCTTGAACCTTATTTCGTTTTTCACCGTTGGCGAAGATGAGGTCCGGCAGTGGCTGGTGAGAAAAGAAGCCAAGGCCCCCACAGCTGCAGGTGTCATCCATTCCGACCTTGAGCGCGGGTTTATCCGGGCCGAGGTGTTCAAGTATGACGAACTGATGGAACTTGGCTCTGAAGCAGAGCTGAAAAAGAACGGCAAGTTCTATGTTGAGGGCAAGGATTACGTGGTCCAGGACGGGGATATTTTAAATATCCGCTTTTCGGTGTAAATTATCCGGGGACAAGATTCTTTTTTTCAAAAACAATCTTGTCCCCGGATACGTTTCTATTCCGGGGCGTTGCTGTGTGCCTCGGTAATTTTCTCTTTCAAATTCGCCATTTCCTGCTCATCATATTCATACAAGTCAAAGCAGCATGCGTCTTCGCCCAGAAGCCCTTCGGGTACGTGGTCTCCTTCCTCCTGGGGATCGGTGACTAAGTCTGCGTAAAAACAGACAGACAGCCAACGGTCATCAGGGTCATCATCAATGACATCCACCATGGCAAACAGCGGGCGTTTGGTCTGGGCCGTATGTTTGGGACGAAAGGAGTAGCTTACCCCGGGCCGGCTGACAAATTCAAGGGAGATGTCGGACAGGGAATTTATGTGCTCCACAAGCTCGGTAAATGCCTTGCGGGTCTGGTTGTCATTATCTTTCCAGTCATTTAATAACGCGTCAAGTTCTTTCATAATTTATTCCTTTGCATGTTTAATCAAATGTCCAAGTTCCGGGAAAATCAGATTGCTGCAGGCCAGTTTGCAGGCGTTAAGGCTGCCGGGCATGCAGAATACGGCTGTGCCTTTTATAAAGCCTGCCGTGGCCCGGGACAAAATGGCGGCAGAGTCAATCTGTTCAAAACTGAGCTGGGCAAATACCGGCCCAAAGGCTGTCAGCTCCTTGTCAAACAGGGGCCGGACCGCCTCTATGGTGACATCTTTGGGACTGACGCCCGTACCGCCGGTCATGATGACGGCATGGGGGGCGATGCGCTCGATAATATGCCCAAGCGCATCGGTGATTGCATTTGCATCATCCGGTATCACCTGGTGAATTACCACTTCATGCCCCTCTTTTTTTGCCTGTTTTTTTATCCATAAACCGCTTTTGTCATTTTCAAAAGTCCGGGTGGAGGACATGGATAATACGGCAATTTTGAGGTGCTTAGGCAAAGATGTCCGATGGGAGTGGGCGCTCATGAAAATCTTAGCTCCCTGTAAACGCAGTCCTCTTTGTCCTGTTCAAGGACATGGACATGGATCATGTCGTCTGGTTCCGTGTCCGCAAAAATACCCTGGTAATCTGCCTGGATGGGCAGCTCCCTGTGACCTCTGTCCACCAGGATGGCAAGCTCAATGCGGGCAGGTCTGCCAAAATCCATCAACGCCTCCATGGCAGCCCGGATGGTCCTTCCGGTGAACAGCACGTCATCCACCAAAATAATCTCTTTGTCATCCACGGAGAAGGGGATGTTCGACGGTCTTACCGTGGGCTGGTGGCTGATTTTTGTCCAGTCGTCCCGGTACATGTTGATATCCATGGACCCCACAGGCGGTGTTGTGCCTTCAATGGCTGCTATCTGCTCTGCCAGGCGTTTTGCAAGAAAATCCCCCCGGGTTTGAATCCCCACTAGGGCCAGGTTTTTTATCCCTTTATGTTTTTCAATGATTTCGTAGGCAATGCGGGTGATGATGCGTTTGTAATCCTGATCATTGAGAATGCTCTTTTTTTTTGTCATGGTATGCCTTTTTACTGTTCGGGTATGCCCTAAAAGTTTTTTCTACCATCTTTTTTTTCGCACGGCAACACCTTGATTTCTTATCCGGGTTCATATAATCAACAAATGTATAAAGGATATCATCTTTTAAATCTCAGGTAAGAAATATACCAATTAGAAAATATTAAAGCAGAAGGCATTAAAGGCATGGAAAAAATAGACTGCACGGGGGTGATCCTGGCCGGCGGCTGCAACAGCAGATTACCCGGCATAAACAAAGCATTTCAAAAGGTTGGGGCAAATACCATGCTGGCCCGGACCCATGCCCTGTTTTCCATGATGTTTAAGGAAGTGATTCTGGTGGTTAATGATCCGGCACTTTTCTTGGATATCGACGCCTTGGTTGTAACGGATATTGATCCATCCCAATGCGCGTTGGCAGGGCTTCATGCCGGTCTGTTCCATGCTTGTTTTGACTGGAGCTGTGTAACGGCCTGTGACGTTCCCTTTGTTAATGAGAAGATTATCCGCTACCTTCTTGCGCAACGGAGTCCCGGCAAGCAGATTATCATACCCAGGACCTGGGAGGGGTTAGAACCCTTGTCTGCCCTGTATCATAAATCCTGCCTGCCAAGAATTGAGACCAATCTTAAAAAAAAGGTCTTTATGGTGAAAAAATTTTTCAAGCCTGAGCGGGTCAAACAGATCCCACCCCAAACGCTTGAAGCCCTGGACCCGGATTTGCGTTTTAAGTTTAATGTGAACACGCCTGCCGATCTTGAAACCGCCAGGGAGATGGCCCAGGTTCCAGACCCGGGGCATGGGTGGGGACAAAGAGAAGACATATAATTCGATGATTAAGTTTTTGTTAATTTGCCCAACTTCGGCGTTGGAAACAATTTTTAATTCTCAAAATATGTTGTATCTTAACCTCCGGTTAAAAATTGTTTCCGCCTTGAATTTGAATAAATTTCCTAAAAACTCGATGATCGAGTATAAAAATTTAAGATAGATAAGGAGGACCCATGGATTTGCCTGCAATGATAAACCAGATGAAAAATCACCCGGATTTTTCCAAAGCCGGAATGGTGCTTTACCATAACGGGGTGGTCCGGGACAGTTCCCGGGACGGCCGGCCTGTATCGGGCCTGACTTTAACCGTAGACCAGGAAAAATTGGATCGGATTATAAACCAGACCAGGGCCATGCCCGGTATTGTGGAAGTGCTGGTGCATATCAATTCGGATGCGCCGCTGATGGTGGGCGATGATGTGATGTTTCTGGCCGTGGCAGGCGATATTCGGGAACATGTGATTGAGGCCTTAACCTATGCCTTGAACCGGATAAAAACAGAAGCCACAGCCAAAACCCAGGTGTTTGTCTGATTGGGTTGGGCCTTTAAAGGAGTTGATGTGAACGAATTTACCCATGTTGACGGCCAGGGCCGTGTGAGAATGGTGGATGTGGGGCAAAAATCTCCCACAAAACGTGTTGCTGTGGCAAAGGGGACGGTTTTCATGTCCACGCAAACCCTGACAGCCATTGTCGATGAAAAGGTAAAAAAGGGGAATGTGCTGGAAACAGCACGCATTGCAGGAATCATGGCGGCCAAGCAGACCTGGTCCTTGATTCCCATGTGTCATCCGCTGAACATTACCCATGCCCGGGTGGATTTTTTTAGTGATAAGGAAAACAGTTGTATTCACATTGAGGCACAAGTGTCTCTGACCGAAAAGACAGGGGTGGAGATGGAAGCCATGACTGCGGTCAGTATTGCGGCCCTGACCATTTATGATATGTGCAAGGCCTATGACAAAGGCATGGAAATTTCCAATATTCATCTGGCCTTTAAATCCGGTGGAAAAAGCGGGACGTATACAGCACCTGAAACATTCTTATGATTGATTTTGTTCACATGGCCATGCGCACGGATAATCTGGCATTTTTAGGGGCCGGGTTTGTGTTTGGCCTGTTAACGGCCCTGGTCCTTGCTAAACTGGTTATGCATTTTTTTTCAGGTCGGTTCAAGGCGTTATCCGATAAGGCGCTTTATGAAAATTCCCGGCAGTTCATGGACATGGCCCAGTCTCATTTCAATGGTTATGTCCAGCAAGCCCATCAGGATTTCAAGGGCAAAGAGGAGGCCTTTACCCGGGCTGTTGACCCGGTGCACCGCATGCTGGACCGGTATGAACAGCGGCTTGGAACCATGGAAAAAGATAGAAGCCAGGCCTTTGGCGCCATCAGCCAGTATTTGTCGGATATGGCAAAAACCCAGCACCAGCTTGCCAAAGAAACCGATAATCTGGTTAAAGCGTTGCGGGTGCCCCATGTCCGGGGCCGATGGGGGGAAGTGACCCTGAAACGGGCCGTGGAACTGGCTGGTATGGTCGACCATTGTGATTTTATAGAGCAGGCGGTGCAGGGAGCCGGCAAGGGCTCGCTCCGTCCGGATATGGTGGTGAAACTGCCCGGTAACCGTCAGGTGGTGGTGGATGCCAAGGTGCCGCTCATGGCCTATCTGGATGCCCTGGAAACAACAGATGAGCAGGCGCAGAAAGAACGACTTGATGGTCATGCCCGCCAGGTGATGGCTCACATTGTCCAGTTGGGATCAAAAAATTATGCGGCCGCCTTTAGCCCAAGCCCCGAGTTTGTGGTTCTGTTTATCCCTGGAGAAAATTTTTTTTCGGCTGCCCTTGCAGCCCGGCCCGATCTTATTGAAAAAGGCATGGCCCACGGCGTAATTCTGGCCACGCCCACTACGCTGATTGCTCTGCTTAAAACCGTGGCCTATGTGTGGCTGCAGCAGGCAGGTTATGAAAACGCCCGGGCCATCCGGGAACTTGGCCTGGAACTTTTTGAGCGGCTGTCCACCATGGCTGGACACATGAACCGTCTGGGAAAGGATATTGAGCGCACCGCCACCACTTTTAACCGCACCGTGGGTGCCATGGAAAAAAGGGTGCTGGTTTCGGCCCGGAAATTTGAGAATTTGGGCGTTTCCAGCGATAGCCTGCCGGGTTGTGAACCTGTGCCTGAAGCGACTGCAACCCTTAAGCGGATGACGGAAACGCGTTCGGAAGATGTGATTAATGAATAGCTTTGAACAAAGATTTGTTCCGTTTTTTCTGTTGCTGATACTGATTCTTGCCGGGACCTTTGGGTGCCGGAGTCAAAAGAAAATGGAACAGCCCCGGGAAAATCCGTTGGTGAAGGTGGCTGAGTCAGATCTGCCCGAATTTATGGACACCTTGTTCCTGCAAGATCTTGGGGTCTCCATTGACCAGAGCCTTGTCTATTTTAAACGGGTGCCGGCAACCCGGACTTATGATTATGGCCCGGACGTTTACACGGCCGCCCATATGATCTTATCCCTTGAAACGTTTAAAGCGTTTTTTGGCACCCAACCGTCGGCCAAAGATTTGAACCGGTTTATCCGGGAAAATTATACGGTGTATAAAAGTGTGGGCGGCCCAAGTAAAGATGTGCTTTTCACCGGTTATTTTGAACCCACCTATCCGGGCAGTCGCATCCCGGGGCCGGAATATCCATGGCCGGTTTACCCCATGCCCGATGATTTGTTCCAGATTGATCTGTCGGCGTTCTCCGATGCATATAAAGGGCACAAACGGCTCATGGCCCGTGTTGATCCAAAGTCCCGCAGGGTTAAACCCTACTACACCCGGGAGCAGATCAACAATCAGTCGGATTTTTCACAAAAAGCCCGGCCCGTGGTTTGGCTGACCAATCGTATTGACCGGTTTTTTCTGGAGATTCAAGGATCGGGCAGGGTGGCTCTTCCCCATGGAGAGATTTTGCGCCTGCACTATGCCGGGGTGAATGGTCGCAGATACAGTGCTGTGGGAAAATATCTCATTGATAAAAATGAAGTGCCAAGGGAGAAGATGTCCATGCAGGCGATTCGGAAATGGCTTACTGCCCATCCGGACCGTATGGATGAGGTGCTGTTTACCAATGACAGCTTTGTGTTTTTCAAGGAAGGCAAGGGCGGCCCTTTTGGTTGCATCAATGTCGCCGTAACGCCTGTGCGCTCCATTGCCACGGACACCAAACTTTTTCCCAAAGGCGGACTGGCCTTTATCCAGACGGCGCTACCGGCTTCCGTGGGTCAGCCCAAAGAGGAATGGCCCAGGGCGTCTTTGTTTGTGCTCAACCAGGATACCGGGGGGGCCATCAAGGGACCGGGCCGGGTGGATTTGTTTTGCGGACCTGGTGACTGGGCGAATTACACTGCCGGTCACATGGTGGCCAGGGGGCAACTCTATTTTTTGGTGCTCACCCCAAAAAATTAACGGTCTTTTAAAAACAGGCCGTGATACTCGTCTTCGGAAATGTGTTTTTTTAAGTATGTGTTGACCCAATTATAGATCTCTTCAAGTTCCTGGTCGGACAGTCTTGGTAGAAGGGTTTTCATAAAGGCGTCTTCACTGAATTTTTGCAGATAGAACATGATGGTCTCTTCATCGTTTGCCCGGTCCATGCCAAAGGCTGCAATGCCTTTATATTTTTGGATAAACTGGTGAGTATCTTTTTTCATAGGTTTTCAATTGTGTTGGGTTTAATAAAACTGGATCATCGAGTAAAAGGTATTCAGTCCGAATAACACCGTTTTTAAAGGTAAAGGTCAACCTGTTTTTTATTATTATATTTTTTTTATGTCAAAAGATAGAACACTTGCGAACCGCCGTCTGTTGCGAATCAAAAATCGGTATGCCTGGCCGGTACGTGCCGTTTTGTTAGGAGGAAGTGGCTGTCGTCTTCTATCAGATTGACGATATTGTCGTTTTCGTTTGTTGTCTGCGAAGCTATAGTATATAATAATTCGCTAAATGAGATCAAATTATATCGTTTATGTTCGTGGCAGACCTTTCGCGTTATGTGAATACCGCATGCATCTAAAATCGTAAAAAACAAGATGAATCTCTAAAAAAGGGGGAGAATTAGAAAAATGACATTAAAAACAAAATTAATCGTTGGCGGCGTGGTGGCGGCAATTCTGCCATTGGTTGTCGTGGGGTTATTTTCGATAATCAAATCTTCCGGCGCACTGGTCAGCATTGCCAAGGGACAGGCAACGCTCACAGCACAAAATCTTGCAACTATGGTAGACCTTTCCATGAAACAGGAAGTTGAGAAAGCCGAAGCCATGGCCTCGGCTCCCTCTATTCAGGCAATAGCCAAAAGATCGGGAAATGGAGACGTCCAGGAGGCCTCGCCCGAGTTGGCCGCTGCCGACGCGTATTTGGCCACAGCTTATAAAAAGATCGGAGAAAATTATGAGTTCTTTTTTGTAACGGATTCATCAGGTCGGATTATAGCTGACAGTGATTCCGGCAAATACAGTCAACAAAATTTGAATCTGTCAAGCAGAAAATATTTCCAGGCCGCTAAATCGGGCACAAGTATCATAGGGGACCCTGTTGTTTCAAAGGCCAGCGGGCTGCCCATCGTTGTTGTTGCTGTTCCTTTAAAAGCCGGATCCGGTTCTTTTGCCGGGATTCTGGGCATAATAGTAAAACTGACAGCTTTATCTGATAAAATCACACAGGTAAAAATGGGGGAGAGCGGCTATCCTTTTGTAGTGGGTAAAGACGGCCTTTTTCTCGCTCATCCTGTAAAGGATTATATTTTCAAACTCAATATTTCCACGCTTAAGGGGATGGAGGAAATTTCAAGAAGATCATTGGCTCAGGAAGCAGGTGTTGAAAAATATCGTTTCAAGGGCATTGATAAGATTGCCGGTTTCGCACCCGTACCCGCCACAGGCTGGAGCCTTGTGGTCACCCAGGATGAATCGGAGTTTTTAGCCCCTGTGGTTTCTATCCGGAACATGGTTCTTGTCGTCGGTGTCATCTTCCTGGTTCTGACCGTCCTGGCTGTATTGTGGTTTGTTAAAGGCATCATGGCGCAGCTGGGCCATGATCCGTCTGAAATTGCCACGGTGGCCAACCGGATTGCTGCAGGAGACTTGACCTATGAATTCCCAACTACCGGCAAACCGCTCACCGGGGTGTATGGCAGTATGCAGCATATGACGGACAATTTGAAAAATATGTTTAAGGACATTTCCCAGGGTATTCATACCTTGACTTCTTCTTCCACGGAGCTGTCCGCTGTGTCCCAGCAGATGACGTCAGGCGCCGAGCAATCGTCCCAAAAGGCGAATAATGTTTCTTCGGCTGCAGAAGAGATGGCAACGGCGATGAACAGTGTGGCCGCTGCCACAGAACAGACTAGCGCCAATCTTCAGATGATTGTCGCTGCTGCAGAAGAGATGTCTGCAACGATCAACGAGATTTCATCAAATACCGCAAAGGGAAGCCAGACAACCAGCCAGGCTGTTGAAAAAGCCGAACATATTTCCAAGAAAGTGGGTGATCTAGGCCGGGCTGCTGCTGAGATAAGTAAAGTGACCGAAGTCATAGCCGATATTTCCGAACAGACAAACCTTTTGGCACTGAATGCAACCATAGAGGCCGCAAGAGCCGGCGAGGCCGGCAAGGGGTTTGCTGTCGTGGCTGGTGAAATTAAAGAACTTGCAAAGCAGACAGCCCAAGCGACTGAGGAAATCGGGTCAAAAATTGGTGAAGTACAGTCAACAACCACGGAATCTGTCAACGCGATAAAGGAAATCGTTAAAATTATTGACGATGTCAATTCCATTGTTTCATCGGTTGCCGCAGCCATTGAAGAGCAGTCTGCCACAACCCAGGAAATTTCCAATAATGTCAGCCAGGCAGCCACCGGTGTTCAGGAAGTCAATGAAAATGTGAACCAGACGTCAGCCGTAGCCGGAGAGGTGACTGAGGATGTCCATCATGTCAGCCGGTCTGCAGAAGAGATTATGGCCGGAAGCGTACATATCAATGAGAGTGCTTTGGAATTATCTAAACTGTCGGAAGATCTTAACGAGATGGTCGGCAGGTTTAAGCTGTAAATTAATCATCGCGTGTAAACATTTGTCGCGGGTCTGCCGGCTTTTGGTCGGCAGGCCTTATTGTAGACCGCCTCACAGGTGTCGACCCGGCAATCGCAGGAGAAAAATATGGAGAAACCGTCTATGAATAATAATTGGCCACATTCTTTACAAGAATGTTTCTATCTCCTATAATTTTGCAGTTTATAGTGCTTCACCTAACAGCATAATTGCAGGTAATCTCATGGATTTTCGTAATATTGAGTCGTTTATAGGCGTTGATACAAATGAAGCCGAAGAACTAGGTCGTCTTTTGGCCGATACCCTGGCATCTGATCTGGAAAAAATCCGCTGTGGTCTCCGGGATAGTGATGCCCAATCCATTAGCTTTGTGGCGCATTCCATAAAGGGCGCATCCGGGAATCTGGGATTTGAACGACTTTCTCAGTTGGCTGCGGCTATGGAAATCCGTACCCGGGGCGGTCGGCTTGACGGTTTGGAGAATTTGATTTTGGAAATGCAGTGCCTTTTAGAACAACTTGAAGGCAGTCTATCAGGAAAGTAATATGGCGGACGCATATTCCATACTTGTGGTTGATGACAACCAGGTGAATCTTAAGCTCATTGAAAAAGTGTTGAGCAAGGAGGGGTATGTTGCCCTTTTGGCGTCCAACGGCCCTGATGCCAGGCGTATAGCCGCTCAAGAACATCCGGATCTTATTCTGCTGGATATTGAGATGCCCGGTGAAGACGGGTTTGAAGTGATTAAGAAGCTTAAAAATGATGCGGCCACCGTCATCATCCCCGTGCTCTTTTTAACGGGTGTCTCCGATGTGGATGTCAAGCTGAAGGGGTTTGAACTCGGGGCCGTGGATTATATAGTCAAGCCCTTTCATCCCCAGGAGGTTCTGGCCCGGGTACGTATTCATCTTAAACTTTCCATTGCCACCAACTCCCTGGTGCAAAATCAGGCCAGAAAGCTGCGTCAGGTAACCCAGGCCCAGAACGCCATGCTGCCCAGGCCCGAAGATTTTCCCGATGCCGGATTCAGTGTTTTTTATCGGCCCCTGGAAGAGGCCGGCGGGGATTTTTATGATATTTTAAACATTTCAAATCAGATCACTGGATATTTTCTGGCGGATTCCTCGGGGCATGACATTGGCACCTCGTACATAACTGCATCTGTTAAGGCCCTTCTGGCCCAGAACTGTAACTTGGTGTATTCGCCGATAGAAAGCATGAGAATGATCAATGACGTGCTTGTGGAAATTCTGTCCAGGGAAAAATATCTCACCGCATGCTACATGCACCTGAATCGCGGCACCAGGATCATGACCCTGGTGAATGCAGGTCACCCCCCTGTGATTTACATGCCCAAGGGTAAAAAACCTTTTCTTATCAAAGGCCAGGGAGACATTCTGGGCATGTTTGCCGATGCTACCTTTGGCATAAAAAAAATTGCAGTGAATGAAGGGGATCGATTTTTTATCTACTCTGATGGCCTGGTGGAATCCACAAAAAAGAAAATATCATGGGTGGCAGGGGTGAAAGGGCTTTTATACATTCTTGGGGAAGTGGGTAAAATGAAACTTTCCGATGTGCCGAGTAAACTTATTTCCCGCCTTTTTAACGGCGAGCCCATACCCGAGGATGATATCGTTTTTTTATGCATTGAGGTGTGATGATGCCCGAAATTCTGGATGTTTATGAGATCAAAGAGGAAAAAGATCGTGTCCTCATACGATTTTCTTCCACCATGGGACATATTGATACGGCCTGTGCCGCAGTGCTTCTTTTCCTTCGATCCAAGGGACCCAAGTTTTTCCCCCATTTGTTTGCCGTGAATTTAGGCATGCGCGAGGCCATGGCAAATGCCGTGCGCCATGGGAATAAATACGATTTGGGCAAGTTTGTTTCCATGGAAATGGATATAAGCCGGTATCCGTGGCTTCGTATAAAGATTTCCGACCAGGGGCCGGGTTTTGAATGGAGGCAAGTTCAGGATCAGGTGGTGCCTGATGAAGCTGATCATGGCAGGGGCATAAGTATCATGCGAACCTATTTTGATCGTTTAAGTTATAATGAAAAAGGTAATATCCTCTATCTTGAAAAACAGATCTTGTAATAAATTAATTCCTAGTTAATACAATTCTAACTCATTCCTAACGATTTCAGGGTAAAAAACTAACATTGATTATCCTTGAAATTTTATAAAACGATGAAGGACATTTATGACAAACCCGCTTACCCGGGCCATGCACAAGATCAAAAAGGAGATTTTATCCCTTGGTGCCATGGTGGAAGACCGGTTCAAAAAAACCATATATGCCGTCAAGACAAACGATCTTGCGCAGGCCATCCAGATTATTGAAACCGATTACCTGGTGGATGCCCAGGAGGTTGAGGTCGAAGAGGAATGCCTGAAAACCCTTGCCCTGTATCATCCTGTGGCAACTGACCTGAGATTGATTACCGCTGTGATCAAGATTAACAATGACCTTGAACGGATTGCCGACTATGCCGCGAACATTGCCCGGCGGTTTAAGATAAGCGGCCGGAATTCAAATTCTTTTCAATATGACTATACCGCCATGGCCGAACAGGCGGCAAAAATGCTCAAACTCAGTTTGGATGCCCTTGTCAGCCTGGATGGCAATCTTGCATATAAAGTCCGGGAAATGGATGAGGAGGTCAATACCATGCGCAATGAGGCCTATAATGTCATGAAAGATGCCATACGCAAGAATCCGGAAAAGGTTGAGGAAATTATCAATATGTATCTTATTTCAAGGCATATTGAACGGGTGGGCGATCACACTAAAAATATTGCAGAGGAAGTCATCTACCTGATAGAAGGCGAGATTATCCGTCATTCTTAAATTTTAACACTAACGTAACACGGAAATAAAAAATGTCCAAAGAGACCATATTGATTGTTGATGATGAGGAAGATATTCTTGAACTGATAAAATTTAATCTCAAGGGCGAGGGCTACAATATACTGCAGGCCATGACCGGGGAGGAGGCCATTAAAATTGCCAAAAAGTCCGGCCCTGATCTCATGGTGCTGGATCTTATGCTGCCCGGAATTGACGGGCTTGAAGTCACCAGGTATTTGAAAAATAACGATGCCACCACGGATATTCCCATTGTGATGCTCACGGCTAAGGGTGAGGAATCCGACATTATCACCGGTCTGGAACTTGGGGCCAATGATTACATATCCAAGCCTTTCAGCCCAAGGGAGCTTACTGCAAGGATTCGCGCCATTCTGCGTCGCCGCCGGAAAAGCGCCCCTGAGTCGCCGGTTCGTGTTCGTCGGGAAGGGGATATGGTCATTGACCGGGCCAAACACCGGGTCACCATTGAAGATAAAATTATTGAACTGACCTTGTCTGAATTTGAACTGCTCTCTTTTCTGGCAGAGAAAAAGGGCTGGGTGTTTACCCGGGGGCAGATCGTGGATGCCATTCACGGTGAAAATTATGCGGTGACCGAGCGCAGCATTGATGTCATTATTGTCGGCTTGCGTAAAAAGTTGGGTGCCTATTCATCCTGTATTGAAACCGTCCGGGGCGTGGGATATCGTTTTAAGGAATAGGGCGAACCCATTTTCTGCCCTTTGACCACATAAACAAAAAGAATTGGGCAATACATCTCCATGTATCGTAAAAAAACGAAGCTGATTTGGCGGATTTTTTCATCATTTCTGGTTATTATCCTTTTGTCTCTGACCGTGGAAGCCTGGTATTCCACCAGCTATTTCAAAAGCTTTTTTCTTGAAACCAGCCGGCGTGAACTCATGGTCAGGGCGTCGCTGATGCAGGATCGGTTTGCCCGTGCCCTCTATGTGGATGGCTTGTCGCCACAGCACATTGATGCCCTGTGCAAAAATCTGGGGAAAAAAATTGAGACCCGCATTACGGTTATTCTGCATTCAGGCGATGTAATCGGTGACTCCTTTGCCAGGGTGGAGACCATGGAAAATCACAGGGACCGGCCTGAAATTAAGACAGCATTTTCCGGTGAAAAGAGTATGGCCGTACGCTACAGTCCCACCCTTGATAAAAATATGATGTATATTGCCCTTCCGGTTATTTACAGCCGGTCTGACTCTGCTGTGATCCGGACGGCTGTCTCCATTTCGGATATCGACACCAAGGTTGAGAGTATGCGCAATTCAATTGCCCTGGTTCTGATTTTGACCACCATGGCTGCGGCTCTGGCAAGCTTATATGTTTCAAGGCGTATTACAAAGCCCGTGGAGCAGATGCGTCAAGGGGCCCAGGCGTTTTCCAAGGGCAACCTGACCAGCCGACTGTCCTATCCGGATACCGAAGAGCTGTCCCAATTGGCCGGAGCTATGAATTTTATGGCCTCGGAACTTAATAAAAAGATCATGGATGTCAGAAACCGAAGCCGGGAGCTTGAAGCGGTCCACACAAGTATGGAGGAGGGGGTCATCGCCATTGACGGCCAGGAGCAGATCATTACCATTAATAAGGCTGCTGCTAAAATATTTGATTTCTCGCCGGAAACGCTGAAAACAAAGCATGTGCTTGAGGTCGCCAGAAATTATGATTTGCAGGTATTCATTAAAAAAGCCCTTGCCACCGGAGAACCTGTGGAAGATGATATTGTCATTGATGCAGATGAGCGCATGGTGCTTAATATCCATTCCACAGCCTTGTATGACACCCATGACAAACGTATGGGCACCCTGATCATTTTTCGTGACATCACCCGGATACGACTTCTTGAAACCATGCACAAGGATTTTGCGGCAAATGTTTCCCACGAATTAAAAACCCCTTTAACCACAATCAAAGGGTTTATTGAAACTTTGTTGCAGATGACCGCGGACAGTGCCGGTGCGCCGGACCAGGCGTCGGTAGCCCAGTACAGCCGGTTTTTGGGGATCATTGAAAAAAACGTTAACCGCATGGTCCGCCTGATTGATGACCTTCTGGCCCTTTCAAGATTGGAGCGTCTTAAGGGAACCGATATTCAGCTTGAGACCCACCCCCTGGCCGGTTTGATCCAAAAGGTCGTTAGGTTCTGCGCGGACAGAGCTCAGTCCCGGGGGATAACCATGGACGTCCACTGCCCGGATGCCATTGCCGGTATGGTGGATCCCATGCTCATGGAGCAGGCGGTGTTTAATTTGGTGGACAATGCCATAAAGTACAGCGGTGAGGGGACATGCATTACCATTAATGCAGAATTCAAAGACGGCAATATAGAAATTCAGGTTAAAGATTCGGGCCAGGGCATTGATGCGGCCCACCTGCCAAAAGTATTCAACCGGTTTTACCGGGTGGATAAGGGCCGAAGCCGGGACCAGGGAGGCACAGGGCTTGGCTTGGCCATTGTCAAACATATTGTCCAGTACCACAACGGCCGCATTGAGGTGGAAAGTCGGCGCGGCAAGGGGACTTGTTTCACCATCACCCTTCCCGGGGCCACAGAATCATAAGTCCGGGTACAGGGCCCGGGCATTTTCTCCAAGCACCATCCTTTTTTGTTCCAACGTCAGTTGTGACTGGTCAATATCCCTATAATACCTGTCAGGGGTAAGCAGGGGATAATCCGTGCCAAACAGAATTTTTTCCAGGACCCCGGCCTTGAGCGCCATATCGTAGATTTGTGGGTCATAAAGAAATACGGACGCAGCCGTATCATACCAGATATTTTTAAGCCGTTCTTTCATCTGTTTTTTCATGATGTGATAAAAAAAGATACCGCCGCCCCAGTGAGCCAGAATGATTTTGTTGTCTGAAAAGGTTCGGGCCAGATTATCAATCTGCTCAAGAGTCACAGGGGTTTTTCCCGGATAGTGGTGGCCCAAAGGTTCATTGGTATGGATCATACACGGTAAATTACCCTTGCCTTTGAGAACGTCCATCACAGGTTGCATAAGCCGGAGGGCACTATCATCAATGCCGGACAGATAAAAGGCCAGTTCCCCCACCCCGGAAAGCCCTGCATCAATACAGCGTTCAGCTTCTTTTGCCGCACCGTCCCAGGACAGATCAAAACAGGCCAGACCCCGCAACCGCTTCGGGTGGGCGGTGACCGCCTCAATTATCGCATCATTATTCTTTTTTGTGTAGTCGGGATTGCGCCATGGAAATCCTGAAAGAATGGAGATATCCACCTCATGTTGATCCATGGTGTCTATCAGTTGAGACACCGTTGCAATTTTTGACTTTGGGGAATTATATAAAAGCGTAAATTCAGGTTCGTTGTCAAAGAACGGGGTCCTGTCATCTGCAACTTCCCGGGAAAAAAGGTGGGTATGAGAATCGATAATCACAGCATAACCTTATAATGATAAAGATTGAAAAAAACTAACAGGCAATATATATTAAACGCCCTGCTCAAACAAGGGCAGATAAGGGATGAAGTGATGGATTATTATCCGATTTTTTTAGATGTTAAAGACAGAGAGTGCCTTGTGGTCGGCGGTGGGGCTGTGGGAACAAGAAAGGCGTTTGGTCTTGTCCGGGCGGGAGCCCGGGTGATCGTGGTCAGCTTTGGTTTTTCAGAAGAATTGTCAAATACGCCGTTTTCCGCCGTCACTTTAAAAGAAAAAAAATTTGAGGATTCGGATCTGGACGGCATGAGCCTGGCTTTTGCCGCCACAGATAATATGCAGTTAAATGCCAGGATACGACAGGCTGCCCAAAAGAAAAATATATTGTGCAATATTGCTGACGGCCGGGACAAAGGGGATTTTATTTTGCCGGCGGTAGTGGACAGAGGCGATCTGTTATTTGCCGTATCTACCTGCGGGGCAAGTCCGGCACTTTCAAGACGCCTGCGCATGGCGCTTGAAGCACGTTTCGGTCCTGAATATGGTATACTTACAGCCCTTTTAGGCAGTATCAGAGCCATTTTGCTGGAACGGGGACATGACCCCAAGGGGCACCGCAAAATTTTTTGTGCCTTGCTTGATGCTAATTTGCCTGAAAAGATTGCCGCAGGGCAAACCCGGCAGATTGATGCCGTGCTTGCCAAGGTCATAGGTGACGGCTTCAGTCTGGATCGGCTTATGCCCGATTTCGGTACCAGGGAGTTGTGATGTTCATGAATATTCCTTTTATCCTTTTGCAGTGTGCAACGTTTTTTTACCTGATCAGTACAGCCGGGTATTTTTGTTATCTGTTTCACCAGAAAAATCGGATCCAGCAGACCGCCTTAGGCGCGCTGGGCATCGGGGCCGTGGTTCATCTGTTTGCCATTGTTCTGCAAAGTGCGGCACTTGGCGGGCTGCCTATCTATACCCTTGCCCAGAGCCTGTCCATGGCAGGCCTGTCCCTTGCTGCCATGTTCATTTATACGCAGTACCGGTTCCGTTTAAAAATTCTTGGTGTGTATGCCACGGCCATGATCAGTGTCCTGATGCTTGCGTCCCTTTTTCTGCCCGAGGTCGCCAAGGCCCCGGATAAGATATACAAGGGCATTTTCTTTTTCGGGCATATTATACTCATCTTCAGTGGGGAGGCCATGCTGGCCCTGGCCTGTGGTGCCGGTATTCTTTATCTGCTTCAAGAGCAGGGCATCAAAGGCAAAAGTCCGGGGTTCTTTTTCAAACGGCTGCCGTCTTTGGATTTTTTGGATGCCGTGTCCTATACCTGTATTACTACAGGGTTTGCGTTGCTTACCTTTGGGCTTGTCACCGGTTTGATTTATGCCAGGTCCGCGTGGGGCAATTTCTGGCAATGGGATGTAAAAGAAGTGTTTTCCCTGGGTGCCTGGCTGGTGTATGCGGCCCTTTTGCACCTGCGGCTCTATTCGGGCTGGCGGGGGCGTAACTCCGCAATCATGTCCGTGATTGGCTTTATCATATTAATTTTTACCTTCCTGGGGGTGAATTTCTTCCTTGGCGGGCATCACCAGGGGTTTACCCAATAAGAACAGGACGCAGATTAACCCATTATGCCAAAGATAATTCTGATTGGTGCTAGCCATAAGACCGCGCCTGTGGAACTTCGGGAAAAATTGTCTTTTTCCCAGGAACAGATTGAAACCGCCCTGGAATTTATAAAACAGGACTCGGGTATCAAGGAAGGCCTGGTTTTTTCCACCTGCAATCGTCTGGAATTTTTATATATTCCAAAAAACAGCGATGTGAACAACATAGACAGAGTTGATGCTGTACTGGCATTTATTTCTGAACTCAAGCAGTTACCTGTTTCAGAATTCAAGCCATCCCTATACATCCATACCGATGACGATGCTATCCGGCATCTGTTTTGCGTGGCGGCAAGTCTTGATTCCATGGTGGTGGGGGAACCCCAAATTCTGGGACAGGTGAAAAAGGCCTATAAAACTGCCTTACGTGTCGGTACTACAGGGGTCTTGCTCAATCGCCTGATGCATAAATCCTTTTCCGTGGCAAAGCGGGTGAGAAAACAGACCGGTATTGGTGATAATGCCGTTTCTATTTCCTATGCCGCCATTGAACTCGCCCATAAAATTTTTGCCGATCTTGCCACCAAAAGCGTTATGCTCATCGGGGCTGGTGAGATGGCGGAATTGGCTGTTGAACACCTTATGACCCACCAGGTGGAAAAGATTGTGGTGGCCAACCGCACATTTAAAAATGCCTTGGAACTGGCCCGTAAGTTCAACGGCCAGGCTGTTCAGTATGAGGAACGGGAATCCGTACTGGCCGACGTGGATATCATTATCAGTTCCACCGGGGCCACGGATTATGTATTAACCCGTGACCAGGTCAAGGGCATCATGAAAAAACGGCAGCACAAGACCCTGTTTTTCATTGATATTGCCGTGCCCAGGGATATTGACCCCCGGATCAATAAAATCTCCAATGTTTATGTTTATGATATTGACGATTTGAGAAATATTGTTGAAACAAATATCAGTCAGCGTGCACAGGAGACCATAATGGCGCAACGGTTTGTGGAGGAGGCTTTGCTGGCTTTCCGCCGATGGCTGGATGAATTGGCCGTGGTGCCTACCATCAAGGCCATCAACCGCAAAATGACTGACATTGTGAATCTCGAATGTGAGAAAACCCTGGCCGGTCTGCGCCATTTGTCAAAGGATGATGTCGAGTCCATTCGCAGGATGACCAAGGCCATTGCGTCCCGTGCCATCCATGATCCCATTTTGTTTTTGCGTAACACCGGTGATCACCGGGACGATTCTTTGTATTTGAATATAGCCCGGCAGCTGTTTAATCTGGACATCCCGGATCACAATTATTGAAGGTGTTCTAAATGAAATTGTTGCGATGGTTGGTCATTTTTTTATTCTTATGTGCCTGCATGGCCTTTGGGGGCTATGCATATCTGATCAACCATCAGGTGGCTGAGCGCTTCAAGGACCGGTTGTGGGATGTGCCGGCCAAAGTATATGCCCGCCCCATGACCCTCTACATAGGGTTACAGCTGTCCGCCAAGTCCCTTGGGCAGGAATTGGACCTGCTGGGATACCGAAAAGTTTCAACCCAGGCACAGCTGACGGTACCGGGCACTTACACCCGGTACCAGGGCCGATTTATTCTCAATTGCCGACCCTTTAATTTTGGTGACCAGCGTCGTCCCATGCGGCGCATAGAACTCACCATCTCCCGCAGCCGCGTCACCCGGCTTAAATCATTAGGCAGCACCGCTGACATGGAACAGTTGGACCCGGTTCTGATCGGGCAGTTTTACCCGTCTTCCATGGAAGACCGTGTCCTTGTTACGACTGAAGATATCCCGGCTCTACTTAAAAAGACCATTGTTGCCGTGGAGGATAAAAATTTTTATTCCCATTATGGTATTGATTTTAAGTCCATTTTCCGGGCCATTGTGGTCAATATCCGCGAGGGGCAGTTTACCCAGGGTGCCAGTACCCTGACCCAGCAATTGGCAAAAAATTTTTTTCTTTCTCCTGAAAAAACATTTAAGCGAAAAATCAGCGAAGCGTTTGTCGCGGCAGCCATTGAGCGCCAATTTACCAAGGAGGAAATTCTTGAAGCCTATATTAACGAAGTTTATCTAGGACAGGACGGTGCCAGGGCCATACACGGGTTTGGATTAGGGGCTCAGTTTTACTTTGGCAAGTCTCTGGGGCTACTTTCTCCCGAAGAAACGGCTCTTTTGGTGGGCATGCTTAAAGGACCGTCCGTCTACAATCCAAGGGTTCATCCGGACCGGGCCACGGCCCGGCGAAACACCGTACTTGGTCTCATGGCAGACCAGGGATTGATTCCATCCCCCAATCTGACTAAGTCACTTGGCCGGCCCCTGAACGTGATTCCGGTACCCCGGCAATGGCGGTTTCCCTTTTACCTGGATTTGGTTAAGCGCAGGTTGCTCAAGGAATACCGTGAAAAAGATTTAAAAACCATGGGGCTGCGTATTTTCACCCCCTTGGATCCTTTGGTACAGTTAGCTGCGGAAAAGGGGGTGGCCGATTTCATGGCGGGCAGAAATTCAAAGCTTCAGGCCGGTGTGGTGGTAACGGCCTGTGCCACCAATGAGATTCAGGCCCTGGTGGGGGGCAAGCAACCTAAATATGAAGGGTTTAACCGTGCCCTGGATGCAAAGCGTCCCATTGGCTCCCTGGTGAAGCCTGCGGTATACCTTTCGGCATTGGAACAACCTGAAAATTATACCCTGGTGACCCGGATCCATGACGGGCCTGTGTCATTGAAAAGTGGCGGCCGTCTTTGGAGACCCATGAATTATGATAAAACATTTCATGGGGAATTGCCCTTGTACCAGGCCCTGGTCCACTCCTACAATACGTCCACGGTCAAACTTGGCATGGCCCTTGGGTTGGAAACTGTTTTTGCAACCATGGGACAGTTGGGATTTAAGCCGTCTGCACCGTTTGTGCCTGCAATGCTTCTAGGCAGTTTTGAGATGACCCCGGTTCAGGTTGCCCAAGTTTACCATACCCTGGCCTCGGGGGGATTTTACACCCCGGCCCGGGTCATAAATGCCGTGTATACCCCTGATGGGGAAACGCTCCAGCGCTATCCGTTGCGCATTGAACAGCATTTGGATCCCGGCGCCGTATTCCTGGTGGACAAAACACTTCAGGCTGTGGTCCGGGAAGGTACCGGCAGATCTTTGTCCAGATGGCTCTCTCCGGATTTGGGCATTGCCGGAAAGACCGGAACCACCAATGATCTGCGGGATACCTGGTTTGCCGGGTTTTCCGGAAATCGCCTGGCCGTGGTCTGGGTAGGCAGGGATGACAACAAGTCCACAGGGCTCACCGGGGCTTCCGGTGCCATGCAGGTTTTTGGCCGGATGATGGCACAGATCCCTAATACGCCACTGGTCCTGACCCCACCGGAAAATATTGAGTGGGCGGTTATCAATCCCCAAACCGGACTTCGTGCCAATAACAATGCGCCCGGCGCCCTTGCCGTGCCTTTTATCCGCGGGTCTGCCCCTGTTGTTTCTGATCCCGTTCCTGACGTCGCTCCCCCGACTCCGGCAGATTTCGGGCCTGACAAACAACCTGTGCAGAAAAAAAAGCCACGATATCTTATTGACTGGCTCAAGGATGTATTTAAATGAAAAATTTTTGTTTTTATCTTCTTGTCATGGCCCTTTTCGTTTTATCCGCCTGTGCGCAAAAAAGACCTGTTTCCATGCCCCAGTCCCATCTGCCCCCTGAGTCCGTGCCTGAAATCGGCGGGTCTGTACCGGCTCAAAGTACTGTGCCCGATGGTTCGGCCGTTGCGGATAGCGGGGACGACCAGAATCCACTTTTGTCTGCTGTTCGCCCGGTTCAACGTCCCAGGCCCAAGGCACTGACCCGGATGATCAAGAATGCTGAAAGTCAACTTAAAAAAAGGCAGCCCCAGCTTGCCTTTTCTACTTTGGAGCAGGCATTGTACATTGATGGTCAGGACCCACTGGTCTGGCACCTGATGGCAAGGGCCCAGTTTGACCAGGGAAACATTGTCCAGGCGGTTTCCCTGGCCCAAAAGTCCAACAGCCTATCGGCTGCGTATCCGGACGTAAGGGAAAAAAACGCAGCACTTCTTCGTAAAGCCCAGGGTCGCTACAACTAAAAATAATGACGATTGGGACTTTTAATTTATGCCATAATCCTGTAAATATATCGGTTTGTTTTTTTAACCGTTAATGGTCTCGGTATTGCCGGGACACTCTCAGGAACGCGTATGTCCCCTACATTTGGCATTGATTTCGGCACCTCCAACTCTGCCTTGGCTGCAAGTGTTGACGGTCAGGTACAGCTTTTGGATATCGATCCGGGTAATCCCCTTTCAAATTCTTTGAAATCCATTCTTTATTTTATAAAGGAAGAGGGACAGAATTTGTCCTTTGTGGGCTATGAAGGGGTTAAACAATATATCGAGAACGGTGCCGAAGGCCGGTACATGCAGTCGATTAAATCTTTTTTATCGGACATTTCCTTTCAAAAAACAAATGTCTACGGTAAAAATTACACCATAGAAGAGCTGATTGGTTATCTGCTTAAGACGATGAAGGAGCGGGGGGAGGCTATTGTCGGCCGGGATGTAGACCAGGTTGTACTTGGTCGTCCGGTTGTTTTTTCAATGGATGGGGAACGGGAACGCACCGCGACCCAGCGGCTGATAAAGGCAGCGCAAATTGCCGGGTTCAAGGAGGTTCTCCTGCAGATGGAGCCGGTTGCCGCTGCCCGGGCCTATGAGGATAGCCTGCCCCCAAACCGGGAACAGATTGTGTTGGTGGGCGACTTTGGTGCAGGCAGTTCTGATTTCACTGTGCTTAAAGTGGGTAATTCGCCCCACGCCGGGGACAGGGAAAAGGACATACTTTCCGTTGGCGGGCTTTATATCGGCGGGGATAATTTTGATTCCCTGATCATGCGCCATAAAGTGGCAAAATACTATGGCACGGATGTTAAAGTCAAATCCATGTTCAGTGATAATTTTACGGGACTGTCCCCGTTGGTTTTGAGCCATTTGATGCAGTGGCACCGTATCCCATGGCTTCGGCGTCCCCAAACCCTTGGGAGTATAAAAGAACTCAAGGTGTGCGCAGGACTTCGGGACAAACGCCTGCTGGAAAACCTGGAACGTTTGATCAGCGATAACTATGGATATCTGTTATTTAGGGCCATTGAGTCCGCAAAATGCCGCCTGTCCGAGCATGATGACGCAAGCGTAATTTTCAAGGATTACGGCATCGTCATTGAAGAGCTTGTAACAAGACCTGCATTTGAAGATATGATCCAGGATCTGGTTGTAAAGATAGACACCTGCGTGGCAGATACCCTTGCCAATGCCGGAATCGGGCCTGAACAGGTCAACGCGGTGTTTCTGACCGGCGGATCTTCATATATCCCGCTGATCAGAGCCATATTTGAGTCCCGGTTGGGTGCAGATAAGATTAAAACCGCCGACGCTTTCACCAGTGTGGCTTACGGGCTTGGTCTTGAAGCAAGCCTGATAAAATAATCTACAATACAGGCCAGGGCTTGGTTTCTCTTTGATTGCCGTTGCATATTTATGCAGGGCGTTCGAGGGACAAAAGATGCGAGTTTGTCATTGTAGCACCTGAATGAGTTAGCGACTAGCTATACATGGAAATTTTATTATCTTCAATTGAGTTTACGGCGGCTCTGGTATTTCGGATGGGTTCGATAATGTTTATTAGCCTTTTCGGGGTGGAGCTGTTCATGCAGATGGGGCTGATGCGCTACCTGAAACCTGTTGGAAAGCCTGTGGCAAGGGCCGCCCGTTTACCGGCCGAGACGGCGGTTTGTTTTTTGGCAGCAGTCGGTTCCATGATCGCGGCCCACACCATGGCAGCCCAATTCCATGCGGACGGACGCCTGGATGACCGTGAGCTAAGGCTGACTGGCATCCTCAATACGGTGCCCTTTCATCTCAAGGAGACCCTGACCTTTCAGCTGCCCATTGTTTTGCCTCTGCTCGGTGCCCGTCTGGCCATGATTTATATTACCGCCTTCTGGCTTACCGGCGTGCTGAAACTTTGCTATGTACTTGTCCGTGGAAGGGCCCGGGGCAATGGCAGACAACCGTTGGAAATCGAGGCGGATCCGTTTTCGGCTTATGAATGCGCACCGGACGATGCCAATTGCCTTAACCGCAGTTTTACCCGGCTTTTGAAAGACGCCTGGCATGCCCGGAAAAAGATGTTTTTCAAAATGATGGGGGTGCTGGCTGTTGTGACCCTGCTGGTTCAAGTGCTGACCGAGTCGGGAATGCTCTCCTGGGTAGAGTCGGGGATCGCCCCTTTGACTTCCGCCCTTAGTTTGTCCCCGGCCGTAATTGGCCCGCTCACCACCTATATATTCAGTCCGGTTGCGGGGATCAGCTACATGTCAACCCTTTTGACCCAGAACAGCATCAGCGGCTATGAGGCGATCACAGCTCTGATCGCCGGCGGTCTTATTATGATACCGGTTACCCGCCTGCGCCGGACTTTGCCCCGGTATATCGCTATTTACGGAGGGCGTAACGGCAGTGCTATTTGTGTTATAACCATGATGTTTGCGCTTTTATCCAGAATATTGGTCCTGGCCTGGATTCTCTTTTTTTATTAGGCTCTATTCCCGATTAGGGCGGGGGACAACAAACGTTCAGGCCATGAACGATTTGATCCAGTCGTTGACCGGATGATGAATCAGCTGGTCGGGACTGCCCTGCTGGACAATTTTGCCCTGGTTCATCAGGATAATTTGAGCGCCTGCGGCAAAGGCTTCTTCGTGATCATGGGTGACAAAGATGGTGGTGATGTGCAGTCGGGATAAAATTTGGGTGAGCTGGTCCAGCAGGTGTTTTCGCAAGACCCGGTCCAGTGCACTTAAGGGCTCGTCCAGCATGAGCAGCCTGGGGCCCGGGGCAAGGGTTCTTGCCAGGGCCACCCGTTGGCGTTCGCCTCCGGACAGTTCATCGACTTTTCTGTTTTCAAACCCTTTAAGATTGGTCAGCGAAAGCATCTGTTCCACAATTGGTGCCTGATCACGTTTGGACATGCCCTTCATTTTCAGGCCAAATGCAATGTTGGCAAACACATCCAGGTGGGGAAAAAGGGCATAGTCCTGGAACATCATCCCAAAGTTGCGCTTGTGCGGGGGCAGATCCAGGATGGAGACGCCATTGAACCGGATATCGCCTGAGTCCGGCGTATCAAGCCCTGCAATCATGCGTAACAGTGTGGTTTTCCCGCTGCCCGATGGGCCGAGCACAGACAGCCGGCTGCCCCGGGGCAGAGCAAGGTTAATGTTGTTTAAAATATAGCTGCCTGTTGCACTGGTTTTGCTTACGTTGTGTATGATGAGTTCATTTTCCATTAAAATTGCTGTATTCCTTTTAAACTGATTTTTTCAATGAGAATAAACCCGGCTGCCGTGACCGCCATGAGAAGGGTTGAAATGGCCATGGCCTGGCCGTAATTCATGGCGCCTGGCTGGCCTAAAAATCGGTAAATGGCCAGGGGGATGGTGGGCGTGCGTGGACTTGCCGTGAAAATAGTGGCGCCGAATTCTCCCATACTGATGGTAAAGGCAAACACGGCGCCTGCTGTCAGTGCACCGGATATCAATGGCAGATCAATGCATCTGAATATTTTCCCAGGGCCGGCGCCTAACATGGCGGCGGCTTCCCGGATGTCATTGGGAACACTTTTTAAGGCAGGCAGCACCGCCCGAAGCACAAAGGGAAATCCCACCAGTGCATGGACGAAAGGGACAAGCAGAATTGAAGACCGTAAGTTCAGCGGTGGGCGGTCCAGGGTAATGATGATGCCGAATCCTAACGTTACTGCCGACGTGGACAGGGGCAGCATAAACAACGGGTCAAAAAATGCGGCAAAGCCTTTTGCTTTTACCCGGTCCATATGGTTCAGGCAAAGGGCTGCGCATAAGCCTGTCACAAGGGAGATAAGAAGGGCTGTGCCCGCAAAAATAAAAGAGAATTTAATTGCCGTAAACGGCGGGACATGAAAAATGGAGTTGGCAGGGTTGTCAAAAATGGCCCAGTAGTAAATCAGGGACAATTGCCCTTCATGGACCAGGGACTTTCCTGCAAGCGCTGCCAGGGGGAAAAGGCATAACAGAAGAATAAAACCGGCACTGCCTGCCACTGCTGCCTTTTCCCAAAATCTTTTCGGCCGTTTAAAAGTGGTGTGACCGGCCTTTGGCGCAAAGCGGACAGCCTTTCGGGAAAAGGCGGTGTAACAGCCCATGAGCACCAGGGTAAAACCGATTTGGAGCAACGAGAGAAAAGATGCCACCGGCAGATTGAACATATAGGCGGCCTGGCGGTAGATCTCTGCTTCTATCGTGGAATAGGCAGGTCCCCCAAGAATCAGAATGATGCCAAAGCTTGAAAAACAGAAGATGAACACCAGAAAGCAAGCGGCCCATACCGCAGGCATGAGAAGGGGCAGGGTAATATGGATAAAGGTCTGAAACGGTCCGGCTCCGAGCATGGCTGCCGCTTCTTGGAATTTGGCCCGCAACCCTGTCCAGAAACTGGTCAGAATTCTGAGCATGACCGAAAAATTGTAAAACACATGGGCCATGAAAATCAGAACGAGGGGGTGGCGGATATTTAACATGCCCAGCCATCCGTTTTTGCCGAAACTTGCATCAAGGGCCGCAGCCACCACCACGGCAGGCAGAACAAAAGGGATGGAGGCGCACAGGGTTAAAAACGTTTTACCTTTAAATCGGTAATGGGACATGACAAAAGCGCACGGGAAGGCAAACGCCAGGGTCAGGCCCGTGGACACGGCTGCCTGCCAAAAGGTGAACCAGATGATATGGCGAAGGCGCTGTGATCCGGCAATCTGGTTTAAAAAGGACAGGTCGATATGAAGGTGTGAGGGAAAGTCCGGCACAAAACTTCGAAGAAATATCCCGGCCAGGGGGTAAAAATAGAAAATGAGAAAAAATACAAGGGGGACCAGCCCCGCCAGCACATAGGGGTGCGTATAACTCCTTGCTTTCACCGCAACAGATTTTCCGTCCATTCCCGGAGCCATTTATCCCTATTCCGGTCGATCTCCTCTGGGGGCAAAGACGCAGGCGCATCAGTAATTTTTGCATGCTTTAAAAACACGTCAGGCAACTTTGCCTTTGTGTTGGCCGGGAACACAAACATTTGCAAAGGAATGTCTTCCTGGAATTTTTGACTTAAAAGAAAGTCCATGGCCTTTTTTGCAAG
The DNA here is from genome assembly GCF_004319545.1 of Desulfobacter hydrogenophilus. Classification (NCBI taxonomy): domain Bacteria; kingdom Pseudomonadati; phylum Thermodesulfobacteriota; class Desulfobacteria; order Desulfobacterales; family Desulfobacteraceae; genus Desulfobacter; species Desulfobacter hydrogenophilus. Next base: position 620,277 of record NZ_CP036313.1, on the reverse strand, counting down.
ATCTGTGTTGGCACTGTTTTTTAAAATGCCTGCAAATTCAATCTGGCGAAAAGCCGATTGGTTCTCAATGACAACGCCGGTGGGAGCTGTGGTGGATTTTTGTTCAGCATAAAACACTTCTGCCGCAGGACTTGAGGCGTAAGAGACCACAATGGGGCGGTCTCCTTTTGAGGCGGCCGTGAACTGCCCCCAGTAGGCTTCCTGCCAGCCGTTTACCACCATGACCCCGTTGGCTTTAAGTTTCTGCCAGAAAGATATGTACTCCTTTTCACCGAAACGACTGATGGTGGCCAGAAGAAAGGCAAGTCCCGGGGATGATGTGGCCGGGTTCTGGACAACGGTGAGGTCTTTGTATGCCGGACGCAGCAGATCTTCAAGGCCGCTTGGGGGAGCAAGGTGTTTTGCCTTGAACCATTGGATGTCATAATTGAGGCATACATCACCAAAATCCACAGGTATCAGACGATTTGTGGCATCTAATACCAGGGAGGTGTTAATATTTTCAAATCCAGTGGGGGTGTAAGCAATGAAAATATCATGGTCCAGGGCCCTGCCTATAAAGGTGTTGTCCACACCGAAAAACAGGTCAGCCATGGGATTGTTTTTGGACAGAATCGCCTTATTTAATGCCTGGCCGGCATCTCCGGAGCGTAAGATCGTGATATCGGCTCCCACGGCGGTTTTAAAATCTTCGAGTACGGATTTAGACATACTGAAACTGTCATGGGTCATGATGGTTAACTCCCGGCACAGGGCCCGGGTTGTGAGCATGGGCAGTGTTAAAATCAAGCAGACCATGACAGTGGCGAGAGCAGTATATGGTTTCATTTTTATTCCATTTTTAGTGCTGTCACTAAATGAGGTTTTTGGTTTAAGGAATGAGTCCGAAATAAACTTAACCTGGGAGCGCGGGCCTTTTGCCTGCATCTTGACAATACTTGCGGACATGCGGGCGGGACGCCCGCGCTCCCGGATATAACAAAATGGGTAAGTTATTTACTCCGTGGTCCTAAATATCCCGCGGGTTAAAATTCTGATCCAATGCCGAAGCTGGTAAAAAATACCATTTATGTCAGGTGCCTAACGTCTTTCCGGCCAAATATCTTCCGACATCTCCGTTAATTTGTATTTCTGAATCTTGCCCGAGGCCGTCATGGGATATTGATCAATAAAATGGACATACCTGGGGATTTTGTATCGGCTTATTTTTCCCCGGCAGAAGTCGCTGATATCGCTGGGCTCAATATTTGTTCCTTCTTTCAGAATCACAAAGGCACCAACCTCTTCACCGTATTTCTCGCTGGGTACCGCAGCTACCTGGACATCCCGGATTTCATCCATGCGGTATAAAAACTCCTCGATCTCCCTGGGATAGATATTTTCCCCGCCCCGGATGATCATGTCCTTGTGCCGGCCTGTGATGGACAGGTTGCCTGCTTCGTCCATGACCCCGAGATCGCCCGAATGCAGCCAGCCGTCCTTGTCAATGGTCTGGGCTGTGGCTTCGGGGTTGTTGTAGTATCCTTTCATGACGTTATACCCCCTGCAGCACACTTCACCTTGTTTGCCCGGGGGCAGTTCTTTTCCTGTGCCAAGGTCAATGACTTTGACTTCAAGGTGAGGCAGAGCTCCCCCCACGGTCTTTACCCGCACCCGGATGTCGTCGTGGATCCGGGTTTGGGTCAAGACCGGAGAACCCTCGGTCAGACCGTAGCAGATGGTGATTTCGGTCATGTTCATTTTGTCAATAACCTGCTCCATGACATGAATGGGGCAGTTGGAGCCTGCCATGATACCGGTGCGAAGGGATGAAAAATCAAATTTGTTGAAAAGGGCATGTTCCAGCACGGCAATGAACATGGTGGGCACCCCGTAAAGGGCGGTGCACTTTTCCTGCTCCACCGAGGCCATGATTAAAAGGGGGTCAAATCCTTCCAGGATCACCATGCAGGTGCCGTGGTTTACGGCTGCAAGTACCCCAAGCACGCATCCAAAGCAATGGAACAAGGGCACGGGAAGGCAGACCCGGTCATCCGGGCCAAAGTTCTGATTGGCACCGATCCAGTACCCGTTGTTGCCGATATTGTAATGGGTGAGCATAACGCCTTTGGGGAAGCCTGTGGTCCCCGACGTATATTGCATGTTCACCACATCATGGGGACCCAGACTGTCCTGGCGAGCCTGATACTCATCGTCGGAAATCATTACGGACAAGGCCCGGATTTCAGGGATGGTATACATGCCCCTGTGTTTTTCAGGGCCAAGGAAGGCCACCCGTTTAAGATGGGGGAATTTGGGGGATTTCAGGTGGCCGCGCTGACAGGTTTTCAGCTCCGGCACCAGCTCGTATATAGTGGATATGTAATCCGTGTCCTGATATCCGTCGATGAGAAAGAGGTTTTCACATTCAGATTGGGTGAGCAGGTATTCAAGTTCAGCTGTTTTATAGTTTGTATTCACCGTGAGCAGCACAGCCCCGATTTTAGCCGTGGCAAACTGCAAGATAACCCAGTACGGTATATTTGTGGCCCAGATTCCTACCTTTTCCCCTTTCTTAACGCCCAGGGCCATCAAACCCTTGGCTGTTTCATCTACATAGGTGGCAAACTGGCTGTATGTTAGGCGAAAATTTCTGTCCACATACACAACGGCCGGGTTGTCCGGATATTTTTCAACTGTTCTGTCAAGGATTTGGCCTAAAGTCAGGGATTGCAATGGCAAAGTTTCGTCCATATGATGCTCTATTCCTCTTTGGCTTGGGGTTGCTGGGGGCCGGACCCGGGATCCTTATCCAGGATACCTATAGGCACGGCCATGGCTGTTTTTTGTCTAAAAGTCCCAATAAGTTACTGAATTACTTTCATGCTTTGTTGGGGGTTGAGCCTCGGTCTTGATAAACCAAGTCAGCCCATGGCTGTTATTCCGGAACATAAACCACGGCGTGAATTTCAGCCTTTTCTTTTCCGATACAGGAGACATAATGGGGAACCACCGAGTTGTAGTAGATGGAGTCGCCGGGTTTTAGTTCATAGGTTTTATTGCCGTAAATCACCTCCACAAGACCTGAAACAACAACAATAAACTCTTCGCCTTCATGGGAAGACAATGTCTTTTTCTTTGCGGATTCAGGCAAGATTTCAACAAAAAACGGCTCCATGTGCCGGTCTGACTTTCCTTTGCCCAGGGCATAGAAATTTAAAGTAGGGGCTTTGTTGGTACTGTCAAGAACGGAAAAACCGCCTTCTCGTTCCGCCTTGCGGACAATATAGGGGTCACTGCTGTCCTGGTCATCCAGAAAGGTGCCTAAACGCACACCCAGGGCCCGGGCAATTTTCATTAGAGGCCCCAGGGGGGGATAGGCGTCTTCTTCAAGCATGGTTTTGATAAATTGGGGGTCAAGGCCGGCTGCCTCGGACAAGGCCTGGATATCCATGTCCCGTTTCTCCATGAATGATAAAATCCGCTGGTTAACTTTTCCTGTTTGCATCCATCCTCCCAGATTATAGTTTATAAAAAATATATTGATATAATATATCATAAATTCTTTGTCAAAAAATTCATTCCTTGATCCGGGATACTTGGATAAAAATCATAAAGTGCCGTCGTCAATTTCGTATGTCCGGCGAATTTTATCATGAGCTGCATCCGTGTATATTAGACATTATACCGATTTTTCATAACATACTGATTTTACTGAGAAGTCTGTTTTTGAAAATATAATAAAATCAAATACTTAGCATGAATCGGTATAATGTCTATTATTAAATCATATTTTTCTGGAGAAAGAAGTGTTTTTTTAGTTTATAACGATTCGATTGAATTTCACGCGCTGATCTGTAAATATATAAAAACCGGATGCAAGGTTTCGACTCATGGAAAGATTGAAAATGGAAACTGCAAAAGAAAAAGAACTGTATAGCGATAAGATTCTGGATGCCTATGTGGCCCTGATTCAGGAAAAATATCCTGAAATTGAAATCGAAGACCTCATGGACGAGGCCGGGATCGAAAATTACAGTAAAACCGGTGATAACGCCATAGGGCTCAGCCAGGCACACCTCAACCGGTTTCATCAGCGCTTGTGCATACTTACCGACAATATGGAAATCGCCCGGGAGGCCGGCCGATATGCAGTAAAGCCCCAATGCCTGGGATGGATTCGCAGCCTGCTGTTACCTTTTGTCCGGGTCAGGCGGGCCTGTGTGATGATGGGAAACTATGCCGGGGGCCTGACCCCATTTTCGCGTTATACCACCCGATATATAGGGAAAAATAAAATTGAGATTGTGGTCATACCCAATGAAGGGACCAAAGAAGAACCCTTCCAGTGCGAGATTCGCCAGGGATATTTCCAGGGACTTGCAGATGTTTTTCTCCATAATGATCTGACCGTGCACCATCCGGAATGTATGTTCAAAGGGGGCAAGGTCTGCCGGTATGAGCTCGTCTGGCGGGATTCGGTTTTTCCCCTACTTGTTGTGCTTTCCTGGCTTGCCGGTGCTGCTGCAATCGTCATATCCATTGCGTTGTGGATAACGCCTTTTGCTGTTGTGCCCAAAAGCTTGTGGCTGATGTGCCCGGCCTTCTTGTTTTTGGGTCTGGGGTGGGCCGCCCAGATGGTGAAATCAAAGGCGCTTGCAAGGTCTTTACGCGGTATACATAACGATAGAGAAGAGATACTCAATCAGTTTGGGGTCAATGCCGAAAATTCAAAGGTAATTGTCGAAATTGGACAGGTCCTGGGGATTGAAGATCCTGATGCTTGTTCCTTTGAACGGGCTGCGAATATCGTCGGGAAAAACCTTCGGTATGACCGTGTGATGATCATGATCGCCGATGATGAGAAAACGTCTCTGTCTTATCGCGGCGGATATGGTTTTACTGAGATTGAAAAGGTGCATATCGCCAATTATAGCATCTCCCTTGAGGGGGCATCCGAAGGGGTGTTTTATGAGTCCTTCAGGTATAACAAGCCCATGCTTGTGAACGATATCGCGTGGCTTAAGCGCAAATATCCCCAGAGTCGGGAACTAACGGACCGTATCAAACCCCGTTCTTTTATTATCAGCCCTATTGAAGTGGACGGTGCGCCCATCGGCATCATGATTGCCGGCAATACGGTTACCCTCAGAAAACTGGACAGCAATGACATCCATTTGGTCATGGGTGTGGCCCAGCAGATCAGCGGTGTCTACAGAAGGCAGAAGTGTGAAAAGCAGCAGGGTGAGTTTAAACGTCAGATCGTGCAGCTTCAAAAAATGGAGGCCCTTGGCGTTCTGGCCGGCGGCATTGCCCATGATTTTAATAATATTTTGTCCCCCATCCTTGGGTATACGGATCTTTGTCTGTCAATGTGCCCCGAAGATGAGAAGATGCTCAAATATCTTCGTCGGGTGAAAAACGCATCCATCAGGGCCCAGGACCTGGTGGCCCAGATTCTGGCATTTAGCCGTCAGGGGGAAAAGGAGTATATCCGTTGCCACCCCGGTCCCATCATCAAGGAGAGCTTAAAGCTGCTGAGAGCTTCTGTTCCCAAAAACATAAAGATTGAAACGTTTATCAGAACGGATCTTGCTCCTGTTATGGCAGATCCCACCCAGATTCATCAAATTGTCATGAATCTTTGCACCAATGCCCATCATGCCATGATGGACAATGGTGGGCTTCTTACGGTTCGTCTGGATGAAATTCAAGTTCAAGAAAGTCCCCTGGAAGAGACGCGCCGGATACTGCCGGGCACTTATATCCATTTGCAAGTGCTGGATACGGGACACGGGATGAGCCGTGCCGTCATGGACAATATATTTGAGCCCTATTTTACAACAAAGAGAAAAGGGCGGGGCACGGGTATGGGGCTTCCCATTATCAAGGGGATTGTGGCCCGGCTCAAGGGCTATATATTTGTGGACAGTACTGAAGGAGAAGGCAGTTGCTTTGATATTTACCTACCCCAGGCCGCTGAAAATAAATTCATACGATAATAATTGCGAATAGTACTGCGCGGCAATAAGAATTTAAGGACCGCAGGTGTTCAGGTAAAAAAATCAAATCAATCTTTTCGCAGGTCCCAGGACGAAAAATGGTTTAAAATTCAGGGGTAATAGTATAGTAATAATAGCTAAACATTAACGCATGGATTCGTGTGGGAAAAAATGAAAACTAAATTTAGCGTTGTACTGCTGGTATTCGTATTGCTGGTTTGGACACCGGCCTGTAAAGAAGCCGAACAGAAAACAGCCAAGGCCATTCCGCCTGTCAGTGTGAGCGTGTATAAAACACTTGCCGAGGATGTCCCCATTTACCACACTTTCGTGGGTCAGATTTACGGTGCCAAGGACATTGCCATAAGGGCCCGGGTGGAAGGTTTTTTAAAAGGGGTTCATTTCAAGGAGGGTTCGCCTGTTAAGTCCGACGATCTGCTTTACACCATTGAAAGCCAGACCTTTGAGGCCCAGGTTGCTTCAATGAAGGGGCTTCTTGCAGAGGCCAACACAAAGATGGTCAAGGCTAAGCGCGATTTGGACCGATATCGCCCCCTGGCAAAGATGAATGCCGTATCCCAAAGTGATCTCGACGGGGCCGTGGCTGCCTATGATGCCGCAAAAGCAGGCGTGACCGCAGCCCAGGCCAATGTCCGGGCAGTTCAGATCCAGATGGGATATACTAAGGTATATTCTCCCATTAACGGCATCATTGGAAAAACAAAAGCCAAGGTCGGGGATTTTGTGGGCCGTGATCCCAACCCGGTCATTTTAAATACCGTTTCCAACACCAATTCGGTTTTAGCCGAATTTTTTTTAACAGAATCCCAATACCTGGGGGCGGCTCGTCATATGAAGGCCTCAGAGCAGGAAGGCATGGAAAGGGAAAACGCTTTCAAAGCTGATATTCAGTTGATTCTGGCCGACGGTTCTGTTTATCCTTACAAAGGAAAGCCAAATTTTTTGGACCGACAGATTGATCCCACCACCGGTGCGATTCTGATGCAGGTTTCCTTTCCCAATCCGGATGGCCTGTTGCGCCCCGGGCAATTCGCCAAGATCAAGGCCATGATAGACAGCGTTAAGGGTGGAGTTCTTGTTCCCCAGCGTTGCATCACAGACCTGCAGGGCCTTAAAAAGGTGTTCGTGGTGGGTGACGGAGGCATCGTTAAGGAGCAGGATGTTTCCCTTGGACCGGATATTGATAATTTTGTTCTGGTTAAAACAGGCCTTTCAGGTGGTGAGTCCATTGTGTACGAAGGCTTGCAAAAAGTTGCCGACGGGACCAAGGTGACGGCCAAAGCGGTGACGGTGGACCGTATAGCACAGGAAGAAAGCTAATGGGTGCTTTTTTTGTCCGGCGACCCATTGTCGCCATGGTTATTGCGATTGTCACGGTAATCCTGGGTGTTTTGTCTGTGTTGCAGCTGCCCATGGAGCAGTATCCCAATATTACTCCGCCCATTGTGCAGGTGCGTGCCAGCTACACCGGTGCCAACGCAACCAATGTGGAAGCCTCTGTGGCCACTCCGCTTGAGCAGCAAATCAACGGCGTGGACAACATGCTCTACATGAAGTCGGTGAACGCCAATGACGGCACCATGACTATTAACGTCTCCTTTGAAATCGGCACCGACCCGGACATGAATACCGTATTTGTGCAGAACCGGGTGTCGGCCGCTACGGCCAAACTGCCCGAGGAGGTCAAGCGTTTAGGGGTATCCACGGAAAAATCCCTGCCCAACATCCTGATGCTGGTGGCTCTCACCGACCCGTCCAACAAATATGATCAGACTTTTTTGAACAACTATGCCCTGATCAATATCAAAGATTCCCTGGCGCGGTTGAAGGGGATCGGCCGGGTGGATGTTCTGGGCGGATCAGACTACTCCATGCGCATCTGGATCAAGCCTGACCGTCTGGCCCAACTCGACATGACCGTGCCTGAAATCACCAATGCCATCAAAGCCCAGAACATCATTGTGCCGGGGGGGAAGTTCGGGGCGGAACCCGCACCTGACGGGACCGAATTTACCTATACGGTGCGGCTGCCCGACCGGCTGGCTTCCAAGGAGGCCTTTGGCGATATCGTAATCCGCACCACAGATACCGGAGCCCAGGTCAAAATCAGGGACGTGGCCCGGGTGGAACTGGGCGTGGAGTCCTACAATGTGTTCTCTCGCATGGACGGTAAACCCTGTTCCATTCTTGCCCTGTACCAGGCGCCGGGGTCCAATGCAGTGAATCTGGCTGATGAGATCAGGTCGGTGATGGCCCAGGTGTCCAAATCCTTTCCCAAGGGCATGCGGTATGACGTGTCTTTGGATGCCACGCTTCCCATCACCAAGGGCATTGACGAAATCATTGAGACACTATTGATTGCTCTGGCCCTGGTTATTTTTGTTGTTTTTATTTTTATCCAGGACTGGCGGGCCACCCTGATCCCCACCATTGCCATTCCAGTCTCCTTGCTTGGAGCCTTTGTTGCGTTTCCGCTGTTGGGGTTCACGGTGAATAACCTGTCTTTGCTGGGGCTTGTGCTGGCCATTGGCATTGTGGTGGATGATGCCATTGTGGTGGTGGAGGCGGTCCAGGTCAATATTGCCAAGGGCATGGAACCCAAGCCTGCCACGGTTGAAGCCATGGGTGAGGTTACCGCACCCATTGTGGCTACCACCCTGGTTCTTGTGGCGGTGTTTTTGCCCGTATCGGCCATGGGCGGAATTACCGGACGGCTTTACCAGCAGTTTGCCCTGACCATTGTGGTATCGGTGCTCTTTTCCTCCATCAATGCATTGTCTTTAAGCCCGGCCCTTTGCGGGCTCTTGCTTAAATCCCCCAAACCCTACCGGGGACCTTTGGGCCTGTTTTTTTCAATGTTTAACAACGCCTTTGACGCCTCCACGAATGTATATACCAAAATTACCCGAATCGTGGTTCGCAAGGCATTGTTCGGTGTTCTTCTGATTATTGCGGTGTGCTGCGCTACCGGTATCGTGGGAAAACTTCTGCCCGGCGGGTTTATCCCCTCCGAGGACATGGGCTATTTCATGGTCAATGTGCAGCTGCCCGATGCCGCATCCCTCCAGCGCTCGGATGTTGTGACCCGGCAGGTGGAAAAGATTCTTGCCAAACACCCGGAAGTGGAACATGTGACCAATGCCACGGGTTTTTCCATGCTCTCATCTTCCATGGGACCCAATTACGGGTTTTTGTTTGTTTCGCTCAAGGATTGGGATGAGCGGGAGAAAACCGTTGATGATCTGGTCAACGAATTGAACAAACAGTTTTATTTCGGGGTTAACCAGGCCCAGGTGTTTGCCTTTGCCCCGCCGGCCATCCCCGGACTTGGAACGGGCTCCGGGTTCACCTTTATGCTCCAGGATCGCGTGGGCAATACCCCGGCTTATTTAGGGCACCAGGCCACCCAGTTCATAGCGGCAGCCAAAAAACGGCCGGAAATCGGATCCATTCGGACCACCTTCAGCCCCAACGTGCCCCAGAAGCTTATCGAGGTGGACCGGGACAAAGCATTAAAGGCCGGCATCAATCTCAATGACATCTATACCGCCATCGGTACATTCCTGGGCGGTGCCTATGTCAACGATTTTAACCGGTTTGGACGTCTTTACCGGGCCTATATCCAGGCGGAACCCGAGTATCGGCTTAACGCCAAAAAACTGGGCCAGTTCTTTGTGAAAAATAAAGCGGGAAAAAGCGTACCCATGTCTGCGTTTATCAAGGTCAAAGAGGTGTACGGTCCCGATTATACCAACCGGTTTAACCTCATGCGGGCCGCAGAAATATCCGGAAGCCCTGCCCGGGGATACACATCGAGCCAGGCCATGGCGGCTTTGGAAGCGGTGGCCGCCGAAGTGCTCCCCGATGATATGACTTACGCCTGGAGCGACATGTCCTACCAGGAAAAGGCCGCGTCCGGCACCGGGTCTGTGGTTTTTATCTTTTCTCTGGTTTTTGTGTTCCTGATTCTGGCTGCCCAGTATGAAAGCTGGTCCCTTCCCTTCAGCATCCTTTTGGGGACGCCCTTTGCCCTGTTCGGTGCCATGGGCTTTTTGTACCTGGCACGGTTTTTTGATTTAACTTACGAAAATAACGTATTTGCCCAGATCTCCCTGGTGTTGCTCATTGGTATGGCTGCCAAAAATGCCATTCTAATTGTGGAGTTTGCCAATATCAAATTCCACGAGGGGATGAGTCTGTTTGATGCGGCCATTGAGTCGGCAAAAATACGATTCCGCCCGATTCTTATGACGGCATTTTCCTTTATCCTGGGTATTTTCCCGCTGGTGGTGGCCACGGGCTCAGGCGCCTTATCCCGTAAAGTCATGGGTGTGGCACTTTTGGGCGGCATGTGCCTGGCCACGCTGCTTGGGGTATTTTTCTATCCTATGCTGTTTGTGTTTATCGGCAAGCTGTGCCGGTATGAAAAAAAACGAGATTTAGCTAATAAGAAAGCTTAAAAATTATGGTTACGAACAGATTGTCGTCCCTTCCCGCATTGTTTATCCTCCTGGTCCTTTTGTCGGGATTCGGCCTGTCCGGATGTCTTACCCTGGGGCCTGATTTTGAATCCCCTGTGGTGGATGTCCCGGCGGCGTACCGGTTTGCCCCGGCCGATGCCGGCAGTGATCAGGATTTAAAGTGGTGGGAGCTGTTCAAAGATCCGGTGCTTTATGAGCTTGTGACCACAGCCCTTGAAAACAACCAGGATCTGAAAACGGCATTAAGCCGGATTGAAGAGGCCAGATTCACCTACGGGATGACCCGGGCCGACCAGTACCCGGCCATCAATCTTGGGGCCGGCGGTTATGTGGGTAACTATTCGGGAACCCGGTCCATATTCACCAACAATAATTATTATGTGGCCCCCAACCTGTCATGGGAACTTGATTTTTGGGGAAAATTTAAGCGGTCCACGGCTGCGGCTCAGGCCGATATTTTGGCATCGGCCTACGGTGCATGGGCGGTGCGCACCACGCTCATTGCCGATGTGGTGTCTGCCTATTACCAGCTTCTGGACTACCGCCAGCGCCTGGAGATGTCCAAAGAAACCCTTACCTCCCGGCAGGACGGCCTTGATATTATTACCAAACGGTTTGATAAGGGGATCATCCCGAAAATTGATGTGAACCAGGCCCAGATTCAGCTGGAAGTGGCCGCTGGCGCCATCCCTACCTATGAACGCCTTATCTCTAAAACCGAGCACCAGTTGAAACTGCTTATGGGCCGGCTACCCGGGGGGATTCGAACGGGTATTTCCCTGGATAAACAGCTCTTGCCCCCCATGATCCCTGTGGGCATGCCGGCATCCCTTCTGCAGCGCCGTCCTGAAATCAAAAGAGCCCTGGCCCTTGTGCATGCCGCCAACGAAAAAATCGGTGTGGCCGTGGCCCAGCGGTTTCCGGCCATCAGTTTGACCGGTGCCTTGGGGCTTGCCTCTTCCGAAGTGTCCAACATCACCAATCATGGCGGGATCTGGAATGTAAGTGGCGGCCTTTTAGGCCCCTTGTTTGATTTTAATAAAAGCAAACTCAGGGTAGAGGTGGCCAAGGAACAGACCCGTCAGGCACTGTTCAACTACCAGGAAGTGGTGCTTACCGCCTTTAAGGAGGTGGAGGATGCTTTAGTGGAAGTGGATACCTACAGAAGGGAAAGTGACGCGTCCCAACGCAAGGTGGATGCGGCTGAAAATGCGTATAAGCTTTCTTTTGAAAGGTATGACAAGGGGGTTAGCTCCTATCTTGAAGTACTGGATTCCCAACGCACCCTGTTTTCAGCCCAGCTTGAGTATTCCCAAAACCGGCAGCTTTATTTCAACGCCTATGTCAAACTTTATAAAGCCCTTGGCGGGGGCTGGCTTTCCAAAAGGACTGATGCTGGATAACCTTTGGGGGCAGTGGACAGGATGTGAATTTTTTTGTTATAAGGCAGGTCTATGGACAATACGAAATCCACATTACCTTCCTTTGAAGGAAACAAAAAAATCCAGGCTGCCCGTGCCTTTGTCGGGGAAACCCTGTGTAATATCTATCTGACCGGCAGGGCCGGCACCGGTAAAACCACATTCCTGAAATCTTTACAGGAGTTCTGCCCCAAGCAGTTTATTGTCGCGGCGCCCACGGGCGTTGCCGCCGTAAATGCCGGGGGCGTGACCCTGCACTCCTTTTTTCAGATTCCGTTGGGGCCTTTTTTGCCCGGACAAAGTGATCGTCCCCAGGACAACCGGCGGTTTTTCAGATTCTCAAAGGTAAAAAAGCAAATCATCAACGGCCTTGATCTGCTGGTGATTGATGAGATATCCATGGTCCGGGCGGATCTGCTGGACGCCCTGGATGCGGTATTGCGGCGGCTGCGCCGGGATGATCGGCCCTTTGGCGGGGTTCAACTGCTGCTCATCGGGGACCTGTTCCAACTGCCGCCGGTGACCAAACCCGATGAATGGAACCTTTTGTCCAATTATTATGCGTCTCCCTATTTTTTTTCAAGCCAGGCCTTAAGCCGTTCTGATCTGGTGACAATCGAGCTTGAGACCGTTTATCGTCAAAGCGATCCGGATTTTATCCGTCTGCTCAATGCCGTACGTGAAAACCGCATGGACAGTCACTGTACCGATGTCCTTAACCGGCAGGTAATGCCCGATCCCCCGGACCAGGGCTACATCACCTTGACCACGCACAATCGAAAAGCCGAATCCATTAATAATTTGAAACTTGCCCGGCTTGGGGAAACAGCACACACCCTGGCTGCAAAAGTGACCGGAGATTTTCCGTCCCATGCCTTTCCCACGGGCGAACAGCTCACCCTTAAACCCGGTGCCCAGGTGATGTTTTTGCGCAATGACGCCTCCCCTGATAAAGCCTATTTCAACGGCACCATCGGGCAGGTCACTCATGTGGGAATCGAAACCGTGACCGTCGCCTGCCGGGGCAGTGCCGGACGGGCGGCCGGGGAAAGCACGTCAGATCTGAAGGATGGCCCCGTTGTGGAGGTCAAGCCGGTGGACTGGGAAAATGTCACATACAAGGTGAACGAGGAGGAGAAAACCATCCGGCAGGAAGTGGTGGGGACATTCAAGCAGTTTCCGTTAAAACTTGCCTGGGCGGTCACCATTCACAAAAGCCAGGGCTTAACCTTTGAACGAGCCATCGTGGATGCCAAAGACGCCTTTGCCCACGGGCAGGTATATGTGGCCTTGAGTCGCTGTACAGGCCTTGACGGGTTGGTGCTCACCGCCCCTGTGCCTTCCTGCGCCCTGGGCACCGATCCGGTGGTGGTGGAGTTCATGAACCGTATGGCCCCCCCGGACCAGGACCTTGCAGCAATTTTCAGATCTGCCCGGGCCGCCTGCCAGCAGACCCTGTTACTTAAATGTTTTGATTGCTCAAATTTCAGGCGATTATTTTTTTATTTTTTGCGCCTGGCAAGGGATAACCGCAATGTGCTGCGCATCCCGGGGCTTGGTGAACCGGCGGAGTTGGAATCCCAGGTCCGGGACCAGGTGTTCCAGGTGAGTGATAAATTTCAGATTCAACTGAAAGGATTAATGGCACAGGACCCTTTGCCGGAAACAAGTCCCGTTATCCAGGCGCGGGTGCAAAAGGCCAGTGCCTGGTTCGGCAAAACCCTGGATCAGGTGTTTGGCCGTCTGCTTGAAAAAGGGGCTGTGGACACCGATAATGCGGCCCTGGCCAAACAGGTGCAAAATGCCCTGGATAATTTAAAGCGGGAGGTTCGTGTTAAACGGGCCGGCATTTTATCCTGTAAAGACGGATTTTCCACAACCGCTTACCTTCGGGCCGTGTCAGCCCAAGCCATGGCAGATGCGCCGGGGAATCAGTCTAAGAGGGGTTCGAGTTCATCCACCACGGATTACACCGAACTGGATATCGCCCACCCTGACATGTTCCAGACCTTAAAGGCATGGCGGACCCGGACCGCAGCCGCCCAAAATGTAAAGGCGTTCCAGGTGGCCCACCAGAAAGTTCTGGTTCAGATCGCAGTCTGCCTGCCCCGGTCGGAAAAAAGCCTGAAAGCCTTGAAAGGGGTGGGCCCTGCCACAGTGGAAAGCTATGGCAAGGAGCTGCTGGCCATGGTGGACACGTACTGCAATGAAAAAAAGATCCCGGGCGATGAAGCCCCTGAGCCGCGTCCTGCAGAACAGGCCGCAAAGAAAGATGCAAGCACCGGCCGTGACAAAGCCCCGGGCACGGATAAGGCCACACCCCAAGCCAACACCCGGGACATCAGCCTGATGCTGTTTAAAGACGGTCTGTCCGTGGACAAGATTGCCGAAGAACGGGGCCTGGCTCCGACCACCATCCAGGGGCACTTATGCTCGTTCATTGCCAAAGGTGAACTGGCTGTAGACCAGCTGGTGAAGGATAAAGAAAAACAATCTGCCATCGCGGCAGTCGTGTCTACTGACAAAAATTTGACCCAGATGAAAGACGAGCTGGGTGACGATTATTCCTACGGTGAAATTCGGGCCGTCGTGGCTCACCTTCAGCATCTTGAATCCGGGAACGGATAGGCTGTTTAGGACCGCAGATTAAATAATGAATTCACAGAAAAGAAGATCACATTTTTTTGGAACGTCTGCACTACGTCAAGTTCCTTTGAATCATTGGATTGCCGTTAATGCTTGGGGGATCAGGGACTTTTAATGTGTTTATGAACACCAACCCTTCTTCATCAACGCCGATGGCTATTTTAAAATCTTTTAAGTGCAAGGTGAAATAAACAAGAGACGTGTTGACCTTCACTTTTTTGGAGAGGGTGGGGTACTCTTTAATGGCCCTTAAGAGGTTCAGATTGAATCCTACCTGTTGTCCTTTAAGAAACCGTTCTTTGAAGTTGGGATCCAGCCAGAGTACATTTTGTAGTTCGTCGTAGACCATTTTGCGGGTCTTGAAATGTTTCGTGATAAAATAAAGTTGCATCTTATTATGCTCCACCGCTCAATCGTTTTTAAAGTATCCTGTCACTTATCACACTTTTCAGTTTATGTCATTTTAGTGGTGCGTTCGTGGTTTATATATATAGAATACATAGTATAATTTATACATATAAAATATGCTATATTTGTATTTGTTTATATTTTCAAATATATAAAAATAAATCAAATTGACTTTATAGTTAGAATACGATATAAAATAGACCGTGTTCTTTTTACAAACTTGGTTTCCCCTAAGGGCGCCCTGCCTTCTGCCCGGCAATACGGGACGGGGATATCAACATAATTCCAGTGATATTTTAGATGAAAGCTCCAATGGATTGTTCAATTACTTTCATGTTTTATTGTGAGGTGCGCCTGGGTGTGGATAGGCCCGGTCAGCCCATTTCTATTTTTAAATCTATCATGAACGGATGATTTTTTATGTGTGGTATTTGTGGTGAAATTGTGTTTGACGGTGCGGCCGCAAACAAGGAAACAATTGCAAGAATAAATAATAAAATGACCCGGCGAGGGCCGGAGCATGGGGCCATATACACAAAAGGGTCGATGGGATTTGGTCACCGGCGTTTGAAGATCATTGATCTTTCGGATGCCTCCAATCAGCCTTTTGTGGATGAAAAATTAGGTCTGGTTCTGGTGTTCAACGGGGCCATTTACAACTACAAAGCGCTTCGTGAACGCCTGATACAAGCCGGGTACAGGTTTTCATCCAAGGGGGATACGGAAACGATCCTTAAAGCCTATCACTGCTGGGGCGAAGCCTGTGTGGAAAAATTTAACGGCATGTTTGCATTTGTTATCTATGACCAGCGCAACGACACGGTTTTCATGGCCAGGGACCGGCTGGGCATTAAACCGTTGTATTACCATAAAACAGACCGGCGTCTTGTTTTTGCCTCCTCTCTGCCGGCCTTACTTGAAGCCGGTGGAATCAAAAAAGAGATTTCGTCAAGGGCATTACACTATTATATGCACTTTCATGCCGTGGTGCCGGCCCCTTATACCCTGATCCAAGGGGTGAACAAACTTGGACCCGGCGCCACCATGACAGTGAAACGTAACGGCGCTGCCGTGGAAAAGTCCTACTGGTCACTTGATTTCAGCCGGGACAGCCAAGAAGAACGCTATGACTTTGAAGATTGGAAACAGCTGTTGTCGGATACCTTGATGAAAGCTGTCAAACGCCGCCTGGTGGCGGATGTGCCTGTTGGGGTGCTGCTGTCCGGCGGACTTGATTCAAGCCTGATTGTCGGATTGCTGGCCCATGCGGGACAAGAAAATATTAAAACCTTTTCCATTGGGTTTGAAACTGTGGGCAAGGAAAAGGGCGATGAGTTTGAGTATTCCGATATTATTGCCCGGCATTTCGGCACCGACCACCACAAAATCCAGGCGGATGCCAGCCTGGTACTGCCCAATTTGCCCGACTGTGTCCAGGCGATGAGCGAACCCATGGTCTCCCATGACTGTATCGGCTTTTACCTTTTAAGCCAGGAGGTGGCCAAACACGTCAAAGTGGTTCAAAGCGGCCAGGGCGCAGACGAGATCTTTGGGGGCTATCATTGGTATCCACCCATGATGGACAGCCAAAATCCGGCGACTGATTACGCAAGCGTATTCTGCGACCGCTCCCACCAGGAATTTTGTGATAGTGTACATAAACGATTTCGGAATAAAGATTTCAGCCGTGAGTTTATTGAACAGCAGTTTGCCCTGCCCGGAGCCCATGCGGCTGTGGATAAGGCCCTGCGCATGGATGCCACCATCATGCTGGTGGATGACCCGGTCAAGCGGGTGGATAATATGACCATGGCCGCAAGTCTGGAGGCCCGGGTACCCTTTCTGGACCACGAACTGGTGGAGCTGGCCGCTAAGATTCCGCCCGAATTTAAAATCAGCCACGGGGGCAAGCATATCCTCAAAGAAGCCGCCAGGGATATCATCCCGTCCAAAGTCATAGACCGCCCCAAGGGATATTTCCCGGTACCGGCCCTGAAATACATCCGGGGCAAATATTATGATTTTATAAAAAATATTGTTAAAAGCCCGGCCTGCAAAAACCGGGAAATCATCCAGGACGTTTACATCGACTCTTTGCTGGCAGCGCCTGATACGCACATCACCCCGCTGCGGGGATCAAAGCTCTGGCAGGTGGCGCTTTTAGAATTCTGGTTGCAGGAACATCGGATTTAGGAACCCGGAGGATTACATATGAGCAAAAAGAGCCACAGGATAGAAAAAGGTTATGGCCAGTCTTTACGGAACTGGGAAAAGATGGAAAATCCAGCCACCAGCAGGATGCAGCCCAATGCCTTTGCTGAGATGGGGTGGGGGCGTCTCGTGTTCGGCCATACCTTTGAAAATAACAAACGCATCGTAGACGCCATGTGTTCCCATGGCCGGGACACAAGGGATATTGCCATGTATGTCATTGATCCCCATGTGCTCATTGCCATGGCCCCGGATAAATTGTTTTTGGACCCCTCCCACACCTTTCGTCTGTGGCACTATGACCACAGCTGTAAAAACACCGAAGACAGCCGGATACTCACCATTCAGCGTTTGTCCACCCGGCAGGAGGCCGACCAGGTAAATCAGATTTATGCCAAATGTCGTATGAAAGGAGCGGATCCTGATTTTCTTCTGGACCAGCGTGCCACAAAACTTCGTACCTACCTTGTGGCCAAGCCGGCTGACAGCGACCAGGTGGTGGGGACCATTACAGGGGTTGACCATGTCGCGGCGTTTAATGATCCTGAAAACGGATGCAGCCTGTGGTCCCTGGCTGTGGATCCCCAGGCCGGGGTCCCGGGGGTGGGCACATGTCTGGTGCGCCATCTGGCCGCCCACTATTTCACCAAGGGCCGGGCCTTTATTGATGCCAGCGTCATGCACGATAACCAGATCGCCATTCCGTTGTATGAAAAGCTGGGATTCCAGCGTGTGCCGGTGTTCTGTATCAAACGTAAAAATTCCATCAACCAGACCTTGTATGTGGCTGAGCACGACACTGTGCAGCAGATGAATCCCTATGCCAGGCTCATTGCCGATGAGGCAAAACAACGTGGTATTATCGTGGATGTCATTGATGAGGCATACGGCCTTTTTAATTTGAGCCTGGGCAGCCGTTCCATCACCTGCCGGGAATCCTTGTCTGAAATGACATCGGCTGTTGCCATGACTAAGTGCGATGACAAGCGGCTGACCCGCAACCTTGTCGCCCGGGCCGGCATTCGTACCCCGGAACAGATCCGGCATGAAGATATGGACACCTCCATAAGGTTTATGCAACAGCAGGGCAGGGTGGTAGTCAAACCGGCCAGGGGAGAGCAGGGCGCGGGGATCAGTGTGGATATCAGTGAGCCCGGGGAACTTGAAACGGCCATCGAAAGTGCCGGTGAGATCTGCTCGGACATTCTCCTTGAGACCTATGTCAAAGGGGAGGATCTAAGAATCATTGTGATCAACCATGAAGTTGTTGCCGCTGCCGTGAGAAAGCCGCCGGCCATTACCGGCACAGTCAGCCACACCATCCGCGAACTGATCGAAAAACATAATCGGCGGCGGATGGCGGCCACCGGCGGGGAAAGTTTTATCCCTGATGATGCAGAAACCCTGCGTTGCCTGAATAAAGAAGGACTGGATTATGAAACAGTCCTTGAAAACGGCCGTACTGTGGTGGTTCGCAAAACAGCCAATCTTCACACCGGCGGAACCATTCATGATGTGACCGATGAGATTTCGCCTGCCTTGAAACAGGCCGCCGTGACCGTAAGCCAGACGCTGGATATCCCGGTTACAGGTCTTGATTTCATGGTGCCCGATATCAGCTGCGACGATTACGCGTTTATTGAAGCCAACGAACGCCCGGGCCTTGCCAACCATGAACCCCAGCCCACGGCCCAGCGATTTATCGACTTTTTATTTCCAGAAACCGTAACGGAATAATGCTATGAAAATCAGTAATACCTACCTGTTGAATCAGTTGATATCCATGCTTCAGATCCCGAGTCCATCGGGGTATACCGACCAGATTGTCCACTATGTGTGCAATGAGCTTGATACCCTGGAGATCCCGTATAATGTAACCCGTCGCGGCGCTATCCGGGCCACACTGTCCGGCGAAGGCAGTACCCTGGATCGGGCCGTCTGTGCACACCTCGACACACTGGGGGCCATGATCAGTCGTTTGAAATCCAATGGCCGACTGGCCATCCGGCCCATTGGCACCTGGTCCAGCCGGTTTGCCGAAGGCGCGCGGGTGACTGTGTTCACCGAAGGCCGAAAATACAGAGGTCGGGTGCTGCCTTTGAAGGCTTCCGGCCATGTGTACGGGGATACCGTGGATACCCAGCCCGTCACATGGGATCAGATTGAGGTCCGGGTGGATGCCCGGTGCCACAACAAAGCTGACCTTGAATCCAAAGGTTTCTGCGCAGGTGATTTTATCGCCGTGGACCCTTTTCCTGAAATTGATGAACAGGAAGGCTTTATCAATGCCCGCCACCTGGACGACAAGGCCGGGGCCGCCGTGTTGTTATCCGCAGCCCGGACCATTTGTCGGTCCGGCATCAAACTGCCCGTGGACTGCCATCTATTGTTCACCATCAATGAGGAGGTGGGGGTAGGGGCCACGGAAGTCCTTTACAACGATATCACGGAAATGATTGTCATTGATTCGGCCATGACCGCACCCGGGCAGAATTCCACCGAGTATGATGCTACCCTGGTGATGATGGATCAATCCGGTCCCTTTGACTACCATCTGAACCGAAAACTTGCCGACCTATGCCGGGAAAACGACATATCATTTAATAAAGACCTGTTTGAATTTTACCGTTCGGATGCCGCCTCGGCCATTGAAGCCGGCAGCGACATCAGAACGGCGTTGGTGGGGTTTGGCGTGGATGCCTCCCACGGGTATGAACGAACGAATATCAGCAGTCTGAAACAGGTGGAAAACCTCATCCTTGCCTATATCCAGAGCAAGCCCACCTTTAACCGGGATAAAGATAAAATGGGTTCAATCACTGGATTTCCGCACCAGCCCACCCGTGATCCCATTAATATTGAGACCTGATTATGTTGTGCTGGCCCTAAATCTTTGTTATCTGATCGGTTTGGAAAATGTAGGGCCCGCTCCATATACCCGGATTTTCAGGGCAGAGAGATTCGTTCGCCAGAGGTTTTGTCCTGGGCCTTGAACGCAAAAGGCTTGTCCGACAGGGCCAGGGAAAAGAGGAACCCCACCGCTAAAAGGATGGCACCGCCGGCGTAGGTATAGACACCTGGGTTGGCGGGAAAACGGTCGCGGATGATGGCTGCAAGCTGTGGTCCGATGATGCCGCCGGCGGACCAGCCGGTGAGAATGACGCCATAGACCACAGGCATCTGAACTGGGCCGAAAACGTCCAGAACAAAGGCCGGCATGGCGCCGAATCCCCCCCCGTAGCAGAGGAGTACGTAGCAGACCAGAGCGCTGAAAATCCAGGGGGATTTGATAAAGATAAGCGCGATAAATATGGCAATCTGGCTGCCCACCAGAAGGCGGAAGGCCTGGGTGCGACCGACCCTGTCGGAAAGAGTGCCCCAGAAAAAACGGCCGACACCATTGAAGATGGAACTGATGGCGATGAGGGTCGCTCCTGCTGCAGCCAGGGCCGCAGTTAAAGCAGCCGGATCAGGATATTTGGCCGCATAGGTATCGCGAAGCAGGTTTTGTATCATGGGCGACTGAAATCCGATGAACATGATTCCCGCGGAAACATTACAGGTCAGAATCATCCACATCATGAAAAATTTGCCCGATAATATACACTGGCGGCCTGTTGGGGTTTTGCCGTTTATTCCCTGGCCCGGGGATTCATTGGCCGGTGGTGTATAACCCTCGGGAACAAAGTCTTCCGGAGGGTTGGTCAAGTTGTAGCCGGCGGGCAGGGTCAGAACAAGCATAACAATTCCGATCCAGAAAAAGACCTGTACGAGATTATTGTCAAAGGCCGTCATGAGAACAGGGGCAATAACCTTGGACATGACCAGGGCTCCAAAACCAAAGCCCATGACAACCATGCCGGTAACAAAACCCTTTTTGTCGGGAAACCATTTTGCTACCGTGGCTACCGGGGTGACGTAACCCAATCCGAGACCTGCACCGCCGATGACGCCGTAGCCGATATAGAGCAGACTCAGGCTGTGGATCTTTAGCGCCAGGGCTGCGACCAGATATCCGGCTCCGAAAATAAGGCCACCGGCCATAGCCAGTTTTCGAGGCCCTGATTTTGAGAGGTTCATGCCGCCCCAGGCGGCAGCCAAGCCCAGACAGCAGATGGCCGTACTGAAGGTCCAGGCGACCTGGCTGTTGCTCCAGCCATAGGTGCTGACCAGGGGTTTTTGGAAGAAGCTCCAGGCGTAAACCGTGCCCAGGCAAACCTGAAGCAGGGTTCCAAAGATTGCGATTCTCCAGCGGTTAGGGCAATTAGAGACATCATTCATTTCAAATTTCCAATCTGTTGCCGTCTGGGTCCGCCCAAGGGTGTGTCAGAACCGGGCGGGTCTGTGGGCATTAAACGCCAAGGCTTCTGAATCTCATGGGTTGTAAGTAAATTTCGCCGTTTAATCAAGACATTTCAGATCCAGGGGCTTTCTTGGGGATAGCAAAACGTGCAGGACTATTGGTCTGCATTATGGTCTGACGCGATTGGCTTAGCTTGCTTTTTTTTCATGGTATACCCGCCCCAGGCCTGCTGGGATACCCCGACTACCATGAATGCATCGGGATCAATCCGGTTAATGATGAATTTTACATCATACACCCGGGAGCGCAGCACGGTGAGATATAAAAGGGTCCGCTCTTCTCCGGAATACCCGCCTTTGACCTGCCACATGGTCACGCTGCGTTTCACTTCGTTGATAATGGCATACCGCAGGGGCTCGGGGTTTTTGGTGATGATTAACAAGGTACGCATCTGACTGGCCCCTTCCATGGCAAAATCTGCGCTCATGCCTGCGATGAGAAGCGCCAGGAAGGCCAACAAAGACGTTTCCCAGCTGAATACAAATCCGGCAACGGCAATAATGATAACATCCACGTACAGGCCGGACTGGGACATGGGAAACCCGGTTTTATTGTAAATGATCCGGGCAATGATTGATGTGCCGCCGATGGTGCCGCCGAAACGGTAGATAATGCCCGTACCAATACCAACGAGCAGTCCGCAGTAAATGGTTGCCAACAGTTTGTTTTCAGTGATGGGAAATTGAGAGAACACCGTTGGCATGTGGACAATAAGATATTCTGTTGCACCGGAAAACACCACCACTGCCAGGGCGGAGTTGAACACAAACCGCCATCTACCCAGGGTGAAAAAGCCAAGGATGAACAATGGAATGTTTGCCGTAAAATAAAACAGACCCGGGGAAAATCCGGTCAGATGATTCACAATAATGCCCAATCCGGATACTCCGCCTGCCGCCAGGTTGTACGGCATTTGAAATAATACAAAGGCAAAGGCGTTGAGTGCCGCACCCAGGGTAATGGCCAGCTGTTGGTTTGAAATCCGCAGGATTTTATGCCAAGCCGGGGATTCAAGTTTTTGTTTAACCGCTTCTTTTAGTTTTTTTCGTGTCAAGCAGGACTCCTTTTTTTTGCCAATGGCCGGCAGCTTTAAGTGAATAGGCCCCGGTTTTGAATCGAACCCGTGGCTAAGGACCGCAGATTAAATAGCTTGAACGAAATAGCTTGCCTTTTGGCCCATCTCCTTCGTTGCATCAAAGGCCCAATAGACTTGTTATTTAACCTTTAATACGCCTTGTAAATGAACCAAAATTCGGCGTTATTTCTGCCCAACTTATTTAATCTACGGTCCTAACGCGGTTCCGGTCTGACCCATTTGTAAACGCCCCTTGATACCCGTTCCAGTTTACCTTTTTTTATAAGGCCGGACAGGATATTTCTGACCTTTTGCGGCGCCATGTCTGATTTTTCAATGATTTCGGCTGCGGTTGTATGGCGTTTTGTTCGTCGCCTGAACAGGGTTTCAATGCCCGCGGCATTTTTGATTTTAGCGGTAGCGGTTTTTCTGCCGGTATCGGCCGCGCGTGTGGGGCTTTTTTCGACCTTTGTGGCCTTTGGCCTTCCGGGTTTTGATTTTTCTGCCCTTGGTTTCTTTGATTTGGGGGCTGGGTTGCTGGGTGTTTTCGGTTTTACCATCGGTAAAGATACCGATTCGTCCATATCAAGATCGATGCCGAACATATCCGACAGGTTTCGGCTTTCTTCATCAATGATTCTTGGGGATTTTTTCTTAGACCGGTTCAAAAGATCCTTTTTTGTCTCTTTGACGGTCTCGGAGACCAGGTCGTTGACCTTTGCCTTTCTTAACACGAAGAATAGGCCAGGGTCCAGGTCCAGACGGGAACCGATCCCGTACAGCACGGCTGCCACATGTTTGCACATAACGGCCCGGTCCGGGCAGGAGCAATCCAGTTCAATCTCTTTGGGGGAGGGAAAAAGACCTTTTTCTTTCTGGGTAAACAGATCTTCAAGTGCCTTGGGAAACTTGCCTGCCATCAGTTGTTTGATGCCCTCCATTTCCCCCTTGCATTGATCTTTGATGTACTGCCATTGTTTTTGGGGAATGGGCTTGATGGTTATGGTGATCCGGTAGGGGGAGGCCGCACCTCCCATGACCAGGCCTGAGACCTTACCGGGCTGGATCTGAAGATCCAGAACTGTCCCGTGCCGGACATAGCTGCGGCCCCGGCCGATCCGGTTGGCATAATCGGCGTACCGTTCCAGATTTTTGTTCCAGGCTTTGCCCCACCAGGTTTTTGCAAGGGTCCGGCCCTCGATGACCACGGGCTGAATACCGGGGTTTTTCTTTTTTAAGGCCGCAAGTTTTTTTTCAGCTTTTGCCTGTTTTTCCGCCACGCTCACGTATTTGGGATAACCGTAATACATTATTGGATTCCTTCTACCGCTAAATCTTTATCTGCTCGACCTATTCCGGCAAGGTGAGCCGGAATAGGTCGAGCAGGTTTTTATCATCCATTTCCGTGATCAGTCCTTGGGCGGACGGTGTGACCACCTGGTCGGCCAGGGCCTGTTTTTCGCTGATCATCGAATCAATTTTTTCCTCAATGGTACCCCGGGTGACAAATTTATGCACCAGGACTTTTTGGGTCTGCCCGATGCGAAAGGCCCTGTCCGTGGCCTGGTTTTCCACGGCCGGGTTCCACCATCTGTCAAAATGGACGACATGGTTGGCCCGGGTCAGGTTCAGCCCTACACCCCCGGCCTTTAAGGAGAGCACCATAAAGGGGCAATACGTATCGTCCTGGAAGGTTTGTATCAGTTTTTTGCGTTTTGCAACAGGCACAGATCCGTGGAGCACGAGTCCCGGGTGATGGAAGATGGTTTCAAGGAAGGCCCGCAAAGGTTCTGTCATCTCCTTGAACTGGGTAAACACGAGAACCCGCTCCCGTTTTTCATAAACGGTTTCACAGATGCTGCAAAGGCGTATGAATTTTCCGCTGTGGGTCGCCTTGAAATCCCCGGACCCTGTGAGCTGGTCCGGGTGGTTGCACAATTGTTTGAACCGGAGAAGAAAGGATAGCACCAGCCCTTTTCTTTGGATACCCGTGAATGTTTCAATGGCCTGCTTCAAATCCTTGACCGATTTTTTGTACAACACCACCTGTTTGGGGCTTAAATCGGCAAAGACCTTCATCTCCACCTTGTCCGGCAGGTCTGTGATCACGGTTTTATCAGTTTTCAGGCGGCGCAGGATATAGGGAAAGATCATCTGCCGCAACCTGGCATATCCGCCTGGATTGTCTTTCAGGGTTTTGGCAAAATTTGCGAATTCCGTTTTATTGCCCAAAAGACCGGGATTTAAAAAATCAAACAAGGACCACAGATCCGACAGCCGGTTTTCCACAGGCGTGCCGGTCATGACGATCCGGTGGGTTCCAGGCAGGGCTTTGACGGCCCGGGTCTGATGGGTAGCGGGATTTTTAATGGCCTGGGCTTCGTCCAGGATCAGGCAATGCCAGGAATACTTGGCAAGCCAGGCGTACTTTTTCACCAGGGTGTAGCTGGTGATGACCAGGTCCAGGCGGTCCAGTTGGGTTTTGGTCAGCTTGAACTCTTTGTTTTTCTTAGTTTTGTCGGGCTGTGGGGCCGATGAGGTAAAACCGGGGTGGGCCACGCAGGTTTTAAGACCGGGAAGAAACCGGTTGATTTCCGACTGCCAGTTTGAAATCAAAGAGGCCGGCACCACCAGAAGACTTGCGGGGCGTTTGCGGTTTGACGGAAATGTGCTCAGCCATGCCAGGATCTGGACGGTTTTTCCCAACCCCATATCATCGGCCAGGCAGGCCCCAAATCCGTAAGATGCCAAAAAGTTCAGCCAGTCTACCCCCTTTGACTGGTAGGGCCGCAATTTTGCCTTGAAGTCTTTGCCCGGCACCACCGGATCCACCTGTTCCGGGTGGGTCATCTTCTCCAGTACGGATGTCAACCATGTGCCGCTGGATACATTGATATCCACCTGGCCGGCATTGTCCAGGCCAAGCATTTTTTCCGGGGCCAGCCGGGTCCGCATGGCTGTTCCCAGGGTCATGCCCGAGGCGGCCAGATCCTCAATCCGGTTACAGGCTTTCAGGGCCTGTTTCAGCTTTTCCGGGTCCACTGCCACCCATTTGTTTTTAATAAACGCCAGGCCCTGGGTCTGCTCCAGGATGGCTTCAACCTCCTGCCTGGATAATTCCAGATTGCCCAATCCCACTTTGACGTTGAAATCCAGCATGGCATCCAGCCCGGCCATGGACGGTTTTTTGTCCCCCAGGGAGATGGTCACCCGGGGGGTGGAAGCGGTTTGTTTCCACCAGTCCGGAATCCGGCAGAGCACACCGCAGGCCTCATAATCCGGGATCTCCTTGAGAAAGCAAAACGCCTCATCCCCATCCCAGGCCAGGGGGTGGAACAACTCGCCGGATTCAATGAGATCCGCCACGATCCGGCTTTGTTCTGCCGCCTTGTACACCGTGGATAAAAGGGTTAGAAGCTCATCATCGTCATGGGTTTCGATGGCATGTTTCAGGGGCAGGTGCTTGGGTTTTCCATTGGCCCCCATGCCTGCGGAATAGGTGGCCATAAAGGCAAAGGGAAGGCTCGAATTTTTATTTTCCACCAGATGGAAAAACACCCGGCCTGCCGGGTGAAGATCCGGGTTTTTTTTCCGGAAATAGTCGCTGACCCGGCCTTTGAACGCCTTGATATCACGGAAAAACGCCCCATTAAACCCCTGCCACAGCCCTTCGAGCATGCCGGGGGTTACATATTCAGCCCCGGCCATCATGGGACAGGCTGAAATAAAATCGTTGATAAGCCCCTGCGGCAGGCTGATGACAGCGTCTTGTCTTAAGGTTTCAAGTTCAGCCGTTTTTAACAGTTCCCGGACAAAACAGCGGGAAAACCGCAGGAAATAGTCCAGGGAGGCTGAAAAATTTAAAGGGAATTGCTTAAACCCCAGGTCGTACAGCCAGTCGCTTTTTCGGTTTTCAGCGGTTTGGGCAATTTCCAGCAGGCACTGTGCCCGGTCCTGAGA
The DNA here is from genome assembly GCF_004319545.1 of Desulfobacter hydrogenophilus. NCBI lineage: Bacteria > Pseudomonadati > Thermodesulfobacteriota > Desulfobacteria > Desulfobacterales > Desulfobacteraceae > Desulfobacter > Desulfobacter hydrogenophilus. Next base: position 593,710 of record NZ_CP036313.1, on the reverse strand, counting down.
AACTGTGTGTTTTACCGTTTCCCATTCAAGCACCAACGCCTGGTCCGGCATGACCGAAATAATCGGTTGTTCTTTAGTTCTGTCCGTCAATGAATTTTCTCTCCGCCATTGTTATTCTCCGGCGCAGATATATCAAATCCCTGGATCAACAACAAGGGATGCCCTGGATCGGGCAATCGCGATGTAAAAAACAATCCATCAACAGTCAAACCTCAGACATTCACCAATTCATCCGTATCCTATACTCTTTTATTGAGTTGCTCAGGTAGAAATCTTTAAACCCGGGGTGCCGACCCTTTACTGTTTGGGCAAATTTTTACCCGGGGCGACCGGCCCAAGACAAGTCCATCCGCCGCCAAGGGCCTTGTACAGGCTGATGAGATGGGAGGTCACAGCGCCCTGGCTCTGTGCCAGCTGATCCTGGAGGGACAGCAGGGCTCGCTGCCCATTGAGCACATTTTGAAAATCAGTTAGACCGGATTGGTATTGATCTTCAGCAAGACCCACGGCACGCTGGGCCGCCCCCGAAGCCGCCTTCAAAGAGCGCTGTCGGACCTGCTCCTCGGCGTAACCGGTCAGCGTATCTTCCACCTCGGCCAGGGCTTTGAGCACTGAGGCCTCATAACGAATCAATGCCTGCTCCTGGATGGCGTTCTGCACCTCAATGTTCTGGCGTATCCGTCCGGCATCAAAGAGGTTCCATTGAAATGACGGGCCCAGATCGAAAGTGCCGCTCTCCTTTTCAAGCATGGCGGCCACGGACAGCGCTTCCAGACCAATGGAGCCGGACAGAGTAAATCGGGGGTAAAGCAGGGCTGTGGCAGCACCGATCCGGGCGGTCTGGGCGGCAAGTTCCCGCTCTGCTTTGCGGATGTCCGGCCTTCTGCGCAAGACGTCCGCCGGCACCCCCACAGCGATCTTCGGGAATGGCATGGGAATGGTTTTTCGTTCAGCCAGTTCATCTTTCAATGAACCGGGATTCTGGCCCACCAGTACAGCCAGTCGGTTTTTGGCCTGTTCAAGTCCTACCTGCAACAGCGGTATCTGTGACCGGGTTTCTTCAAGATTGTACCGGGCCTGTTCCAGGTCAAGGTTACTGGTCAGCCCAGTCTGGCTGCGCGTAACGACCATGCCATAGGTCTGCTCCTGGGTCCTTTGATTGGCCTCGGCCAGGGACAGCCGGGTCTGGAACGATCGTACTTCCACGTAGTTCAAGGCAACTTCGGCCAGCAGGCTCACCATGACATCGTGCAGGCCCTCCTGGCTGGCCTCAAGCGAGGCCCCTGCGGCCTCAACGGAGCGCCTGACCCTGCCAAACAGATCAATCTCCCACCCGGCATCAAACCCTGCATCGTACAGGTCGTTTTCCGTGCCCAGGTCTGTTTCACTGCTGGTGCCGACCCGGGTGGCAGCACCTGAAACGTTAATGGTCGGAAAACCATCGGCCCTGGCAATCCCCCGCCGGGCCCGTGCCTCACGAACCCTTGCACGCCCAAGGCCCAGGTCAAGGTTGCCGGCAACGGCGCGTTCAATCAATTTCGTTAATTCGGGATCCTTAAAGGTTGACCACCAGCCGGCCAGGGTCCGCGCATCGGGAGGTGTCGCTGTCAGTCCGTTGGGCAGCGCCGTGTTCCACCCTTTGGGCACCCCGGGATCAGGAGCCACATAATTCGGTCCAACAACCGCACACCCGGCAAGCAGGAACCCGAGCAGGAGCCCAAAGATGTTCAAACACGGGGGGAACAGATTTATATGGCCCGTGCCGGACCGGGGAAGACATTGTCTTGTTCTTGTCATTTTAATCATCCCTCTTGTTTTCCATCATGGAAAATTATGAAAAATAGCCAGGCCCGGTGATGTTCCGGCGCCCTATGCCGTTACGTTGATGCTCCTGCGAAACAAGACCAGGGCCGCCATAAAAAACACAATGCCAATGGCGATGATTGCCATAAAGCTTGGCCAGACCAGGTCAAACCCCGCACCACGGTAGAGGATCGCCTGGGCAAAACTGACAAAATGGGTGGTCGGCGCCAACGCCATGACGGCCTGGACCCCCTTCGGCATACTGTCATGGGGGGTAATACCACCGGAAAGCATCTGCAGAGGCAGAATGACCAGAATCATGAGCAGGCCAAGCTGGGGCATGGAACGGGAGACCGTGCCCATGAAAATACCCATGGCGGCTGTGGAGAACAGATGCAGCATGGCACCGGACAGAAACAGGATGATGGAACCGGCCACGGGCACCGCCAACACCCCCTGCACCATAAAGTGCAGGGACAATGCCGCAGCCGTAAGAACAACCAGCCCCATGGCCCAGATCTTGGACATCATGATCTCAAACGGCGTAAGCGGCATCGCCAGAAGATGCTCCAGGGTACCGTGCTCCCTCTCCCGGATGACCGCAGCACCGGTGAGGATAATGGACAGCAGGGTGATGTTGTTGATGAACTCCATGACGCTACCGAACCAGGCACTGTTTCGGTTGGGATTGAACTTGGTGCGGACGGCAAGGTCTATGGGCAAAGGGGATTCTCCCCGGGAACCCTTCACAAATTCGTTGATTTCGCCCATGGCAATGCTTTCAATGTAACCGGAACCAATAAAGGCTTGGCTTACCATGGTTGCATCCACGTTGACCTGGATGGCCGGCTGTCGATCCGCCAGCAGGTCCCGCTCAAAATCGGGTGGGATATCCACGACAAAGGTGTATTTTCCCCCATCCATACCCGTATCAATTCCATCAGGGTCAATCCGTTCCGGAGTCTTGAAGTAAGGCCCGTAAAAGGCATTGATAATGCGCTGTGACAGCTGGGACTGATCTTCATCAACCACGGCAATGGGTGCGTTGTGCAACTCCATGGACGTGGTGTTTGCGATACTGTAAATTCCACCGGAAAATGTCCAGAAGATCAGGACAATCAACACGGGATCCCGAAAAAGAATGCGGAGCTCCTTGACGCCCAGGTGGTAGATGTTGGCACATTTGTTCATGGTTATTTTTCCTGCTTTTTCAAAAAGATCAGGCTTAGAAGGGTCAGTACCGGAATAAACGCGGCAAGGGCGAAATAATTCCGAAAAAGCTCACTGAACCCCAGCGCCTTGGTGAAGACGCCCCGGCTGATAATCAGGAAATAAGTGGTCGGGAAAAATTTTCCCATCACCGCTCCCACACCCTGCATGGACGACACGGGATGGGTCATGCCTGAAAAATTAACCGCAGCCAGCAGCGTGACAATGGCTGTGACGGCAAGGGCGGCAATCTGGGTATGGGTCAAGGCCGACATTAGCAGACCCAGGCCCGTGGTAACCGTCACATAAAGAACGGCGCCCAGGGTCAGTGCAATGAAGCTGCCTTTAAGAGGCACCCCAAACACAAAGATTGCCAGCAGCAACAGCCCGAAAAAGCTGATCATGCTGACGCCGATATAGGGCAGTTGCTTGCCGATGAGAAACTCCAGCCGGGTCACCGGCGTTGCATAGAGGTTCGTTATGGAGCCTATCTCTTTTTCCCGCACCACGCCAAGGGCCATGAGAATTGCCGGGATGAAAATCAGCAACAGCGGAATTACGGCCGGCACCATGGCGTAAATACTCTTGAAATCCTGGTTGTATCGATAGCGGATTTCAATATCGGCCATGGTCATCCGGGGTACCCTGCCCATGCTGCGAATGGCAAGTTCTGATAAATAGGCATAGTGCATGCCCTGGAGATAGCCGGCTATGGTTTCTGCCCGAAAGGGCATGGCACCGTCAATCCATGCGCCCACCTCCGGAATCCGGCCCCTTTTAAGGTCTTTACCGAAGCCTGCCGGGATTTCGAGGGCCAGGCTTAATTCTCTGCTGCCCATGCGCTGTTCAAGTTCAGTCCCACTGGCAATGGATGGCCGTTCAACAAAATACCTGGAACCGGAAATGTTCTGGATATAATCAACGCTCTCTGGTGTCTGGTCAAAGTCCAGCACAGCAAACGAAATATTTTCTACATCCATGGTGATGCCGTAGCCCATGATGAACATCAAAATGACCATGCCCAGGAGGGCAAAGGTGAGGCGGATGGGGTCTCTTCTGATTTCCAGGGTCTCCCGATGGGCATAGCCGAACAGCCGCAATGGGCTGAAGGCGCTGGTGGGGCGGTGCCTGGAATCAGGTAATGTACCCTCCTGCTTGGGGGCCTGCACCGTGGTGATATTTTCGTCGGCAGCCTCCAGATAGTCAATGAAGGCTTCCTGCAGAGTGTCTTTGGCGCGTGCCCGGATCAACGCCTCGGGCGTGTCCGAGGCAAGCACTTTTCCGGCATGCATCAGTGAAATCCGGTCACAGCGTTCCGCCTCATTCATGAAATGGGTGGAGACAAATATGGTGACCTTGTCCCTGCGGGAAAGTTCGATCAACAGTTCCCAGAACTGATCCCGGGCCACGGGATCCACCCCGGAAGTGGGTTCGTCCAGAATCAGCATTTCCGGGCCATGGATGACCGCCACGGCCAGGGACAGACGCTGGCGGATCCCCAGGGGCAGGCTGCTGGACAGGACGTATTCATACTCAGTCAGGTTAAACCGCTGGATCATTTCCTGGATCCGTCCTGGAATGGTTTCCAGCGGCAGGTGGAACAACCGGGCATGGAGTTCCAGGTTCTGGTAAACCGTGAGTTCAGTGTAGAGGGAAAACCCCTGGGACATGAACCCCACCCGTTTACGAATGGAAAGGTCATTGGCATCCACCGTCCGGCCGAACAGCATAGCCCTGCCTTCTGATGGGGGCAGCAGACCGGTCAGCATCTTCATGGTGGTGGTCTTGCCGCAGCCGTTGGATCCGAGAAAACCAAAGATCTCGCCCTGGGCGATTTCGAAATTCACATGATCCACGGCGGTAAAATCACCAAAAATCCGGGTCAGTCCCTCGGCCCTGATGGCCGACGGACCGTCATCAAGGCTGGTGCGCGGCGGCACCACCAGCTGTTTATGATCTTTACGTTTTTTTTCGGGCAGCAGACCAATAAATGCCGCGTCCAGATTTTGGGTGCCGGTCTGTTCCATCAGCCGGGCGGGGCTACCCGTGGCAAGCACTTTACCCCCGTCCATGGCCGCGAGCCAGTCAAACCCCTCGGCCTCTTCCATATAGGCGGTGGCCACAATCACACCCATGCCCCTGCCGCGAGAACGGATGGTTCCGATCAACTGCCAGAACTGCCGACGGGAAAGGGGGTCCACACCCGTAGTCGGCTCATCCAGGATCAACAGGTCTGGGTCATGGATAAGGGCACAGCACAGGCCGAGTTTTTGTTTCATCCCCCCGGAAAGCTTACCGGCAGGACGGTCCCTGAAGGGCAGCAATCCCGTGGCGGCAAGGAGCTCGTCCGTGCGTTTTTTCCTCTCGACTCGATTTTGGCCGAACAGTTGGCCGAAAAATGCCATATTCTCAACCACGGACAAGGTCATATACAGGTTTCGCCCGAGGCCCTGGGGCATGTAGGCAATACTCGGGCACACCCGGGCACGGTGATGCCGGTCACCCATGTCACCTCCCAGCACCGTGACCGTGCCCTGCTGAATTTTCCGCACCCCTGAAATCAGAGCCAGCAGGCTCGACTTACCCACGCCGTCGGGACCGATCAGTCCGGCCATGCAACCTGCAGGAATGTTCAGATCAATGGCATCCAGGGCCACGGTTTTTCCATAACAATGGCCGACATTGGCAACACGGGCGATGCTGTCTTTTGTCACGTTCATGGCAAAGACCTGCGCCGAACATCCTCGGGCCATTGGGCCTGGGGGGCAAGCCGTACATAGGCCACACCCGGTACCCCTGTTTTCACTTTTTCCAGATGCCCCATGAGTAATTCAGGGTCAATTTTAACCTTGATGCGGAACATCAGCTTTTCCCGCTCGGTTCTGGTTTCAACAGCCTTGGGGGTGAATTGGGCGTTGGGGGCAACAAACGACACCCGAGCCGGCACCGCGATGTCCGGCAGGGCATCAAACACAAGCCGGGCCTCAGCCCCCATGGCCACCCTGCCGGCCTCGGCCGTGGGTAGAAAAATAGTCATATACACATCGGTCAGGTCGAGCACGGTCAGTACTTTGCCGCCGGCCCCCAGGATTTCACCGGGTTCAGCCAGCCGATAGAGCACCCTTCCACGAATGGGGGTTTTGAGGATACTGTCCGTAAGGTTGGCCTCGATCTCTTCGGCTTTTGCAACCGAAATATGGATCATTGATTCCGACTCAAGCACCTGGGCCCGGGCTTCAGCCAGCAGGGCTGCCGCAGTTTCCATTGCTGCACGGTCATGATCAATCTGCCTGGCTGAAATGGCATATTTGTTTGACGCATAGGTTGCCTGTGAACGTTCATAGTCCTTTTTTGCGACAGCCAGTTCACTGCTTCTCTGCCGGACAAGGGCCTGGGTAAAACTTTTTCTATGACGCACCTGTTCGACGGATGCCTTTGCCTGCCTGAGCTGGGCCGCCAATGACCTTGTATCCATCCGGGCCACGATCTGGTCCGCCTCAACAAAATCACCTTCACGGCAAAGAATTTCGGCAATACGGCCCGGGTACTTTGTTGCGATGTCAACTTCGGTCGCTTGAATGCGACCATTGCCCGAGGCAATGGAATCCGATTTTTTCAGCCCCCTGTTTCTGGACCACAGCAGGGCTCCAGCAACGGTGATCAAGACAATAACGAGAATTAACCCTTTCTTGAATGTTTGTTTGTTGCCAGTCACGCCGGTCCTCCTGACTTGAGTCTTTGTTTATGGGTCACACTTAGCTTCAAGAAGCAAAAAACATGCCATCTGGCCTAACAGGGAAAAACCGCTGCAACCATGGATACTGCCGGGCAGGCGAACACTGGAAGGGTGTCAGGATAATTACTAAAGTGTAAAACAGGGTTGATGTGATCAAGGAAAAACAATTTGTAAAACTTGATAGGTCTAAATCCACTCTACATTGCGCTATTTAACTATGGTTTAATCCAGGTTAAAAGTACCTATCTATATCCTACAAATCAAACGGTCATTATATCTGACGGCAAAAAATGAAAAGTAAAAAAATCAATTTTTTGAACCGGCATCTGTTTGTCGGTTTTTTGTTTGTCCGGAATGGCGGGCAAACCCAGCCTGCGGTAAGCAGGATAATTCGGGGGACACCTTACTTAGGATAATTCGGGGGACACCTTACTTGATTTCGACAACAAAAATGCACTAAAATTTCGGGAATACTATTTTTTTATGTAAAACGGTATCATGTCCCCAGAGTTTTTTGCCCAAAAGCCCAGGATTTAAAAAATCAAACAAGGACCACAGGTCTGACAGCCGGTTTTCCACAGGCGTGCCCGTCATGACGATCCGGTGGGCCGCAGGCAGGGCTTTGACGGCCCGGGTTTGCTGGGTGGCGGGATTTTTAATGGCCTGGGCCTCGTCCAGGATCAGGCAGTGCCAGGAATACTTGGCAAGCCAGGCGTATTTTTTCACCAGAGTGTAGCTGGTGATGACCAGGTCCAGGCGGTTCAGCTGGGCTTTGGTCAATTTGAATGCCTTGTTCTTCTCTGTCTTGTCGGGCTGTGAATTCGAAGGGGTAAAACCGGGATGGGCCACACAGGTTTTAAGGCCGGGCAGAAATCGGTTGATTTCCGACTGCCAGTTTGAAATCAAAGAGGCCGGCACCACCAGAAGACTTGCGGGGCGTTTGCGGTTTGACGGAAATGTGCTCAGCCATGCCAGGATCTGGACGGTTTTTCCCAACCCCATATCATCGGCCAGGCAGGCCCCAAATCCGTAAGATGCCAAAAAGTTCAGCCAGTCTACCCCCTTTGACTGGTAGGGCCGCAATTTTGCCTTGAAGTCTTTGCCCGGCACCACCGGATCCACCTGTTCCGGGTGGGTCATCTTCTCCAGTACGGATGTCAACCATGTGCCGCTGGATACATTGATATCCACCTGGCCGGCATTGTCCAGGCCAAGCATTTTTTCCGGGGCCAGCCGGGTCCGCATGGCTGTTCCCAGGGTCATGCCCGAGGCGGCCAGATCCTCAATCCGGTTACAGGCTTTCAGGGCCTGTTTCAGCTTTTCCGGGTCCACTGCCACCCATTTGTTTTTAATAAACGCCAGGCCCTGGGTCTGCTCCAGGATGGCTTCAACCTCCTGCCTGGATAATTCCAGATTGCCCAATCCCACTTTGACGTTGAAATCCAGCATGGCATCCAGCCCGGCCATGGACGGTTTTTTGTCCCCCAGGGAGATGGTCACCCGGGGGGTGGAAGCGGTTTGTTTCCACCAGTCCGGAATCCGGCAGAGCACACCGCAGGCCTCATAATCCGGGATCTCCTTGAGAAAGCAAAACGCCTCATCCCCATCCCAGGCCAGGGGGTGGAACAACTCGCCGGATTCAATGAGATCCGCCACGATCCGGCTTTGTTCTGCCGCCTTGTACACCGTGGATAAAAGGGTTAGAAGCTCATCATCGTCATGGGTTTCGATGGCATGTTTCAGGGGCAGGTGCTTGGGTTTTCCATTGGCCCCCATGCCTGCGGAATAGGTGGCCATAAAGGCAAAGGGAAGGCTCGAATTTTTATTTTCCACCAGATGGAAAAACACCCGGCCTGCCGGGTGAAGATCCGGGTTTTTTTTCCGGAAATAGTCGCTGACCCGGCCTTTGAACGCCTTGATATCACGGAAAAACGCCCCATTAAACCCATGCCACAGCCTCTCCAGCATGCCAGCAGTTACATACTCGGCCCCGGCCATCATGGGACAGGCTGAAATAAAATCGATGATAAGCCCCGGCGGTACGCCGATGACAGCGTCCTGTCTCAGGATTTCAAGTTCGGGCGTTTTTAACAGCGCCTGGACAAAACAGCGGGAAAATCGCAGGAAATAGTCCAGGGAGGCTGAGAAATCCCAAGGAAATTGCTTAAACCCCAGGTCATACAGCCAGTCGTCTTTTCGGTTTTCAGCGGTTTGGGCAATTTCCTGCAGGCACTGTACCCGGTCCGGGGAAACCGTGGCTTTTACCGTTTCCCATTCAAGCACTAACGCCTGGTCCGGCATGACCGAAACAACCGGTTGTTCTTTAGTTCTGTCCATAAATTAATCCTGCCTCCGCCATCGTCATTCTCCGGCGCAGATATATCAAATCCTTGAATCAACAACAAGGGATACCGTGGACAGGGCAATCGCCATCACACAGGTCAATATTTTGATTATATTGAAATCCTTTAGATGGAAACCTTTTGCGAATCATCTCCAATAGTGGTAATAGTTTTTCCATTGATATTCTATAAAATTATAACGGGTTGGATATTTTTACTTTTGAAATGTTATCCCGTTAGATATGTGAGAATGAAGGATAAACAGAAACCACTGATCAATTTTGTTAAATATCATGGTAAGTTAAAAATTTTCCATCAACCCCTTCACTCTGATTGAGAGTCTATTATGAATGTTAAACATATTTGGAGAAGTATTAAAAATAGATATAGACTTTCTACAAAAGTTCAAATGAACTTTCAGCTTAGCTTCCCTGAGTATTTAATAGGTAAATGTTGCTTTTCAACCAACAATGCCTATCAAATTCGAACACAAAAAGTATCCCCTTCCTTACAAGGGGTTGTTTTTTCAGACACAATACCACTAAGCTGGTTCACTTCTTCAGTATTAATACCCTGGGCTAAGGTGTTGGAAATGACTATCTCAGATACACCGCCTTCAATTGATGGGATGCGAAACACGCCTTTAGCATCCCAATTATATACACAAACCTTGGATTTTGAGTACTGCGCACTACGACTCAATGATCCTCAAGAAATGACCATTGATTTTCCATGGTCAAAAGAATTTACAGATTACGTAAAAAAGAACAGATCATTTGATATTTAATCGGGATAGGACTTCCTATCACTGAGTAGCCCTCCCACACTAACCAGTTAATCTGGGGGGGGGCGATCCGAAAAATCGGGGGACAGACCACAGTTTTTTTAGATGGTCTGGTTATCGCCATAATGGGCAGGGAAAAAAGTCTGTTTTAATTACACTGCAGATCCTTTATCAGAGTATTGGTGAGACAAATGACCAAAAGTAATCAACTGATAGGGGATTTTCCGGTATGAATTGAAGTCTATCTATATTTATTCATGCGATTGCCCTGGATGCGCTATAAACCAGGTAACTGACGTGATCATAACGTTTAAAAATTGATATTTTGAATCAAAATCATAAAAAATCTAATTTGGCGAAGGTGTCAGTTATACAGAGTTTATTTTTTTATAAGGGGTGTCGGCCAGCACACACCATACCCTTGCGCAAAATCAACACCAATATCATTTAATATTTCAATTATGGCTTTGTTTTCCGCAAACTCAGCAATGGTTTTTTTCCCCAGAAGATGTCCAATTCGATTAATTGTTTCAGTCATTGCCCGGTCGATATCATCTTGTTCAATATTCTTCACGAAGCTGCCGTCAATTTTCAAATAATCAACCGGCATATTTTTCAGAGAACTAAAAGAGCTTACACCAGTGCCAAAGTCATCAAGGGCAAATTGAACACCAATTTCGTTGCATTTATTGATGAACTTTGTTGCCGCACGAAGATTTCTCACAGCAACCGTTTCCGTAATCTCGAAGCATATAGAAGTTGTATCAATGCTGTATTCAATAACTTTTTCTTTTATGAAATCGTATAATTTAAGAGAATTTATTGAAGCTCCGGAAAGGTTGATATTCACCACCAGCTCTGAACCGGCATTATCAGTAGATATATTGTGAAATTCTGAGAAAACCTTATTAATAACCCATTGATCAATCTCCGGCATTAAGTTATACCGCTCTGCAGCCGAAAAAAACGACTTGGCAAGACAATTTCACCACTTTCAGACACCATTCGCAAAAGAATTTCCATGTGGCATCTGGAACCTACATGCCCACTTAGTGTCTGATATGTCTGGTGATAAAGAACGAAGCGGTCTTCCTTTAGAGCTGCTTTTATTCGTTCCACCCAACTGACTTCAAATTGCCTGGATGTCAGCTCTTCCTTATTGTCCTGAAAGATACAAAGGCGTTGGCGGCCGGACTCTTTGGCCCAATAACAGGCCGAATCTGCTTCGCTGATAACATCCTTCGCTTTAATACTACTGCTGGTGACAGATGTCATACCAATGCTTATTCCTACGGTATGATTTTTGTCATTATAAAAAAAATTGATGGTTTTTAATTACGCTAAGAATATTGGTGGCGATTATTTGACCGCGATCTTTATCGCACCCATCAAGGAGAAGACCGAATTCATCTCCTCCAAGACGTGCTAAGGAGTCACTGGTCCGAACCTGGGTTTGTATGATCTGTGATAATTGTATGAGCAGTTCATCCCCGGCATTATGACCACATGTGTCATTTACAATTTTAAATCCATCAAGATCCATAAAACAGAGCAGGCTTGATTTCCCTTTGGCTTGAGCGTTGTCAATTGCTTTTGCAACCCGGTCCTCAAATTCACGGCGATTAATCAGTCCCGTCAATGAATCATGGGATGCCTCCCAGGATTGTTGTTCCAATTGTTTGCGGAAAATGGTGACATCGCTCAGGCAGAGTACGCCGCCAATCAATTCTCCGTTGCCATCCAGTAAGGGGGCGGCCTGTTCTTCCACAGCGATTACTCGGTTGGCTTGTGATATAAGTGAGCAACGTCCATTGCAAGAGGCTTGTTCTTTCGTACGCATTGCCTTGTAGAGCGCACTCTCAACCTCTAATTCAGTCTGACCGTCAATTAATTTTAGAACTTCAGATATAGCTTTCCCAATTTGTTTTGATAATGAACGGCCGAGCAATTTTTCTGCGGCAGTATTAAAATAGACAAGATCTCCCTTTTTGTCCGTACGGAGGACCCCGTCATGAATAGCCTGAAGTGTTATCTCCGCCTGTTGTTTTTCTTCAGATAATTCTCTGGAGAGCCGTCGCAGTTTTTTTACCGGAAGACGCCAGAGCACCAGCAAAACAACACCACCCATAGCCAATCCAATAACGCTGCTGATCAGGGTATTTCGAATGACATGGGCAAGGCTTGCACTTACAACAACCTTTCCCACGACCTGATCCATGTCATAAAGCGGATAGCTTCGTTGTATGAAGTACCTTTTTATGGCCTCCCCGGCTGAAGTCAGTTCGTTTCCTTCATAATCGAAAATCTGAACAAATTCGCTTTCCAATAAGACGGGTTCCCGGGCAAGAGTTCCCTGCATCCGGTTCTCTGCAAACATCCATGTTTGGGGAAGTGTTGTGATCATTTCTCTTTGCGCAATGGCTTTGATTCGAGCCTTGAAAGTGACTTCTTCTGATAAATCATTGTATGCAACAAAGGCGTAGACCGTCGGCAGGCTGAAGGCCACAATTATGGAAATCGCCAGGGTCAGGTGGAGGAACAGCCGATCAAGACTGTCTGGGGTGGAAAGCCTCATAGGTTTCTCATTATTGAACTGGATAATTGCCGTTCTGTTTTAAAATTTCGGCACCTTTTGGGGAGGAAACAAACCCAAGGAATGCGTCGACCTGTGCAGAACGCTTCGTGGGCAGAATAAAGTAAAACCGTTTGATCATGGGATAGTCACCGTCAATGCAGGACTGGATGCTGGGTTCCACACCGTCAAGCATTAATGGATGCATCTTTCTTTTTTCAGAAAGAAGCAACGCCAGAGAGGTCACTCCAAAACTGCCGGGCGTATTTTCAATTTTGTTCACCGTGTCTTGATCCGTTGAAGCAAAAAGAAATATGGTCCGTTTTTCGGCCCTCTCGACAGCTTTTTTCAGTTCAAGGGAAAGTCCTTTTATTTGTTTGGTATTATCATCTCCGGCCTGGCGGATAACTGGACGAATAGTCGATCCATCCGGCCATTTTTTTAAGGTCCTATCATAAATATCAACCAGTTGTGAAAGTGTTACAGCATTAATTTTTGTTTTGTTTGATACAGCAAAAACTGTTGGTGTACGAGCGTATTCAATGGCAACTATTCCTTTTTTCGACTCGGTCTTTTTTAAAGGCCGGGCGCTGAGGCCGATCTGAATACGGCCAGTGGGAACCGCTTTGATAGCACCGCTGCTTCCGATACTTGGCAGTACTGTGATTTGAACTTCGGGATTAGCTTTTTGGTATGCCTCGGCAATCCATCTCATTGTGCCAAGAGCATTACCGGTTCCGCCTATTATTATTATTATTATTATTATTGCTGCTGAACAGGTAGTTAAAGCGAAAGAAAAAACCATAAGTGTTAAAATAAGTATGGACAAAAAACGGCCTTTTTGTTTCGGATGAAGCATTATTTTTTCCTCCCTCTTTTTTACTCAATGATCCCCCCATTTGTCTTTTTTAAAATCGCCACTTATAGGGGCTTGGCCTTTGCAAAATTTGATCTGTTGAATCATGATGTTTAGTAAGGTGGCTGTTATTTGTGCGTATTAAAAAGTCCAGCGCTAAAAACTAAAAATTGGATCATTAAATTTCAGAAACTTAATTAAATCTGGATTTATGTGATATTACTTTGTATGAGTTTTGAGATCAAAAATCAACAATTTAAATTTTTGGAATTTTTTCAGTGAGTTGCAAATAAATAGGGGACACGTTTTATCCATTGTTTGTCCTTGGTCTGCCGGCTTTCCCCGGAATTCGCAGTACTTTGTCCTGTCGCCTCTGGCGCCTGAACAGGTTACTGGACCGGTCACTGCACACAGATCAATCAAACTATCGTTTGTTTGATTTGCGCATTTGCGCATAGCGCCGATCAGCACCGCGATTATAACCACCTCGTAAAACATAGAAGAATCTAAATGCCACCATGTTGATCTATCCAATAATTTTATATTTTAAGCGTAACACTTGACGCTATTAACGAGCCGCGTTAATCATATCTTTATGATCAAAACTTTCCGGGATAAAGAAACTGAAAAGATTTTCAATAGACTTCTTTCCAGAAAATTACCCCAAAATATTCAGTATCTTGCACGCAGAAAATTGGTTATTCTGGATGCAGCTACGGAATTAAATGCTCTACGCGTTCCGCCTGGTAACAGATTGGAAGCATTAAAAGGTAACCGGAAAGGACAACATAGCATTCGCATCAACGATCAGTGGCGAATTTGTTTTAAATGGAAAGCCGGTGATGCATACGATGTTGAAATTGCAGATTACCATTAGGGGGCAAAAATGAAAAATAAAAAACTTCCTCCCATTCATCCTGGTGAAATCCTTATTGAGGAATTCCTTAAACCAATGGGCCTCAGTCAATATCGACTTGCCAAAGATATAAGCGTACCGCCAAGAAGGATTAACGAAATTGTTCATGGAAAGCGTTCGATTTCAGCTGATACAGCATTGCGTTTAGGTCGATTTTTTGGAATAGCGCCGCAATTCTGGTTAAATCTCCAAACCCGATTTGATCTTGAAGTAACTGAGGATTTGCTGGCAGATCGTCTTGAAAAAGAGGTACAAGTTTTCAGCTCAAATGCAGTTTAAACCATCTTTTAGGTTATAACCAATCGCTGAACGTAACCGGGAACATCATGCTCTGTCCTCTTCAAACAGTCGTGCAACTTCCGGGGGCAGATCCGGCAGTTCCAGGGTGACGGCCCTGTCCTTGTCCCTGAACTGGAGGAAACAGGCGTGCAGGCCCATGGCGTCGAACTGCTTTTGGGTTTTTAAGAATTCAAGGGCTCTGGGGGAGCCGTACCGGGGATCGCCCACGACCGGATGCCCTGCCAGTTTGGCGTGGCGCCGGATCTGGTGCTTGCGGCCGGTGAATAATTCAATGTCCAAAAGGGTATAATGGAGGGACTGGTCCAGGACCCTATAGCGGGTCAGGGCCTCGATCTGTTTTCCCGGGCCCCGGGGATCGGTTCTGCCTCCGGCGGATTTGGTCAGGGGGGAATCCCAGGTACCCCGGGCCTTGCCGGGAGGGTCAAAATGGCCGTGGACCAGGGCTTTATAACGTTTTGTCACCTTGCCCCCTGCAAAAAGATCCGAGAGTTCGGCCAAAGTGTCCCGGTCCGTGGCCATAAGGAGGAGTCCCGAGGTCTCCTTATCCAGGCGGTGTACGGGCTGGAGTATTTCCGTGCTGCCGGGGCCCAGTCTTTCTTGGAGTCGGGATATCATATCCTTGCCCGGATCGTTATGGACACTCATGCCCCCGGGCTTTTCCGCGCAGATCCAGCCTTGTCCCTGTTCTATGATTTTGATTTTTTCTTTCATGGCCCCATCCTATCCCATTCCGTGCCGGGGGTCAAAAGGCAATGAAGGGCAGGGGCAACTGCAGAATTTCAGGTGGGCCGGACCCGGTGCCGGACTGGATCGCATCGGCCATGAACCGGGGTGATCGGTATTTTGTCGAGGAATTGTCCGTAGGGCGGGTCAGGTCTTAAAATGTAAATTGTTAGAACAAAAAATAACAATTCAAGACCTGACCCTGGGATTTCTGATCAAAATAACATTTAATTAAACGGCATGTTTTTGGTATAAGGAAAACCGGCCTGTTTTGAGATTGATAAATTTAATTCTGTAAGTGAGAATACAATAATGATCAAAAAAAGCACTGTATGCATGGGGCTTGCCCTATTCTTCATTTTTGCCCTGATCATGCCCATGACGGGCTGTGCCCCAGCCTATTATGCGGCCATGGAAAAAGTAGGCAAGGAAAAACGCCACCTGCTCAAGGACCGGGTCGAGGATGTTAAAACCGATCAGACCAAAGCCCAGGAAGAGTTTAAAGATGCCCTGACAAGAATCAGGGAACTTTACAACCTGGACGGAGGGGAACTTGAGGCCTTTTATGACCGTTTAAAAGGCTCTTATGAGGACTGCGAGGACAGGGCCGAAACAATAAGGAAGCGCATGGGCCAAGTACACACCCTTGCCACGGATCTGTTTGCCGAATGGGAAGTGGAAATCAATGAGATCGGGGACACAAAGTTAAAATCAGCAAGCCGCAAATCCCTTGCAGATGCCAAAATCAGATATAAAAAGCTTAAAACAGCCATGGACAGGTCCAGAAAAGCCATGGATCCGGTCCTATCCAAACTCAATGATTATGTGCTTTACCTTAAGCATAATCTGAATGCCAAGGCTGTAGGTGCTTTAGGCCAGGAGGTGGTCTCCATAGAAGGAGATGTGGAAAGCCTGATCCGGGACATGGGAGCATCCATTCAGGAAGCAGATCAATTCATCAAGAATTTTTAAAAGAATTACAATTTATTAAGGGGACACGATACACGATACAAAAATTTTGACAGTACAAATATAATTTGTAATTAAGTGCCAGTATGGCAAGAATAGCAAGAGAGGGACTTAACCCGAAACTGGCCCGATTAATTTTATTGATAGGATTCCGTAATATCATGTCAGACCCATTGTTCAGAGTCATAGAAGGCCAATACGAACAGTTTGTCCGCGATCTTGAGACCATTGTCAATATCGATTCCAGCAGTGACCTTCTTTCCGGCATTGAGGCTGTCGCAGCATTTTTTCAAAAACGGCTGGCTGCCCTGGGATTTGAGATCCGAATCCAACATTTTGGTGATGCAGGCGTTCCCTGCCTTGAGGCTGTCAATAAACCCGGAGACGATTCATTTGATGTCATGTTTCTCGGGCACATGGATACTGTTTTTCCTCCTGGAGAAGTGGCGGGTCGTCCTTTTTCCATCAGCGGCAACAAGGCCTTCGGCCCTGGAGTCTGTGACATGAAAGGCGGACTTCTGGTAGCGCTGCATGCGCTGGAGGCACTTCACGCGGCAGGCCTTCTCAATTCCCTTAACGTCTGTGTGGGGTTTAACGGGGACGAAGAGATCGGTTCCCCTACTTCCAGACCCTGGATACGCAGTCTGGCCCAAAAGAGCCGCCGCGTTTTTGTGTTCGAACCCTGTCGTCCCGGCTATCGATTTGTCCTTTGTCGCAAGGGTGGGGGCTGGTTCCATGTGACAGCCTCGGGCACAGCCGCCCATGCAGGCGCTGATCCCCACAAGGGAGCTAATGCGGTGGTGGAACTTGCCCACCAGGTAATTGCCATCACCGGTCTCAATGATCCCGACACAGGAACCACAGCCCAAGTCACTGTCATCAATGGTGGGGACAAGATTAATATTATTCCTGCCCTGGCATCTGCCTCTGTGGATATCCGTATCGAAAAACGGGCTCAAAAAGAACGGGTAGAGACGTTTTTTAAAGACCTGCCTGGCAACATTACCGTACCTGGGGTTACCGTGTCTGTGGAGGGCTCCATTGATCACCCCCCCATGGAGCCGGATTCCAATACCATGGCGTTGTGGGAGATCATCAGAAAAACAGCAGAAAATGTCGGCATTGAAACAGATTATATTGCCACAGGAGGCTATTCAGACGGGAACTATACGTCTGCAGAAGGAACGCCCACCATTGACGGCATGGGACTGGTGGGCAGCAATTCACACAGACACGACGAATATGTGGAGTTGGATGCTGTTGTGCCCATGGTCCGGATTGTTGCGGGTGTCTGTCGAGCCATCATCAAATAGCCTGATACCTAAAACGCTATCATCACCTTTCAGTGGACATCAGAGGAGAAAACAGGCTGCAAAATGATTCGGATGGATCTCTCGTGATTCAGGGGACGTCTGGGTGCACATATCCTGACACAGGGGACAGCGGGTGTCAAAACAGCACCCCTGCGGTGGGTTTAGTGAACTTTTGAGGATATGATACCGTTTTCATGTAAGATGTCCCCGGAATTTGTCACCGCAATTCTTTTTTTTGCAGCTCGTAAAGGGAAGGAACAGCGATACCCGGACGGTTCAATCCTTCCACTGTCATCCAGCGGGTGTGACGGTCTTCCGTTGATCCAGCCAGGGTGATGGAGCGATTGCCCCTCCTATAGATACCAATGTAGAAGGCCTGTGGATAGTGTTCATACATGGTCGCAGGCTTTTTTGATGAAGTACTCACAAAATCATAGGTTTGCACAAACGAATCTTTTGCATATTCGCCGTAGCCGGTGATCCTTGCGGGTGCCTCGATATTCCAGAAAACGTTTCTTACGCCTGCATGGGGAAGCACGCTTAGATCACCACCAGGGCAGACATAGAAACCCTTCATTTTTTCAAATAGATTTTCAAAAGGGAAGATGCCATGAAAATCCATGGCCGTGTCCGTGCCTGAATGCATATTTCTCCCTTCATAATGTGCTGTGCAATCTGTGATAACGTTTCCTGATGCGGTCATTGTAAGTGTCACCGGATGCACCAGCCGGGCATGGAACTCGACGTTTTTGATCAGGTTGTCGTTTCCCCAGCCGATTGTGACGCCGGCATGTCCTTCCTGCCCTATAAATGTCAGATCTTTCAGCGTCCACTGCGCAGATTGGCTGAGGATGATTCCCTGAGTCATGTCGGCAAAGGTCACATCTTGTACCCATCCGTTCACTGCGCTGCTGATCCAAATTCCACCCCAGAGATAGTCCTGCTCCCTGGCGGTACGGATAATTTTTTCATCCGCTGCCTGAAACGGTTTGTGGTGCCGGTACCCGCCGGGCCAAGCACTTTCGATTCGCAGATGTTCAATGCCGATCTCGCAAATGCCGTTGAAAGAGAAAATTTTAGGGGTGTAGCGTAAGGGCTGATCGAATCTTGCCGGACGGGTTAAACGGATGGTATGGGCATCGATAATTTTTTCAATACCTGCTATCCAGGAAAGCGTTTGGACCGCAGGTCCAAACGTGTCTTTCTGGACAGGGCTGAACGTGAACGGTGTGGTCAGTTGCACAGGGATATCCGCTTTATTGGGTGCCGGATGTGTGGGGTCGATGAGGGGGTCGCTGCATACGATAGTCACGATCTGTCCTTCAGAAAATTTTCCGGTATCGGTCACCGGAATATCTGTTTGTCCCCGGATAACGTTTTGTGTAAAAGCGGCGAGTTCGTTACGCTCCTCAGCGCCTATGACTGCTAACGCCGTATGATGCCGGGCCTCGATCTCGGCTGAAACGGTTCCCAGACGCCGGACCAACCCCTCTTTTCCCGGCGCACCCATGAAAAGGGTGGTTCCGATTTTACCGGAGCCTTGGCCCCGCAAAACAATACGGTCAGAACGGATTTGGAGGTAGGGAGACGCTTTTGTTTGATGAATGTCGTATCTGCCTTTGGGTAGAAATACAACACCTCCGCCGACTGTAGCCGCAGCATCGATGGCCGCCTGGATCGCCAAAGTGTCTTCTTTGTCGTCATCAGGCACAGCGCCAAACCTTACATTGGTGACATCGAACACTGGGTTTTCTATTTCCGGTATTGGTTTTTCCCCCATACGATACCCAGCCCTTGAAAAATCCGGAAGGTGGATACCTGTGGGACCGTTCTTGACAAACGCCTTCCACACAGAAGGCGTCCATTTTTTTGCTATTTCATCTAAATAAGCAGACCCTTCTTTTTCTGCAGGTGTTCGTTTTTCTATTCCGGCATTATAGCATCCAACCGATAAAAAATAAGGAAGAATAAAAATGATCATTCCTTTTAGAATCAATGCATGATTAAAATTTTTCAGGATTTGCATCAAGAGGATCGCCTTTCCAGGTAGATAATCTGTTTTTATATGAAAGTTCCAATAAGTTACTGAATTACTTTCATGCTTTGTTGTGGGTTGAGCCTGGGTGTTGATAGACCAGCTCAGCCGATGGCTGTTATACGGGTCATTAGTATTGCCTTGTTATCATATGAATTATTAAAATCATATCGGTATATGGTTGTCAATTTTACAATTGACTCAGTCGATGTGACTCTTTATAGTCCACCAGTGTAAATAAGAAGCAGAGGGTTTTAAGGTTGTTAACTCGATCATTGAGTGTTAAGGAACGAAGGCAACATACGGCCCGGCCCGGCAATTATTTATTGACCATTTGAAATAAATATCCGTTGCGGACGACCATGCTATTCAATTCTTTTCAATTTGCCATATTTTTTCCCATTTTAATCGGGCTCTACTATTTAATCCCCCATCGGTACAGATGGCTTTTGCTTCTATCATCAAGCTATTTTTTTTATTCCTTTGCAAAAACCGAATACATTTTTCTTCTCATGGGATCGACCTTATGCAACTATACCCTGGGCATTCTCATGTCTGTTACCTCGAAAAAAAAAAGAAAACCTTATATGTGGGCAGGTGTTTTTTTAAACATCGGAACACTGTTTTTGTTCAAATATTTCAATTTTTTCAGCAAATCAGCCACGAGTGTGCTTGCCTCCCTGAATATCCACCAAGATGTTCCTATGTTTCAGTTGCTCCTTCCGGTGGGCATTTCCTTCTATACATTCCAGAGCCTGGGCTATATTCTGGATGTTTACAACGGAAAGTTTCCGGCGGAACGTAAACTAAGCATTTTCGCACTGTTCACAGCATTCTTTCCCCCGTTGCTTTCAGGTCCAATCAACCGGGCCCGGCACCTGATGCCTCAATTCAAACAGCCCCACCCCTTTGATTGTCAGAAAGTAACGGAGGGTTTGCGGCTCATACTCTGGGGGCTTGTCAAAAAAATGGTCATTGCCGACCATCTTGCTGTGTATGTCAACCATGTTTACAACCATGTGGGGGATTATCAGGGCATTCCGCTCATTATCGCCACCCTGTTTTATACTGTACAGATCTACTGCGATTTTTCAGGATATACGGATATGGCCCGCGGAAGCGCTAAGGCTCTGGGATATGACCTGATGGAGAATTTCAGGTATCCTTATTTTTCAACGTCTCTCCACGAATTCTGGCAACGCTGGCATATCTCCCTGTCCACCTGGTTTCGGGATTATGTATATATACCATTGGGCGGAAACCGAGCGACAAAATGGCGATGGCGGTACAATATTTTTATTACCTTTATGGTAAGCGGGTTGTGGCACGGGGCGAACTGGACCTTTGTGGTCTGGGGCGCTTTGCATGGTGTTATGCTGATTTTGGAGAACGTCACACAGCATTTCCAGACGCGACTGGCAGACAGGTTGTTTCCAGACAAGGCATCCAGGCTGAATCAAGGGGTTCAGGTGGCGATTACTATGTGCATGGTTTCCTTTGCCTGGGTATTTTTCCGGGCCAATTCGATCGGAGACGCATTTGCCATTATCCGTAAAATGTTCTTGATCGGTATTGACGGATTTGGTTTGAAACAGTCCGGAATTGATGTTGTGGGCATCCCGCAATTTGTTTTTCTGCTTTCTATGATTGTGTTGCTTTTTCTGGTAGAAATGTGGGAAGGGCGAGGATGGGTCCACGAACAGCTGGGAAATCTCTCACTCACGGCTCGCTGGACCATCTATACTGCCGCATTCTGGTCGGTATTGATTTCGGGTGTGTTCGGAGTGAAACAAGAATTCATTTATTTTCAGTTTTGATAAGGAACGAATATTCAGGCTGACGAAAGCAAGGCATGGGCAGAAAGCTTTTTATTGTAAAATTAGTGATCTTTGGGATGTTGAATCTTTTTATTCTCACAGTTCTTCTCTATTGTTTTTCAGGGCGGCACCGAGATATCCGCCTTTCATATGCCGAAAGTGAGTCAAACCTCTTGGTTATTGGAAAAAACGAACATTATCCAGCCCTCTTTCTGGGAACATCAAGGGGCCGCGTGCTTTCCCGGGATGGGAACCATGAAATGGTGGAGAGAATCCTGGGCAGGAGGGTTGCCAACCTGTCCAAAGGGGGCGGCGGTGGTTTGATGCCTATGGATGTTCATCTCTCTTTTTTTCTGAACCAGGGAAACACGGTAAATCATATTATTTACCTGGTGGACCCGTTTATTTTCTATTCTTCCATCAACAATGAAAACAACGATTTTTTTCTCAGGGATGAGCCGTTCGAGCTGTTCATTTTTTTTAAACTCATTAAGGACTGTTATCCCATGGATCGGCTTTTTTCCTACCTTCAAATGATTCCGGTAACGGACTGGCGAAAAATTTCCCGCTACGCAGCCCCCGGATTAACGGACGGCACGCTTAAAAAAATCGATGAAAAAAAGATGGAAAAGGCGGAAAAACATTATTTGAAAAAGTATAACCAGAACAGCTTTGTCGCTTACGGCCATGTGGTTGATGACATTAATCGGATAGTGAAAACGCATGGCGCCACCATCACCTATGTCATGCTCCCATTGTTGATGCCTGATTTTCCCGGTCTACCTGAGGTGGATGCTTTCTTGCGGGGGACTGCTGATCGTGAAGCGGGGGTGTTTTACATCAATTGCGCATCGTGCATGCAGGATAAAAAATTTTATTACGACCATATGCACTTCAATAAAACAGGCATTGAATACTTCTTAAAGACATACATCCTTCCCATATTAAAGACCGCAGATTAAAAAACTTGAACGAAATAGCTTGCCTTTTGGCCCATCTCCTTCGTTGCATTAAAGGCCCAATAGGCCTGCTGTTCAACCTTTAATGCGCCTTGTAGATGAACCAAAATTCGGCGTTATTTCTGCTCAACTTATTTAATCTGCGGTCCTAAGCAAGGACGAGGAAGATATTGGTGGTTTTTTTGCGTTTGATTCGAATTTTAATGATGCGTAAATTCGCAGTTGAGTTGGACGTTATACGCCAAGTCTCCTGATCATCTGATAAAGAAATTGACAACGCCTGAATCATTCCTATAGTTTTGAATTATTTGAATATAATTATTAGGATGATGCAAAGATGATCGACCCGGATGCCATAGACAACCTCAAAAAAATTGTGGGTAAGGATAGGTGTTTTGATTCGGCCGAGCAGCTGGCCTGCTATTGTTATGATGCCTATTTTGAAGAGGCCATGCCCGATCTGGTTTTGTTTCCCTGTACCCGGGATGAGGTGTCCGGCATTTTAAAAATATGTTCTATCCATAAGATCCCGGTAACGGCCCGGGGCGCGGGAACTTCGCTGTGCGGTGCCAGTATCCCGGCCAAAGGCGGTGTGGTGCTGTGTTTTTCAAAAATGAACCGGATTGTTGAGATTAATACCAAAGACCGGTACGCGATTGTGGAACCGGGCGTGGTCAATGCTGATCTTCAAAAGGCTCTGGCCCCTTTCGGGTTCTTTTATCCACCGGACCCCGGTTCCATGGCCATGTCCACCATTGGCGGCAATGTGGCCCAGAATGCCGGTGGCCCCCGGTGCCTTAAATATGGGGTAACGGTTGATTATGTCCTGGGCATGGAGGTGGTGCTGGCGTCGGGAAAGGTGGTGCGCTTCGGTAGCCGCAACGTCAAGGATGTTACCGGCTACCGGCTCTCCAGCCTGTTTTGCGGGTCCGAAGGAACTTTGGGCATGGTCACTTCAATAATCCTCAAGGTGCTGCCCCTGCCTGAAAGCGTGTCCACGCTGCTTGTCACCTTTGATGACCTGGACAATACGGCAAAGGCTGTGGCCGATATCATTGGTGCCGGTATTTTGCCGGTGGCATTGGAGCTGATGGACAAGACCACCATCCGGACCATTGAAGAAAAGGCCCATATCGGGTTGCCGGTGGATGCCGAAGGCACGTTGCTCATCGAAGTGGACGGGGTGAAAGAGGCGTGTGAAAAAGAGATCAAAAAAATTACCGAAAAGCTTGAGGCCAACGGGGCTGTGAATATCGAGGTTGCCAAGACAGAGGATGAGCGTGAAACACTCTGGCATGCAAGACGTTCGGTTTACGGGGTCTTTGCCAAGCTTTCACCCAGTCTGTACAC
This sequence comes from Desulfobacter hydrogenophilus, assembly GCF_004319545.1. Lineage (NCBI taxonomy): Bacteria > Pseudomonadati > Thermodesulfobacteriota > Desulfobacteria > Desulfobacterales > Desulfobacteraceae > Desulfobacter > Desulfobacter hydrogenophilus. The sequence continues at coordinate 570,026 of NZ_CP036313.1, read as the reverse complement.
GGAAGATATTGTGGTGCCCGCCGGTAAAATTCCGGAAATGACCCGCATGATCGTGGATATCGCAGATAAATACAAATTGCTGGTGGGCGTGATGGCCCATGCCGGCGACGGGAACATGCATCCCATGATTCCGGCAGATAAATCCAATAAAGAAGAGTGGGCCAGGGTGAAAAAAGCCTTTGACGAGATTATGGCCGCAGCCGCTTCCCTGAACGGCACCCTGTCCGGCGAGCACGGCATCGGCCTTGCCAAGACCGAATATCTGCCTTTGGTCATGGATGAAGATGCCATTGAGTTCATGGGCGTCATTAAAAAAGCAGTGGATCCGGACGGTATTCTGAATCCGGGGAAGTTTGTGTAATATGGCTGATTCATATGGACAAAATTGCAACAAGTGTGGGTTCTGTCTGTCTGTGTGCCCGACATACCAGGCCCAGGGCACCGAGGATGCCTCCCCGAGAGCCCGGATACAGCTCATTGATTTTTTTTCAGATCATAAGATCGGTTCATCCGAAAAACTCAAGGATATTATTTCCAAATGCCTGATGTGCGGCAGTTGCGCCAACATTTGTCCTGCGGGTATCAACCATCCCGAACGCTATGTGCGCATGCGCGAAAAGATGATCCGGGACCACGGGGATAGACCTGAGATCAAAAGCCTGGTCTATCTTCTGGCAAAGGAGTCCCGAATCCGGATGGCGGCAGGTGCGGCCAGAATGGCCCAGAAAATTGTCCCCCACGTATTTGCCGAAAAATACCGGCTGGGCAGCATCGCGTTAAAACAATTTCCTGTTTTTAATAAAGTGCCGTTCAGGACAGCGGCCCGGAAAGCGATGGCGCGTAAGCCCGGGAAAAAATCCAAAGGCGTGCCGGCTCTGAAATACGGCCGGGTGGCCTATTTTACAGGCTGTGCCACCAACTATCTTTTTGAGGACACAGGCTTTGCCGTTCTGGATATTCTGCGCCACATGGGGGTTGAGGTGATCATCCCCGAAACCCAGACCTGCTGCGGCATTCCCATGCTTTTCCACGGCGGCCGGGAAAATGTAAAAAGCAATATCAACACCAACCTGGCCTGCCTGGATGCCCAGGGGATTGATGCCGTCATCGTGGATTGTCCCACTTGCGGTGCTGCGTTGAAAAATGACTATCCTGCGCTTGCAGAAGAATTTGGGTTGGATCAGGATGCGGCGAACCGTGTGGCGGAAAAAGTGGTGGATATCAGCACTTTTATCATGGCCCATGCCCGGCCCCAAGATTTTCCCCAAAACCATGAAACGATACGCGTTACCTATCACCAGCCCTGCCATTTGAGAAATCATATGCCCAGCCCGGGAAGCGCCCAGGGGCTTTTGAATGCACTACAGGGTGTTGAATATATCCCGGCGTTGGATATGGATTCCTGCTGCGGTGGCGGCGGTACTTTTTTCTATGAATATCCTGAGGTGTCCAGGGGCATTGCAAATAAAAAAGTGACCAATGCCAAAGCCACAGGGGCGAATCTCTGGGTGACCGACTGTCCGGTCTGCCGGATAAACCTGGGGGGATATCTTGATGACTCCGCAGACTTAACCGTGGTGCATCCGGCGCGTCTTGCCGCCCAATTCCTGCCGGACCTGAAGGGCAGAAAAGGATGATGAAAAGAATTTTAATAATTTTTTTAATTGATCTATATTAAAGAAATTTTTCACCAAACGATTTTATTTTTAAATTGTAATGTGTTAGGTAGTAGTCAATACACCATTACAACTTTTTCTCTGCCGTCGTTCATTTTATTTTTATACTTTTTCTTTGTAAATTGATCCAGATCAAGGTTTTTGCACTTTTTTAATCATATATTGTACCTGCGACGTAAGGAATCAGTTAGCAGTTAATTAATAAAAAGGAGATCTTTACATGTTTTGTTTTCAATGTCAGGAAACCGCGAAAAATCAGGGATGTACCATCAATGGTATTTGTGGGAAAAAGGGAAACACGGCAAATCTTCAGGACCTATTGATCTATAATTTAAAAGGGATCGCCGTTCTTGCTCAAAAAGCAAAAGACGCAGGTCTGGAAGTCCCAACGGCCAATGCGCAATTTATCGCCGAAGGGTTGTTTACGACGATTACAAATACCAATTTTAATGATGAAGACCTTAAAACCTGGATTGTCCGTGCCCAGGCACTTAAAAAGGAATTGTTGGAGAGCGTTAAAGATAAGGTCGGATCAGATCTTCATGATTGTGCGACCTGGTTTTCGGATGATACTTCAGAATTTGAAGCCAAAGCAGAAACCGTTGGTGTTCTTTCAACAGAGAATGAAGATGTCAGATCTCTCAGGGAGCTTCTGGTCATCGGCTTAAAAGGTATTTGTGCATACGCTGATCATGCCGCTGTTCTTGGCGTCACTAAAGATGAAATTTGGAATTTTCTGTATGAGGCATTAACCTCGACGACCCAGGACCTAAGTGTTGATGAAATGGTTGCTATGGTCATGAAAGCCGGTGAAATGGCTGTGACCACAATGGCGGCTTTGGACCAGGCCAATACCCAGGCCTACGGCAACCCGGAGATAACAGAAGTCAATCTTGGTGTGGGTACAAACCCCGGCATTCTGATTTCCGGTCATGACTTGAAAGACATGGAAGAATTGCTGGTCCAGACAAAAGACACAGGCGTTGATGTGTATACCCATGGGGAAATGCTGCCTGCCAATTATTATCCTGCATTTAAAAAATACGATCACCTGAAAGGTAATTACGGCGGCTCCTGGTGGCACCAGAATGAAGATTTTCAAACCTTTAACGGTCCCGTCCTGATGACTACCAACTGCATTATCCCCATTAAAAAGAAAAATACATATCAGGACAAGGTTTTCACGACTGGTGTTGTTTCTTATCCAGGCATAACGCATATTCCGAATAGAACCGATGGCGGCGCCAAAGATTTTTCAGAGATGATTGAACTTGCAAAAACTTGCCCGCCGCCCACTGAAATAGAAACAGGTAAAATCGTTGGCGGATTTGCACATAATCAGGTTCTGGCATTGGCTGATAAGGTAGTCGAAGCAATTAAATCAGGTGCTATCAAACGCTTCATCGTCATGGCCGGCTGCGATGGCCGCCAGAAAGACAGACATTATTTCACAGAAGTGGCTGAAAACTTACCTAAAGATACCGTGATCCTCACTGCCGGGTGTGCAAAATACAGGTACAATAAACTGGATCTGGGCGACATCGGCGGAATTCCAAGAGTGCTGGACGCAGGACAATGTAACGATTCTTACTCACTGGCTGTGATCGCCATGAAACTGCGGGATGCATTTGGGCTGGATCACATTAATGACCTGCCGATTTCCTTTGATATCGCTTGGTATGAACAAAAGGCGGTGGCTGTTCTGTTGGCATTGCTGCATCTGGGTGTTAAGGGTATTCGTTTAGGTCCCACGCTGCCTGCTTTTGTTTCACCCACCGTGTTGAATGTACTGGTTGAAAAGTTTGATATCAAGCCCATTGGTGACGTTGACGCAGATATTCAAGCCATGATGGCCGGTAATTAGAAAATAACGGGATAGATAACGACGCATCTAAAAAAGTAGTATAAAACAAGTTCAAGTAAAAAAAAGCAGCCGTTAAAACGAATTTTGACGGCTGCTTTTTTATTTACGAGATGTAATTCACATAGATCAGTCTGACAATGGTTAAACATACCATGGTCAGGAAAATGGGCCGGATAAAGGGTGTCCCGCGTTTGATGGCCATTCCCGAACCGATATTGGCCCCGATGATCTGGCCGGCCGCCATAATCAGCCCTGCGGTGTAAAGTACATTGCCCCCCGCGATAAAGAGGACCAAAGCCGTGATATTTGACACAAAATTCATGATCCGGGTGGTGCCGGTGGCTTTTGTCATGTCCATGCCCATGAAAATGAGCAAAGCCCCGGTCCAGAAGGCGCCGGTACCGGGGCCGAAAAATCCGTCATAAAAGCCTAATCCAAAGCCGAAGAGCAGGAAAAAGAGATTTTTCTGCATCCGGACCTTTGCCTGGGCCACGCCCAGATCCTTTGCCATAAGGGTATAGAAAAAGACAAACAGCAGCATAAAGGGCACCAGGTGTCCGATAAAGTCAGCATGGATCTGTTGTATGGCCCAGGCGCCTGTGGCCGCCCCGATAAAGGTAAAGGCTATGCCTGCCAGATTGTCGGACAGTTTTACCTTACCCTTGCGGATGAAGGTGGCGGCTGCTGACAATGTCCCGAAACTTCCCTGGAATTTGTTGGTGCCCAGGGCCAGCTGGGGCGGCAGTCCCACAGACAGAAGTGCGGGCAGGGCGATCAGCCCGCCGCCGCCGGCAATGGCGTCCACAAATCCTGCCAAAAGGCCTGAAATAAATAAAAGTACATAGGACGGAAAGGTCAGTTCCATTGTTCGTGTCTGTTCCTATCAATTAAAAGTACGGGGCAGCTCTGTTTGCAATCCCGGAAAAAAGGCGTATAAAAACCACAAATGCAGTTAACTTAGCGACCTGGTGCTTAATGGACATAATTTCAACCATCATACCAATATTCATTATTATTTTTCTGGGTATATTTGCCCGGCATAAAGGTTTTTTATCCCAGGATTTTTTACACCAGGCCAATCGCCTTGTTTACTACATCGCCATCCCTGCCATGATTTTCAGCGCCATTGCTAAATCCTCTTTGAAAACCCAGTTTCATCCAGGGGTGATCCTGATCACGCTTACAACCGTGTGCCTTATTGTGCCGGTTGCCTGGTTGACAGCACGTTTGGTGAACATTGCACCGTCATCAAAGGGCTCTTTTATCCATAGTGCCTTTCATGGCAACCTGGGGTATATCGGCCTTGCCGTGGCCTTTTATTACCTGGGGCACGCGGGCTTTGTCAAGGCAGCCATTATTGCAGGTTTTGTCATGATCCTGCAAAATGTCATGGCTGTGGCAGTGCTCCAGTTTTACAGCCGGGCTGCCGGGAGCAGTAGCAGTACAAACCTGACCTCAACTTTGGGTTCTGCCATGACCAATCCGGTGATCCTGTCTGCCCTGGCAGGCATTGTTTATTCCCTTCTGGGGATGCCTCTGCCGGTGATCCTGGACCGGTCGCTTACCATTCTTAAGGGGATGGCGCTGCCTATGGCATTATTGGTGATCGGGGCCTCGCTCTCCTTTGAAAAAATCCGGCTGGTCTTTTCGTCCGTGGCCATGGCTTCGGTGTTAAAGCTTCTGGTGATGCCCGCCATGGGGTTTGTTCTGTTTACGCTGTTTGGGATATCTGCATCGGATTTTATTCCAGGGTTGATTATTCTTGCAGCGCCCACGGCTACCCTGGTCTTTATCATGGCAGAACAGATCGGCGGGGACCCGGATCTTGGCGTAGCTGCCATCTCTATCTCTACACTTGTGTCCGGGCTTACTTACGGCATCTGGCTGAGCGTGGGATAGCCAGAACCCTGACCCATTAGAATATATATCAGTTTCCACATAGATGGTCCTTCTTATGATCAAGACTCAAATTGTAAATGTTATGAATACCAGCCCGACCTTAGTACCTTTAAAATGGAGACTTAAAATTGATGGTGTCGTAAGAAGTCTCCGTCTACTGCGTTACGGTGCCTGACCAGACGATTGACAGACTATAAGGACCGTAGATTAAATAACTTGAACGAAATAATTTGCCTTTTGGCCCATCTACTTCGTTACATCAAAGGTCCAATAGGCCTGCTATTCAACCTTTAATGCGCCTTGTAGATGAACCAAAATTCGACGTTATTTCTGCCCAACTTATTTAATCTGCGGTCCTAAGTGTCTTTGCCTTTGGACCACTTTGTTTCGGTGTTTGTCTTTTGAGAAAATTTCGCGTATAAAGATACAATACTCGGTGTTTATATTCTTTTTTTGTGAATGATTATTCTTTGGTCATAATGTCTATTCACCGACCAGGCCAAATTCATCTACATTTGTTTTTTTTTAAAACTTTCAGGGTGGACACTTCGTGGCCGATGTTATGATCAAGCCCTGATTTTTATAGAGCTTAGCCTGTGTCGGATTAAATCACACAAAAAATTTTCGTCAAGGTCTTGCTACGCATGGTCGCATAGCAAGGAACTCAGTAAATTTACAGGAAACATTAGTTAAATATTACTAATCATTTAGACAGGAGTTATGAATGAAGCAAAAATTAATCCTCCTATTTTCGAGTTTTACGGTGATATTTTTATTGACGAGTAATGCGAATGCAACATCTGTAGTTCTTTCAGATATGCCGGCATACAAGTGGTATCATGGTTGTGGTCCGACTGCCGCGGCTTCAATTTTTGGGTACTATGACCTCAATGGATACGATTCTTTATTTGACGCAAGCGGATGGGATGACGTCCGAGAAACATCCAATGTACAGGATGAAATATCAAGCCCTGCACATAATTCAAAGTACGATCCTCAGCCGGATGCATCTGGTCCTGCTCCTCCGGACACCAGTATTGCCGATTTTTTTCATACCTCTGAAAACCAACCTTATGGATGGAGCTATCTTAGCTATGCCGATGATGCATTTATAGACTATGCAAGTTACCGTGGTTATGATGATTGGAATGCCTGGAATGAACGTTTTGGAACTTTTACATGGGATGATTTCACAAAGGAAATCGACAATGATCGCCCTATGATGTTCTTAATTGATACAGATGCTGATGGTGGAACAGATCATTTTGTTCCAGTTTTTGGCTATGATGATGTGGCTATGAAATATGCATGTTACACTACTTGGTCAGAAGAGGAGGCTATTAGTTGGCGATCATTTCAGGATTTGCGAAATTCTTGGGGTATAGGATATGCTACTTTTGTCTTACCTGGCGTTTCAGATGCGGTACCAGAACCTGCCACTATGATATCTTTGGGTATTGGTTTAATCGGGCTTTCCTGGATTAGTAGAAAAAATAACGCATAAGGAATTCAGGGACATCCAGAATAAATTTTGGATAGAGGGAAACGCAGATCTCCCTCCAACTTCTTCGTTATCCTTTAACATATTAATAAAACTGCTAAAATTATACCCATTTGATTTCATACGCGTAATATTTTTCGCTCGAAAATAAGGTAACCCGAGTAGAATTTACCACCGCTTACCGATGACCCCTGTATGGGAAAAGCTTACCAATATGCTGTGTCGAAAATTTATAATTTCAGTTCTCCGGGTATGAGACATACCGGGATGGGTTCCATTTTATGTCGGTTGGCCCGGTTGAATTTCCGGTATACTTCCAGAACATCTTTCTGGTGATCTGTTATTTCCCGATTTTTGTCACCGGCTTCATACCCCATGGCCCACTCCAGTTGCTCATAGGACGCACCGATCTGGCTTTCGTCCGTACGGTTGTCTTCCCAGAGTCCGTCGGTTGGCCGGGCTGACAGTATATCCGGGCTTACACCAAGATAGCGGCCCAGTGCATATACTTGGGTTTTCATCAAGTCTGCAATGGGGGATATGTCCACACCGCCGTCTCCGTATTTGGTGTAAAATCCCACGCCGAAATCCTCCACCTTATTGCCGGTACCGACCACGAGCATACGGTGATGGGAAGCGAATGAATACAGAGTGATCATGCGAAGTCTGGCCCGGGTATTGGCCATGGTCAGGCCATCTTGAATCTCAGACGGCAGGGTCGTTTTTACCTGTTCAAACACCGGCGTTAAGTTGACATCATGGCCTGTGACATTGTCATAGGTTTTGGACAGCCAGGCAATGTGTTCTCCGGCTCGGCAGACCTGGTCCGATGCCTGGTGGATGGGCATGTTCAAGGCGATTACAGGGTAACCGGTCCTGGCGCATAACGTTGATGTGACAGCGGAATCAATCCCGCCGGATACACCGATGGTGAATCCCTTTAATCTGGATGCGTCGACATAGTCTTTCAGCCAGTTGATGATGTGGGCAGCCACTTTTTCTGCGTTCATATTGTTTCCTTGCATGAATGGGTTGCTTGGGGGTTCAAATCCCGGCAGGTGAACTGCCGGGCGTATTCGTACAGGATAATGGAAGCGGCAACACTGACGTTCAGACTTTGGGATCGGCCGTACTGTGGAATGGTCAGCCGCTTTACTTCCTGGAACAGATCCGGTTCAAAGCTGATACCAAACTCCTCGTGGCCAAACACAAAAGCGCTTTTTTCGGGCAGGTTCACATCCATCACCGGATCTCCCTGGCCCGGCTCGAGTATAAAGGGGGTATATCCCCTTTCAAGCAGTTCGGCGTAACAGGAGAGGAACCGGCTGTGGAATTTTGCCGGTACGTGTTTGAATGCGCCCCTGGCAGGTGCCGGATCAAAAAAATTCGTACCGATGAGATGAACCTCATGGCAGCCAAAGGCTTCTGAACTTCTGAATATTTTGCCGATGTTAAAGGTGGGTTTCAGGCCGTCCAGAACAATGATGCATTTATGAATGCCCGGCGTAGCCAGGCGGTTTTTATTCCGGTGGCGGCGGAATCGGCGCCTTGCCTCTTCCTTTGCTTCCTTGATCATCATTCTTGCTTTGTAGGAGCCCATGAGCCTTTTTCCCAGTTAACATTTCAGTGTTTTGTATACACCCTTGCTCTGAAAATTGCAAAATTGTTTAACTGTGTTTTTTTCGAGTTTCTAAAACAGCCATGGTCAGGCGGGACGCACAGATCAGTTCGCCTTTATCGTTTTTAATGTCAATGTCCCATACCTGGGTGGTCCTGCCTATGTGTAACGGTGTGGTTCGGCCCGTGACCCGGCCCTGGGATACGCTTTTAATGTGATTGGCTTTGATTTCAAGGCCCACGCTGTAAAATCCTTTCTCAAGGACCATCTGGGCGGCGCAACTGCCAAGGGTTTCGGCCAGGACCACCGAGGCTCCGCCGTGGAGGATACCCATGGGTTGATGGGTGCGGGCGTCCACAGGCATGGATGCGGTCAAAAAGTTTTCACCTTTTTCTTCAAACGTAATATCCAGGAGACCTATCATTGTATTCTCTTTGAACCGGTTCATATCATCAACAGTGAACTCTTTTTTCCAGATCATGTTTTGTCCTTAATTTCTTTATACTGATTTGGGCTCAACGGTTTCGGGTTCAACAATTTGCTTTGTTCGTGCCATTTTTTTTCTGGTGTTGTGCGGATCGCGTCGTTGCGTCATTACATATTTGATTTGAAGGAACTTTGCAATAACGGCTGTTGTGTATTTTCAAATCCTTTTGAATAAGGTATTGTTTGATATTCGAATTGTATTTGGGAAATTACATTTCTCTTTGCATCGTTCGGTCTTTAAAAGGAAAAGACATCAGTCTTGTGGTTTTATGCCTTTTCCTGATGCAATTCTGACAATCCTATGACAAAAATAATTATCAAAGGTGTTTAACAAAAAATCAAACTAAGGAGACGCACCATGCCAATCGTTAATTATCAGCAATATTGCCACATGCTGGACAACGCCAAACAAAACAAGTTTGCATACCCGGCCATTAATACTACCTCAAGCGAAACCATTAATGCCGCCCTTCTGGCATTCAAGGAAGCCAATAGCGACGGCATTATCCAGGTCTCCACTGGCGGCGGCAGTTTTGCCTCGGGTCTGGGGGTAGGAGAATCTTATAAAGGCGCCATTGCCCTGGCTGAATTTGCCCATGTCATGGCCGCCTATTATGATGTTAATATTGCCCTCCATACGGATCATTGTCACCCTGAATATGTGGATCCTTTTTTAATGCCCCTGATCCAAGAAACCGCAAAGCGCCGCGCCAAGGGACTGCCCAATCTGTTCAGCTCCCACATGTACGACGGATCTGCTTTGCCCATGGCTGAAAATATTGCCGCCTCCAAAAAAATTATGGCGGACTGTGTGGCCAATGACCTGATCCTGGAAATTGAAACCGGCGTGGTGGGCGGCGAGGAAGACGGCCATGATACGTCAGGTGTGAAAAAAGAAAAACTGTATACAACACCCGAAGATATGGTACTGGCTGCAAAGGAACTGGGTTCCATGGGACGGTTTCTTTTGGCCGCCACCTTTGGGAATGTGCATGGGGTGTACAAGCCGGGTAATGTGGTGCTCAAACCCACAATTTTAAAAGACGGTCAGGAGGCTGTGGCCAAAGCACTTGGTGCCGACACCCGGCTGGACCTGGTGTTCCATGGCGGATCCGGTTCTGAATTAAAGGATATCCACGAGGCTCTTGATTACGGGGTGGTTAAAATGAATGTGGACACAGACACCCAGTACGCCTATACCCGGCCCGTGGCGGACCATATGATGAAAAATTATGATGGTGTGCTCAAAATTGAAGGGGAAGTGGGCAACAAAAAAGTGTACGACCCCCGTTCCTGGGGCAAAAAAGCTGAACGGGGCATGGCTGACCGGATCATGCAGGCCTGCCGGGACTTACGATCCGAAGGCACTTCCCTTGGGAAAAATATTTGAAGGAAAAAAAGTGAGAACGCTGTTCCTGTTTGTTTTTGCCCTGTCTTTATTAGTGATACAGACAGCCCAGGCGTCAACCCCGAAAGATATCCTTGTCATGGCGTTTAATATTGATGAGATTATCTCATTGGATCCGGCTGGAATTTTTGAATTTGCCAGTGCTGAATATGCCGCCAACGCATACGATCGCCTTATTAACTATAATGTTGATAATGTCAGTGCGATATATCCGGGCATTGCTGAAAGCTGGGAAATTTCCGATGATGGTTTGACATACACATTTAAAATCAGGAACGGTGTCTCCTTTGCCTCGGGCAACAAGCTGTCGGCAGACGATGTTGTCTTTTCCCTTCGCCGTGTTGTCCTGCTTGACAAGTCGCCGGCCTTCATTCTGACCCAGTTTGGATTCACGCCTGAAAACGTGAAAAAGACCATTACCAAGGTGGATGATTACACGGTGAAAATCATTGTGGATCAGGCCTACGCCCCCTCCTTTTTTCTCTACTGTCTGACCTCAACAGCCGGGTCTGTTGTGGATAAAAAAGAGGTGATGGCCCATGAAAAGGACGGTGATCTTGGCCATGGCTGGCTTAAGACCGGATATGCCGGTTCCGGGCCCTATACATTAAGAACCTGGAAGGCGTCGGAAATCATAATATTGGATGCCAACAAAAATTACTGGGGGGATGCACCCCAATTGAAACGCGTCATTATCCGTCATATTGTCGGATCTGCCAGCCAGCGTATGCTGCTTGAAAAAGGCGACGTTGATATGGCAAGAAACCTGACTGCGGATGATTTGAAAAGTCTGGAAAGCAATAAAGATATAAAAATCCAGAAAAGGGCCAAAGGCAGGATCTATTACCTGGGGCTGAACCAGAAAAACAAGTATCTCAAGATACCCGAGGTGCGCCAGGCACTCAAGTATCTGATTGATTATAAAGGTATGGAACAGAGCATCCTCAGGGGCAAGGCCACCCTCCATCAGGCCTTTTTACCAGAAGGCTTTCTGGGCGCACTGGAAGAAACGCCTTTTTCCCTTGATATTGAAAAAGCAAAAGCACTTTTAAAAAAAGCCGGTTTTGAAAACGGCTTCACCGTCAATATGGACACAAGGAGTGCCGAACCTGTCACCTCCATGGCCCTTTCCATCCAATCCACCTTTGCCAAAGCCGGCATAAAAGTTGAAATTATTCCCGGAGACGGTAAGCAGACCCTGACCAAATACCGCGCCCGCCGGCACGACATCTATATCGGAGACTGGGGACCGGACTATATGGATCCGCACACCAATGCAGACACCTTTGCCCGGAATCCGGACAATTCGAATGACGCAAAATTCAAACCCCTGGCCTGGAGAAATGCCTGGGATATCCCGGAAATGACCCGAAAAACTGATGCGGCAGTGCTGGAAAGAGATACGGCCAAACGTGCTCAGATGTACCTGGATCTCCAGCGGGAACACCAGCGGGTATCTCCTTTTGTCGTTATGTTCCAGGATATTGAAGTCGTGGCTGAAAGGGCCAATGTTAAAAATTTTATTTTGGGTCCAAGTTTTGACAGTAATTTTTACCAGTACACAACCAAATAGCACACGTGCGCTTTGAAAGAGGGCATCCTAGGCATCCCATTGCCAATGGTGTCCTTTTGCTTGATGATCAAGTTTTATCTATATCTATACCCGGCGCACGAATAATCCCTACGATTTATATTCATGTCTGAACTGCTAACAAGGACAACATTGGTCAGAACGCTGAAACAGACGGTTCGGATACTGGTGATGTTGGCAACCACTTTTTTAGGTCTTTTGCTGATTACCTTTCTCATCGGCCGGGTGGTTCCCATTGATCCGGTTCTGGCCGTGGTCGGAGACAAGGCCTCCCCCCAGGTTTACGAAAACGCCCGCATTGCCATGGGGCTGGACCTGCCGCTGTGGAAACAGTTTTTGATCTATATCGGCAATGTGGTCACAGGGGATTTCGGCACATCCGTACTCACGGCCAATCCTGTGATTGACGATATTTTAAGGGTTTTTCCGGCCACATTTGAACTGGCCGTCACGGCTACGGTCATCGGCATTGTACTGGGCATTCCCCTTGGCATATTTTCGGCGGTAAAACAGGGTAGTTTTTGGGACCATGTCATGCGTGTCATCGGCCTGTTTGGCCATTCCCTGCCCATTTTTTGGCTCGGGTTGATGGGGTTGATGTTTTTCTATGTCCGGCTTGACCTGCTGCCGGGACCGGGCAGGGTGGATATCTTTTATGAGGGCATTGTGACGCCTGTCACCGGCTTTTTGATGATAGACAGTATTCTTGCCGGGGAGTGGGAAATATTCAGAAACGCCGTGTATCATCTGATTCTTCCGGCATCCCTTCTCGGGTATTATTCCATGGCCTATCTGCTGAGAATGACCCGGTCCTTCATGATCGAACAGCTTCGCCAGGAGTATATTCTGACTGCCCGGGTTAAAGGCGTCAAAGAGTGGAACGTGATCTGGGGACATGCGTTAGGCAACTGTGCCATTCCATTGATTACCGTTATTGCCCTTAGTTTTGGGACCCTGCTTGAAGGCTCGGTGTTGACGGAAACCGTTTTTGCCTGGCCGGGCCTGGGCCTGTATCTGACCAATTCCCTGCTCAACGCCGACATGAATGCGGTTTTAGGCAGTACCATTGTTGTGGGCGCTATTTTTCTTGGGGTTAACCTGTTCTCTGATTTTTTATATAAAGTGGTGGACCCAAGAGCCCGTTAATTTCTTAGACAGTCTATCGAATGATATTTAAATGATGACAACTAACGCATTAAAAACAGGCGGCATGAAGGACTGGCTGCTGGCAGATACGCCAAAGTCAGCTTTCCAGGCCTGGGGTGGCAGAGCCTATCTGGGCCTGCTGGCATTCATGAAAAATCGGCTGGCGGTTCTGGGGCTGCTGATTATTGTGGCCCTGATTGTCATTGCGGTACTTGCACCTGTCATTGCGCCCTATGATCCGGTGGAAACGAACATCGGCCACCGTCTTCAGCCATTGTCCTTTACCCACTATTTCGGTACCGACGAGATGGGCCGTGATATTTTTTCCCGGGTTATTTGGGGGTCTCGCCTGACCCTTTCCGTCATCGGCCTTGTGGCCATCATTGCTGCACCTGTGGGCATTCTTGTGGGCACGGTTGCAGGATATTTCGGCGGAATCATTGACACGATGCTCATGCGCGTCACAGATATTTTTCTGGCGTTTCCCAAACTTATTTTGGCTTTGGCCTTTGTTTCCGCCCTGGGCCCGGGCATTGAAAATGCCATTATTGCCATCTCCATTACCTCCTGGCCACCCTACGCCAGGATCGCCCGGGCAGAGACCATCACCATCAGACATTGCGATTTCATTAAGGCCATCAGGCTGCAGGGCGCAAGTGCCTTAAGGATTATTATCGGCCATATCATGCCCCTTTGCCTGCCGTCGTTGATTATCCGGGTTACCCTGGATATGGCAGGGATCATCCTCACCGCCGCGGGATTGGGGTTTCTGGGTCTGGGTGCCCAGCCGCCCTCTCCGGAATGGGGGGCCATGACCGCCGGCGGAAGAACGTATATCATTGACCACTGGTGGCTGATCACCATGCCCGGGACCGCTATCTTTATTGTCAGCCTGGCATTCAACCTTCTGGGGGACGGGCTTCGTGAAGTCCTTGACCCGAGGAGTGATAACTGATGACCGGGAATACACCACTGCTCACGGTAAATGATTTGTCCGTGGTCTTTCCTTCTCCCAAGGGAGATGTCTGTGCGGTTAACCGTGTCAGCTTTGCCATGGGCAGAGAAAAAATAGGGATTGTGGGGGAGTCCGGTTCCGGAAAATCCGTGACCGGTCGGGCTATTCTGCGTCTGCTGCCGCCCTATGCCAGGGTCAGGGCATCGGATATTACCTTCAAGAGCAGAAATCTTCTGACCTATTCCGAAAAACAGATGCGAAAAATCAGGGGCATGGAGATCTCCATGGTCATGCAGGATCCAAAGTACTCCCTGAATCCGGTCAGAACCGTGGGAGAGCAGATCCGCGAGGCCTATACCATCCATCATAAAGCCGGAAAAAAGCAGGCCCGGCAAAAGACTTTAGATATGCTTAACGCCGTCAGGATCAGGAATCCGGAGCAGGTCTACGGCCTTTACCCCCATGAAGTATCCGGGGGCATGGGTCAGAGAATCATGATTGCCATGATGCTTATCCCTCAGCCCAGTCTGCTCATTGCCGATGAGCCCACCTCCGCCCTTGACGTTACGGTGCAGCTCCAGGTCCTTGCCATCCTTGATGATCTGGTCAGTGAACGGGGCATGGGGCTTATTTTTATTTCCCATGACCTGGCGCTTGTCTCCTCGTTCTGCGACAGGGTGATCATTATGTACGGCGGACAAATCATGGAAGTGGTGGATGCGGGCAATCTTCATAAATCAAATCATCCGTACACAAAAGGATTGCTTTCCTGTCTGCCTAAAATAGACGGCACCCAGGATCATTTGCCCACGCTTGTCCGGGATGAAGCCTGGCTTAAATCGGCGCCTATATGTGTCCATGGAGAGGCTTCGTCATGATTGCCGTTGAGCATCTCAACGTTTTTTTCGGTCATGGACAGACCCGCAACCATGCAGTAAAGGATGTTGGTTTTACCGTGGAAACGGGTGACAGTTTCGGTATAGTGGGAGAGTCCGGATCAGGTAAATCAACCGTGCTTAACTGTATTTCAGGACTTTTGACCCAGTGGACAGGGCGTATGGAAATTGACGGCATCAGGTTGAAGCAAACAAGGAACATGGCGTTTTACCGCAAAGTTCAGATGGTTTTCCAGGACCCCTACGGCTCTCTTCATCCCAGGCATACCATTGACCGGACACTCAAGGAACCTGTGAAAATACACCGGCTTGGGGATGCCAACCGTCGGGTGGCGCGTGTCCTTGACGAAGTAGGGTTGGGCGCAAAATTCAGGTTTCGGTTTCCCCACCAGCTTTCCGGCGGGCAGCGTCAGCGGGTGGCTGTGGCCCGGGCACTTATCCTTGATCCTGAAATTATTCTGCTTGATGAACCCACCTCTGCCCTTGATGTCTCCATCCAGGCCGAGGTGCTCAATCTGCTCCAGGATATCCGAAGGGGAAAAAAATTGACCTATATCCTTGTCAGTCACGACCTTGCCGTGGTCTCCCATATGTGCAATACCCTTCTGGTGATGAATCGTGGAAAAACCGTTGAAACCATAACCCGCGATCAACTTAAAAGCGGTGCGATCAGTGAAAAGTACACAAAGCAGCTGCTGGTTGCCGGCAAGGGATATGACCGAGCCGCCATTGACCAGTTCCAGGATTTCAGATGAAAAAAGAGCCTCTTTTAGGCCTTATAACGGTGCTGTTCTGGTTCACTTCCGCCACGGCGTTTGAACTGACCCTTCGATATCTGGATGTGTTCCAGGTGCTGTCTGGACCGGGCTGTTGCTTATTTTAACCGGGATCGGTATTCAGAAATATCAGGAGTTTAAGCGGTTTTGATGGTCCGTTTAAAAGAATGGGTTCCGGATATTTTGGAGACTGCATTGTACAAGAATTTATGATATCATAAGCCCAGGTGTTTGATGCTGTGAGTTTTGCAGGTGGTATAATTTTTGCGAATTATCCTGCCAAAGGACTGATAAGCTTAATTCATGGAAGCGTTACCGGAATCCAGAGATAAATGTTTAACCTGAAGGGTTAATCAGGAGGATAAAATGAAAAATAGATATTTGAAGTTTTCAACCCTAATCATTCTTGTGTTTTTTTGTTTAACCACCATCATGCCTGCCGCAGCCTTGGCGGGGCCGGGGGAGAACCCTAATTATCGCAGGGGCAGGGATGGTCACGGTCCCGGGAAAAACCACAAACCTGGAAGAGGGCATGATACGGTTTTCAAGCATGTTCCGCCCGGCAGCCAAAAGGTCAGGCACAGGGGAGATAACTATTATTCCCACAGAGGCCGCTTTTACAGGCATGGACCTAAAGGGTATTTCTGGGTTCGTCCGCCGATAGGTATCATTTCCTACAGTCTTCCGGCTGCTGCCATCACGGTGTTGATCGGGGGATTAACCTATTATGTGTATGATAGTGTGTATTATAGAAGGGTGCCTGCCGGATATCAGGTGGTACAAGTGCCCACCCAAACGACAACCATTGTACATACCCCCCCTGCTGTACCCATGGACCCGGCAGATTCCGGAACCCAGGCTGTGGTAACGGCCAAAATTTTGAATGTCCGGTCCGGTCCGGGAAGCAACCATGGCGTTTTGACCCAGACTTATATGGGTAATGTTCTGATCATACAGGGCAGTGCGTCTGACTGGTATTATGTCCGACTTCCTGATAACACCTATGGCTGGGTCATGAAAGCGTTTGTGACCATTACCGGCAACGGGGCCCAGGGGTAATAACGGCCATGGCCGACCTGGTCTTTCACCGAGGTTAGGCCACAACAAATCATGAAAGAACCTAACCGGTTAGTTCAGTTCTTTCATATAAAATAATAGAGGAACAGGTTATGTCTCTATCATTTGTTAATAAAGTTCAGGAATGTGCACGATTTATACAGGAACGCATGCAGGTGCGGCCTGTTGCCGGCATGATAACGGGAACAGGCCTTTCCGATACCCTGACTGACCTTGTGGTCCACCAGGTGTTCCCCTATGCGGGGCTGCCCCATTTTCCCCAGGCCACGGTGGACAGCCACAAAGGGAGCCTTGTGCAGGGAACCCTTAACGGCAGGGATCTCCTTGTTTTTCAGGGGCGGATACATATGTATGAGGGATATTCCCCACAGCTTGTCACATTTCCGGTAAGGCTGCTTCAGGCCCTTGGGGTGCCAATGCTTATCCTTACCAATGCCGCCGGCGGCATCAATCTGGATTTTAGTGCCGGAGACATTATGCTCATCCGGGACCATATCAACCTCACCGGGCAAAATCCCCTTGCAGGCCCCCACGAGGAGTCCTTTGGCCTTCGGTTTCCAGATATGACCCGGGTGTATGATCCGGATTTGGGACGGTGTCTCGTTGACATTGCTGCCCAGGAGAAAATCCAATTACACGCCGGGGTGTATGCAGGTCTTTTGGGGCCAAGCCTTGAAACGCCTGCGGAAACCCGGTTTCTGAAAAATAGCGGCGCTGACGCCGTGGGGTTTTCCACGGTAATGGAGGCCATTGCCGGGGTTCAGGCGGGTATGAAAATTTTGGGGGTTTCCCTGATTACCAATATCAATGATCCTGACGCGCCTGAACAGACCACCCTGGAGGCTGTGGTGGGGACTGCAGCAAAAGCATCTGACAAATTGAACCGGATGATTACCGGTTTTGTGGGGCAACTGGCTTAATAAGAGTCCATTAAATATGAGGAAATACCATGAGAATCGTCACCCGGCCTGACTTTGACGGCATTGTCTGCGCAGTCCTGCTGCGCCAAGCCCTGGAATCGTCTTTACCGATACACTGGATAGAGCCCAATGACATTCAGTCGGGTTCCGCTGATATCCAGGATGGTGACATCCTTGCCAATCTGCCCTGGCATCCCCATGCACATTTGTGGTTTGATCACCATATCTCCAACAAACCCGCGAAAGACGTGGCCGGGGCCTTTGACATTGCACCGTCGGCCGCCGGTGTTATTTATAAGCATTATAAAGCCCAAAATCTTCTGGACAGCCGCTTTGATGAACTGGTGGATCAGACTGACATGATTGATTCTGCCGATCTGACGCGGGAACAGGTCAAGGCGCCCGAGGACTATCCTTATCTGCTTTTGTCAATGACCATTAAAAATGACGGTTTCCAGGATATCCCTTATTGGGAGCGCCTGGTGGAGATGCTTGGTAAAATGGATATTGACGCGATATTAAATGACACCGAGGTGGACAGCCGGTGCCGGGAAGTGATCGAGGAAAATAAGGCATTTAAATATTATCTGGAAACCTATACCACCATGGTTGATCGTATTTCCGTAACCGATTTTAGAAGCCTTGAGAAAGTACCTTCGGGCAATCGTTTTTTGACCTATTCCCTGTTTGCCGACTCCATTGCCAGTGTAAAGATTCGGTATGCCGGGCAGGACAAAAAAGAGGTTCTCATCAGCGTTGGGCAAAGCATTTTCAATCGTGAATGCCGGGTGAATGTGGGGGCCATGCTTGCCCGCTACGGTGGTGGCGGGCATTTCGGAGCCGGCGGATGCACGTTGGATGCCCATGATGCCCAGGAAAAAATTGACGAAATTCTGGTTTTTTTAAAGGCTAATCAGGAGTGCGAATAATTTCATGATTTGTTGTGGCCTGACCTCGGTGAAAGACCAGGTCGGCTATGACCGTTTATATGAAAGTTCCAATAAGTTACTGAATTATTTTCATGCTCTGTTGTGGGTTGAGCCTCGGTATTGATAGACCAAGTCAGCCCATGGCTGTTATTCAAATTTTCTGACTTTGTCCCTGATGGAGCCGTTTTCCGTAGCTTCCATGAATTCATCCCCTAACACCCGGCACATATCCGCAGCTTTGTTCCAGGCCGAAATTCTTTCATTATCCCGTCCCATGAGCCGGATAAAATCCTGACGGTCCGGGATGCGGCCAAAGGGTAGGGTGGAAACAAATCCGGGAGACGGGGCCAGAAGAATCATCCGGTCCACGGCCTTTCCTTTAAGCCTTCGTTTGGAAAATTTTTTATCAAACCATCCAGGTGTCAGTTCAGTATAAAAGTGGGGATACAAAATAAAACCGGTCTGTTCAGGATTTAGGGAAAATGCCGGGTGGTAATCCAGAAGGCCTCCGTCCCGGTAAGTGCCCCCAGGTGCGCCCGCAATATGCGTCACGCCCGCCATGACCATGGGGATGGACCCTGATGCCAGAATTGCTTTGGAAAAATTTTTTCGGTCAAGGGGGATGGGTGTTGTGGGAAAATTGTTTTCCTTCAGTATCCTGGTGTCATATTGGGGGTGATGGAAGAGGACGCGTTCAAAGCAAAACTGCTGAAGTTTTCTGGATATTGCATTCAGGGCAAAGGCCTGACCTACGCCAATGGCCTGGACAGCACTGTGTTTTGATCCAATGAGTCCTTTGCACCGGGCGGCTGAAAAACCAATGCGAATCCATGGATGGTCTAAAATTTCATCAATGGCCTGGTGTGTGAGAAATTCATTCATGATCCGGCGGGTTTCCTTGGCTATCTGAACTGTCGTACCCCTGCCTTTATAATACTGATGGATATAAGCGTGTTTGAGGCGGTCAAAGGCCTCCCGACAGTTGGTCTGGGCTGCTGCTGCAAATTTCCATGCTCCGATGGAGGTGCCAAACAGGTGCAGGGGCCGGGTCCGGCCTGAAAACCACTGGGTAAAAATTGCGGAATCAAGCCCGTGAATACAGAGCCATTTTGCTGCACCCGATGCCCCGAGCATGGCATCAATATCGTCAGGTGAAAGACCGTTTTCTTTGATATGGCGGTATGCTGTTGCGCCGGCAAGGATGGTGAGATTGTCTGACATGGGGGATTACCTTACTTTTCTTTTCTTATAATGTTGGGAACGGGTGGTCATTGATAAATGCCATGATTTTCCCGGTATCCTCTCATTTATCAATGACTGCAATAGTACAGGGACAATAGCATAAGGATCTTCATATGAAAATTAAATACCTGCTCAAAGGGATTGTCATCGGTTTCCCTGTTGAATAATGTATCGTTTACGCGCGGGACATGTTTCACATGGTGGAGAAACCGGATGTATTTTTAAATGAGTTGAGCCGATTGGTTAAAAAAGAGGGCACAATAATTATTGAAGATGGACATCAACCCCGAACCAGACGATTCAGAAAATCAAACAAGCCGAATGCTTGAATATTATCCAGGAAACCAAGTCTCATGTTAAGGACCACAGATTAAATAACTTGAACGAAATAGCTTGCCTTTTGGCCCCTCTACTTCGTTGCATTAAACTTGATCATCGAGTTAAAGGTCCAATAGGCCTGCTATTCAACCTTTAATGCACCTTGTAGATGAACCAAAATTCGGCGTTATTTCTGCCCAACTTATTTAATCTGCGGTCCTAAGGAATGGGTTTTAAATAACTTACCCATTTTGTTATATCCGGGAGCGCAGGCGTCCCGCCTGCAGTAACAATGCGGGCGAGACGCCCGCGCTCCCATTCCTAAATGTCAACGGTCATGATTCCCGGTCTACCAGTGGTATCGAGACTTCATCACTGACTGCATGTTACGAATCACCAGGAATGCTTCTTTAAGGCGGTTGCGATCAATGTGCGAAAGGTTGTCCGGTGACACAAAGTTGTCCATTTCCTTGCCGGCTTTGACCTGTCTTGCCTGGTGCTGATTGCGCAGATGGTTTATAAACTCAAGAGCATTGCGTAGCTCCTTGGCACTGTCGATAGAGATAGCTTTGCTGCTTTCCATCAAATCAAGGCGATCGAGGGTATTGATTGCGCTACTGCACTGGGCAAGGGCGTAGATACGGGCAAGGTCCACAATGGGGACAATGCCGTTGAGCTTGATATCAAATGTATGGTCGTGTTCTCCTCCTTTGATTAATACAAAATTACGGAAAAACCCCAGCGGTGGTTTGCGGGAAAGCGCGTTCTTTGTCATATGGCCCAGGAAGATACGATTGCCGCGGGTCTTGCCCATCACATGATCACGCAGGTCTTGAAACAGGCTGCGGTTGCCGTATATGCAACGTAAATCAAAAAAAACACTGGTCAGCATCAGGGCTTCGGGCTCAGGCTGGTCAATCCACTGGTTGAAATTTTTTTTCCAGACTTTCAGGGGTTGGCGCCAATCATAGTTGGTCGCCATCATGTCGCCGGGGCAGTAGATGTAACCACAGGCGTTGAGTCCATCACAGACATGTCTGGCCAGCAGACTGAAGTATTTGCTATGCTCTTCTGGAATGTAATCATCCGCCAGGATCAGGATGTTATCCTGATCTGATTTGGCAATCTGTTCTTCTCGCGCCTGGGAGCCTGCGGCGACCCAGGCGTAGGCCACGGGAGCAGGCCCCAGTCTTTTTTCGGCCAACTGAAGCAGGCGGATAGTGACGGCATCTGTGATAGACGTAATCAGGTGCCCTACGCTCATGGCTGTTGCCCCGGTAGCGACCAGATTGACCAGCAGCTCGGGAATCTTTGTCGTTACTTGCTTTATCCTGTCAATATCAGTGTGTTTGTAGATATCACCAATAATATAGACCGTAGAGCAGGTGTGCTGTCTGGTGAGATCAGTGGTGGTAATCATGCCCGCCAGGCGGTTGTTGTTCATCACCGGCATATGATGGACCTTGTAGCGGGCCATTTGAAGTTGGGCCTTAAAAGCAAAATCGCTGCTGTTAATAGTCGCCGGGTTCTCGGTCATGATTTCACTTACCCTGTCGTTAGGGGCCAGCCCCTTGGCAATAACCCGGTTGCGCAGGTCACGGTCGGTAACAATCCCCATCAGTTTTTGTTCGCGGCGTTCTGGTTCGTGGTATATAAGGATTGAAGAGACACGCTTTTGGCTCATTACCTGGGCAGTCTCCTGTATGGTGGCTGTAACGGGCACTTTGACCGGGGTGCGGCTTAACAGTTCTTTGACCTGCGTAAGCATCAAGTTGAGCTGGGTCTGATCACTTTGAACGAACAGGCTTGTGGCTTCACGCTGCCGTCCTTTTTGCACTTCATCGGAGGTGTCGAAGAAACAGTTGAGCTGGGCATTTTGATCGCAAATCCTGTATAGATCAGCAGCGCGGAGCTGATATACCAGGGTGTCCGCCATGGCAAATGCTTTGAGCTTGTCCCGGCTACCGACGTGGGATGAACGATATCCAAACATATCATCTTCACCCAGGCGGGCCTGCAGCTCACCGTCTGCGGTCTTAAGTTCCACCTCTCCGGTACGGATCAGGTAAAGGTGATCAAACAGGGTTCCGGTATCAGGTATCTCGGAACCTTTGTGAAAATAGCGTATCTGTAGCTTTTCCGGCAAGTCGGACAACGTTTTTTCCGACAATAGGTCAAATGGATGCTTGTTTGCCAGAAAGCTGCGTATTTCCTGTAATTCAGTATTCATTTGCCTTATTTAATTCCTTTCTCGAAAGTCGTAAGTTTTTTCAAAAAAAGACGTGACATTTAAAATAGAGGGCGCATTTTAGACCTTTTAAGGTGTTTTGAAGGACCAAATTCAAACAAAAAAGGCCCCAAAATGCTTGAGTATATTTACCAGACTCTACGATTTTTCCGCAATTCCTTTTCAAGAAATATTACCTGGCCGATATAGGCTCCCTCTGACCTGATAAATTGGCATTCCGTAACAGCCTGTCGAAGCCGAATCGGCTGCACAGGTAAACTTGAAAAGGAGTACGTTGGGCATATATAGGGCTCATGAAGCTGTTTGACTAGTTGATTTAAGCATGATAGGTTTGTGTTCTATAAAAAGAGCATATTGCTTTATTATGATCTATATACAACCCAAAAGATAAAAATGCCAAAGTCTATTACACGCACTTACTCACGGTATAGCACAGATGCAGCCGCCTTGCTCGGCGCGTTGATCCGAGAAGCACGTAATGATCGCAAACTTACCGCTCAAGAATTGGCGGATCGTGCTGGTATTTCCAGAGGGCTTTTGCAACGCATTGAAAAAGGCAACCTTAAATGTGAAATTGGGGCTGTTTTCGAAGTGGCAACCATTGTCGGTATCAAGTTGTTTGAGGCAGATGGAAGCGCTTTGAGCAAACAGCTTCGTCATATAAAAGAAAAATTGGCCCTCATGCCAAAATCTGTTCGAAAGAAGACAAAAAAGGTGAACGATGACTTTTAGGACAGAAAAAGAAGCCTTTGTCTGGATTTGGCTCCCCGGTGAAACGGAACCGGTTGTGGCTGGGCGTCTTGAAGCAGATAACGGCAATATCATGTTCAACTATGGTAAAAGCTACCTGGAGCGTGTTCATGCCGACAACCCTGCAATTGCAATTTATGAACCCGAATTGCCGCTGAAAACTGGCATGTTACCTTTACTTGAAGGGTTGGGCATGCCTGGCTGTATAAGGGATGCGGCACCTGATGCCTGGGGAAGACGTGTGATTATCAACAAAACATTAGGGCTGAAAGGAACCGACACAGATACAGCCGATTTAGATGAATTGACATACCTTCTGGAATCTGGGTCCGACCGAATTGGTGCGCTGGATTTTCAACAGTCTCCAACAGAGTATGTGCCGCGTAATGTAAGCAATGTCAGCATGGAAGAGCTGATTGCATCTGCTCAAAGAGTCGAGCAGGGAATTCCCCTTACTCCCGAGTTGGATCAGGCGCTTTTTCATGGCAGCTCCATAGGCGGGGCTCGCCCCAAAGCCTTGATTGAAGAAAACGGTAAAAAATACGTTGCCAAATTTTCATCCAGCACAGATCTGTACAGCGTCGTGAAAGCGGAGTACATTGCCATGCGGTTAGCTGAACTGGCAGGACTGGATGCCGCATCCGTCGCATTGAAGAAAGCCGCGAACAGAGATGTTCTTCTGATAGAGCGATTTGACCGCGAACCCAAAGCAGACAAGTGGACACGCAAGGCTATGGTTTCGGCTCTGACACTTTTTGCTTTGGATGACATGATGGCGCGTTACGCCAGCTATGAAACATTATCTGAGATTATCCGCCACCGTTTTACCAATCCAAGGCCGACACTCAAAGAGATGTTCTCCCGGCTTGTCTTCAATATTCTATGCGGAAACACAGACGATCACGCACGAAACCACGCAGCCTTCTGGAATGGAACTGAGCTGACACTGACACCTGCTTATGATATTTGCCCACAAGGCCGTACAGGCAATGAGGCTTCACAGGCCATGCGCATATATGGTGAGAACAATATGAGCAGTCTCAAGTCATGCTTAGAGACCGCGCACAATTTTCTGATCACCCAAGAAGAGGCCCGAAATATATTTCATAACCAGATTACCGCGATTGAGCAACATTGGGAAATTGTCTGTGAAGAAGCCGAGCTAAATGAGGTGGATAAAATGCTTCTTTGGAAACGGCAGTTTTTAAACCCTTATTCGATTGCACTATAGTTGCAATGGTCAAATTAATGTTTGAACCTTGCTTAACATCTTCTACAAAAAAACGCTAATGTCACGCCTGTCATAGATCATTGAAGACGGGCATCTACTCCGAACTAAGACCACTCAGGGTGCTTGAAAAGTATTCAGGAAACCAAATTTGATGTTAATTTCAGCGGGCATGAATCAAGTTTTCAGGGCAATCGCCTGTTTAAACATAATGGGAGGACAGCAACATGCTTGAAATTGAAAACGTCGTTTTGTTAATCGTTGATATCCAGGGCAAATTAGCACACTTGATGGACAAAAAAGAGATTTTGTTCAAGAACGTGCAAAATCTTATTAAAGGGAGTCGGGCTTTAGACATTCCTATTCTTTGGGTAGAGCAGAATCCCCAGGGATTGGGGCCGACAATTCCAGAAATTGCAGATATGTTGTCCGATATTCAGCCTATCAGCAAAATGAGCTTTAGTAGTTGCCGGAATGATTCATTTCTGCAAGCGCTGAACGCTCTGGATCGTAAACAAGTATTGATTTCAGGGATTGAAGCACATATCTGTGTCTATCAGACCGCAGCAGATCTTGTGGATATGGGCTATGAGGTTCAAGTTGTGACGGATGCCGTATCTTCAAGAAACTTGGAAAATAAAGAAATCGGTTTGCAAAGAATGAGAGAGTCTGGTGTCAGTTTGACAAGTGTTGAAACCGCACTGTTTGAACTGCTTAAAGTGGCTGAAGGAGATCAATTTAGGCAGATTATCAGAATTATAAAGTAATGGGGTCGCCCAACACACAGATGTCTGGCGAGCCCTGTCTTATTACCTGAAGCATGAAAATAACGGCCGTCCTTTTTTGGATTGCTGAACGCATAGATGCCGTTGCTCTATATCCGGAAAATGCCATCAAAAATAATTGCGCAATTTCAGTTCAAACGGATGGGGATTGAGATAGGTCTGATCCTTAAGCCAGGGCTGATCGTATTTGCGCACATAATGGTTGATCAGGGTCAAGGGCACCACCAGGGGAACATAGCCTTGTCTGTATTGGTCAAATAGAGACAGCATCTCCTGCTTTTCATCTGCACTCAGATTTTTTTTAAAAAAGCCCAGGATATGCATGAGGACATTGATATTTTTTTTTATGGTGGTTTTCAGGTCAAGGGCCTTTAAGAGCAGGATTTCATATTGTTCAAAAAGCGCCTGGCCCCCCTCTTTTGCGATGATTTCTTTGCCCTTGGCCACAAGCTTTCCCATCTGGCGGTAATGGGGCTGGCTGTGGGAGAGAATCAGCAGCTTGTTTTGGGTGTGAAAGGCCACAAGGCCCCCTAAATTTTTCTGCTCTTCAACCAGCTTTCGCCATCGTCTGAGGCTGAAGATTTTTTCAATGAAATTTTCTCTTAACTGGGGATCATTGAGGCGTCCGGCCTCTTCCACAGGGACTCTGGGGAAATTTTCGCAAAATGCTTTTGCAAAAAATCCTGTTCCGATTTTCCGGACCTTGCCGTCATCACCGTAGACCCTTATCCGGTAAAGGCCCGAGGACGGGGATTTACTTTTAAATATAAATCCGCACAGGTTTTCCTTTTCAAGGGCGGCCAATTTTCCGGGAATCCAATCCGTCATCATCCGGGTTTTATCCTCATGGGTATTCCGGGTTTCCAGGCGCGGGGCAGCGGGGTCCCCCACCAGGCGCACCGACTCCCTGGGAATGGGCATACCGCACTCCACTTCGGGACAGACGGGCACATAATCAACAAACAGCGAGAGGGTCTGGGTCAAATAGCGGTCATGGCTGTGATTCCCGTCATAGCCCACCTTTTTACCCAGAAGACAGGTGGATGCGCCTATCTTGATTTTAGGGATATCGATTGAGGTTTTGTCAGTTTCCGTTGTCGTAATTTGGGCTTTGCCGGTCATGGTACCTCCCTTGGGCTGTTTCCAAAATATAATGAAGTCTTTTTATCCCGGTTCCAGGTTGGTTTGCTCTTAAGGCCTATTCCGTTTAAAATGAGATTTCATTTAATTGACAGAATTTCTTTGAGTATATAGATTTTAAGACGAATATCAAAGCGCATATTTTACTTTCAGGAGGCATTGCCCCCATGAACGGAATCATCACGGTCAACGACAAGTTCCAGAAAGGAGTTGTATGTCACATTCATCCGAATCACAACCGACCCCATTATCTGACAAACCCGTCCTGGTCGCCGGCGCCACAGGCTATGTAGCAGGCCGGCTCATCCCGCTTTTGCTGGCATCCGGCCACAGGGTCAGGGCCATGGGACGATCCCTTGAGAAAATGGGGTCAAGGCCCTGGGCCAGGCATCCCAAAGTCCAGCTGATCAGAGGCGATATCCAGGACATGGCCTCCCTTGAACGGGCTGTTGATGGCTGCGGCACCATCTATTATCTGGTTCACTCCATGATCTCCAAAAAAAAGGGATACAGGGATGCCGACCGCATCGGCGCCCAAAATATGGTCCGGGCTGCGGCCGCTCGAAACGCAGACCATCTTATTTATCTGGGGGGCCTGGGCGAGATGGATCATCCCAATATCAGCCGCCATCTGGTTTCCCGAAATGAGGTGGGAAATATCCTGATGAACGGAACGGTGCCTGCAACCGTGCTTCGGGCTGCCATGATTCTGGGCTCCGGCTCTGCCAGCTTTGAAATCCTTCGCTACCTTGCCGAGCGCCTGCCGATTATGATCACTCCTCGCTGGGTGCATATGCCCACCCAGCCCATTGCCATCTCCAATGTCCTGGGCTACCTTCAGGGCTGTTTGAACACTCCGGAAGTCAGAAATCAGACCTTTGATATTGGTGGTCCTGATGTTGTTTCATACAGGGATCTGTTCAGAATATTTGCAAAAACAGCCGGGCTTCCAAGCCCCCTGATGATACCTGTGCCGGTGCTCACCCCGAAGCTGTCAGCACTGTGGATTCATTTGGTCACCCCGGTACCCTCCGCAATTGCGCTCCCCCTGACCCAGGGGTTGAGCCTTCCCACCATCTGTCAGGATGACCGCATTCGTAAAATCATTCCCCAGGAACTTATTTCCTGTGAGCAGGCCATTGAACGGGCCCTGGACCGGGTCAGCCAGGAACAGGTGGATACCTGCTGGGCCGATGCCGGTGAATTGAAATTTCCGGAATGGGAGCATTGTGGGGATTCAGACTATTCCGGGGGCACCCTGCTCACATGCGGGTACAAGGCGACAGCTGCGGCTGCGCCCCAGGATATCTGGCCTTATATCCAGGCCATTGGCGGAAAAACCGGGTATTATGCCGCAGACCTGCTCTGGGGAATCCGGGGAGTGATGGATAGTCTTTCGGGAGGGGTGGGCCTTAACCGGGGCAGGCGGTCTGCCAAAGAACTCTGGATAGGCGATGCCCTGGATTTCTGGCGGGTGCTGGACTGCGATCCCCCGGGACGCTTGCTGCTGCTTGCTGAAATGAAAATGCCGGGCCAGGCCCTTTTGGAGATCACCCTTACCCGAATTTCAGAAAAAGAATGTGAAATCACCCTTTTGTCAAGATTTTTGCCCACAGGGATTTTGGGTATTGTATACTGGTATGCGCTTTATCCCTTTCATCAATATGTATTTTTCTCAATGCTCAAAGGCATTGTGAAGTCAGCAGGGGTTAAACGCTTAACCGGACCCTGGCGGTTCACCCCTAAAATTCCATGATACTTCACAAGGAGAACCCATGACATCTTCTGTCTGTTGCCGATCCTGTATTCTGCTGCTGTCTTTCCTTCTCCTGTTTTTTGGGGGCTGTTCCCCCCAGGAGAAGCGGAATTTTTCAGAAGATGTGTGGGAAAAAGCAGTATCCCAGACCCAGGAAACAGATTTTTATGCCCCGCATAAAAAAGATGACCGATATTTTGCCCCCTGGATGAAAATGCCGGATAAAAATTTTCTGGATGTTCTGGGTTGGAAGTTTTTTTCAAAAACAAATTATACAAAAGAGGAGAGGGCGTTTTTGCCCAAAATTTTGCCCCACGCCCTGGCACGTATTCAAGAGACCCGGGGAGATTTTATCCTCTGGATCGGGCACAATACCTTTCTTGTTCGCACAGGAGAACAATACTGGCTCACAGATCCCATTTTTTCAAAACGTGCCCTGATTCCTAAACGTAAAACACCGCCCGCCTTGACCCTGAAAGAACTCAATACCCTGGTCAAAGCCCCCAATATTATTATCTCCCACAACCACTACGACCACCTGGATCGTGGGTCTATAAAAGGCCTGCCAAAGGCTTCCCGGGTCTTTGTGCCCAAAGGCCTGGCGGTGATGGTGAAAAAGATGAACAAACCCCATACCCTGGAGATGGACTGGTGGGAAGAAAAAAACTTAAGCCCCGGCATAAAGCTGGTTTGTCTTCCCACCCAGCACTGGTCCATGCGCATCAACCAGGGCCGGAACAAAAGCCTGTGGGCAGCCTGGCTGCTGATCACGCCGGCCACCACCTTTTATTTTGGCGGGGATACCGGCTATTTTAAAGGGTTCAAAGAGACCAGGAAAAAATATCCGGGCATCGACTATGCCTTCATCGCCACCACAGCCTACCATCCCAGATGGTTCATGCACTACCAGCACATGAATATCCCGGAAGCTGTCAAAGGCTTTAAGGAATTGGGGGCAAAATATTTCATCCCCACCCAGTGGGGCACCTTTCACCTGGGCAGCGAACCTGCCGGCTTTCCCGGCCTTGAACTCAAACGCTTTATCCAGGCCCGTAATCTGGGTCCATCCCGGTTTAAAATTATGGATATCGGTGGAATTTTAAAAATTAGTCCATAGGTCTCCCGGCTCTCCGCCACCACAATTTTTTCATGATTTGCATGTCTCTTTTATCGGTCCAGTTTAAGGGAGAAGCGCATTAGTTTGGTCCGTAAAATTTAGTGTTATGGCCATGACGATTTGTTGTCGTCGTTCTTGTCTTAGGTATTCTTTCATGATAGTATGGAATTAAATTATAAGGCTATGCTCCCTTTAACTCGATGATCCAGTTTTTAAAAATTGACATGAGACCTCGCTGGCAGTTATTATCCCCATGTTAACAGAATGCTTTGTATTTTAATGATGGGGCGGATTGATAATTCCCCCAAGAATTTAGATTCATGTGCTTTTGAGAATCGTTTGCCTTTACAAAATGCTCTTTTAAAAATACCGAGATCTGCTTGAAATGGGATTCTGGGTCATCACTATGAATGATTTGTTCGACAAAGGATAAGATGCAGTCAACTTTGACGGTGTCACATAGGCTGCCAACAGTTCTTGCGTGCAGTTTGTTATTTATCGAGGCCACCTGGTCAGGATGAAGCAGGAGACAATGATCAACCAACAGACTCAGGGTCAAACTTCTGTAAGACCCGTCTTCATCAGGTTGTTTGGTCAAATTTCCCCAGCCTTCATTCGTCTTATGGTCTTGAATAAAAACCTCTACTAACCATCTGAGTGTAAATGCGTCTATGATATCAGGATATCGCCAGGTCAGATCCGAAGCGGCAAGATACCGATAGTCCTTTTCTCCAATGTATTTTATTGCAATGACAAATCTTTTTTTCTTATGAGCACACACATGTATTCTGGCACTTTTAATGAGTACAACAACCTCTTTACCTCCACGTACATGTATGGTCTTTTGAATTGGTTGAATATTTTTAAAATATGTTTCAACTGATTTTTTATCGCTCTTGAGTAAAATATTTTGATTGTACCTTATTTGGCTGATAACTTGGGCGTTTCCTGCAATTTTAGACGCTTCATCCATGAACTCAGCATTCCCATATAAGGCATCTGCAACAATCGCTTCTATTTTTATTTCCGGGTGTTTCTCTACAAATATTTTTAAAAGAGCCTTGGCAATCATTGGAATGGTAGGATATTCTTCTGAGCGCACCGGTTTTTTTGGGCGTTCTGATTTTGGTACGCCAGCCTTTTTTAATCTTTTATCCTCCTTGGTCCATTCGCTGATTTTTGGATCAGGAATATGAAAGGCGTAGCCAATTGGAAAGCTGAGTTTTGGTGTTATCAACACCAAAAATACTAAGCCTTGCCCCATGCAAAAACCACCCGTTGATTTGTCTTTTATTTTGTGGACTCCAAAAATTTTTGTTGTGCATTTACTACGCTTTTTATCGGAATCATCAATACTGACAACACCTTTGGTAATGCCATATACTTTGAAAATAATTTTAAGGCTGAGATGAAACAGATGCTCCCAAGCAATTTTAGAATGGCGAAACATCCAGGAAAGAGCTGTAGTTTTATACAATCCCACACTGATACGTGAAAAAGCAGCCCAATTGATGCTGCTGGTCAAGATGATTCCAGTGATGCAGAAACCCAGCCAGAATTTTTGTGATTTGCTTAAGGTCATTCCTGGGGATGACTGTGTTAATTCAGTATTCAGTGAATCAGTATACTTTTCAACAAACGGCAACAGCTTATTTATTAACACATCCGCCTCATTCCTTATTTTCATAAATGAGGTGTTATACTGCAATTGAACTATTGTATTCAAATAACATTTATTTTACTCTGCTCATTGAAGGCTGGCCAACCGATGAGTGAGATATCAGTTTGGAAAATTGGTATTATAGCATCGACTTGACCAGCCTTTGCATTTTTCAATACTGATTACCTGTTCTTCCCTCAAAAAAACTGGATCATCGAGTTTAATTAATCGAACTGATGCCCGTCAATGACAAGCACGCTGTAGTAACGCTTTAAATCTGCTTTGATAGACATTAAAATCTCTCAAAGAGAAACTCATTTAACCATCTACCTTTAATTGATTCTTAACATCTAAAGGGAACATGGCTAATTACAAAGCTAATTACAAAGGAGGGTGCTATGAAAGAAAAAAGTATCTTTGAAACGCAGGCAGATCGGGGTGGACGTAGAAAACTCAAAGACCGCCGCTATTTTCCGGCTGTTGCGCCCGGATCAGAGCTGAGAACCGGACTTAAACGGCGCAGCGGCACAGACCGGCGGCGAAATCACAGATAGACCGGGTCTGCACAGGTGGTGGTCTATTTGTCTTTAGCTTGGGAATAACGGTCTTATTTTTTAACTGAATGCAGACCGGTGTTCCTTTATCAGTAACTAGGGGCCTGCCCATGAAAAGGGACAGGCCCCGTCATTTACAAAAGCCGTCCGGAACGGTAAAATACATTATATCGTCGCAGCTGTGTTTCTGGTTCTTAGGACCGCAGATTAAATAACTTGAACGAAATAGTTTGCCTATTGGCCCATCTACTTCGTTGTATCAAAGGCCCAATAGGCGAAGTCCATAATCCAGTGTGAGCCTTCAACCACTTTCCATCGTCCGTTAACTTGTTTGGCCTGGATTTTTGCAGGGTTAAAGCCGATACAGTCCTCCCCGGCAATGGCACCACGGGGCGCAGATCCTTTCACTGTGAAATATTTCATGGGCGCATTGGGTCGGCCCACGAAACACTGGCGGTCCATCTTGTAGTGTTGAATGATCTGAACAGCCCGTTGGGCATGGGACCGATTGGAACCAAAATCCAGCATCAGCATGGAACCATGGACCACTTTCCATCTGCCGCCGACCTGTTTTGCCTGGACGCTGCCGGGGTTAAAGGAAATGCAGTCTTCTGTGAATTTGTCGGCTTCCACCGTGGCAAATTTCCCATTGTAACCGCTAAGGCAGAACTGGCCGGACAGTCCCTGGGAACTGGCCGCCTCGGCCAGGGACTGACCCATGGTTTTATTCTTCAGGAGGGTCCGGTCCCAGAACCCCACATCCACCCTTCCGAGGGGCCGATGGGTAAACTTACGGCACCGCCGATATAGGTTCGTGGATGATGGGCCTCAATGGCATTTTTGATCTGGTAGGGAGAGGCACAGACGAGGCAGGAATTCAGCAGGATTACAGAATTATAAATCCCCTTGAAAGGAACGGCGGAATTGAAGTCCGTATTCCAGATTGTGCCATCCCACTGCACCAGAAGGTTTGTGTTTCCATGACCGATATTGTTCCAGGCCACCAACCTTGTGCTTGTTTTTAACACATCTAAAAGGGCTGATTTAGTGCTTGCGGCCCCGATTTTTTTGGAGGCGGAAGCAAAAGCACTTCTAAAGATATTGTAAACATCATTGGTTCCTGCAACCGCGGTGGAAATATCATCGCATGGCGTGTTTGCCAGTGCTTTGGGGCCCACTCCCTGGGGAAGCGCAATTTTTAGATCCTTAAGCAGTGACGCCTTGATCTGCAAAGTGGCGGGATCAATTTTTGATACCCGCGTCATTGCGGTCATAGGAGGGGCATACCGTTCAATTTTTCGTTTCAGGGTAACCTGTTCTCCTACCATTTCGTATTGCATTTTTAAGGCGGTTGCCGTGTATGTGTTTTTATCAAGAAATACGACAACCGCGTCAGCCAAAACCCGGTTGCCTACTTTTTGAAGCACTTCCACATTGGTTCGTACCTTAGAGCTTTGCGTCACTTTATTATTAAAATTTTGGCTGATCAATTGCCTGGTTGCCTTGTTAATTTGTGCTTTCTCCGTGGTCTGGAGCGGGACCCGGGTGATCAGTGTGACGTCCTTTCTTTTCACCGGCACCTGGAGTATCCTCCGGGCCTCAATGGTTTTCATGGGAACGATCGGCCCCTGCTAGGCCTGCGACCCAGAAGCAGATAAAAAGATCGAAATAAAGGACAGCAATAACCATTTTGCAAAAATTTTCATAAACACCTTTTTATTTTGTTTACAATAAAGGCATATTTCTGACCGACAGATCAGATTTACGACATGTTCGCTATAAAAAAAATTGGTATGGCATGCTCAACTGATGTTTAATATTAAAAACTATGATGTGAGCCGAGTGCAAATAGTATTCAAGGCTGCTCCTGAGTGTTATATGAGCTGAAAACACAGCCGCTTTTTTGATAAAAACTTAATACATCAAATTTATCAAAGGGCCGCAGTTCAAGTTAAGACAAAAAGCAGGAAGAAAGTGTGTGAGCAGTGAAAAATGGACGGGCAGATCCAGCGGTGGCAGGTCCTCTTCTCAAGGTCCTCGCCGTCCATTTCAAATTGTCTGTTTGTGAGCTTTAAGTGGCGCTGCAGAAACTAAAAAATTAGTTGCGATTGACAGCACAAACGGATAGATTCGGCCTTTTATTTGAGTTTGATTTGTACTATATCATGGTCCATGAAGATGGATTGCGAAAAACCGGTTTTTTATTCCGTGGGGCGGTCTGAGTCCGATCCCGTGCGCCGGGCGGAAATAAAAATTAAGCGTTCTGTATTTGTCTGCAGGCTGAGCTACGTTGATACCATTGACGGGGCAAAGCAATTTATTTCCAAGATTACCAAAGAATACAAAACCGCCACCCATAACTGCTGGGCTTATGTGGTGGGTGATTGCGGGCAGATCAGTCATTGCTCAGATGCGGGTGAACCGCCGGGCACGGCTGGCAAGCCCATGCTCAATGCACTTTTATCCCATAACATGTCCTGTGTTTCGGCGGTTGTTACCCGGTATTTCGGCGGGGTGAAACTCGGGGTTCGCGGTTTGATTGATGCCTACGCTCTGGCTGTGGGCGAAGCCATTGCCCAGGCTCCTCTTGTCCGGCTGGTGAAGACGCAGTCTTTCCAAATCTGCCTGGATTACAGCCTGAATGATTCTTTTTTAAACCGCATCAGTGCCTTGAAGACTACAATTCCAGGAACGGATTATAAAGAAAAGGTCACTCATGAACTGGTTGTGGAATTGTCCGACCTTTCGGCCCTGGAATCAATACTCATTCAATATCAGCGCCAAGGGCTTTTAGATTATATTAAGATACCCGCCTGAGATTTAAGGCGTCTGTTTTTCTCCAAATGATTTTCCCCGTATCTGTTTTTCATTCAGTTAAAAAGTATTGACACCAGGAAAAATTTCAGTATTCTTTAATAAAAATAAGGAATACTGAATTTGGTGAATAAATGAAAATCAAGCTGGGCCCGTTGCTGCGGGCCATTCGAAATGCACGGCATCTGACCATAAAAGATGTGGCAACAAAAGCCGGGGTCAGTTCAAGTCTGTTGTCCCAGATTGAACGCAACCGCATATCCCCGTCCTTGGATACCTTGCTGGAATTGCTGGAAGTCTACGGGGTCTCTCCGGAAAAGTTTTTTAAAGATTATGAGACCATGAACCGGGTGGAGATTATAAAAAAGGACCAGCGTCGGGTTTACCAGCGCAAGGGGTTTAAATATGAAACCCTGTGCGGACTCAGCCAATCCAAAGGGAACCACTCATTTACGGCTTTTTTTCTTGAGATTGCACCGGGACAGCAGCGGGGGGATGAGGATGACGGCCATCTTGGCCGGGAGCTTGGGATTGTGGTTAACGGTTCCGGCCAGTTAATTTACGGCGGGGATGTCTACGATATCAGTGACGGAGATGCCCTGTCTTTTTCATCTCAGATACCCCATGTGATTAAAAATTCGGGTGACGATCTGTTTCAGGCCTATTGGATTGTCACACCGGCGGACGGTGAAGATTATTTTGGTGAAGGAAATAATAAATAATGGAGAGTGCCATGGGAAAAACAATTGCTGAAAAAATTTTTGACGCCCATCTGGTGGACAAACCCTTCGGGGATGTCAGCGTGCTGCGCCTGGATCGGGTGTTCTGTCATGAAATTACCACTCCGACTGCGATCCAGGACCTGGTTGCAAGGGGAAAAGACCGGGTGTTTGATCCGGATAAAATTAAGGCGGTGAT
This sequence comes from Desulfobacter hydrogenophilus, assembly GCF_004319545.1. Classification (NCBI taxonomy): domain Bacteria; kingdom Pseudomonadati; phylum Thermodesulfobacteriota; class Desulfobacteria; order Desulfobacterales; family Desulfobacteraceae; genus Desulfobacter; species Desulfobacter hydrogenophilus. The sequence goes on along the minus strand of NZ_CP036313.1, from coordinate 534,754 downwards.
TGATCATGTTTCACCGGCCAAAGATTCCAAAACCGCCCTGCAGGGAAAGATTATGAGGGACTGGGCCATTCGTCACAACATAAAAGATTTTTTTGATATCGGCGAGAACGGGGTTTGCCATGCCCTGTTTCCTGAAAAAGGGTTTGTCCGTCCCGGATTCACCATCATTATGGGCGACTCTCACACCTGTACCCACGGGGCATTTGGTGCCTTTGCCGCGGGCGTGGGCACCACGGATCTGGAAGTGGGGATTTTAAAGGGGGTGTGTACCTTTAAGCAGCCGGAAACATTTAAAATTGAAATTACCGGAAACCTTAGGCCGGGCGTATATGCCAAGGATATTATTCTTGAAGTGATTCGTCAGATTTCCGTGAACGGGGCGACCAACATGGTCATTGAGTTCACAGGACCTGTGGTGGATGCCATGGGCATGGACCAGCGCATGACCCTTGCCAATATGGCCGTGGAGGCTGGTGCAACCTCAGGGCTCTGCCTGCCGGATATGACAACGGTGGATTATCTGTGGCCTTTTATTAAGGATGAGTTCAAGACCCCCGAGGATGCCCTGGCACAATACTCCCAGTTCTGTTCCGATCCGGATGCCGTTTATGCAAAGACAAAGACTATTGATGTCAGCAACCTTGAACCCCTGGCAACCTTTGGATTCAAACCGGACAATGTTAAGCCGGTGTCACAGATGCCCGATACGCACGTGGATCAGGTTTACATCGGCTCCTGTACCAACGGGCGTATAGAGGATCTTCGTGAGGCAGCCGCCGAGGTGGCAGGCAAAAAAATTAACCCCGGCGTCCGGGCCATTGTATCTCCTGCCACACCGGATATTTTCAGTGCGGCACTGGATGAAGGGCTGATTAAAATTTTTATGGATGCAGGATTCTGCGTCACCAATCCCACCTGCGGCGCCTGTCTTGGGATGAGCAACGGGGTTCTGGCCGAAGGCGAGGTCGCGGCGTCCACCACCAACAGGAATTTTAACGGACGAATGGGCAAAGGCGGTATGGTTCACCTCGTGAGCCCGGCAACAGCCGCAGCCACAGCACTCCATGGCGTGCTCACGCACTCTGACCGGTTTAAAAATTAGGGAGGGACAATGAAAGACTTTAAAGGAAAAATGCTCTGCCTGGACCGGGCAGATATCAATACCGACGAAATTATACCGGCCAAATATTTGACCGAAATTTCAAAATCCGCTTTAAAACCCCATCTGCTTGAAGATCTGGTTCTGGAGGGCTTTAATCCTGAAACTGATCTCAAAGATGTCCGTGTGATTGTATCCCGTGGCAATTTTGGTTGCGGCTCTTCCAGGGAGCATGCCCCATGGGCCCTGGAAGTCAACGGCATCAACGTCGTGATTGCCCCAAGCTTTGCCCGTATCTTCAGGCAGAATATGTTCAATTGTGGCATGATGGCCATTGAACTGCCCGACGAAAAAGTTCAGACCCTGTTTGAACTGGGCGCCGACAAAAAGACTCAGCTTTGCGTAGATGTGGAAAACGACACTCTTATTGTAACAGATGGCAGTGGTAAAGCGCTGACACTTGAATTTTCTATTTCAGAGTTTGATAAAGCCCTGGTGAAAACCGGGGGGTGGGTAGAGTTCGCAGATAAAAACTATTAATTAGCGTCTGAACGAAAACCGCATGTTGGCACGGCTTGTTAGGGGCGCGTATGCTCACAACGTTGTCCGGCTGCAAGGCGTATAAAAGCATAAAACCCCTCACAACCTTGCAGTTGTGAGGGGTTTTATGTTTTTATGGTAATCTTACGGTCGGCGGCTCTTGAATTCCATCATTCTGTATTATTAATGAAAGGATGTAACTATGAAGTCTAAAACCTATGTTGTTTTTTTAGTACTGGCAATAACTATATCGTTTAATTTAAATGTATTTGCAGCTTCGGAAAGTCATCGTAATGCTGCGGATCAATTGCTTTATACAATGGATCTCGATACTCTTTTGGCCGGCACAATTGAAAGTATGTTGCAGTTAGAGTTATCGCAAAATTCTGCTTTACAGCCATATAAAAATACCATGAGGCAATTTTTCAACAAATATATGAGTGGAGAAAGTTTAAGAGAAGCTTTTATTAATATTTATGTTGAAACTTTTACGGAAAAAGAGATTAATGAACTTAATGCGTTTTACAGCACTCCAACAGGACAAAAATCCCTAAAAGAATCCCCTGCTATGATGACTAAGGGTGGGAGAATTGGTCAGCAGAGAATTCAAGAAAATATCTCTGAGTTAAAAATGATGATTCAAGAAGAAGCCAAAAGAATCCAAAAGTTGCAACAAACTTCTGAATAATTTGTATTGCCTTTGACGTATAGTGGCAAACTATTCCTCCCTCCCTCTATGATCGGAGATCCCAAGGAGGAGAAACCGGAATCGGAATCCGGTCGTCGGACTGTCTTCAACCGCATGGCAGGTGTTGATGATCAGGTTGACCTTTGCCTGGCTGATTTATCTCAGGGCCTTGATTTTTTCTCCCTTTTTTTATCAAGAAAGCCACAAGGCCAAAGAGAGCAAAACTTACCGGCAGACAGATGAGAAACCAGAGCAGGGTGCCGATATGAAATGCGTCTGGACCACTCCCAAGGGTGAAAATCCATTGGCTGCCAAACCGGGCCTCCAGACTTTCCCGGGTGTAGGTTCTGGACAGATAGGCCACAACAAGCAGGGCCGGCAGGACCGTGGTGACCAGGTTTTTCATCAGGCCTTCAAAAAAATAATCGTAATAGACCTGGTTCAGTTTGGCCTGGTCAATGTTTTTGGCCATGGCCTTTCCCTTTTCCTTGTCTTCAACGGCCATGGCGGCCTGCCGCACCGATTGCCAGTGGAGAAATTCCTCTTTCAGGTGCGTGTGTCGCTGGGTGCGGTAGACTTTGGATAAAATTTTTGTGGTACCGGCGGTGGCAAGGGCAAGAATGAGCACCACCCCGGCCGGACCCAGGACCTCAACGGGATTAAGAAGCGTGTCCAGCGCAGTAACGATACTTTCAAGCCCGTACTCGACTTGCATCCAGAGCATGTCTAAAAATTCATCCATAACGGCCTTTTTGATAAAATTTACAATTAACCCCCTGTGTCCAGAACCCGGTTATAGGTCCTGGACACAGGGGTTTAAAGACGATTTGTCTTTAATTTAGATTTATATCCAGATTTCGATTTTGAAAAATCTGAAGAACAGGAAGAACAAGGTACAGGCCAGCACCACTTTCAGGGTCATCTCAGAAAACATTTTCTGGGCTCTGGAGCCGAGCATACCGCCGGCAAATCCGCCGATAATAATGGAAATGGCCAGGGTCATATCCGGTAAATACCCGGTAATCAGGTACCCGATAAAAGAGCCGATACTGGAAAAACAGGTGCCGATCAGGGATATGGGCACGGCTACATACATGGGTAGTGCACCGATGGATGTCATGGCAGGTACCAACAAAAAGCCGCCGCCCACGCCAAAAGAACGGGAGACGATGCCGATGATCACGCCGATAATACCAAAGAGCAAAGGATTGATTCTGAACTCTTCACCCCAGAACTTGAAACGGTAGTCGGTTAACCCGGTTTTAACAGGTTCGATGGAGCCCATTTCAGCGGCACGCCCTTCAGCCTTGGCCTTGGCGATTTCCGCATTGAACTTCTGGGTCATGGCCTTGATATTTTTTCGTTTTCTCATGGCCTTCGGCGTCATCTCCATAAGGGTCTTGATCCCCATGAGCACCACCAGAACGGCCAGCCACTCTTGATAGGCCTTCATGGGCAGAACAGCTGAAACGTATTTGCCCAGCCAGATGGAGCCGATAAAAATACCTACGCTGAAGGAGAGGCCTACGGGCCAGGCCACCCGTTTTTCAACCACGGCATATCGCCAGAAAGAGCCTAAGGGGGAGAACAGGGTCAAGGCCATGTTGGATGGCTTGAGCACGTTGGCTGCGTTGATGCCCACAGGCCCCATGGTGTTGACCACCAAGGCCTGGAAGGCCGCCATGAGCAGGCCGCCGGCCGCACCGATCATAGAAAAGTAGGTGCCCACCAGGATGGCGCCGAGAATAATCCAGATAGGGTTCATGTATCGGTAGCCCTTGGACAGCCAGTATCCGTTTTTCTCAATGGTGTAGGCGGTTGTTTTATCGCCGTTGACATATACGTCAAACTGGGTTCCGGGAGGGGTGTGCCTGAAGGATTTAAAGCTGACGGTAAATTGCCCCGTGCTCTTGTCCAGGTCGATTTTGGTTCCCTTGTCCCAGTAGTTTCCGCTGGATTCATCCGTGACCACGGTTTTGGAGAAGATCACCACCTTGCCCCTGCGGTTGCCCTCTTTGACAATGGTGTTGATGCCGAAATCGTTTTCATTGGCCCAGCGCAGAAAGTTCCACTGCTTGGCCGAGGCGATGGGGCCCATCATGGCCCGGGCAGCCGGATCCACATCGTCAAAGTTTTTTTTCAGATAGAACATAGTGGTAGAGTAAATGCCGTTATCCTTGCCCAGGAGAACAGAGGGGCCGCCGAATTTCTTTTTTTCCACCTTGCCGAATTTTTCCGGTACGTTGGTCACCAGGTAGTAGATGGGTGGGATGGTGGTGTCCATATCAAAATCACCATTGGCCGTGATGCTTTTGAACTTTTTGGTCTCATGGACGCCGTTCGTGTCCTGGGGGGCGAACATATTTTCCTGGGACAGGGTCAGGTAAAGATCAGCACCGGGCTCAATCTGCCCCTTTATCTCGACTACATCACCTGCCTTGTAAGATGAGGACGATACACTTGCACTGTTTGCGGCCAGACACATCTGGGCTGCCAAAAACAGACCCAGCATCATGACAGCCAGATACGAACAGGTTTTTTTCATTCTTTTCTCCTAAAAATGCCTTGGTAATTTAAATTGCAACGCTTGCCGCACCTGGAATGGCGCAATAAAAACATTGCACTCCTATTTTTATTGCAAAGGCGCAACCTAAGCCTTGCCTCTGTTATGAAAATCAGGCTGAACATTGCGGGTAATTTCAGGTTTACAATAAACTGATCCAGTTGACCTCGCCCTGTTCCGTCTTTCCGTCCGTGTAGCTGCTGCCGCACATCTGGTGACGTTGAATTTGTCCGTGACATAACATTGAACACAACCATTGCAGATGGAAGAATTCATGGTCATAATCATTTTCATTACATATTTCGCGTTGCCGCATCCCACCTTCTTTTCAGTGCCCAGCAGGATATAGCCTCTTTGCCGGCTTGCAGCCACATAGGCAAAAAATCTAACGGCTGTGCCGGATACCTTGTCGTCGACATTGTTTTTAAAATCTTCCAGCTCATTCTCCCATGAAAAGCATCAGTCAATGGCCAGGTTTCCCCATTTGCATGATGCTTTTGTCGATTGTAAAATAGATAGTAAAAGCAAACTATTATATTTTATTAACTCCGGCAGTGCAGGACACAATACCCCACCCATTGAGTGTCGGCGTTTCAGGCTATCTAAGTCGGGTCATCCCGGTAAAACATACGGAATGGCCGCTTTTTAATGCTGACCTGCTACCTGGCACCTGAGTTTAAGCTATAACCATACCAGGATGATTAAAATAATGATGTGGTTTAATTTTTTTGTATGTAAGGGTCTGAATTTTAAAATTATTATTTGTTAAAACTTGAAAGGTAAGCGCGGCTTACCTTGACGCCCAAGCCGTTTCCACGCAGTTCTGAATCTGGCAGCAGAAGTCCATTCTGCAAGGGGTTTGCAATATTTAAGTGAAAAGGAGTGGGAAAAAGCCTGAGTAAGGATATGGCCTGGTCGCTGCAATATATTTATTGCGCTGCAATAAATATATTGCAGCTATTCGGGCGTCAGAAGAACGAACAAACTGAATTTTTCCGACCTGTGCGGGTGGTATCAAATGAATAATTAAAAAATTCAATTCCTTCGTTAAATCCTACGATTTTTTTATTTAACAGCTTGAAATTAAATCGCATAGTGTCGTTTAGCGCCTAACGGTTGGATTTCATAAATCTAACCTTGCCCGATTTGTGCTTGCATGGAAAGACACCTGGGGATATATATTTAAATATTGGTATCTTATCGTCTTTCCCCATGGCCTGACCCTGTTGAACCGGATGCCACCGGGGCCGGGTTGCAGAATCGGATCCTGCATTCATAAAGGAAGGGGTCATGCTGATAAAAAATCTATTTAGACACTGGACCTATCAGGTCTTTGCCCCGGGCACAGTGCTCAGGGAAAAGTATGAGGCCTTTAAACGCCTTCTCGGGCACGATAGGGCTGCCCATGAACATCTGGCGGTTCTTGAGGACCTGTACTACAATCAGCGGCAGGTGGACCTGGAATTTGTGGTCAGAACCTATGAGGCCTTTTCAGGCGCAGTGGCGGACATGGTCCAGGAACTGCTGGCCATGTGCCCCAATGGATATTGGAGCCTGAAAGACTATCACAAAAAATTTGACTTCTATGTCCGATTCATTCTGGCACCGCCCAAGTTTGACTTCTCGCCCCCCTTTATCCTGACACTGGAGCAGGATCTCTGTCTGAACGAAGATAACGTCGGGGGGAAAGCTGCGGTGCTGTCCCGGCTGAAACAGGCACTTGGCTTGCCGGTTCCCCAAGGATTTGTCATCACCACCCGGGCCTTTCATCTTTTTATGGAGGCCGGCAACCTCTATCCCTTTGTCCGTCAGCAGCTGGCCGCCCTGGATATTGATGAGCCAGCCAATCTGGCAGCTACGGCCCTAACCATTGAGAAAGCCGTGCTCGCGGCGTCTTTGCCTGAAGAGCTGGCAAAGGAGATTGAAGCGGGTCTGGTCCGGTTAGAAGCTGTGGCTGCAGGTTTTAAAAAGGATAATTCGCCTTTCAGGTTTGCCATGCGCAGCAGCGCTGTCAGGGAGGACGGCGATGTCAGTTTTGCAGGTCAGTATCTGAGTCTGATGAATGTGAATATGGCCGATGTGGACCTGGCATACAAGCGGGTCATTGCCAGCAAATACAGCCCGGCAGCTCTGTCTTACCGAATCCGTTCCGGAATCCCGGACCATGATACCCCCATGGCGGTATTGGTCCTTGAAATGATTGAGGCCCGTGCCGCCGGGGTTATCTATACACGAGATGTCAATGGCCGGGACCCGGGCAGTCTGACAATCTATTCTGCCTGGGGACTTGGTGGCTCTGTAGTGGACGGCCGGGTGACCCCTGACATGATCCGCGTGGATCAAAATGGTGGCATTACCAGTGCCAGGACAGGCGCCAAGGATAGACGCCTGGTTCCCGATGGGGGACAAGGCACCTGTATGGCAAATACGAATAGGGGAAAGCGCCGGGCCTTGTCCATCGGGACAAGGGAGATCATTACCCTGAATAAATGGGCAAGAACGGTTGAACAATATTTTAAAACCCCTCAGGATATGGAGTGGTGTCTCAGCACGGGACGAGAGTTGTTTTTTCTTCAATCGCGTTCTCTGAAAGCCCGGGATCCGGTGGAAAAGACCCAATCTGTGTCTGCCCCGGACCTATCGCCGTTTTGCCGGGGAGGGCAGATCATATGTGCCGGCAAGGCGGCAGGCCCCTTGTTTAAACTTAACCGCCTGGAACAGCTCAAAGATATCCCTGAACATGCCGTTGTGGCAGCCCCCTTTGGCCTGCCCCAGTATACGGCAGCAATTCACAGGATGGCTGGCATCATCCTTGAGACCGGGAGCGCGGCAGGGCACTTTGCCTCCATTGCCCGGGAGTTCGGCCTACCGGCCATAATTTGTCCCGAGGGGTTCGATACCCTTGAATCCGGCAGTATGGTAACTCTGGATGCAGATGCCGGCAGGGTTTATCCGGGAGAGATTAAGTCTTTGCTTTCCCCTTCATCCGGCCGGTCTGATCAGGACGGATTCGCCAATAGTACGCTCATGGACAAGCTTGGGTTTATAATTCGTTTTTGTGCAGATTTGAAGCTCACCGATCCGGATGCCTGGGACTTCAGCCCGGAGGCCTGCCGTTCCATGCATGATATCATTCGGTTTGTCCATGAAACCGCCGTCAGGGAGATGTTTTTTCTAGGGCAGAGAAGAGGGACCCGGAAAAAAGGAGCAAAGCAGCTGATGTCCGGTCTTCCCATGCTGTTTTATATTTTGGACGTGGGGGCGGGTAAGGACGCAGGACTTTTCTCTTTGCCTGGGAAAAGATCTGTCCTGGGTATGGCGGATTTGGCCTGTGTACCCTTGAAGGCTCTATTTAAGGGGTTATCCCATCCTGATATCTGCTGGGACGAGGCCAACCATTTTGACTGGGAATCCTATGACAAAATTGTCATGGCCGGTGGCATCATCTCCCCGGATTCTCCACAGTTTGGCAGTTATGCCGTGGTGTCGAGAACCTATATGAATCTTAACTTGAGATTTGGGTATCATTTTGTGATACTGGACTGCATTTGCGCCCCGTCCAAGGAGGACAATTATATTTTGTTCCGGTTTTCAGGGGGCGGCGGCAATTCCGGGGGCAGATGGCGTAGGGCCCGTTTTATCGCAGGGGTGCTGGAAAAAATAGGATTTGTCACCCAAGTCACCTCTGATTTGATCGATGGTCGGATCATGGGGGTGGATGATGCCCGGATTCAAGAGATTCTGGACCAGACCGGACGGCTGCTTGGGGCCACCAAACTCATGGATATGTATCTTAAGGACGGAGAAAATATGGAAGAATACGTAAGTGCCTTCATGAACGGCCAATATGACTTCAGGCCTTTCACAGGGGAATAGATGAGCTACCAACTGATATGGATCACCCAGAGCCTGGCCGTGGGTCGTGCCCCCATGTCCTATGCCCAGCTGGATGTAATCCGAGAGAACGGCGTCCACGCTATTGTCAACCTCTGCGCTGAATTCAGCGATCTGCATGAAATTGAAGAAAAGGCCGGATTTGATGTCTTCCACCTGCCCATCTGGGATGAGGATGTACCCGAGATGGCCCGGATGGAAGATGCCCTGGCCTGGATGGACGAGGCCATATACCTGGGCAAGAAGGTGCTGGTCCACTGCCGCCACGGCATCGGAAGAACGGGTACCTTTGTTACCGCCTATATGATCCGCAAAGGCTTAGGGCTCAAAGCGGCATCCAAAAAGCTCAAGCGGTGCCAGGCCAACCCTTCCACTTACAGCCAGTGGAAACTGGTAAAAAAGTACAACAAAAAATCGGGCATGCTCAAGATACGAGAACCCTCCCTGGAAATGAAAAACAAGGTGGATCTGAGCCATTTTTTTTCTGACTATGAAGTCCTGGTGGAGAGAATCGATAAGGAGACGGCCGGGCATCGGGCAGAAGATGAGCTTTTTTGCGGCACCGGCGCCCATCTCTGTTGTGATCAATCCTTTACCATGCCCTTTATTGAGGTGATATACATCCACACCCGTATGGGCCGGCAGATGAAATCAGACCAGAGGACCGCTGCCGTTCAGCGGGCCATGACCGCAGTGCAGGCAAAGGATGCGGCCTGTCCCTTTAATTGGGGAAATGGGTGCCAGATTTTTGACTTCAGGCCGGTCCGGTGCCGGACCTTCATGATTGATGGGTTTCACCAGGACGATGTCCAGATTTCAAATCAACTTCAAGAGTTGTCCAGAACGGTTTTCCTGGCCCTATCCGGAAAGTTCCTGGAAAACGGGCAATTCTCCTTTTCCATGGCAGAAACAGTATCCGGCAAATTTGTCCAAGCCTATTTTAACTTCATGGCTGCATTGACATGTAAGTAGGTGGACAAAAATAATTCTTGTTTTATTATTGCTTTGCAATAAATCATTGTTGTTATTTTAATTTGCATAGCAAGGATATCAGATGAAACGTACGGGTAGAAAATTTGTTTCTCCAATTGAGCCATTGGCATTAAAATGGCTGTCACTTATTGAATTTTCGGATGAAGAGTCAAACCGTACTAAACTTAGGGCTCAAGCAATTCGATTGAGCAACTCTGGGTATAGTATCAATCAGATTTCACAAATATGTTTGACTACTCAGGAAACAGTTTCGAAGTGGATCGATGGATGGGGAAAATATCAATTTGACTCTTTAATTGATAAACCACGTCCTGGAAGGACACCACTGATCCCTGGTGATAAACATGATGAAGTCATTGATATTGTAAAGAAAAATCCAAGACAACTTAAAAGTGCCATTACTGAAATAGAGGGAACGTTTGGTAAAAAAATCAGCGTAAAAACCCTGAAACGAATTATAAAAAAAAACTGCGTTGGTGTCGAGGACGGAAATCTCTCAAAAGCAAACGCAATGAGAACGAGTTCAGGGACGCGCAAAAGGAAATTGAAATCTTGAAAGATGAAGATAAGGCAAATATCATTGACTTGTATTATTTTGATGAATCTGGCTTTACCGGCGTGCCTGAGATTCCATATGCCTGGCAAGAGGCGGATGAGCAGCTTTTACTTCCGAGCGGAAAAACCTCAAGAATCAATGTGTTGGGTTTTTTGAATAAGCAAAATGACTTTTTCCCTTGCGTTTTTAATTGCTCGGTTACTTCAGATATTGTCGTGGCCTGCTTTGATGTTTTTTCACGTTCCATAACAAAAAGAACCATCGTTGTTCTGGACAATGCTCCAATACATCACAGCGCCATTTTTAAAGCTCAAGTTGGGACATGGGAAGAAAGAGGACTTTTTCTATACTTTATCCCCAAATATTCACCGGAGTTGAATCTGATTGAAATTTTATGGAAACATATCAAATACTTTTGGTTATCAACATCTGCTTATAAAGGATTTAAATTTTTGAAAGCTGAGTTGGATAATATATTGGCAAGTGTCGGTAAGGAATTTACAATTTCGTTTTCTTAACATAGATTTATTTTTGTCCATGTACTTAATGGTGGGTAACACCTTGTTTTTGTCCACCATACCTGGCTTGAATGGGAGTACAAGTTAACGATGAATGAGGATGATTATTCAAAAGCCGGCTTACAACGGCTCTTTCAAAAAGGTGCCAATCATTTTGTACTATTGCATAAAAATGGAAAAGCGGTCGCCTTTCAATCAGATCAGAATGGAAATGTGAATATCGTTAATCGTCAAACTGATATTAATTTCAGCTCGACAGGTCTCTCATTGCTTGATGACGGTTGGAAATGTATTGGGCCGGGATTGGAATACAGCTGGTTGTTTGAATGACACAATCGATTGGTATAACAGCCATGGGCCAACCTAGTCTGTCAGCACCCAGGTTCAGCCCACAACGAATGTTTAAAGATTTTTGACTAAGGTCAGGTTTTGAGGACCTCTTCCACCTTTAATTCCAGTTCGTCCTTGTCAATGGGCTTGACGCAGTAAGCTGCGGCCCCCAGGGACAGGCTTTCCCTGGCCGTTTCTATGGTGGGGTAGCCTGTGAGCATGATCACACGTATATCGGGATCTTTTTTTTTCATCTCTTCGAGTACCTCTACGCCGTTCATCTTCTTAAGTTTGATATCCAGAACGGCAAGATCTGTACCGCCTTTGGCCACATGGGCAATGGCCTCTTCCTCTTCGGTAAAGGGGGTGACCTTGTGGCCTTTACGTTCCAATATTCTCTTGATCAGGGCACCGGCATCCTGAACATCGTCCAGGACCAGAATTTCAGCCATCTTGTTCTCCTTTTGCAGGTTCGTTGTCCAGGGGCAGGAGTACGACAAATTCTGTCCCCTGGAGCAGGGATTTGTCTAACGGGGGAGAGTATGCCTCGATTTTTCCTTTGTGTTCTTTAATGATGCCAAAGGTGACTGACAGGCCCAGCCCTGTTCCCTTGCCCGGCCCCTTGGTAGTGTAAAAGGGGTCAAATATTTTTTGCAGATTTTTTTTATCAATACCGCATCCTGTATCTGTCACAGAGATTTTCATTTGGCTGCCCGGTTCCGCTTCTCCGGTGCCGACAAAGATTTCCCCGTTGCTGCCAATGGCATCAAAGGCGTTGTTGAGCAGGTTAACAAAGACCTGTCTGATTTTTTCTTTGTCTCCTTTCAGATACAAAGGGCTTGGGTGAAAATTGCGGCGTATGGTGATATGGTTCAGGCGAAAGGTGTGCTCCACCACGTCGATGACTTCTTCAAGGGCGGTATGAATATCAAAGTGTGATGTTACGCTTTCACTGGACCTGGAAAAATTGAGCAGGTCCTTGACGATTTTGGCGCAGATTTTGGTTTGTTTGACAATGGCTGACACATCCTGGTAGATCTGGCCCTCTTTTTCCACGTCTTCCAACAGCAGCTGGCCGTATCCCAGAATAATGCCCAGAGGCGTATTGATCTCATGGGCGACGCCTGCGGCCAGGCGGCCCACGGAATCCATCTTCTGGGCATGGGTGAGCTGGTCCTGGACTTCCTTAAGTATGGAGATGTCCCTGCCACTGCAGACCAGGCCTATGGACGCCAGGTCTTTTCCCGGGACAGGAATTTTAACCACGTGGAGCCATCTTGTACCCCGGTGATCTTTGATTCGATTTTCCTTGACCAAGGGCGTGCTGGAGGAGAGGACGGAGCGGTCCTCCTCATCGTAACGTTCGGCAATGATGGGAGGAAACAGGTCCTTGTTGAACCGGCCTACGATTTGGTCCTGGGATCTGCCCAGCATCTCGCAGAAGGCTTTGTTCACCGATATATACCGTCCCTGGGCATCCTGCAGGGAGATAAAATCGGGAACTGCATCCAAAATAGTCTGAAGCCTGCCTTTCTGATCATTGAGAATTTTTTCCGCGTTCTTCAGGTCAGACAGGTTGCCCTTTAAGGACAGGGTCATGGCGTCAAAACTTTCGGCCAGACTCTGGATTTCGTCCCCTGAGCATTGCCGGTATACCCGGCATTTCCGGCAGGATTCGATTTTTTTGGCATATTCGCCTCCCACACAGGTGGGACACAAGGTGCCGGCCAGGTACCAGCACCTGTGATGATAATTTTTATAGGCTGGGCATTCGGTCCGGCTACAGTTCATGATGTCCCAGCAATTTCTTGCAAGGGCCGGGGCGGTGTGAATATTAAGATTTCCACGCAAGGCCTGTTCCGATGAGTCATGGAGTTTTTTGATGCTCCGGATGACCGGGTTGGCCAGCAGGGTGCCCACAAGTCCCGCCAGAAAGATGGCCAAAACCATGATAATAATGGTGGTGATCAGGACCTGGTCGACCACCTCTTCCGCCCGGGTATGGGAAAGCCCTAATCGAAGGACACCCAGAAGATCCTGGTTGACGGTAATGGGAACGGCGTAGTCATAAATTTTTTCGTCGCCGGTGTTCAGAAGCTTGAGTGAAAACCCTTTGGTCCGGGAAAACAGGTTGACGGTTTTTAATTCCACTGGAAATCCGTCTTTAAAGGTGTGGGCCAGGATACGGCCCTCGGGATCCAGAACAAAGATGTAAAAAATATCGTTGCTCAATCTTTTGGTTTCATCCACCAGGAGTTTCATGCGCAGGTAATCCATGGCCAGCAACGGTTCGACCAACCCTACGGCCAGGCTGGTGGCGGTGGAAAGTCCCTGGTTTTTGATCTCATCCAGCACCGAGGCTTTCATGGCCTGGCTGAACCAGAAAAAAATAACCAGGCCCTGGACCATGAGCAGGATAAAAAAGCCCATGAGCAATTTCCCTTTGAATCCCAGCTTCATGGGGTCAGCTCCATGCCGAGTTTGTCCATCAGCGCTCTGACCGGTTGGAAATCTTCGTCTTGGGTCGGAATCACCTTAAAAAAATTAGCCGCCTCCAGTATCTCCCGGTGGTCCTGCCGGTTAAAATCCAGCGCTGTCAAGGCCTTTTTTATTTTATCCAGGTTGTTGGGATCCAGATCTTTCCTGGCTGCATATACCCATCCTGGATACGTGCGGGTCCGGGACAATATTCGGATTTTTGACACATCAATTCTGCCGGCCACCACATCCAGGGCCCCCTCCCGTATGGTGCCGATATCGTACCGGCCGGCAAATACGGCAAGGATGACCTTCTCCTGCTTACCCCCCGGGCCGGGGGCAAAATCAATGGCTTTAAAATCGCTGGTGAAAATACCCTGGTTGAAAAAGTGACCCAGGGGAAAAAGGTAGCCGCCTGCCGATGCCGGGTCCACGGCGATCCACCTTTTGCCCCGGCAGTCTTCAAGACGCTGGATGGCCAAGTTGTTTTTGCGGGTGATGATCTGCCCCCTGAAGCTGTCCTTGCCCGTGGTTTCGACGATCTGGGCAAAGGCCCTGGCTCCGTATCTTTGGGCGATTTTGACATAGATCAAGGGATTGGAAAAGGAGATGTCGATCTGTCTGTTCCCCACCATTTTCATATGCTGATCAAAGGTGTCTGGAAAGATCTGTCTGATATTCAGCCCGGTTGTTTTTCTTAGGTAATTGATCAGGCCGTGGTGACGGGTATAGGAGACCGTATGGGAATACTGGGGCAGGTAGGCGTAGGTGATCTGATCAGGCTCTTGTGTGAAAGTCACCTGTTCGGTCCGGCTTAAATCCACCTTGACCACGGGTTCATCATCGCCGCATCCGACAAGCAGGACAAGGAGGGTGGCAGCAAAGAATATTCTAAAGGTTCCCATAAAAAGGTTAAACCAGAAAACATTCAATTTTTCAATGGCTTATTTGTTTTGGATCTCCTGACAGATGGGGCAAGAAGACTGGGACTGTGGTTCAGCTCTTCTGCTACTTATTTTAGGATAAAAAGACGCTTCTTATCAAAAATGCAATCCGCCTGCGCTATTGGAAATAGACTGTCAGGATCTGCCGCCGCTCCAGTGTAGCCGCGTTTTCAGTACCTTGAAATAGGAGTGGGGTTCAAAGGAGAGCATTTTTACGCTGTGGCGGCTTTTTTGAATGTAGATTTTGTCACAGGTCGCCATATCAAACCCCTCCTGACCGTCCAGAGTTAGAATCATATCCTCGGGGCTGCCTTTCAGGCTGATTTCAACCCGGGTATGGTCCGGGATGAGCAACGGTCGGTTGGTCAAGGTAAAGGGACAGATTGGGGTAAGGATAATGGAGGGCACTTCGGGATAAACCACGGGGCCGCCTGCGGCCAGGGAATAGGCTGTGGAGCCCGTGGGCGTGGCCACAATCAGCCCATCAGCGCGATATGTGGTCAAATAGGTCTCATCCAGATAGACGGCGCATGAGGCAAGCCTTGACAGAGCCGCCTTATTGATGACCGCATCATTTAGCACATCTTCGTCCACGATGCACTGACCGTCCCGAACCACACGGATATTGAGGCGGCTACGCTCCTGGATAAAATAATCCCCTTTAAACACCGTATCAACCCTCTTGCAAAGAAGATCCTCCGTGGTTTCGGCAAGAAACCCAACCTCACCGAATTTGATACCCATCAGGGGAATGTTCGAGTCACCAATATATCGGGCCACACTTAAAAAGGTGCCGTCTCCGCCAAGCACAACAATGCAGATCAGATCGTCGGGGATGGGTGGCGGCGTCGGGGCCTGGGTGTCAATGATCAGGCATCTGTCCCCTATATGCCGGATCAATTCCCGGGCTTTGTTCTGGGCGTGGTCTTCATTTTTTATCACAAGTCCGATGCGCTGATTACTCACGTGTTTCCTCTTGTCTGTTTTGTTTTTTAATGTTCAGCCTCGGCCCAGTTCGCTCCGGCACCAAAGTTCACTTTTAAGGGTACTTTCAGGGGCGTAACGTTTTCCATAACCTGCTTTGCCATGGCCATGAGTTTATCTTTTTCCTGTTCCGGGGATTCAAAGATAATTTCATCGTGTACGGATAAAAGCATCTTTGATTCCATTTTTTCCGTTGCAAGGGCGGTCTGCATTTTGATCATGGCAAGCTTGATCAAATCCGCCGCACTGCCCTGAATAGGCGTGTTCACCGCAGCCCTCTGGGCAAAGTTTCGCAAATTGGCGTTGGATGAACGGATATCATCCAGCCTGCGTTTTCTGCCGAATAAAGTGGATACCTCACAGGTTTCCCGGGTCTGTTCGATGGTCTTGTCGATGAATGCTTTGACCCCTGCATAACGCTTGAAATAATTGTCAATATAGATGCTTGCCATTTTTCGGCTGATGCCCAACTCATTTGACAGGCGGAATGCGCTCATGCCATAGATGATGCCGAAGTTGATGGATTTGGCCTGGCTGCGCATTTCATCGGTGACAAGACCGGGCAGCACCTGGAAAACTTCCAACGCCGTACGGGTATGAATATCCTCGTCGTTTTGGAAAGATTCAATGAGAATGGGGTCCTTAGCGCAATGGGCTAAAAGCCGCAGTTCAATTTGGGAATAATCGGCGGAAATCAGGGTGCAGCCGTCCGCAGGGATAAAGGCCTGCCTGATTTTTTTCCCTTCGGGTTTGCGAATGGGAATGTTCTGCAGATTTGGGTTGGACGATGACAGGCGGCCGGTAACGGTTATGGTCTGGTTAAAGGAGGTATGGATGCGTCCGGTATCCGGGTGAACCAGTGAAGACAGGGCGTCCACATAGGTGGATTTCAGTTTGCCAAGGGTCCTGTACCGTAACAGTTTTTCAGGCATTTCATGGGTGTTGGCAAGTTGGGTGAGCACGTCGACATCCGTGGAATACCCGGTTTTTTTCCGGGTTTTTTTAACGGTTTTAAGTCCTAACTTTTCAAACAGAATCACCCCGAGTTGCTGGGGTGAATTGATGTTGAACTCTTCTCCGGCAAGTTCGTAAATTTTTTGTTCAAGGGTTTTCAGTTCTTCGGCAAACTCCAGGGACATTTGCCCAAGCACATCCGTATCCACACGAATTCCTGCCATCTCCATTTTTGCCAGAACGCAGATTAACGGCACTTCAATGGTTTCCATCAAAGGGGTGAGCCCTTTGTCCTCAATCTGTTTTTTCAATAGCCCATATGCCATAAAGGTCAGATCTGCGTCCTCTGCCGCATAGTCTGCGGCAAGGTCAAGGGGGACTTCCTGGAATCCGATCTGGTCTTTTCCCTTGCCGGTCACTTCTTCGTAGGAAATCATTTTGTGTCCGAAAAGATTCATGGCAATACGGTCCAGACCATGTCCCCGGGTGCCGGGATTGAGCAGGTGGGAGGCAATCATGGTGTCAAACACAATGCCTTTGATCTCAATGCCGTATCGGGCCAGAATAATGAAGTCATATTTGATGTTCTGACCCACCTTGGCGATGTCGGAATTTTCAAGCAACGGCTTGAAAATACGAAGGATCTCTTCTTTTTCCGGCATTTGTATTCCGCCTGTATTGGTGTGTCCCACCGGGATGTAAAACCCAGTATTGTCTTCATATGAAAAGGACAGGCCCACAAGATCCGCCCGCATGGGCTCAATGCCGGTGGTCTCTGTGTCAATGGCAAAAATCCCTTTTTTTTCAAGCGCTGCCACCAGATGTTCCATGTCGTCAACGGTGTGGACCATTTTATATGTTTTTGTGGATTTATCTGCTTTTTCAGAAAATTCTGAGGCAAGGGCTTTAAATTCAAATGACTGGAACAGTTCAAAGGCTTTGCGGGTGTCAAATTCCTGCAGTTGAAAATCGTTCAAGGACTGCCCGACATCCACATGCCGGTCAATGGTGGCAAGTTCCCGGCTTAAATCGACTATCTTTTTGGAAGCCGTCAGGTTTTCATGCAGTTTTTTCTTTTTTTTCAGCTGGCCCAGATTCTTATAAATACTGCTGATGGATCCGTATTCGACAATCAGTTTAACGGCGGTTTTGACGCCCACGCCTTTTACACCGGGGATGTTGTCTGAAGTGTCTCCGGCAAGGCCTAACACGTCAATGAACTGCTCGGGTTCGATACCCATTTGCTCTTTTACACCGGACCGGTCAGTGACGGTGTCCTTCATGGGATCCCACAGGGAACAGTCATCGGTGATCAACTGGATAAAGTCCTTGTCCCCTGTGACCATGACCACCTTGAATCCTTGCTTTTGGGCAATGCGGGCATAGGTACCCACAAGATCATCCGCTTCATATCCGGTTTTCTCGATAATAGGGATGTTCAACGCCTTGGTAACCGCTTTAATGTCCGGGATTTGAATGGCTAGTTCTTCGGGCATGGGCGGGCGGTTGGCTTTATATTCATCAAATATTTTATGGCGAAAGGTCGGGCCTTTGACATCAAAGAAGACGCCCGCGTATCGGGGTTGTTTGTCCTTAAGCAGTTTCAGCAGGATTCGGGTGAATCCGAATGTAGCATTGGTGGGATGCCCCTTTGACGTGGCCAGGCTGCGGATGGCATGAAAGGCCCGGTATACAAATGCGCTGCCGTCGATCAGGTAAATAGTGCTTGGTACAGCCATTATAACTTTCCTGAAAATTGTCTGTTGAATTATTATTTAATTAGCGGCATATATACTATCTTTTAAAGGAAAGGAGAAGTCTTATGTCCCAACAATCCCGGGCACGGGCTAAAGCCGGGAAGTCCCGGCGGCGGCAAAGCCGGTCAAAAATCTGTCATTGCTGCGGTGCTCAAGTCATGTTCTGCTGGCAGTGTCGGTGCGGATTTTCCATGTGTCAGTCCTGTATGTATGAAAACCAGTGGGGGATGACCTGCAACGGAATTACATGGGAATGCCCCGACTGCGGGGCCCAAAATGGGTATGGCAACCAATAGTGAAAGGAACAGAAACAGGAAGATGGTTGAAAAATTAAAAGTCGGCACATTGATATCCGGCGGTGGCACTAACTTGCAGGCCATTATTGATGCCTGCAACCAGGGGCGCATTGATGCTGAGATTGTTTTTACCGGATCAGACGTTGGTGGGGTGAAAGGTTTGGATCGGGCAAAAAAAGCAGGTATTCAAACGTTTGTGGTGGATTATGCCCGGATCATTGCCGATTGTCGCAACGTCCGGGATGTTGACAGCCTGCTTCCCAAAGATTTTGACCCCGAAGAAATTTTAAAAAAGCAGCGGTTGGTGGATGTTGAAAAGGATTATGAAAAAGCCCTGTTTTTCATAAAATCCAGGGTGATTGCCGAACGGCAGCTATTAGATAATATTGAATCCTATGATATGGATTTGCTGGTTCTGGCCGGGTTCATGCGTGTGTTTACCCCTTATTTCATTGACCGGATTAATACCAACGCCTCGGGTCATCGGATTATGAACATCCATCCAGCGTTGCTGCCTGCGTTCCCCGGAACCGACGGATACGGGGACACCTTCCGGTATGGGTGCAAAATTGGTGGATGCACGGTTCACTATGTTGATTACGGGGAAGACACAGGACCCATCATCGGCCAGAAGGCATTTGAAATAGTCGATGGTGATACCCTGGAAGATGTCAAGGTAAAAGGATTAAAGAAGGAGTGGGAACTGTACCCGGCCTGCATCCAGAAATTTGCCCAATCCCGCTGATGGCCCTAAGACAAAATTAGTCAGAGTCAAGAAAAGAATCCGCCATTTTTAAGGCGTCCATGTAAAAGGCGGGCAGTTTTTGAATCAGTTTAGAATCTTTGTCTGCCTGAAATCTGGTATGGTCCCACTGTCCCTGTTCGAAGCTTGTGATCAGGTCATTGAGCTGTCTGAACATGCGGTCTTTGCCTAAAAGCGCATCCTTGATTTTTTCAGATAGGGCAATTTTTTCAAGAATGTCTGCCATGGGCATATCCAAAATGGCATCCATGGTTGAAAACAGGCCCACAGTGAACAATTCTTCCGGCGTAAACCGGGTTTTAATCACATGAGCGCATTGTTCGCACATCCGGGCCTTGATCACCGAAAACCGGATAAGCTCGTTGGGTTTGTCCGGGTTTATACCCGAGACTACCACTACATTGATAAATTTTTTTAACTCCTGCAGGCCCAAAAATGTGATAGCATCCTTGATCGTATCTACGGCCGTGGGGCGCTTAAAATAGGCTGAATTGATAAAGGTCAAAAGCTTGAAAGAGATGGCCACATCATTTTTTATCATGGCCTCTATAACGTCTACAGCCGGCTCCTGCTTTGAAACCTCATTTAACAGTTTCAGGTTGGTGACCTGGTTGGCTGATAGGCCTTTATTGGATATGACTTCGGGTTTTGAAAAGAAATATCCCTGGAACAGATGGAACCCCATGGCTTTGGCCTGTTCAAACTCTTCGTGGGTTTCCACCTTTTCACACAACAGTGTAATATGCTTGAGTTCATTTCCTATGGAGTTAAAAATCGGGCCCAGGGTGTCCAGAGGTGTGGCCATGATGTCAAATTTTATCATGTCGCACAGCTGAATCATTTCACTAAATTTTTGATCATAAACAAAATCATCCAGGGCGATCCTGAATCCTTGGGATTTAAAAGACTTTAATGCGTCAATGATTTCAGGTTCAGGCTCAATATCTTCTAAAACCTCAATGATAATATGGTCTTTCGGGAAAAGAAGCGGTGTCTGTTTGAGCAGAAGATCCTGGGTAAAATTGATCAGTCCGGGTTTGCCGGAAAGGATGTCATTGAGTCCAAAGGAAAAAAACGTATTGGACAGTACACTGGATGTGGCTACAGATCCGTCGATATCTGGGAACACATTGTCCAGGCTGAGTCTGAATAGAAGTTCATAACCAAAAAGTTTTTTATCTGAAGTGAATACAGGCTGGCGTGCTACAAAAATATCCATTAGATCTCCAACTCCATCTCGCCTTATGTGAATGAACCCGTGCCTTTGTATTATTTTTTATATGCCGTTACGCTTAATAGAGAAACACCGCATTAACTCTGTGGGTGTTTTTAGAGTTCGATCATAATTTAATGATCTTTAATACGCAAACATATCTTGCTTTGAATATGAAATCAAGAAAAAGTAAGTAGTGGCCTATGTCCAAAGGGTGCATCCTATGCCTTTGCCATCAGTGATCTTAACCGTATCAGGATAGCAGCTTGATCATGAACGGCAGGGCTGTCATGGTGCCGATGGAGGAACCAAGATTGGTGAACACCACCACCAACAGAATCCTTGTGACATTATTCCGCCAGAATCCTTTTACAGACGTGATATCCTCGGGGATCGCCTCAAGGTCACGCACTTTGGGTTTGCGTGCAAACGCCTCCACAAGACCTGCCACCCAGCCTGCTGCAATCATGGGGTTCAGAGAGGTCAGCGGTGCGGCTATCACGGATGAAAAAATGGTGTAGGGATGGGCCAGGGCGATGAGTGCGCCGATGCCGGCAAAAATGCCATTGGCCAGTACCCAGATCCAGATCATGTCAGTCCCGGCGCCTTTGCCCCCCATGAGAAATCCGGCGATGAAAAGCATGACGATAAGGCCCGGGATAAGCCATTTTAATACCTTTCCCACTTTGCCGGGAGGGGGGAGTGTGTTGAGTGCGGCAATGTCTATGGGAGTGTTTTGTTCAATATATTCTAAAATTCCTGGTACATGGGCCGCACCCACCACCGCCACGATTTTGTCTCCCGGCGCACTTCGAATGCTTTGGGCCAGGAACTGGTCCCGTTCGTTGATCAGCACTTCTCCAATAATAGGGTGATCCTCTTTGATTTCCGAAAGCAGGGACTGCAGGATGTCCTGGTGCTTCATTTTTTCAATGTCTGTCTCTTCAATCTCATTGGACTGGCCAAATGAAAGCACCATGGAGAATATCAGTTTGGTTTTTTCCCAGAATCCCATACCCCGCCATATCCGGGAAAGGGTGGTCTGAATTTCTCTGTCGGCAGGAATAATGGCGGCACCTGTTTTTTCTGCGGCAGTAATGGCATTGATCATCTCCTGACCCGGTTTTATGCCAAATTTATCGGCTATTTTTTTTTGGAAAGCGGCCAGCAAAAGATTCATAAACAGCATCAGGGCTTTTTTTTCCTTGATGATTTTTACAATATCCATGTTTTGCCATCTGTCTTTATCCCGGATGGCCGAAAGACGGTTGCTGCAAAGTTCCACACATACGGTATCAGGCTGTTCGGATGCTATGGTGTCTGAAACTAGCTGGGCACTGTGCCGGGACACATGGGCTGTTCCGATGAGAATGATTTGTTTGCCGTCCCGCTCAAGAATATGGATGTCGTTATGGTCAATGGGGTTTTCACTCATTATGCAACGCTGCCTTTACGTTGAAAAGTTTAAATTAAGTTATTAAATTACTTTCATGTTTTGTTGTAGGTTGTGCCTAGTGTTGATAGACCAGGTCAGCCTATGGCTGTTAAAAAGAAAACTGTATTATAAACATTTAGAAACACATGGCAACACAAATTCAGGTCAAATATTGACCTTATCAAATGGTTCTGGTATTCAGCAATCTATGAAATCCGTTGACGAACACATACTCAGAGCCACCAAGGAAATTATAGTCAAGTTCATTGAGATGGGTCGATTGTCGCCTTCCAACGTCCATGAATCTTTTAAGGATGTTTACAAGACCGTCAATGACACCGTGAGGAAGAATCTGGATTCGCCCCAAGATGCCTCATCCGGTTCCCCGAAATTCTGAATCCCGCATGCTCGAGCAAGTGCTGGCCTCAGTTAAAACCGGTTTAAATAAAGGGTGGTCCGGTCTGATCTGGCTGGTTAAGATTCTTGTGCCTGTCTCCTTTGCGACAGCTTTAATTGTGCATTATCAGCTTTTGCACCACCTTGATTTTCTTTTACAACCCATGATGACCATGATCCATCTGCCGGCCTCTGCGGCCGTTGTGCTGGTTCTCGGTATTTTTACAGGGATTTACGGCACTGTGGCTGCCCTGTCTGTGATACCCTTTTCCATGGCGCACATGACCCTGATTGCCGTGTTTACCTTGATTTCCCACAACCTGATTCAGGAAAGTCTGGTCCAGGCCAACTCAGGGTTGCGGTTTTCAACGGCAGTTGTTTTCCGTCTGGTCATGTCCTTTATTGTCACCATGATCTGCGGGTGGATTATGGGGGTGGACGCCGGCAATGCCGGGCCGACTGGTGTGTCGGTTGTGCAGGCGGCGCCAGGTCCGCTCTCCGTTATGCTGATTGACTGGACCGCAGGCACGGCCTGGCTATGCTTAAAGATTTTGTGTATTATTATGCCGTTGATGGTGGTCATGGAACTGGCAAGAACCTTTCATATTATTGAAGCTGTGACACGGATGACAGCCCCTGTGTTAAGACTTCTGGGGTTGGACAAATCCTGTGCATTGCTCTGGATGACCGCAGCGGTCTTTGGCCTGGCTTATGGAGCTGCCGTCATCGTTGAAGAGACAAAAAATAATGCCCATGACCCGAAAGCCCTAACCCGGCTTCACCTGTCCATCGGAGTCAATCATGCCATGATTGAGGATCCAGCCTTATTTCTTTCTTTGGGGCTGCCAGCTCTCTGGCTGTGGATCCCCAGGCTTGTGGCTGCCATGGCCGCGGCCTGGCTTCACATGGGTTTTTCTTCGGCAAGGAGATTTTATGCTGCACGCCCTGGCCATAAAAAATTTTGCGATTATTGAGGATTTGCGTATTGAATTCGGTCCCGGCCTTTCCGTACTGACAGGGGAAACCGGGGCAGGAAAATCAATTATCATCCAGGCCGTAAACCTGCTTTTGGGATCTCGGGCTTCGGCGGATCTGGTGCGCACCGGAAAGGATCATGCCGAACTGGAAGCAGTGTTTGACATTGCCCCTGATTCCCATGCTGCCCGGCTCATGGCAGACCAGGATATGGATATTGACGACGGCCTGATCATCAGGCGGGTGGTGTCTGCTGAAGGAAAAAGTAAAATTTATATCAACGCCCGCCAGACCACCCTGGATTTTTTAAAACAGGTGACGGAGAATATCGCCGGTGTATCCAGTCAGCATGCCCATCAGGGGCTGCTTAAAGAAGATCAGCATCTGGATATCCTGGACGAATTTGCCCAGACCCTTGACCTGAGAAGAGATGTGGCAGGGTTGTATCGGCAGATTGTTCCTTTGAAAAAAGAGATCGCCAACCTAAAGGCCGGAAAGGAAAAGGCTGAAAAAGAACTGGAATTGCTCCAATTTCAGGTGGATGAGATTGAAACAGCCAGTATCCAGCCCGGAGAGGATGACGAACTGATTCAAAAACGTGGCCAGCTGCAGAATGCCGCGCAGATTTTTGAATCAGTAAACAGTGCAGTGCATAATTTATATGACCGGGAAGGCTCGGTGCTGGATCAGATTTCAGGCATGTCTGCCCGGTTTGGGCGGTTCTGCGATACCGATGAAAATCTGGGTGCCCTGGCCCGGCGCCTGGATGAAATATCCTATGAACTCCAGGACCTGGTGTCAGAGTTAAGATCCTTTGCCGCAGGTATCGATCTGGACCCCCAATCCCTGGACCAGGTGGACCGGCGTCTGGATCAGATCGTAAAACTTAAGCGGAAATATGGAGGCAGTATTGATACCATATTTGAGCAATATCGGAACATGTCAGAGCATTTGGCAGATATCCAGGGTCTTGAGGGGCGTATAGAACAGCTGGAACAGGAACAAAAGGGGCTGGTGGACCGGATTCGTCAAAAATCAAAGGCTCTGTCCATGCGGCGGCAGAACGAAGGCCTGGCCCTGGCCGGGCTGGCAAAAGCAGAGCTTGGTGCCCTTGACATGGGCCGAGCCAGTTTTGAGGTGGATTTTTCCACGGATCCAGGCGTTGACCCTGACGAGCTTGTAACTGCGGATAATGAAAAAATATTTGCCACAGGCATGGATCGGGTGCGGTTTTTGCTAACCCCAAATCCTGGAGAAGCCCCAAAGCCTTTGGCAAAAATAGCCTCGGGCGGGGAACTGTCCCGTATTGTCCTGGCGCTTAAAGCCGTGCTCTGTCGGGGTCAGTCCTTTGAGACCCTGATCTTTGATGAAGTGGATGCCGGTATTGGCGGTGCGACATCTGATAAGGTGGGGCTCAAACTTAAAGAACTGGGCAGGGTTCAACAGGTGATCTGCATTACCCATCTGGCCCAGATTGCCAGGTACGGCAACCATCAGTTCAGGATAACCAAACAGGTGTCCGGCGGCAGAACAGCTACCCGCATCACCTCCTTGACCTGTCAGGAAGACCGGGTAAAGGAGCTGGCCCGAATGATTGGCGGCAGCCGGATCACCGATGCTACCCTTGCCCATGCCAGGGAACTTCTTGATACGGCAGGCGAGTCTTGACAAACTCTATAACTGCTTATATTTGAAGAACTACTATTTAATTATAAGGAGTAAACATGCCGATATATGAATTTAAATGCAGCAAATGCGAAGAATTTTTTGAAGTGATTGTTATGGGGGCACAAGATGACAAGGAGGTGGTCTGCCCCAAATGTAACTCCAAGGAGTTCCAGCGGGTGGTTTCGGCTACCAACTATGCCATGGGTTCGTCAGGAAATGCTGCGGCCCAAGGCGTCCATACCCAGGAACGGACTTGTTCAAGCGGAACGTGTAAGACTTATACGGTTCCTGGGGGGTGATCCTTCGACGTAATCATGCCCAGGTTTGTTGAAATCATCGCTCACCGCGGGGCCAGAAGTCTGGCCCCGGAAAATACCTTGGCGGCTGCCCGTCTGGCACACAGACTGGGTGCTCATCGGTGGGAAACTGATGCCGTCCTGACCCGGGACGGGGAATTGGTGCTCTTTCACGATGAAACCCTGACCCGGTGCACCAATGCTGTCCAGGCGTTTGGATATGACCCCCAAGCACCTGAAAAAACATTCTGGCCCGGACCGAGCACCATAGACCGGCTGGACAGGCATACTCTTGTTGACTTGAAATTATTAGATGCAGGCAGCTGGTTTGAGCGGGATGACGCTTATTCAACTGTTTTTGGCATTGACGCACAGACCCTGGAAGGTTTTAAAGGGGAATGCATTCCTTCTTTGTACGACGGCCTTGTGTTAACCAAAGATCTTAACTGGTGTATCAATGTTGAGCTTAAAGACCATGGCAATGAACCGGAACTTAACTTTCATCCGGCCCGGTTACTGACTGAACTGGCACGGTCCGGTATCTCCCCTGATCAGGTGACCCTTTCCTCATTCAATTATGATTGGCTTAGATTTTTGCGGCAGCATGCCCCTGAATATGAGCTTCAGGCCCTGGTGGGGGCTCGGGATGACGAATCCTTAAATTTTAATGATCCTTTATTTATCAGTGCTGAATTTGAAGTGCTCAATATAAATGCTTTGCTGGTTACGCCTTCAGACATCAGACAGCTGAAAAGTGCAGGCAAGCGTATTAATCTGTTCACGGTAAATGAGCTCCACGATTACATGCGTTTTGTCGAGGCCGGTGTTGATGGCCTGTTTACGGATTTCCCCCAGCGTTTTATTTGATGGCGTCGTAAAATGAGTGAAAGGCCTCCACGGTTTTGTAAATATCATTTTTGGTAATATCCAGATGCGTGACCATCCGCAGATTTTCGGCACGGTCAATGAGGATAGCCTGGATTTCCATGTGGGTCGCCAAGCATTTTCCGCCATTTTGCTGCTTCCTTGTCTGCGATGGTAGCAAGCTTTTCTTCAAGCAGATTAACTGTCGGGTCCTCCTTGGATACATCATCACCCACAGAGGCATCCATCATGGCCTGTCGCATTTTATCTGTGGGGCGGGTTACCGTATCACTTCTTAAATCAATCAAGTTCATATCAATAATATTCTTTAAAATTTAAATTGTACCGGCGTATTTTGTCAGGAGTTTTAATCAAAACCTGCTTGCAGTTATATCTTAAACTTTTTTTGTATGTGTTGAATAGGCGGGTGATTTAACAGATTCTTATGATTTTACGAAGGGTTGTGTCCAAAGTTGCGAGTTGTGCTTTGGGGTAGTTCAAAGAAAAATTGAGATTTGATTAAAAAAAGGTTTGACATTGATTAGAAAATAAAGGATATTGCTCTGGCTTCACGGGAACGGCTCAACGGTTTCCGACAGAGTTTTTTTTTGAAGCGTAAGTTTGATCTTTGAAAATTGGTCAGTGAAGAAGAAAAGAGCGGGTCAATGACAATACGCTTTAGCTTAACAGCTTTGAGTGTAGACCTTAAAAAGTTTTAGTAAAGGATTATAACTGGAGAGTTTGATCCTGGCTCAGAATGAACGCTGGCGGCGTGCTTAACACATGCAAGTCGAACGAGAAAAGGATTGCTTGCAATCCTGAGTAGAGTGGCGCACGGGTGAGTAACACGTAGATAATCTGCCTTCAAACCTGGAATAACTATTCGAAAGGGTAGCTAATACCGGATAAAGTCGATTTACACAAGTGGATTGATGAAAGATTGCCTCTTCTTGAAAGCAATTGTTTGGGGATGAGTCTGCGGACCATTAGCTTGTTGGTGGGGTAAAGGCCTACCAAGGCAGCGATGGTTAGCTGGTCTGAGAGGATGAT